>NCGX01000016.1 GCA_002256995.1 Hydrogenophilales bacterium 16-64-40
GGCGCCCATGTTGACGATGTCAAGCGAGCCGTCGGCCTTTTTCACCAGCCAGGTCCAGCCGGAACCGAAGTTGCCGACGGCGCTGGTCTGGAAGGCTTTTTTGAATTCGTCGAGGCTGCCCCACTTGGCGTTGATGGCGTCAGCCAAGGCGCCGGTGGGCGCACCGCCGCCGTTGGGGGTGAGGCAGTTCCAGAAGAAGGTATGGTTCCACACTTGGGCGGCGTTGTTGTAGACGCCGCCGGCGGGCGCGGACTTGACGATGTCCTCGAGCGACTTGCTCTCGAAGTCGGTGCCCTTGATCAGGTTGTTGAGATTGGTCACATAGGCCTGATGGTGCTTGGCGTAGTGGTATTCGAAGGTTTCCTGTGACATGTGCGGCGCAAGCGCATCCATGGCAAAGGGCAGTGCGGGCAAGGTGTGTTCCATGAAGGTGTCCTGAAATTGAACAAGTTACGAATCCCGTGCCGATCGGGGTTTAGGCGAGGCGGCAAGGGGTGATGTCGGCGGTATCGACCAGCACTTCGCCGTTTTCGATCTTCAGCGGATGTTCGGCGAGGGCGCATGGCTTGCCCTTGATGCAGTCGCCCGATTCGCCGCTGAATTCCCAGTCGTGGTGGGTACAGGTCAACACCGTGCCATGGAAGCGCGCATCGGCCAGCGGATCATTCCGGCTGGTTGCGCATGAAATCCGCGGTCTTGAAGAAGGCGGCCTGCAGTTCCGTCTGCAGGGCGGCCTCAAGTTCCCGGTCCTGCATGGCGCGCTGCATGCATCCCAGCCACTGGTCGCGCTTGCTCACGCCGATGGCAAAGTGCGCGTGACGGCGGCGCAGGAATGGCTGACCGACGTGCTCGGCGAACAGCGCGGGTCCGCCCGTCCACTCGCTGAGAAACCAGAACAGCTTGTTGCGGGATTCGGCCAGGTCCGCGGGATGCAGTTTGCGGATGCCGTAATAGTCGGGGTCCTCGTCCATCAGGTCGTAGAAGCGATCGACCAGTTCGCGCACGCCTTCCGCCCCGCCGAGACGGCCGTAATGGGGATTGGCAATGACGGTCTCAGCGTTCATGGTGCGGGCATCCTGGAGGGCGGAGTCGATTCATGCCGCAGGAATACCCTGCCCGGACCTTCGCCCGGGCAGGGGGAGCGGCAGGTTCAATCCCGGATCAAACCGGACGGTTCTCGTTGGGGTTGCGCACCGGACCCATGACGGCCAGGCCTTCCTCGTAGCTCATGGTGGGGAAGGTGTCGGAAAATTTCAGCGCGGTCTCGGCGATTTTGTCCACCTTGCCGGCCGAATTCAGACGCTTGAGGTCGATGCGCTCCAGGTACAGCAGATCCAGCAGTTCGTTGTAAACCGTCGCTTCGTCGATGGGCAGCACATAGAACGTCGCGCCGCGGTAGGGGACCTGATAGCGCGTGCTGAGATCGATGTTGTTGCAGAACAGGAAGTACTTGCCCTCTGGCGTCAGGGTGGAACCCATCGCGTCCGCCAGCGGTTTCAGGTATTCGAAGGAAAGCAGATAGGCCGCCATGAAATCGAGTCCCGGCTTGCCTTCATGCGCCACGGCGATCACCTGATCGGCCGTAAGCTCCGGCGGGCGCGCTTCGTCTGCATACTGCGGCGCGAACTTGATGGCGATTTCGCCACGAAATCCGAAGCGGCCGGCTTCGCCGGTGGCGTCCTTGAATACCGGATTCTGCAAGCGCTTATCGGCATCGAGTTGTTTGAAGGCGGTCTGGTCTAGCGTGGTCATGGTGGGCTCTTTGCAAAAGTTGAAGGGGTTTCGATCAAGCTTGCTGCAGCAAGAGCAATGCCAGCAGCGCCAACAATCCTAAGTCCATGATCCGGCACCGAAATGCCGGAATCTCACGCCGCACGCTCCGTGTCATGAATGCGACAAAAGGCGCGTTCTGTTGGGCTGTGGTCTGCAAGGCCCCGTCGTCGAAGCACATCACGCACGGTTCGCCATGGGGCGCGGCGGGGGCCGGCCCATGGCTTGACGCGACTGCGCCCGGAAAAAACAGCAGCGCCTTTGTCGCAAAACAGACAAAGCCTACACGGGCGGATCCCGCCCAGTCAGGCAATTTTGTTATGTCTATTCAAGCGCTTATCACTATTTATCAGACATGGCACATGAGTTGCTTTTAGTCAGGCATGACCGGCGGCGCACCATGCCGCCCCCACAACGCAAGCCAACCCGAGCGAGACGTTCATGCCCAAGGTACCCATCTATCTCGATTACTCCGCGACCACGCCGATCGACCCGCGCGTGGCGGAAAAGATGATCCCGTACCTGACGGAAAAATTCGGCAACCCGGCCTCGCGTTCGCACGCCTTTGGCTGGGATGCGGATCAAGCCGTGGAGCAGGCGCGCGAAGAGGTCGCGGGGCTGGTGAACTGCGATCCCAGGGAAATCGTCTGGACGTCGGGTGCAACCGAGTCGGACAACCTCGCCATCAAGGGCGCGGCGCAGTTCTACAAGGGCAAGGGCAAGCACCTGATCACCGTGCGCACCGAACACAAGGCGGTGCTCGACCCGATGCGCGAACTGGAACGGCAGGGCTTCGAAGTCACCTATCTCGATCCCGAGCCGAGCGGGCTGATCGATCTGGACAAATTCACCGCCGCCATCCGTCCCGACACCATCCTCGCCTCGGTCATGCACGTGAACAATGAGATCGGTGTGATCCAGGACATCGACACCCTCGGCGAACTCTGCCGTGCCAGGGGCGTGCTGTTCCATGTGGACGCGGCGCAGTCCACCGGCAAGGCGCCGATCGACCTTGGCCGTCTCAAGGTGGACCTGATGTCGTTCTCTGCCCACAAGACTTACGGCCCCAAAGGCATCGGCGCCCTGTACGTGCGGCGCAAGCCGCGCATCCGCATCGAGGCGCAGATGCACGGCGGCGGCCACGAGCGCGGCATGCGTTCCGGCACGCTGGCCACGCACCAGATCGTCGGCATGGGCGCAGCCTTCCGCATCGCCGCAGAGGAAATGGCGACCGAGAACGAACGCATCCGCATGCTGCGCGACAAGCTGTGGGCCGGCATCAGCAGCATGGACGAAGTGCACCTCAACGGCGACATGCAGCGGCGCGTGCCGCACAACCTCAACGCGAGCTTCAATTTCGTCGAGGGCGAATCGCTGATGATGGCGATCAAGGATCTCGCGGTCTCCAGCGGCTCGGCCTGTACCTCGGCCAGCCTGGAGCCGTCCTACGTGCTGAAGGCGCTGGGCCGCAACGACGAGCTGGCGCACAGCTCGATCCGCTTCTCCATCGGCCGTTTCACCACCGAGGAAGAAATCGACTACGCCGTGCAGCTGCTCCACAAGCACGTCGGCAAGCTGCGCGATCTGTCGCCATTGTGGGACATGCACTGCGCCGGCGTAGACCTGAATTCCGTGCAATGGGCCGCACATTAATCATGGTGAGGCGTGAGGGGTCAGGGGTCAGGAGTCTGGTTGTGCGCTGCGCGCGGCCGGTTCTCACACCTCACGCCTAGCGCCTCACCCCTTACCGGAGGTAACGACATGTCTTACAGCGACAAGGTACTGGACCATTATGAAAATCCCCGCAACGTCGGGGCGCTCGAAGCGGACGACGAATCGGTGGGCACCGGCATGGTCGGTGCCCCGGCCTGCGGCGACGTGATGAAGCTGCAAATCAAGGTGAACGACGACGGCATCATCGAGGAGGCACGCTTCAAGACGTACGGCTGCGGTTCGGCCATCGCCTCCAGCTCGCTGGTGACCGAATGGGTCAAGGGCAAGACGCTGGATCAGGCGCTTGAGATCAAGAACACCGCCATTGCCGAGGAACTGGCGCTGCCGCCGGTCAAGATCCACTGCTCGATTCTGGCCGAGGACGCGATCAAGGCCGCGGTCGCCGACTATCGCAACAAGCACGAAGTCGTCAGCGCCGGCTATGCAGCTTGCGATCCGGCTGCCGCCTGAGCCCCCTGAAGGAGAAACGCGCCATGGACATGCAGACGACAGCCAGCCCCATCATCTTTACCGATGCGGCTGCAATCAAGGTCAAGGAAATCATCCTGGATGAAGGCAATGCCGCGCTCAAGCTGCGCGTCTCCGTTTCCGGCGGCGGCTGTTCCGGCTTTCAGTACGGCTTCAGCTTCGACGAGAACAGCGCTGCGGACGATACCGTGGTGGAGAACTGCGGCGTCACGCTGCTGGTCGATCCGATGAGCTACATGTACCTGATGGGTGCCGAGATCGACTACAAGGAAAGCCTCGAAGGCGCGCGCTTCGTGATCAACAACCCGAATGCCGTGTCGACCTGCGGCTGCGGCGAATCGTTTTCGGTGTAGGGGAGGGGACATGGCTATCACGCTGTCGGAACGCGCCGCCAACCGGGTGCAAAAATTCCTCGACCAACGCGGCAAGGGGGTTGGCCTGCGCCTGGGCGTGCGCACCAGCGGCTGCTCCGGCATGGCCTACACGCTTGAGTTCGTGGACGAAACCCTGCCCGATGACATTGCCTTCGTGTCCTACGGCGTCACCGTGCTGATCGATCCCAAGAGCCTGACCTTCCTCGAAGGCACCGAACTGGATTTCGTGCGTGAAGGCCTGAACGAAGGCTTCAAATTCAACAACCCCAACGTGAAGAATTCCTGCGGCTGCGGCGAAAGCTTCAACGTATAGGAGAACAGCATGGCCCTCCTTCATATTGCAGAACCGGGTTTATGTGCCGACCCCCACCAGCACCGGCTGGCCGTCGGCATCGACCTGGGCACCACCAATTCCCTGGTCGCCACGGTGCGCAGCGGGTCGGCAGCCGTGCTGGAGGATGAAAGCGGGCGCGCCCTGCTGCCGTCGGTCGTGCGTTACCGGCAGAATGGCATCCCGGAAGTCGGCCTGGCGGCGCAGTTGCGCCAGACCGACGACCCCCACAACACCATCGCTTCGGTCAAGCGCTTCATGGGGCGCGGGCTCAAGGACGTGCCCGGCGCGTCCGCCACGCCTTACCGCTTCGTCGATGCCCCCGGCATGGTGCGCATCGAGACGCACGCCGGCGTGAAAAGCCCGGTGGAGGTGTCGGCCGAAATTCTCAAGGTGCTGCGCAGCCGTGCCGAAGCCAGCCTGGGCGGCGAGCTGACCGGCGCGGTCATCACCGTGCCGGCCTACTTCGACGACGCCCAGCGCCAGGCCACCAAGGATGCCGCGCGGCTGGCCGGCCTCAACGTGCTGCGCCTGCTGAACGAGCCGACCGCGGCCGCCATCGCATATGGCCTCGACACGGCATCGCAAGGCACCTTCTGCATCTACGATCTGGGCGGCGGCACCTTCGATATTTCCATCCTGCGCCTCAGGCAAGGCATCTTCGAAGTGGTCGCCACCAACGGCGATTCCGCGCTGGGCGGCGACGATTTCGACGAATGCATTTATCGCTGGATCGTCGAGCAGGGCGGCGTCGCGGAGGCCAGCGTCACGGATAGCCGGCTGTTGTTGAGCCTGGCGCGCAAAGCCAAGGAAACCCTCACCGGGCATGACGAGGCGCGCATTCGCGCCACGCTCGCCTCCGGCGTGGAACTCGACCTCAGCCTCGCCGCCGAGACGTTCTTCGCGCTCACCGCCGGCCTGATCGCCAAGACCCTGGGCCCCACCCGCAAAGCCCTGCGCGACGCCGGCCTTGGCATGGACGACATCGACGGCGTGGTGCTGGTCGGCGGCTCCACCCGCATGCGCCACGTGCGCGCCGCGGTGGCCGATTTCTTCAAGCGCGAGCCGCTCACCAACCTCGACCCGGACAAGGTCGTGGCGCTGGGTGCCGCCATGCAGGCCAATCTGCTGGTGGGCAACCACAAAACGGACGACTGGCTGCTGCTCGACGTGATCCCGCTGTCGCTGGGACTCGAAACCATGGGCGGCCTGGTGGAAAAAGTCGTTCCGCGCAACGCCACCCTCCCGGTCGCACGCGCCCAGGAGTTCACCACCTTCAAGGACGGCCAGACTGCCATCAGCATCCATGTGGTGCAGGGCGAACGCGAACTGGTCGGCGACTGCCGTTCCCTCGCGCGCTTCGAACTGCGCGGCATTCCGCCCATGGTGGCAGGCGCGGCACGTATCCGCGTCGCCTTCCAGGTCGACGCCGATGGCCTGCTGTCCGTGTCCGCTCACGAGCAGACCAGCGGCGTTCAGACCGCCATTGAGGTCAAACCGTCCTACGGGCTGGGCGACGACGAAATCGCGCGCATGCTGCAGGACTCCTTCACCCATGCCAAAAACGACATGGACGCACGCAATCTGCGCGAGCAGCGGGTGGACGGCCTGCGTCTGCTCGAGGCCACGCAGGCGGCGCTGGATGCGGATGGCTTACGGCTGCTGTCCGACACGGAGCGCATCGCCATCGGCCGCGCCATGGACACCCTCCAAGTCCTGCTGAACGGCCAGGACCATGTCGCCATCAAGCGCGCGGCCGACTCGCTCAACCGGGCCACCGCCCAGTTCGCCGCCCGCCGCATGGACGCAAGCATTCAGCGCGCCCTGACGGGCCGGCGGCTGGATGCGATCGAGGCGTAAGGAACCTAATGCCGCAAATCATCGTACTGCCGCATGCCAGCCTGTGTCCGGACGGCGACGCGCTGGATGCCGCAAGCGGCGCCACCATTTGCGACAGCCTGCTCGCCGCTGGAATCGAACTCGACCATGCGTGCGAACAATCCTGCGCCTGCACCACGTGCCATATCATCGTGCGCGAAGGATTCGCCTCCCTGAATGCATCCACCGAAGTGGAAGACGACCTGCTCGACAAGGCATGGGGCCTGGAGCCGCAATCTCGCCTCGCGTGCCAGGCCATCGTCGACGGCACCGACCTGGTGATCGAGATTCCCAAGTACTCGATCAACATGGTCAAGGAAGGGCATTGAGCTTTCCCTGATCGCTTTCTCCGGAGTTGGCCCCTGCGCACCGGCATCCCGCGGGTGCGCGCATTGGATTCCAGGCATGCGACATGAAGGTCAAGGTGCTGCAGCCTTCCGGGGGGGCAGGGGCCGTCCTGCTATCTGCATCTCGCGCCCGCACACCGGGACTGACCCGCGCCCGCTGCACCACCGGTCCCGCTCAAGCCTTCGTCGCGCCTGCCATGACGTCGCAGGCCGCCCTGTCGCAATCCCTACAATCCCCGACAAATGTCGCTTACGCCCCTTCGGCCGCTCCCCGCCATAACCTGTAACTGACTGATTGAACATCACAATTTACTCTGGCACGCCCCTTGCTGATTGCTGGTTGAAAGCACTTCTTCTTCGGAGCGGACATGGCCCAATCTTCTGTAATCGTCAATGACACGACCCTGCGCGATGGCGAGCAGACCGCGGGCGTGAGCTTCAGCGCAGAAGAACGCATCGCCATCGCGCGCGCCCTGGCCGCTGCGGGCGTGGCCGAAATGGAAGTGGGCATCCCGGTCATGGGGCCGGAAGAACGCGAGAGCATTCTCGCCATCGCCAGCCTGGGCCTGCCGTCGAGCCTGATGGTCTGGGGCCGCATGTGCGAACCCGATCTCATGGCCGCCGCCAGCTGCGGCGCGCATGTCGTCAATCTGTCGATCCCCGTTTCCGATATTCAAATCCGCCACAAGCTGGGACGCGATCGGGAATGGGTGCTGGACACCGTCAGCCGTTTCGTCAACCGCGCCCAGGACATGGGCATGGACGTCAGCGTCGGCGGTGAAGACGCCTCGCGCGCGGATCCGGATTTTCTGCTACGCGTGGTCGATACGGCGCAGGCTGCCGGCGCGCGGCGCTTCCGCTTCGCCGACACGCTCGGGCTGCTGGACCCGTTCAGCACCTACAAGCGCATGAACCAGCTGCGCGAGGCGACGGATCTCGAACTCGAAATGCACGCCCACAACGACCTCGGCATGGCCACGGCAAACACGCTGGCCGCCGTGCTGGCGGGCGCCAGCCACGTCAACACCACGGTCAACGGCCTGGGCGAACGCGCCGGCAATGCCGCGCTGGAGGAGACCGTCACCGCGATGCACCATCTCTACAACATCGAGACCGGCATCGACAGCCGCCACTTCCCGGAGATCTCGCGCCTGGTATCGATTGCCTCGGGCCGTCCGGTTCCGGTCAACAAGAGCATCGTCGGCGATGCCGTGTTCACCCACGAGTCGGGCATTCACGTGGACGGTCTGATCAAGAACCCGCTCAACTACCAGGGCGTGTCTCCGGAAGCCGTCGGGCGCACCCACACGCTGGTGCTCGGCAAACATTCGGGTTCCAGCGCGGTGATGCATGCGTATGCCGGGATCGGCATTGCGCTCACGGAATTCGAAGCCAGGGCGATGCTCGCGCGCATTCGGGAACACGCCGTTGCCACCAAGCGGACGCCGAGCACCGCCGACCTCGAACGTTTTTATCTGGAAGCGATGCCGCGCGCATCGGTTCAGTCCTGACCGGGAGAAGCACCATGACCGCGATGATCGATCCGCAGACCCTGGCCGCCCCGGCGCCGCTACCTGCCCCCGGCCTGTGGGCGCTGCTGCGCGAAGACATCGCCTGCGTGTTCCAGCGCGACCCCGCCGCGCGCACCACCTGGGAAGTCATCACCACTTACCCCGGCATCCATGCCCTGTTCTGGCATCGCCTCAGCCACGTGTTGTGGGGGCGTCGCTGGCGCTATCCCGCGCGCTTCATGAGCTTCTTCGCGCGCATGTTCACCCAGATCGACATCCATCCCGGCGCCACCATCGGCCGCCGCTTCTTCATCGACCACGGCTGCGGGGTCGTCATCGGCGAGACCGCCGAGGTCGGCGACGACGTCACGCTCTACCACGGCGTCACCCTCGGCGGCGTCTCCTGGAATCCCGGCAAGCGTCATCCCACCCTGTGCGACGGCGTGGTGGTGGGCGCAGGCGCGAAGATCCTCGGCCCGATCACGGTCGGATACGGCGCGCGCGTCGGCGCGAATTCGGTGGTGATCCAGGATGTGCCGGACAGCATGACGGTGGTCGGCATCCCCGGCCGCGTGGTGCTGCCGGAGAGCCAGCGGCGCATCACCCAGCAGGGCATCGACCTGGACCACCACCTGATGCCGGACCCGGTGGGCAAGGCGATTTCCTGCCTGCTCGAACGCATCGCCCACCTGGAAAAGCGTCTGGGCGTATCGCCGGATGGCGAGGCGACGCCGGCCACGAACGACTGCGCCACCTGCAGCGACATCTGCGAGCCGACTCATCAGGCAAGCAGACCGAGACGAACCACCCACTGAACTTCACCGACGGGAAAACCATGAGCGACCTACTCAAATACATGAGCACCTTTTCAGCGGCGGAAGAGTTCCTGGACTATTTCCAGGTTTCCTACGACCAGGCCGTCGTCAACGTGAACCGGCTGCACATCCTGAAGCGCTTCAACCAGTATCTGCGCGCCACACCGGGTACGGCGGAGATGGACGACGGCACGCTGCACGGCGTGTGCAAGGAGACGCTGAACAAGGCCTACAGCGACTTCGTCAACTCCACGGCGGCGCAGGAGAGGGTGTTCAAGGTATTCCAGGACACGGACGGCAAACAGCACGTGTCTCTCGACAGCATGCGCTCGGCACTGTCGTCCCGCTAGGAGCAATCATCATGCATATCGTCGTTTGCATCAAGCAGGTTCCGGACAGCGCGCAGATTCGCGTGCATCCGGTGACCAACACCATCATGCGCCAGGGCGTGCCGGCCATCGTCAATCCCTACGACCTGTTCTCGCTGGAAGAAGCGCTGCGCCTGAAGGACGAATATGGCGGCCGCGTCACCGTGCTGTGCATGGGGCCGCCGCAGGCGGAAGCCGCGCTGCGCAAGGCGATTTCCTTCGGCGCAGACGACGCCATCCTGGTGACCGACCGTGCCTTCGCCGGCTCCGACACCCTGGCCACCAGTTTCGCGCTGGCGTCCGCCATCAGGAAAATCCAGGAGGACATGCCGGTGGACATCGTCTTCGCGGGCAAGCAGACCATCGACGGCGACACCGCGCAGGTCGGCCCCGGCATCGCCAAACGGCTGGACCTGCAGTTGCTGACCTACGTCTCCAGCATCGTCAACCTCGATCTGGACAAGCGGGAAATCACCCTGCATCGCCGCGCGGAAGGCGGCGTACAGGTGTTGCAAACCCGGCTGCCCTGTCTCATCACCATGCTCGAAGGCACCAACGAAATGCGCTTCGCGACCATGCCCAACATGTTCCGCGCCGCGCGTTATCCCCTCAAGCAATGGGACAAGGACGCCGCCGGCATCGAGGACGTGACCAAGATCGGCCTCAAGGGCTCACCCACCATCGTGAGCAAGGTGTTCGCACCGCTGGCCAAGACGGTGCGCGCCGAAATCATCGACTGCGAAAACAAGCAGCCCAAGGATCTTGCCGTCACGCTGCTGACGAAGATGTTCACCAAGTACCCGGACCTGGCCGAAGAAATCGGCAAGGCCAACGCCTAGAACGCAAACCGGAAGGACTGAGTCATGAGTGAAGCAACTGAACAGGAACCACCGAAGAAACCCGCCGGTCGGCGCAAGTTCGAATTGGATCCGCGCCTGGCGTCCTATCAAGGCGTGTGGGTATTCGTCGAACACGAGCGCGGCGTCGCCCATCCCGTGTCGTGGGAACTCATGGGTGAAGGCCGCAAGCTCGCGGACAAGCTCGGCGTCCCGCTGGCCGGCGTGGTGATGGGCGCGCCCGGCATCCAGACGCGGCGCTTCTGCGAGGAGGCCTTCCACTACGGCGCCGACCTGTGCTACCTGATGGAAGATCCGGTCATGGCCGACTATCGCAACCAGCCCTTCACCAAGGGGCTGACCGATCTGGTCAACGCCTATCAGCCGGAAATCCTGCTGCTCGGCGCCACCACCCTCGGCCGCGATCTGGCGGGCAGCGTCGCCACCACCTTGCAGACCGGCCTCACCGCCGACTGCACCGAACTCAACATCGACATGGAAAACCGCAGCCTGGCGGCCACCCGTCCCACCTTCGGCGGCAGCCTGCTGTGCACCATCGTCACCCTCAACTACCGGCCGCAGATGGCCACGGTGCGGCCCCGGGTGATGAGCATGCCGAAAAAGGACGAGACGCGCAGCGGCAGCATCACCGAACATCCGCTCGGCATGATCGAAACCGACATCGTCACCAAGGTGCTCGAATACATTCCGGACAACCTCGCGGGCAAGCCGCAACTGCCCTTTGCCGACATCATTGTCTCCGGCGGGCGCGGCATGAAGCGGCCGGAGAATTTCCAGCTGATATGGGACCTGGCCAAGGTACTGGGCGCCGAAGTTGGCGCAACCCGCCCGGTGGTGCAGGCGGGCTGGGTGGAGCTGGATCGGCAGGTCGGCCAGTCCGGCAAGACCGTGCGCCCCAAGCTCTACATCGCCGCCGGCATTTCCGGCGCGATCCAGCATCGGGTGGGCATGGACGCATCGGACGTGATCATCGCCATCAACAGCGACCCCAACGCGCCGATCTTCGACTTCGCCACCTACGGCATCGTCGGCAACGCGATGACGATATTGCCGGCGCTCACCGACGCATTCCGGCAGCAGCTTGCAACCTTGAAAGTGGCCGTCTAGTCGCGCCCCGCACAGGAGAAGAACCATGGACGAAAAATTCGATGCCATCGTGATCGGCGCGGGGCCTTCCGGCAACGCCGCCGCCTACACCATGGCCCGCGCCGGACTGAAAGTGCTGCAGGTCGAGCGTGGCGAATACCCCGGCTCCAAGAACGTGCAGGGCGCGATCCTGTACTCGAAGGCGCTGGAGGAAATCATTCCGGATTTCCGCGAGGATGCGCCGCTCGAGCGTCACCTCATCGAGCAGCAGATGTGGGTGCTGGACGATGAATCCTATATCGGCACCACCTACCGCTCCGCCGAGTTCAACCAGGAGCCGTTCAACCGCTACACCATCATCCGCGCCCAGTTCGACAAATGGTTCTCGAAACGGGTGCAGGAGGCGGGCGCGCTGGTGGTGTGCGAAACCACCGTCACCAACCTGCTGATGGACGGCAACCGCGTGATCGGCGTGCAGACCGACCGTGAGAACGGCGCGATCTACGCCGACGTGGTGGTGCTTGCCGACGGGGTGAATTCGCTGCTGGCGAAAAAGGCGGGCTTCCACGCCGAACTCGAACCCAGGGACGTGGCGCTGGCGGTGAAGGAAATTCATTTCATGCCAGAAGAAACCATCCAGAGCCGCTTCAACATCGGCGAGGGCGAAGGCGTGGTGATCGAGATGGCGGGCAAGATCACCCAGGGCATGATGGGAACCGGCTTCCTCTACACCAACAAGGATTCGCTCACCATCGGCGTCGGCTGCATGCTGTCCGACTTCAAGCAGCAGAAGATCACGCCCTACGAACTGCTGGAAAAGATGAAGGCGCACCCCGCGATCAAGCCGCTGCTCGCGGGCGGCGAGATGAAGGAATACACCGCGCACCTGATCCCCGAAGGCGGCTACAAGGCCATGCCCAAGCTCTATGGCGAGGGCTGGATGATCGTGGGCGATGCCGGCATGTTCGTCAACGCGGTACACCGCGAAGGCTCCAACCTGGCGATGACCACCGGCCGCTACGCTGCCGAGACGGTGATCGACCTGAAGGAAAAGAAACTGCCGATGACGGCGGCGAACCTTGCCTTCTACCAGGGACGGCTGGAAGACAGCTTTGTCATGAAGGACATGAAGAAGTACAAGAACATGCCGGAGATCTTCCACAAGAACAATCATTTCTTCACCACCTATCCCGAACTGCTGAACAAGGCTGCCCACACCATGCTCACCGTGGACGGCGTGGACAAGAAAACCAAGGAGCGCGAGATTCGCAAGAGCTTCAAGCAGCGGCGCTCCCTGTTCGGATTGATGGGCGACGCTTACAAAATGTGGAGGGCATTCGAATGAATACCACCGAAATAATCCCCGTAAAAGTTGAAGAAAAGCTGTTCCAGAACCGCTACCGCGTCGATGCCGGCAGGCCGCATATCAGCATCATCAATCAGGACACCTGCAGGGTGGAGTGCAAGACCCAGGAATGCACGGTCTGTTGCCCGGCGGGCTGCTACACCGCGGAAGGAAACGGCCAGGTTGTGCTGATCACCGATGGCTGCCTGGAGTGCGGCACCTGTCGCATCATCTGCTCGACTTATCGCAACGTGGACTGGGAGTATCCGCGCGGCGGCTACGGCATCCTGTTCAAGTTCGGCTGAATGTCATGGAAGACATCAACCTGTTTCTCGCGCACGCCGTCGAGCTGGAACGGGAGGCGGCACGGCGCTATGAAGAACTTGCCGACAGCATGCGTACCGACGGCAACACGGAAGTCGAGAAATTCTTTCGCCAGATGGCGGTCTTCTCCCGCAAGCATCTCGCGCAGGCGGTGGAGCGGGGCGGGTTTCGCCTGATCCCTGCGCTGACGCCGACCGAATACGTTTGGCCCGATGGTCTAAGTCCCGAGCAATTTGACTGGATCGGCGTCGACTGCATGATTGACGTCAACAATGCGCTTGAGATTGCCCTGGATGGTGAGCGTCGCGGCCACGCCTTCTACGCCGACATCGCGACCATCACCGGGGATCCTGAGGTCAGGGCGATGGCTCAGGAGTTTGCCGCCGAAGAAGCGGAACACGTGGCTGAACTGGAAAAGTGGATCGACCGCTATGCGTCGCAAAAATGAACCCATCACCCTAACCCGAGTTCAAAAACCCGCAGGTATGGCGTAAAGCCGCACGCGCGGATCATTCCCTGTCTTGTTCATTTGTCCTGAGAAAGAGTCACCTCCATGCCGAAACCTGAAAAACACGTTTTTATCTGCGTCCAGAATCGCGGACCCGGCCACCCCCGCGGCTCCTGCATGCAAAGCGGCGCCACCGAAGTCTGGGAGGAGTTCGCCTACGCTTTCCAGCAGCGCAACCTGAACGGCCGTTTCGCCCTCAGCAACTCCGGCTGCCTCGGCCCCTGCAACGGCCCGCATGTACTGGTTTATCCCGAGGGTGTCATGTACGCAAAAGTCACCAAGGAAGATGTCGCAGCCATCGTCGATGAGCACTTGCTCGGCGACAAGCCGGTGGCGCGCCTGCAACTGCCCCCGGAAATCTGGTGAACGCCATCCCCGGCATCGCCGACGGCGCGCTGCCGCCCGGCGTGGCCGACTGGCTGGCGCAGGGGGCGGCGTCCTACCACAACACCGAGCGCGCGGAATTCCTGCTGTGCACCGCGCAGGCGCTCGCGCCCGAATGCCTGCCGGTGTACTTTGCCCTGTACAAGTTCTACTTCTACAAGCGCATGCTGCCGCAGGCGGAGGAAGTCGCCCTGCACGCGCTCGAGATCGCCGCGCGCCAGGGCGGGTTCAGCCCGGACTGGGCCCGGCTCGATGTGCATTCAACCGATTGGCGCCGCGTCGATGCGCCGCAGCACTTCTATCTTTTCACCCTCAAGGCGCTCGCATTCATCCGCCTGCGGCTGGGGCGCAGCGAAGACAGTCACGCGCTCCTTGCCAAGCTGCAGGAACTGGACCCGCTCGACACGGTGGGGGCATCGGTGATCCGGGACCTGGCGGCGGACTGATTGCCGCCGGCTATTCGCGCGCCTGCCGGGGTGTCCAGCGCTAGTGTCGTGAATCAGAAATAGCGGAACAAGATAAAACGGATGGATTTTTTCGCAGGGCAAGGCGCGAGGAGGCGACATAGTCGAGACTATGGCAACGACGAGCAACGCCGCCATGCGGAAAAAGACGCCGTTTTATGTTTCGATATTTCTGATTCACGACACTAGCCCCCTGGCGGAGGCGGCTCTGCCCTGCGTCTTGGACCGGAAATTGCTTGTTTAAGTAATGATGGTTGAACTGATTTAATACTTGAAGGTCTTTAAAGGGTTCAATGAAGGGTGGAGATATGGGTGCGATATCAGAGCATGAGACGGGCATGGAACTCACAACTATCTATGAAATCAGCAAGATACTGAGTTCATCCCTGGACCTGAACAAGACGGCGCGGGACGTGCTCGGCGTGCTGTCCTCGCATCTCAAGATGCGGCGGGGCATGGTCAGTTTGGTGCAGCCATCCGGCGATCTGCACGTTGTTGAGGCAACCGGCATGTCCGCCGAGGCGGCCCGCCGGGGGCGTTTCCGCAAGGGCGAGGGCATTACGGGCAAGATCCTTGGGACCGGCATGCCCATGGTGGTGCCGGATGTGGCGAAGGAGCCGCTTTTCCTGAATCGAACCGAGTCCCGCAGCCTGGCGGAAGGGCGCGTCGTTGCCTTTATCGGCGTGCCGATCAAGGTCGGACGGGAAACCGTTGGCGTACTGAGCGTCGACCGTGAAATGGACGGCGAGCCGGGCAATTTCGAGGCCGATGTGCGCTTCCTGGCCATGGTGGCGAATCTCATCGGCCAGACCACCCGCCTGCACGACAGGGTGGCTGCCGAGCGCGAGGAACTGATGCAGCGACAGCATCGCCTGCAGAAGGAATTGCAGGGCAAGTACAGCCTGGACAACGTCATCGGCCACAGCAAGCGCATGCAGGATGTTTTCGCCGAAGTGCACCAGGCAGCGCCAGGCAAGTCGACCGTTCTGCTGCGCGGCGAAAGCGGCACCGGCAAGGAAGTCATCGCCCGCTCGGTTCACTATCTGAGCCCGCGCAAGGGCGCGCCGTTCGTCAAGGTGAACTGCGCTGCGCTGTCCGAAACGCTGCTCGAATCCGAATTGTTCGGCCACGAAAAGGGATCGTTCACCGGAGCGACCCAGGAACGTAAAGGTCGCTTCGAAATGGCCCAGGGCGGCACCCTGTTCCTGGATGAGATCGGAGAGATCTCGCCGATGTTTCAGACCAAGTTGCTGCGCGTGCTGCAGGAGCGGGAATTCGAGCGGGTGGGCGGCAACAAGTCGATCAAGGTGGACGTGCGCCTGATCGCGGCCACCAACCGCAATATGGAAGAGGATGTGGCCAAGGGCACATTCCGCGCCGACCTCTACTACCGCGTCAACGTGGTGAGCATCTTCCTCCCCCCATTGCGCGAGCGACGCGAGGATATTCCGCCGCTCATTGAGCATTTTCTGGACAAATTTAACAAGGATAACGATCGCAAGCTTTCCATTACGCCGGCCGCGATGGCGGTGATGCTCAAGTGCAACTGGCCGGGCAATGTGCGCGAGTTGGAGAATTGCATCGAACGTACCGCGACAATGACGCGGACCAGCACGATCCAGGATGTGGACTTGCCGTGTCAGCAGAACAAGTGTTTTTCGCAGGTGCTGCAGCACTATGGTGAGGCGCAGCAGGTGATACCTATCGAGCTGGCCGGTCACGTTTCTGTTGCTGGCTCGCCGCTGGCCTCAGGCAGCGATATTGCTGAAGCCAATGCGGGCACCGAGCCGACGCACATGACCGAACGCGAGCGTCTGGTGTGGGCAATGGAGCAGTGCGGGTGGGTGCAGGCGAAAGCCGCGCGCCTGCTGAACCTGACGCCGCGCCAGATCGGTTACGCACTGTCGAGATACAACATCGAAGTCAAACGTCTTTAAGATATGGGCGCGCTTGCCTGTACAAGCAAGCGCGCCCACTGTTACCTGCCTTTCCCCGCTGTAGCCTTCACGACAATTTCATTTCCCAGTCATCCCTGTTTGTAGCAACTGCGACAAACACATGGCGTCGCTAAGTACTTCAATTGTCAGCCATTTCTGAAAGTTTAATGAATGGCACGCTTGTTGCTAAATGCTCATGCATGAACGCATTTAGCGGGCGATCGGTTCCAGGGTCGCCACGGGTTGAAGTTGAAACGGACAGGAGCCAAGCGTGGACAATCAAGCAAGTGTGGTGGGCACAGGAAGCGATCAGAGCCTGCATCTGAATCTGGATCAGATCCTGCAACAGGCGGCGGAGCACAAAGGCTGCGGCACCTCCAGCGAGGGCGGGAAAGCCAGCTGCGGCTCATCCACTGCCCCGGAAGACATGGATCCGGCGGTGTGGGAAAAGGTGAAAAACCATCCCTGCTACAGCGAGGAGGCGCATCACCATTACGCACGCATGCACGTGGCCGTGGCGCCGGCGTGCAATATCCAGTGCAACTACTGCAATCGCAAATACGACTGCGCCAACGAAAGCCGTCCCGGCGTGGTGAGCGAGAAGCTCACCCCGGAGCAGGCGTCCAAAAAAGTGCTGGCCGTGGCCTCCACCATTCCGCAAATGACGGTGCTGGGCATCGCCGGCCCCGGCGACCCCCTGGCGAACCCGGCAAAAACCTTCAAGACGTTCGACCTGATCTACAACGCCGCGCCCGACATCAAGCTGTGTCTTTCGACCAACGGCCTGTCGTTGCCGGACCATGTCGAGACCATCAAGAAGTACAACGTCGACCACGTGACCATCACCATCAACATGGTCGATCCGGAAGTCGGGCAGCACATTTACCCGTGGATTTTCTGGAAGAACAAGCGCGTCACCGGCATCGAGGCCGCCCGTATCCTGCATGAACGGCAGATGCTGGGGCTGGAGATGCTGACCGCGGCCGGCATTCTGTGCAAAGTGAATTCGGTGATGATCCCCGGCATCAACGACAAGCATCTGGTCGAGGTGAACAAGGCGGTCAAGTCGCGCGGCGCCTTCCTGCACAACATCATGCCGCTCATTTCCGCGCCGGAACACGGCACGGTGTTCGGCTTGAACGGCCAGCGCGGCCCCACGGCGCAAGAGTTGAAGGCGCTGCAGGACAGCTGCGAGGGCGAGATGAACATGATGCGGCACTGCCGCCAATGCCGCGCCGACGCGGTGGGCTTGCTGGGCGAGGACCGCTCGTCCGAATTCAGCACTGAAAAAGTCATGGAAATGGACATTCAGTACGACGCCGAGGGCCGCAAGGCCTACCAGGAAAAAGTGGAAGTGGAACGCCAGGCGACCGTGCTGGCCAAGCAGGCCGAGATGGCCGATCTGGAGGCCGAGTTCAGCGGTCTGAAGGTTCTGATCGCCGTTGCGACCAAAGGCCACGGCCGGGTCAACGAACACTTCGGCCACGCCCAGGAATTCCAGATCTACGAACTCAGCACCCAGGGTTCCAAGTTCGTGGGCCATCGCCGCGTCGATCTCTACTGCCAGGGCGGCTACGGCGAGGAAGACACCCTGCCGACCGTGATCCGCGCCATCAACGACTGCGTCGCGGTGTTCGTGGCCAAGATCGGCGGCTGCCCGAAAGACAGCCTGAAAGCGGCGGGCATCGACCCGGTGGACAAATACGCGCACGAGTTCATCGAGCAGTCGGCGGTGAAGTACTTCAAGGAATACCTGGCGAAAGTGAAGTCCGGAGAAGTGGTGCACGCCGCCCGCGGTGATGCCGACATCCGCCAGGGCGCCTACATCGCTGCATGAAGTCGCCGCACAAAATTTAAAGCAACCCTGTTAGGAGAATCACCATGGCTTTCAAAATCATCACGTCCCAATGCACGGCCTGTTCGGCATGCGAGCCGGAGTGCCCCAACAACGCCATCCGCGAGAAGGACGGCACCTTCATCATCAAGCCGGAGAAATGCACCGAGTGTCTCGGCTACTTCGACGATCCCCAGTGCGTCGCGGTGTGCCCGGTCGACGACACCTGCGTGATCGACAACAGCTACCCGCGTTACGTGGCGGCCTAGGAGCGCAAGATGGAACTTAAACTTACCCCCGCAGCGGAAAAATTCATCAGCCGCATGGTTCGTTTCGGCGGCGCCGGAGAGAACGCCGGCTTCCGCCTGATGGTTAGCGCGGGCGGCTGTTCCGGGCTGGCCTCCGAGTTCACGGTGGAAGCCGCTGCGCTTCCCGGCGACGCCGTCGTCGAAGTCAATACGGTCAAGTTCTTCCTGCCGGCGGAAAGCCGCTTGCTGCTGGAAGGCGCGACCATTGATTTCTCCGAATCGCCGACCGGGGGCGGGCTCAGTTTCGCCACCGCCACGCCCTCGACCTGTGGCTCCTGCGGCAGTTCCAGCAGCAGTTCCAGCATCGATATTTCCGGCCTCGGCCACAAGCACTAGGGCGAGGCACGGTGAGCGGGCGATGCGTACAAGCAGTGCGACAGAGGGCAGGGCGGTGACGGCGCCATCGGCCATTCCGGCGGACATGGATCCCCAATGGCTGGCGAGTGCCTGCCTGGGCGGCCATCTGCCGGAACCGGTCGAGCAGCACTTGCGCCTGGCGGGTCTCCATTACCAGAACGACGCAGTTGCCGAGAGCCATCTGTTTCAGGCGCAGGCGTTGGCGCCTGGCCACGCAGCGGTGTTGATCGCCCTGTACCGGTTCTATTTCTACAAGGGGCGTCTCGGCGATGCGCTGGAGGTGGCGGATCGCTGCCTGCTCAAGGCGGCGCGCGACAACCGGTTGAACGCGGATTGGCGCCAGGTGCGGCGCGGCGATGCGGAATTCAGCAGCTACGACGCCATCCTGCCGCGCTTCTACCTGTTTACCCTGAAGGCCTGCGGCTACCTGCAGATGCGCCTGGGCCGGCTGGAACAAAGCCACGACACGCTGACCAAGATGCTGGAGCTCGACCCGAGCGACAAGCTGAACGCCACGGTGCTGCTCCAGGTGCTGGCTCGCCACGGGCAGGAGGACGAGGATGAGTGAGCCGAGCCTGAACGAGCTGGGCCCGCCCGTCGACTGGCAAGGCTGCGAGGTGGATTGCGCAGGCTGTTCCCGCCAGGGCCTGCTCGAACAGGAACGCTGCCGCCCTGGCCTTGCCTGCGTGCACGACCGCTACGCCAAGCGCATCGACCGGTTCTTTTTCTGGAATCCGGCGCTGGCCGGGGATTACCTGACGCATCCCTATTTCGAAGTGCGCGCGGTGGCGGCCAAATACGTGGATGTGTTTCAGCTGCCGCAGCTGATCCTGGACCCGGACGAGACCGTGCGCTGGAGCGCGGCGCTCAGGCTGCCCCCCAAACAGCTGCTGACCCTGGTGTGCGACCCGCACCGCGAAGTGAGGATCCGGGTGGCGTCGCGCCTCGCCCCCCACGATCTGGGCGGCATGATCGGCGACCCGGATTACTACGTGCGGCAGGTGGTGGCGCGGCGCCTCCCGGAAACCCTCCTGACCAGGATGGTGCGGGACGTGGATTCCGAGGTTCGTCACATGGTGGCAAGCCGGATCGGCGATGCCTGGCTGCCGGGCATGGCCAAAGACGCGGATGCCGGCGTTCGCTGCGAAGTGGCCAGGCGGATGAAGCCGGGGCAGCTGCATCTACTGCTGGACGATCCGGACTGGCGTGTGCGCCACGAAGTGGCAAGCCGGGCCGAGCTGGACCACGTGAAGCGGCTGGCGAACGACGAGGATGAGCTCGTGCGGAGCATCGCCCGCCAGCGCCTCGGCGGGGGTGGCGCCGGCATCAGTCGGCTGGTGACGCAGAAGCAAGCGTGCCTGCCATTTTAGTGATCAATTTTCAGGAGTCGGAAAATGGCCAAGATCAGTCGAGATAGCGACGTCGTGGAGCTCACCGCCCAGCCGATATTCGAATATGGGCAGAAGGTGAAGTCACTCAAGGTGGTGCGGAATGACGGCACCTATGCCGGCAAGGACATAGGCGAAATCCTGGTGAAGAAAGGCGAAATCGGCTACGTCACCAGCATCGGCACGTTCCTCCAGCAGTTCTATATCTACGGCACCGAGTTCATCGAGAGCGGCAACCGGGTCGGCATGCGCGGCAAGGAGCTGGAAGCCACCACCGATGCCATTCCGGCAGCCGTCAGCGAGGTTTCGACAACCGGCGCCGAATCCCAGCCGGCCGCTATTTCGGAGGTGACAGCATGATCGAGCCACGCGAAGCGAAATATCAATGGGGCCAGCGTATTCAGGCGACGGTCGATATGTTCAACGACGGCAGTTATCCCGATCGTGAGTCGGGCGCCTTGCTGGTGAGTAACGGCACACCGGGTGAAATCGTCAACGTGGGCTACCACGAGGAATTCAATTTGCCGGTCTACATGGTCGAGTTTCAGGAGAGCGGCGTAGTGGGGTGTCTCGAGGAAGAGATTACGCCGGCGTGAGGCATGGGAGCGGAAGGTGGGCGATGTGGCAAGACAGCCTGGTTGCATGCACCCGAACGATGTGGATCGCAAACGCATCGAACGGGCCTTGGCCACGCGGGTGCGCTACCGCTACGTCAGCCCGGACGTGCAGGCGGACGAGGCGGGCTACCGGATTCAGAGTCCCTGTTGCTCGCGCAATGTCGACAAGACCGGCGGGGTGGTCGATATCGCACGGCTGGAATATGTCGCCGATTCGCGGGCGTGGCGTTTGTACCGCAAGGACCATGCGCAGCGCGAGTGGCAGTTTTACAAAGAGTTCAGCGCCTTGAACGCGCTGCTGCAATTTTTGAATCGGGACCCGGATCGGACCTTTTGGCAATGACGGACACCAACATTTATCTGGACAACAACGCCACCACGGCGCTGGCGCCCGAGTGCGTGGAACCGGTGCTGGCCTGCCTGCGCGACAGCTACGGCAACCCGTCCAGCAAGCATGCCGTCGGCGAGCGTGCCAAGGCGCAGGTGATGCAGGCCCGCGCATCGGTGGCGCGGCTGCTGAATGCGGCACCTGCCGAGATCGTGTTCACCGCCAGCGGCACCGAAGCCAATCACCTGGCGATCGCGGGCGCGCTGGCGGCACGTCCGGGCAAGCTTCATGTGGTGGTCAGTGCGGTGGAACATCCGTCCACCCTGGATTTGCTGGCGCATCTGGAAGCGACCGGCCTCCGCGTCACGCGCTTGCCGGTCGATCGGGACGGAATGCTCGATCTCGCGGCGCTTGAGCAGGCGATCACGCCGGACACCGCGCTGGTATCGCTGATGTGGGCCAACAACGAAACCGGCGTGCTGTTTCCGATCGCGGAAGCCGCGCAGATTGCCCGCTCCCGCGGGGTTCTGTTTCACACCGATGCGGTGCAGGCGGCAGGCAAGATCCCGCTCGACCTGGCGCAGGTGCCGGTCGATCTGCTTACGCTGGCCGGGCACAAGTTCCACGCGCCCAAGGGGTTGGGGGCCCTGTTCGTGCGCAAAGGCCTGAAGCTGCAGCCCATGCTGTTCGGCCATCAGGAGCGCGGCCGCCGCGGCGGCACCGAGAACGTCCCAGCCATTGTCGGCATGGGCGTGGCCTGCGAACTCGCGGCACGCGAACTGGACGCCAAAGCCGTGGCGATGGCGGCCCTGCGGGACCGGCTCGAAACCGGCGTGCGCCTGCGCATTCCCTGCGCCCGCATCAACGGCGGCACCGCGTTGCGGGCCGGCAATACCAGCAGCGTGCGCTTCGGCGAACTGCCGGCAGAGGCCATCCTCGACAAGCTGGACAAGACCGGCATCTGCGCCTCGTCCGGCGCGGCCTGCACCGCCGGCGGCAGCGCGCCGTCCCATGTGCTGACAGCCATGGGGCTGAGCGAGGCCGAAGCGCTGGCGACGGTCCGCTTTTCCTTGAGCCGGTATACGACCGAAGCCGAAATCGACCACGTGATCGATGCATTGGCTGCAATTTTGAAACGCATGACCGCCGAGGCGGCTTGAAGCACTCACTTAACCAACACGCCAACAAGGAAACACCATGAAAGTGATGCTCAGAAAAGACGCCAAGGGAATCTTGTCCGCCTACATCCCGAAGAAGGACCTGGAAGAGCCCATCGTGTCGATGGATCAGGCCGACATGTGGGGCGGCGTCGTCACGCTGGCCAACGGCTGGCGTCTGGAACTGCCGGCGATGGGGCCGGAGACGGTATTGCCGTGCACCGTGGAAGCGCGTCGGCTGGGAGAGTGAAGATGATTACGCAAGACGATCTTGGGCGTATCGATGGATTGCTGACGGCACCTGCCGCCGGCAGCAATCCACTACCGGATTTTCGCGGCAGCTTCCCGGGCCTGTCGCTGACTCGCTGTGACGCGTTCGATATGCGCGACGAACAGGCATTCCGCGAATACCCGGGGTTCAACCTCTATCTGGTGGACGGGCGCGATCACTGCTGGCACATCACCCGCGACCCGAATGCCGCCACCGGCATCGTTGTGGCTGCACGCAATTAAGGAAACATCATGAGCGAAGGCTGGATTCCCCTCTCCGACCCCGACATCAGTCAGCTTGAACTGGATGCGGTGCGTGACGTGCTCACCTCGCCGCGCCTGAGCCAGGGGCCGGCGGTCGCCTCCTTCGAATCCACTTTTGCCGCGTACACCGACCGCCGGCACGGCGTGGCAATGGCCAGCGGCACCCTGGGGCTGCTGCTGGCATTGAAGGCAATGGGCATCGGGCCGGGGGATGAGGTGATCGCTTCGCCCTACAGCTGGCATCAGATCGCCCATGCCATCGCGCTGGCCGGCGCCACCCCCGTGTTCGCCGACATCGAGTACTGGTCGGGCACTCTGGCGCCCGACAAGGTCGTGGCGAAGATCACGCCGCACACCCGCGCCATCCTGGCGGGCAACACCAACGGCCACCCCGCTCCCTGGGAGGCGCTGCGTGAAATCGCCACCAACCATGGCCTGCGGCTGATCGAGGATTCCACCGAAGCGATCGGCTCGACTTACCAGGGGCGGCGGGTCGGCGGTTTTGGCGACTGCGCCGTGTTCGATTTTTCCCAGCCGAGCGCACTCACCTGCGGCGAGGGCGGCATGGTGGTGACCGACGACGCCGAACTGGCGAGCAAGCTTCGCTATCAGCGTACCCGCAAGACCAACGAGCGATTTTCCGTGGTGATCGGCGGCAATGTGCCGTATCAGGCCGGCATGAGCGAGCTGTCGGCGGCGCTGGGATTGACCCAGCTGCAGCGCATCGACCAGATCCTCAACCGGCGCAAGCAGGTCGAGCAGATTTACTACGACTTCGTCAAATCGTTCGAGGGCATCAAAGACCCCTACATCGGCCCGGATGTGACCGAAGTGCACTGGTTTCTGTATCTGGTGCATCTCGGCACGCGCTTTTCCAAAAGCAGCCGCGATGCCATCGTCAACGACCTGCACACCGAGAAGATCGAGAGCGCGGCGTACTGCCAGCCGCAGCATCTGCAGGCGTTTTATACCCAACTGGGCTATCGCAAGGGCGATTTCAAGGTCACCGAAAAAGTGGCCGATCGCATCATTGCGTTGCCTTTTCACGCGCATGTGAACGAAGCCCAGGTGGGCTTCATCGTGCAGACCGCCAAGGACGCCTCGATCAACATCGGTGCGGGCGCGGCGATCTACTAATCATGTGGGCAGCTTCAGGAATCGCAGCGAGCACCCGCAAGGCCGCGCAGTAGATTGATCGATATGCCCATGACTTACATCCGACTCAGCAAACACCCAAGGAGCAATGCAATGCCAACGTTAACCATCAATCCCTCCGGCAAGACCGTCCCCTCCACCGAGGGCATGAGCATCCTCGAAGCCGTGCTCGCGGCCGGCGTGAAGATGCCGCACAAGTGTGAAGGCAAGGCCGAATGCGGCTCCTGCCATATCTTCGTCGTCGAAGGCCGCAAGACCCTGTCAAAAGCCCAGCGCGCCGAGAATGAAAGACTCGATGCCATCGTCGGCGTCAGCTCGAACTCGCGCCTGGCCTGCCAGGCAAAACTGGGCACCGAGAACGTGACGGTGGAATTGCTGGACTGACCTGACTGTTGTCCGGGCTATTTAATTCATTCAAGGAGTAACACCATGGAAAACGAAGAAATGATGATTCATGTGCGCTTTGCCCCCGACGGAACGGTGGTGAAGATCAGCGAATGCCCCAGTGAGCTGAGCACGCAGCAGTGGTTCAACCTGCTCGCCAGTTCCACCACCGATCACTACGAGACCCTGTCCGGCGGACGCGCCCTGTTCCGCCTCCCGAAGCAGCAGGTCGACCAGCTGAAATCGTCGGCGGCCTGAGGAGAAACCATCATGAAAAAGACCGACACCCTGCTGAACGAAATCATTTCGCACCTGGAAGTGGGCGGCATCGTCCCCTACCTGGGGCCGGGGGTGCTCGATCTGATTCCGGGCGGCAGCCCGGTTCCCAATTCTCCCGCGGCGCTGGTGCAGCATCTGGTGGCGAAATCGAGCGTGCCGTTCAAGATACGCGGCAACCTCACCGCCACCGCGCAGTACATCGAGAACTTCAAGCACCGCAAAACCCTAGTGGGGCATATGGCGGAAGCCTTTGCCCCCGAGGTGCCGCCCACCGTCCTGCATGAGTACCTGGCGAGCATCGTGCGCAAGCCCCTGCTGATCGTCGACGCCTGGTACGACAACGCCATGGCCACGGCCCTGCAGTTGCGCAACCTGTGGGGGCAGCTGCAAGGGGTGAGCCAGTCCGAGCATTTCGGCACCTGGGTGCATTACTTCCGGCCCAACGGCATGCAGGCCGACCCCTTCGAGGCGGACACCTGGGACACCCTGCTCTACAAACCCATGGGCTCGATCGCCCCGGCCAAAAACTTCCTCGTGTCCGACACCGATTTCGTCGAAGTGCTCACCGAGATCGACATCCAGACCCCGATCCCCGACATCGTCCAGCAGCTGCGCAGCGACCGCCATTTCCTCTTTCTCGGCTGCCGCTTCCGCACCCAACTGGAGCGCACCTTCGCACGCCAGATCATGAAGCGTTCTTCCGACACCCACTGGACAGTGCTGCCGGGCGAACTCAGCCGCAACGAAGCGCGCTTCCTGGAAGAGCAGAACATCCAGCGCATCGACATGCCGCTTGATGAATTTGTCGGGCTGCTGGCCGGCGAAGAGCAGGTGGAAAAGCTGGCCGTTGCCGTCTGACGCGGCGCACTCGTCGAGATCGGTCCCGCCGGTCTCGACGATATGCCCATGCTTCTGACATTGCTGGAATATCTGCCGCGTAGTGCTGGCAGCACGGGCGGCTGCATGTCCCCCCTGTTTAGCGACCACAACACTCCTTTCGCGCGTGCTTGCTACGAGCGCGCCGCTTCACCCGTTTATCTATGATTTTGCTGCGGTGCTGGCCTTGGGCGTCATCGGGTTCGGGAGTGGGCGCATTCGGCCAGAAGCGGAAATTCAGGCTGGGGAGGTCAACGTCTCTTGTTCGGCCGAAGCGGTCTTACGCCCAGCAAGGCTAATACATCCGCTATGGGCTTGCGGATTCAACCGATCGACGCAGATCAGTAACGCCGAGTGTCCGCTTCATATTTCCGTGAATGCGCACTTCCGACCCGGAAGAGACGTTCGGCCTTCCACGTCATGACAGTCGGAAAGTAAACCTTTTATGTCGGTCGCCAAACCCTTAACAGTTTTCAGTCGCGGGATCGCCGCGCTGGTCAGCTTGTCCCAGCAAAATGGACGTTATAGAAAGGTCGTTTTGCGTAGAAATCGTGGTACGTCCCCTATTGCTCGTCTTTTTCGCAGTTCGCTCCACCCACCCCTCTCCCGGGGGGAGAGGGAGACGCCGCGGCGTCCCGGGGACCCGAGAGCTTATCTGCTCGTCAGGGACTTGGCTCCCTTGATGAGGCTCTGCAACTCGTCGGGGGTGATGCGGCCGTCGTCGGCTGCCTGGAGAGAGAAGCTGTGGAGTAGCAGCGCACGCCTGGCCTGGGGGTCGCGTCGGCGTGCGTCGTCCAGCGGCAAGGGGCGGAGCTTGATGGCTACTGACACCACATCACCAGAGACGCCGGCGGCAGCTGCGACCGCAGGGATGAGCGACGTGACGATGCCCTCCGTGGTTGCGTCTGCGAGGAAATGGCTGAAGGCGCGGTGCTGCGTCTGGCTCGTTGAGCCCAGCACGTCGGTCACAGTCGCGGTTGCCCGCACCTCGTAGATCCCATTCGGGTCGCTTGGGAACGAGATCTGGACAGACTCGTTGGGGATCTTCCCGGGGTACGCGACAACCTGGACTGCGGCGCCAGGCTTGGCGGCGGCCGCCGTCGAGTCCGCTGTGCTGACCGGAACGGAACGCCCGGTGACGAGGTCGGTCGCCTCGAACGTCCATGCGGCCTTGATCGGTGTTGGGGTACCGAAGAGCGCCTTGGTTTCGCCTTCCTCATCGCGCCTTAGCACCTCGTTGAGCCGCTCCACGAACGGCGATCCTTCCTCAAGCGACGCCCGCCCGTCCTTGCGCATAGCGTAGTGGGGGAGGACGCTCAGCCGCACGGCTCCTGCCCGCATGACCTTGAGGTTGGCGGCGGGATCGGTCGGGAGGCCTCCGGCCGCCTTGATCACACTTTGCCACGCCCCCGCCGGCGCCTGCGAGGCGACCTCGACCTTCTCGTCCACCAAGGCTGCCAGAGCCAGGCCTGGCCAGGTCGCCTCGAGGCGGGCGTTCGATGACAGCTCGAAGGAGAGCTCAACGCGGTCGAGAAGCGGTACGCCCTTGACGACACCGCCGGCTCGGGCTGGGTCGGGCTCGTACGGCAACGGCCGGCGTGCGGAGGGAGCCCGCAGCTCCACACTCTTCACGGTGACGCTCTGGTGTGCGCGGCCTTGTAGTTCAGCAACTGCGACCTTGAGGTCACCCACCAAAGCGGGCCGCCCATCGATCTCCGTCACTCGCATGGACGAATGGTCGCCGGTGGTGCGGAGCAGGACCTGGGTCGCGACCTCAGGCAGGACGACTGGAGGCAAGATACCGCCCACCTCCTTCTTGGTCACGTAGAGGATGTGGTAGCCCTCCTCGCCGTCGTTGTTGACGCCCGTCTTCGTGATGATGGCCACGTAACCTTGGAGGGTGTTGTTGGCTCGCCGGCAGACGTCGGTGAAGGTCACGCCGAGATCGACATCCCTTGGCTGGTTCTCCATGGCCCGTAGCACGATCTGGCCGTCGTACTGGATGGCGTGTCCGGTGGCGTCATCGGCGTCCTTCCTTGCCTCCGCGTCGTCGCCAGTGACGACGTTGCGGGCGAAGGCCTCGCCGATTCCGAACTCGACGACCGGTCCCAGTGGGCGGGCGGAGAACGCGAGCTTGAACCTAGCCGTCATGGGCGCGGCGCCCCACTCGCGCCAGCCAGGCGGGAGGCTGCCCTCGATGTCGAAGTCGTCCTCGGTGTCGAAGCGGTTGGAGTCGTCCTGCAGCGTCATCAGCCAGTAGAGGTCCGCGTCATGCCAGCGCTCCTTCCACCATGTCAGCTCAGCGGGGTGGATTTCGGGGCGATGGCCGTGGACGCACTCGCGGATCCACGGGCCGTACGCGCAGATCTGGCGCCCCTCGAGGACCGAGCTGCCGGTGCTCTTTGGGAACCACGGGTTTTCCTCGAAGCTGTCGTCGGGCGTCAGCTCCGCCTCCATGCAGTCGTTCTCGCCGACGCAGCTTTGCCAGTCGTCATCCACGCACCACGTGCCGCTACCGCCCTTGTAGGGCAGGACATCGGTGATGAGGTGCTCGAAGCCGGGAGCCGGGATGATAAAGTTGTTCCAGTCCATCTCCGCCCCCGAGCCGTCGTAAACGTTGAAGTGGTGCAGCTGGCCGCACAGCGTTTCCTTGTATCCCGAGTTCGGGTACCAGTTGTCGATGACGGACCCGAACCTCTCGGCGGGGAAGTCGGCGATGTAGAAGCCGACCGGGTCTTCGCCCTTGACCCCCTGCAGCTGGTCGACGACGCGGTTCCACTCCGCTACCGCCTCCGCCGTGCACACCGGCGTCGTGGCGCTGGTGAGGACGACGTTGGTTCGTGCGCAGGCCGCAAGGAACAACGCCAACACGGCGACCGCGGTCGCCGTGCTGCCTCGGGCGCGGCGAGATTGTATGTGTCTGACACGCATGGTGGTTCCTCCTCCCATGGTGGAATTGAGCGCTGGCGGTTCATCTAGCGGTAGTTCAGGCAACTGGTCGATTGTGTACTTGGTCATGCTCACGGCCCTTCTCCTCTTCAGCCAAAAAGGTTGACCACAAGTCATAGGGGCATGAGCCGATCTGGTTTGGGGGCCATCGAGACCCGCAAACCGATACCGCTGGCAATCATCCGCACCTGCCGCAGCTCGATCTTTGCGAATTGAAGCACTTTTCGATGTTATAGAACGTCTCGGACCCAAAGATATTGAAGCAGCCCGCGTACCAGCAGTATTTAGTTCCGTTTTCGCAGCCTTCTAGGTAACAGAAAACAAGCCAGCGATATTCCTTCAGCCATTGAAACTGATAGCACCACTTGGTCACTGTCCTAGTGCATGTGCGGAACCATTGCCACGGCCAATATCCTGGGCACCAATATCTCTCGGTAACTTCTACCTGCTGAGCCATGATCTTCTTCCTTCAGCGTTATGACCCTATATTTGTAGGACAAAGGCTGGGCGACCGGTATACAACTTTAGTTGTAGTGGGAGCGCGAATCGCTGCGGGCGCAGGTGGCCTGTTTGACGCACTGTACTTTCCCTAGTGGAGGGTGGGGACGATGGACCTTGCGGCTCCGGCGCACTAAAGATGGCGGCCGATGGCGACGCGCAAGAGCGCAAAGAGTGGGTAAGCCGTTCGGTAGTGATACAGCGGCTTGGAAGTGATACAAATGAAAAGGGCCTGCATCGCTGCAAGCCCTTTGATTTGGTGCGCCATTACAGACGAAGCTGGGCACTGGACTGAGACCATTTCCTTGCCCCGCCGCTATAGCGCCAGATCAAGGGAAGGTCTGCATAACTCCCCCCAATCATCCCGGAATCTGAGACAGTATCGCCATGAAACAAATCAGCCTTGCTGCCACCGGATTCGAGATTGTGACCAAACGAACGCGCAAGCGCGAATTTCTTGATGAGATGAACCAGTGGGCTGGATCGCCACGGCGCTGCGCGCCTCGCGATGACGGCAAGCTCAGGCTGCCGTCGCCAGCATTTTCTTTTCAACCCCGCGCAGCAGGCGCAAACACTCGATGGTGGCGGCCATGTCCAGCGCGCTGAAACCGTCCTGGGTTTCGAGTTGCGGGTTGGCGCCGGCGGCCAGCAGCGCTTCCACCACGGCATGCTTGCCGGTGGAGGCGGCGTACATCAGGCAGGTGGCGCCATTGTCGTTCTGGTGGTCGAGGTCGATGCCGGCGCGGATGAGCAGGTCCATGGTTTCCAGGCGCTCGCCCACGCAGGCCATCCACAGCGCATTGTTGCCGTCGATGTTGACGGCGGCCAGATTGGTGCCGGCCTGCAGCAGTTCGAAAATGGCGCCGGTCTCGCCCGCTTTGCTGGCGCGCATCAGCGGGGTGATGCCGTTTGCAGCCGGGGTGTCGAGATCGTCGGTGGGATAGCCGTTTGCCTGCAGCCACTGCGCAAGTTGCGGGCTGATGACGGGCGGCGTCGTGCTTTTCTGCGCGCGCTGCCAGGCGGCGAAGCCGCCGTCCAGGCTGTAGACCTCGGAAAAGCCGAAGTCGGCGAACATCTGGCCGTAGGTCTGGCTGGCGTTGCCGTGGTAGCAGTAGAGCAGCACCGGCGTGGCCGTGGGCGTGCCGACGAGGAGGGCGTCGAGGTTGGCGCTGGATAGGCGGCGGGCGTTGGCGATGTGCGCCCGGTTGTAGTTGTCCGGGTCGCGCGAATCCAGCACCAGCACCTTGTCGCGGGCAAGCAACTGGGCGGCGGTGGCGGGGTCGATGCGCTTGAAGCTTCTGTCTTTGCTCATGGGGTGTCCTCCATATCTGCGATGCGGTCGGGGTAGGGCGGCAGGGTGGTGATGCGCGTATCGGTCAGCGCGCACCCCACGGTGAAGTGGTAAAGCGACTGGAAGCGCTTGCCTTGCAGTCCGAGCAGTTCGTGGAAGGCGTCGTCGAGAAAACAGCCGATGCCGGTGCCGCGCAGCGCCAGGGTTTCGGCTTCCAGATACAGCACGTGGCCGAGCAGGCCCGCTTCCCAGTGCAGCTGGCGGTAGCGCCAGGCGTCTTCTTGCACCTTGGCTTCGAACTCGGCCAGCATGCCCAGCGAGAAGCAGCTGTCGGCGGCGATCGACTGCGCGCAGCTCACCGCGCGGGCGACCTTGTGCCACTTGCCTGCCTGCAGGCGATAGAGCGGCAAATGGCCGGGGCAGCCTTCGGCTTTCTGCCATTCGAATTCATCGCTCAATGCCTGCCGCAGTCTTGATTCGGCCCCGGCCTCGCGCACCAGGATGTACAGGCCTGGCGGCACGCCGTCCACGCGGTGCACGAAAAACACCGGATGGATGGCGGGCGCGTAGTCCCAGATGTCCCACGGCGCCTGCGGGCGTGGCAGCAGGCTGTCGACCAGATGGTAGAAGTCGGCCGCGGCCATTTCGAATTGCGGGTCGAAGCGCTGGGCGCTGCGCCGGCCCATGATGACTTCGGGCGCGGGAAGGTGGGTGGCGGCGCTGCCGGGCGGGTAATTGCGCGGCGGCGCGGCGGCCTCGTCATGCCTGCTTTCGGTGGCCGAGGCGACTTCGTCGATGACCGGCCAGTGGTACATGGGATGCGGGTCGAGGAGGTTGGCCTGGCCGCGCCAGTGGGTGTCGGCGGCGTCCCATGGCGCGGGTTCGGCAACCACCTGGGGCCGGGCCGGGTCGACGATCTGCGCGGGTCTTGTGAGTTGCACTAGCAGGTCCGGCTCCTCGCGCTCGGCATCGGCGTAGTCCTGGTCGCGCCCGGTGCCCAGCAGCGCAGCCAGGCGCCGGCTGTTGCAGCCGGCCACCAGGCGCAGTTCCCAGCCCAGCAGGGCGGCGGCGTAGCGTAGCGCGGCCAGCGCATGGCCGACGTCGAGCTGGCAATAGCGGAAGGCGCGCTCGCCGTATTTCCAGGCTTCGCGCCAGTGGATGGAAGACAGCCCGATCCACAGGCCGGGCGGGTGCGCCGCCGTGGAGAGGCAGCGCTGCTCCAGCGCGTGGTTGCGGCTGGCGTAGTGGTAGAGGCCGGCGTCCAGTCCCGCGACGCCGTGCGCGATCACATAGGCCTCGGTCGGGTGCAGGTTGCCGCTCGACGGGTTGCAGCGCAGCGCCCAGCGGTCCGGCCCGTATTCCTTCCAGGCGGACAGCCCGAGCGACAGCTGCAGCAGGGCGCCGATCGAATCCAGGGAGAATTCGGGCGCTGCCCGGTCTTCGCCGATATGAGCAAGCCGGCCCGCGCAAAGCGGCAGGCGGAAGGACGGGCAGCCCGCAAACGCGCGGAAGGGATCGGGCTGGCTGGTCCAGTCCAGCGTCTCCGGGCCGGAGGCATAGCGACCGGGCCGGTGCTTGGTGCGCTCGTGGTAGGCGATGGCGATGTCGGCGGCGTTCATGGCAATGTCTGACGTAGGAGCGGCGTCCACGCCGCGATTGTCCGTATGCGACCCACCCATCGCGGCGTGGACGCCGCTCCTACGACGATAACGGGATTCTTGAGCAGCCTGGGTAGGTTGGGCTGCCAAGCCCAACATTTCCTCATTCGCCGGGTAGTCCGCATTGTGTTGGGCTTCACTTCATTCAGCCCAACCTACACCGCTGGGCGTTACCCATGCCGTCATTGCGTACATGTACGCGATGACACGCCTTGCCTGGATTCATTTCCCACTCCTTTGCGCCAAGGCCAGCAGCGCCTCGGTCTGCGTCTCGATGCGGCGCCGGATTCCCTTGTCCAGCTTCTTCAGCCAATACCCGGGAATGCCGGCAACCCCATAGGCCGCGCCCGCCAGCATGCCGGCCAGCGCGCCGTTGGTGTCGGCGTCCTCGCCACGATTCACCACCTCGGTCACGCAGGATTCGAAACCGTCCGTGCGGAAGAAGGAGTGAAGAACCGTCTGTACCGTATCGACAATGTAGCCCGAAGCGCGTTTGGGATAGGGGTCGAAGCGGAACGCCGGAAAGTCTGAGATCAGACGATTCGCTTCCGCGCGGCAGCCCTTGATTCCACCGCCCTGAACCAGGGTTCGCGTCATCCTGCCGAGCGCCAGGGTCGCGGCGTCCGACAAGGGGTGGTGATGGGTGATATGGCATTGTTCCAGGCTCGCGCGGCTGAACGCGCCATCGTCGTCAAGCGTCGCCAGCGCCAGCGGCAGGTTGCGCATGCAGGCGCCGTTGCCGGCATTGCCTTCCTGCGGCGAACCGGCCAGCGTGCCGTCCGTCATGTAGCGCTGGATGCCGCGGCGGCAGGTGTTGCCCACATCCACCGGCCCGGCCCTGAACCAGGCCACGAAGGCATCGGCGGCAGCCGTCGCGTTCCAGCCGCCGCTGTCGATGAGCGACTGCCCCAGCGCCAGCGCCATCTGCGTGTCGTCGGTGGTCTGGCCCGGTTTGAGTTTGAGCCAGCCGCCGCCAACCATGTCGCGGTGCATGCCGTAGGCGTGCTGAATTTCGACGGGCGTCATGAATGCAACCGTTGCGCCCAGGGCATCGCCGACGGCGAAGCCGAGATAGGCGCCCAGTGCACGTTCGTGTACTTCATCCGCTCTATGCCCCCGCAGCGCGGCAGCAGTCATGAAGCATGAATCGGAATGCCTGCGAGCTTGCGCCCCAGCATTCCATCGACCCTTCTGCGCACGGTTTCCACCGTTAGCGGTTTCACCAGCAAGCCATCGATGCCCGCGCCTTGGCAGTCTGCCACCAGCGGATCCTCGCGGTTGTCGGCCACCAGCAGAATCTTCGCGCTGGTCAGGCGCGACCGGATAAGCGGCAACACATCCATCCCGCGCTCGCGCACGACATCGATGCCCAGCAGCAGCAGGTCGGGCTTCCACTCGATGCTCTTGTCGAAAGCCGCTTCGAGGCTGGACAGGTCATGGGTCTCGTTCTCGTCGTGCAGCATGAACTGCAGCGCCATGCGTGTGATGTCGTCGTTGGCCACCACGAACAGGCGTTTGTTGTCCACCGCTTTTGCACTCTCTACGCCGATTTGCATCGCACTTCTCCCGGGTGTCTTGTCTATGGAAATCAGGGAAAAGCAAGAAGCGTTCCGGTGGCGCAGCCCATGGTCGCATGGGGCTTGCGGCTCGAACGGCACACAAATGTCGTGTCGCATGTCGGACAAGGCAGGGGTGAATGTAGGGTTGGCGACAAAGAATGAATGCCTGCGATCGGCCATGGCGGCGGGCTGGCGGGATGCGGAAGCGTGGCACGCGCGTTGCTTCGATAGAACGACTAAAGGGGCCGCCATGATTTTCTCCCGCACCAGCCAATATGCCATCCAGGCGATGATCTACCTGGCCACCCAGCCGAGCGGGAAGCGGCTGCTTAGCCGTGAGATCGCACAGAGCCTGGGCGTGCCGTCGCCCTATCTGGCCAAGATTCTTCAGGACCTGAGCCGGGGGAAGCTGCTGCATTCGTCGCGCGGCCGCTGTGGCGGATTCAGTCTGCGCGCCGACGCCGGCAAGACCAGTTTGCTCGATGTCGTCCTGCTCACGGAAGGCGTCCGCATGGATCGCGAGTGCCTGCTCGGGCTCAAGGTCTGCCAGGACGAGACGGCCTGTCCCCTGCATCGCAAGTGGAAACCCGTCAAGAAAGAACTCCTCGCCAGCCTGGGCAGCATAACCCTGACCCGCCTTGCGCAGGCTGTTCAAAGCGGCCAATACCGGTTGGCCGATCTGCCGCTGGCACTGTCGCGGCGCTGAAGGTTTTTCTCCTTGTTTTTTCCCTTGGGCTTGTCCCCTTCGCTACAGCTTTTCAGGTGTTTGTCGCGTTTGCAACAAGCGGCTCAAGCCTATTTATCAAACAAAATCACCATTCAAATCATGGCGTTAACTTGTTTTAAGTTGGGTGGCACGGTCGTTGCTGAGTACTGGGCGTGCAGCGAATGTTTTGCCGGATCCGTATCCGAAATAAGAAGAAGAAGAAAAGGTGCGCAGCAGGATTTTTCGAGTCGGCCGAGTGCTTGCTGCCAGGGTGAATCGATTTTGAACTTTTAACTTAAGGAGATACACGTGGCTAAATTAAGGCAGATTGCCTTCTACGGCAAAGGCGGGATTGGTAAATCCACCACCTCGCAAAACACCCTGGCGGCTCTGGCCGACCTGGGCCAGAAAATCCTCATCGTCGGCTGCGACCCCAAGGCCGACTCCACCCGTCTGATTCTGCACGCCAAGGCCCAGGACACCATCCTGAGCCTGGCTGCCGAAGCCGGCAGCGTGGAAGACCTCGAGCTCGAGGACGTGATGAAGATTGGTTACAAGAACATCAAGTGCGTCGAATCCGGCGGCCCTGAGCCCGGCGTCGGCTGTGCCGGCCGCGGCGTGATCACGTCCATCAACTTCCTCGAAGAAGAAGGCGCTTACGACGGCATCGACTACGTGTCCTATGACGTGCTCGGCGACGTGGTGTGCGGCGGTTTTGCCATGCCCATCCGCGAGAACAAGGCGCAGGAAATCTACATTGTGATGTCCGGCGAGATGATGGCCATGTACGCCGCCAACAACATCTCCAAGGGCATTCTGAAGTACGCCAACTCGGGTGGCGTACGTCTCGGCGGCCTGGTGTGCAACGAGCGCCAGACCGACAAGGAACTGGAACTGGCCGAGTCGCTGGCCGCCAAGCTGGGCACCACGCTGATCCACTTTGTCCCGCGCGACAACGTGGTGCAGCACGCCGAGCTGCGCCGGATGACGGTGCTGGAATACGCGCCCGATTCCAAGCAGGCCCAGGAGTACCGCGACCTGGCGCAGAAGATCCACAACAACGCCGGCAACGGCACGATTCCGACGCCCATCACCATGGACGAGCTGGAAGACATGCTGATGGAGCACGGCATCATGAAGCCGGTGGACGAGTCCATCGTCGGCAAGACCGCCGCCGAGCTTGCGGCCGAAGCAGCGGCTGCGTAACCGAGTCTCGTCGCCTGCGCGCACCCTGTTTTTTGGGGCGGCGCAAGGGCGGCGGACTCAACAGAGGGAGACCTCTGCCAAGGGCATCGCCGGCTTGTCGCAACGGTGCCATTCGCAGAGCTTTCCCGGGAACCGGGATGCCGGTGTTTAGTGTTCACATCAAACAGGAGGGCGAAATGAGCCTCACAGTCGAGCAAGTCAAAGAAAGAAACCAGGACCTCATCAAAGAGGTGCTGGAGGTCTATCCGGATAAAACCGCCAAGCGGCGCGCCAAGCACCTTGGCACCTTCGAGGAAGGCAAGTCGGACTGCGGCGTGAAGTCGAACGTCAAGTCGATCCCGGGCGTGATGACCATCCGCGGTTGCGCCTACGCCGGTTCCAAGGGTGTGGTGTGGGGCCCGATCAAGGACATGATCCACATCAGCCACGGCCCCGTCGGCTGTGGCCAGTACTCATGGGCCGCGCGCCGCAACTACTACATCGGCACCACCGGCGTGGACAGCTTCGTCACCATGCAGTTCACCTCCGACTTCCAGGAGAAGGACATCGTTTTCGGCGGCGACAAGAAGCTGGAAAAGATCATGGACGAGATCCAGGTGCTGTTCCCGCTCAACAAGGGCATCACCGTGCAGTCCGAGTGCCCGATCGGCCTGATCGGCGACGACATCGAGGCAGTGTCGAAGAAGAAGTCCAAGGAATACGACGGCAAGACCATCGTGCCGGTGCGCTGCGAGGGCTTCCGCGGCGTGTCGCAGTCGCTCGGCCACCACATCGCCAACGACACCATCCGCGACTGGATTTTCGACAAGGGCGACAAGCATCCCGAGTTCGTCGGCACCCCGTATGACGTGGCCATCATCGGCGACTACAACATCGGCGGCGACGCCTGGGCTTCGCGCATCCTGCTGGAAGAAATGGGCCTGCGCGTGATCGCGCAGTGGTCCGGCGACGGCTCCATCGCCGAGCTGGAGAACTCGCCCAAGGCCAAGCTCAACGTGCTGCACTGCTACCGCTCGATGAACTACATCTCGCGCCACATGGAAGAGAAGTTCGGCATTCCCTGGGTCGAGTACAACTTCTTCGGCCCGTCCAAGATCGAGGCGTCCCTGCGCGAAATCGCCAGCCACTTCGACGACAAGATCAAGGAAGGCGCCGAGCGCGTCATCGCCAAGTACCGCAAGATGATGGACGCGGTGATCGAGAAGTACAAACCGCGCCTGGCCGACAAGACCGTGATGCTGTTCGTCGGCGGCCTGCGCCCGCGCCACGTGATCGGCGCCTACGAGGACCTGGGCATGAATGTGGTCGGCACCGGCTACGAGTTCGGCCACAACGACGACTATCAGCGCACCACGCACTACGTCAAGGACGGCACGCTGATCTACGACGACGTCACCGGCTACGAGTTCGAGAAATTCGTCGAGAAGATCCAGCCCGACCTGGTCGGCTCGGGCATCAAGGAAAAGTACGTGTTCCAGAAGATGGGCGTGCCCTTCCGTCAGATGCACTCCTGGGACTACTCGGGTCCGTACCACGGCTACGACGGCTTTGCCATCTTCGCCCGCGACATGGACATGGCGATCAACAACCCGGTGTGGGGCCTGACCAAGGCGCCCTGGAAGAAGTAATCGTTCGGTGAGGGTGAGGGGTGAGGAGCCTGGGTCAACCCGGCTTTCCACCTCACGCCTCACAGCACACACCTCACAGAATTTGAAGGAGAAACAGCATGACTCAGGACGTAGAAAACGTAGTCGACCACCTCAACCTGTTCCGTAGCCCGGAATACAAGGAGATGTTCGCGGACAAGCGCAAGAATTTCGAATTCGCCCACCCCGACGACAAGGTCGAGGAAATGGCCGAATGGACCAAGGGCTGGGAATACCGCGAGTTGAACTTTAAGCGCGAGGCGCTGACCGTCAACCCGGCCAAGGCCTGTCAGCCGCTGGGTGCGGTGTTTGTCGCGGTCGGATTTGAAGGCACGATCCCCTTCGTGCATGGTTCGCAGGGGTGCGTCGCCTACTACCGCAGCCACTTCAGCCGCCACTTCAAGGAGCCTTCCTCCTGCGTGTCGTCTTCCATGACGGAAGATGCAGCGGTGTTCGGCGGCCTCAACAACATGATCGACGGCCTGCAGAACACGCACTCGATGTATAAGCCGAAGATGATCGCGGTCTCCACCACCTGCATGGCGGAAGTGATCGGCGACGACCTCAACGGCTTCATTTCGACAGCGCGCGAAAAGGGCAGCGTGCCGGCAGACTTCCCCGTGCCTTACGCCCATACCCCGGCTTTCGTCGGTAGCCACATCACCGGTTACGACAACGCGCTCAAGGGCATCGTCAGCTACTTCTGGGAAGGCAAGGAACGCACGCCGACCGAGAAGATCAACTTCATCGGCGGCTTTGACGGCTACACCGTCGGCAACCTGCGCGAAGTCAAACGCATCTTCGGCCTGATGGGAATCGAGCACACCATCCTGGCCGACAACAGCGATGTGTGGGACACCCCGGCCGACGGCGAATTCCGCATGTACGACGGCGGCACCACGCTGGACGATGCCAAGGCTGCGCTCAATGCCAAGGCCACCATTTCGATGCAGCAGTACTGCACCGAGAAGACCCTGGACTACATCGCCAAGACCGGCCAGGAAACCGTGGCTTTCAATCACCCGGTGGGCGTGGCGGCGACCGACAAATTCCTGATGGAACTGGCGCGCATCACCGGCAAGCCGATTCCCGACGCGCTGACCAAGGAACGCGGCCGCCTGGTGGACGCCATCGCCGACTCCAGTTCGCACATCCACGGCAAGAAGTTCGCCATCTACGGCGATCCGGACCTGTGCTACGGCCTCGCCAGCTTCCTGATGGAGCTCGGCGCCGAGCCGACGCACGTACTTTCGACCAATGGCGGCAAAGAATGGGAAATCAAGATGCAGGCGCTGTTCGACAGCTCGCCCTTCGGCAAGAGCTGCCATGTCTACCCGGGCAAGGACCTGTGGCACATGCGCTCGCTGCTCAATACCGAGCCGGTGGATTTCCTGATCGGCAACACCTACGGCAAGTACCTGGAGCGTGATACCGGTACCCCGCTGATCCGCATCGGCTTCCCGGTGTTCGACCGCCACCATCACCACCGTTATCCGGTGTGGGGCTACCAGGGCGCGATGAATGTGCTGGTGTGGCTGCTGGACAAGATCTTCGACGAAATGGACAAGAACACCATCGTCCCGGCGAAGACCGACTACAGCTTCGACATCATCCGGTGAGTCGAGAGCGGAGAGCTGAGAGTAGAGGGCGGTAAGCGGTCGGCCCGATCGGGCCGACTGCAAACCGGATGCGACAGGACCAAGGCCGGGAGCAGCGACCATGAGTACATTGAGCAGCAAGGTCCAGGAAGTCTTCGACGAGCCCGCCTGCGGCAAGAATCAGGCGAAATCTGAGAAGGAGCGCAAGAAGGGCTGCACCAAGCAGTTGCTGCCCGGCGCGGCAGCCGGTGGCTGTGCGTTCGACGGCGCGAAAATCGCGCTGCAGCCGATCACCGATGTCGCGCACCTGGTACACGGCCCCATTGCCTGCGAAGGCAACTCTTGGGACAACCGCGGCGCCAAGTCTTCCGGCTCCAGCCTCTACCGCACCGGCTTCACCACTGACATCAACGAACTCGACGTGGTCTACGGCGGCGAGAAGCACCTGTTCAAATCGGTCAAGGAAATCCTCGACAAGTACGATCCGGCTGCCGTGTTCGTCTACCAGACCTGCGTCACCGCGCTGATCGGCGATGACATCGAGGCGGTGTGCAAGGCCGCCACCCAGAAATTCGGCAAGCCCGTGATTCCGGTCGACGCGCCCGGCTTCGTCGGCAACAAGAATCTCGGCAACAAGCTGGCCGGCGAAGCGCTGCTCGACTATGTGATCGGCACCGAAGAACCCGAGACCACGACCCCCTACGACATCAATATCATCGGCGAGTACAACCTGGCCGGTGAATTGTGGCAGGTCAAGCCGCTGCTGGACGAAATGGGCGTGCGCGTGCTGGCCTGCATTTCCGGCGACGCCAAATACAAGGAAGTCGCCTACTCACACCGCGCCAAGGCAGCGATGATGGTGTGCTCCAAGGCGATGATCAACATCGCCCGCAAGATGGAAGAGCGCTACGAAATCCCCTTCTTCGAGGGCTCCTTCTACGGCATCACCGACATGAGCGACTCGCTGCGCAACATCGCCAGGCTGCTGGTGGAGAAGGGCGCGCCCGCTGAACTGCTGGAACGCACCGAAGTCATCATCCGGCGCGAGGAAGCAGCGTTCTGGGAACTGATGGAGCCTTACAAGGATTCCCTCAAAGGCGTGAAGGTGCTGCTCATCACCGGCGGCGTGAAGTCCTGGTCGGTGGTCTCCGCGCTGCAGGAAGTCGGCATGGAAATCGTCGGCACCAGCGTGAAGAAATCCACCCTCGAAGACAAGCAGCGCATCAAGGAACTGATGGGCGAGGACGCCCACATGGTCGACGACATGACGCCGCGCGAAATGTACAAGATGCTGAAGGATGCGCAGGCCGACATCATGCTGTCGGGTGGACGCTCCCAGTTCATCGCGCTCAAGGCCAAGATGCCCTGGCTCGACATCAACCAGGAACGCCATCACGGCTACGCTGGCTACGACGGCATGGTGGCCCTGGTGCGCGAGATCGACAAGTCGCTGAGCAATCCGGTCTGGGAGCAGGTGAGGAAAGCTGCACCGTGGGATATCCCGGAAACGCCTGCTTGCGAAGAAGCGACCGTCGCGGAAGCGCTCGTCGAGCAGGAAGCCGCCTGAGGGAGCGCACACCATGGCCATCGTCACCCACCTCAAGAAATCCTGCGCGGTCAATCCGCTCAAGATGAGCCAGCCGATCGGCGCGGCGCTGGCCTTCATGGGGCTGAACAACTGTATGCCGACGCTGCACGGATCGCAGGGGTGCACCGCCTTCGGCCTGGTGCTGTTCGTGCGCCACTTCAAGGAAGCGGTGCCGATGCAGACCACCGCCATGAACGAGGCCACCACCATCATGGGCGGCTACGACAACGTCGAGCAGGCCATCCTCAACATCCACAAGCGCGCCCAGCCGGCCATCATCGGCATTGCTTCCACCGGCCTCACCGAAACCAAGGGCGACGATGTGGACGGCTATCTGGCCCTGATCCGCAAGAAGCATCCGGAGTTGGACGAGGTGGCGCTGGTATACGTCTCGACGCCGGACTATGTCGGCGCGTTTCAGGACGGCTGGGCCAAGGCGGTGGCCAAGATTGTGAAGGAACTGGCCGAGCCCGGCCCGCGCATCGCCGGGCAGGTCAATGTGCTCGCCGGCAGCCACCTCACCCCCGGCGATCTTGAAGAGGTCCGCGAACTGGTGGAAGCCTTCGGCCTGACGCCGATCATCCTGCCGGACCTGTCGGGTTCGCTGGACGGCCATATTCCGGACAACTTCAGCCCCACCACCCTGGGCGGCACCACGCTGGCGGATCTGCGCGCCAGCGGGCGTTCCGAATTCACGCTCGCCATCGGCGAACACATGCGCGAGGCCGCGCAGACCCTGCAGGACACATGCGGCGTGCCGTTCGATGTGCTGGAAAGCCTCACCGGGCTCGACGCCAACGATCGGCTGATGAGCCTCTTGGCAGAGAAATCCGGGCGCCCGGCGCCGAACAAGTACCGCCGCCAGCGCAGCCAGTTGATGGATGCCATGCTGGACGCGCACTTTTATTTTGGCGGCAAGAAAATCGCCATCGGCGCCGAGCCGGATCTGCTGCTTGCCGTCGGCAAGCTGTTCGTCGGCATCGGCGCGGAACTCACCGCCGTGGTGACGACCACGCAATCCCCGGTTCTGGAACACCTGCCGGCGCAGGAGGTGCTGATTGGCGACCTGGAAGACCTGGAACAGCGGGCGCAGGGCTGCGACCTGCTGGTGACCCACTCGCACGGCCGCCAGATGGCGGAGCGGCTGAACCTGCCTTTCCTGCGCATGGGCATCCCGATGTTCGACCGGCTGGGCGCGGCGCACCAGGTGACGGTGGGTTACCGCGGGACGCGCAACCTGATTTTTGAAGTGGCCAACATGTTTATGGCGGCGTCGCACGAGCCGGGGCCGGACGATTGGCGTCAACCCGCATCGGAGGAATCGGGATGCGGAAGTTGTACGTCGGCTGCGGCGCATTGACAGCGGCTCGGGTGAACCCTTTTCCAACGGAGGCGATATGAAAGTAGCGTTTTGTACACAGGACATGAAGCGGGTTGACGCCCACTTCGGCTGGGCGAAGAGCATCGCCATCTACGAAGTGACGTCCGACGACGCCCATTTTCTCGAAACGATCGTGTTCGACGGCGACCTCGAGGAAGACGGCAACGAGGACAAGCTGGCACCGAAGCTGGAAGCGATCAAGGACTGCTCCATTCTCTATGTGGCGGCGATCGGCGGTTCGGGCGCGGCACGCGTGGTGGCCGCCAAGATCCATCCGATCAAGGTGCAGGAGCCGGAAGCGATTGACGACATCCTGGTCAAGCTGCAAGGGGTGCTGAAGGGCACGCCGCCCCCGTGGCTGCGCAAGGCCATCGAAAAAGAGCAGGGCAAAAAGACATTCGATTTTGACGAAGAAGAGGTTGAACAAAATGCTTAACGCTGAAGCCACCGTGAGCGATAGCGCTGCCGATCCGATGCAGTCGCTGTTCGTGAAAGAACTGATCAAGCAGTGGCGTGCCCAGGACACGCACGGCGTATGGGAGGGCAAGAGCAACGAAAAACTGCTCGAGCCCTACATCATCACCAAAGAGCAGCGCCGGCAACTGCCGATCATCGGCGACCCCGACCCGGAAACCCTGTGGCGGATGGAGTTGTACTACAACGCCATCGGGCTGGCCATCGAGCGGCAGACCGGCGTGATGGTGACGCCGATGATGAAAATGTCCCACGAGGGTTTCGGCCGCATGGTGCTGCTGGCGGGTCGCCTGATCGCGGTCAACAAACAATTGCGCGACGTCAACCGCTTCGGATTCGAGAGCATGGAAAAGCTCGCTGAAGAAGGGGAAAAGCAGGTTGCGGCAGGCGTCAGTATGGTGAATCAGTTTCCCGACGCGGCCAGGTATGAATAAGCCGCGTTGGTGCGCGGCGAGTGGGCGGATGTGAATCCAAACCGGGTTCAGGACGCCGAATGAAGCTGAAAAGGAGCAAATCATGGCTGTAATTCTTGAACGCGGAATGGACGTCGACGTACCCCATTGGATCGACATTATCGAAAACGAAGATTTCGAGCAGTATTTAGCCGGGATCGCGGCGAAGTCTGAAGGGAAGGACAACATGGAAGACAAGGAAACCCTCAAGGCAGAGGTGAAGAAACTCAATGCTCGCGCCATGGAAGCGCGCATGGCGCTGCACGACCTGTCGGAGGAGCTGCCCGCCGGGCTGGAGACGGTGATGGACGTCGCCCAGCAAACGGTCATCGCTTTCCAGAGTCTGGATGCGGCGCGCAAGAAGCTCGCCGCCGCCACGTCGTGAGGTGAACCATGGGCAATCCGGTCACTATCACCCTGCCCGACGGGCGGAGCTGGACGCCGAAGTTCGTCCACGCCATCAACGAGGAGAAGTGCATCGGCTGCGGCCGCTGTTTCCGGGTGTGCGGGCGCGACGTGCTGCAACTCAAGGGCGTGAACGAGGACGGAGAATATGTCGAGGTCGCCCTGGACGACGATGACGATGACGAAGGCGAAGGCGAATACGAGAAGAAGGTCATGACCATCGCCAACCAGATGAACTGCGTCGGCTGCGAGGCGTGCGCCAAGATCTGCCCGAAGAAGTGCTATGACCACGAAGTGATGGAGGCGGGCTGACATGCGCCGCGAGCTGCTCGATTACGACCTGTTGATGCGCCATGCGCGCGACCCCGATGACGTGCTGGCGCAAACCTTCGCGCGCGTCGTCATGGCGGCGGCGCGCGGCACGCTCGCTGCGCCCGGCGTTGGCATGGGGCTGGATCGCATGCGCTTCGGCGCGCTGGTGGCCTGCTACTTCCCCGGCGCGGACGTGCAACTGTTCGGCACCGCCTGCGATCCTGCCGCGCCTTGCGCCGATTGCACACCAGTGCCCTCGGACGAGTTCGACGACCTGGTGCAGCTGCTGCTGGAACATCGCAGCGACGAATCCGAACAAACCGAGTGGCTGGCCTACGCCATCGCCAGCGGCTGCATGGGCGGCGACCATCTTTATCAGGACATGGGCCTGCCCGACCGCCAGGCCTTATCGGATCTGATGGCGCGGCACTTCGGCACGCTGACGGCGAAGAACAGCGCCAACATGAAGTGGAAGAAATTTCTCTACAAGCAGTTGTGCGACCGTGCCGAAGTGCGCGCCTGCAGCGCGCCCTCGTGCCAGGTGTGCGTCGACTACCAGAAGTGCTTCGGCCCCGAGGACGACAGCGGGCTGGGCGCCTTGGCGGTGGCCAGCGGCAGGGCGGCCCGTGAAACGCAGCCTGTCTGAGGCCGCTTTCCGCAGGGCCTATATGATTCATAATCACCGAAGGTAAATTGCTGACAGGACCTCGCTGTGCATCACTCCCGGCTCGTATTCATATTCTTCAGCTTCTTCGCCGGCGCGGTATCCGCCGAAGAAGTGCAGGTCGCCGTCGCCGCCAATTTCGCGGCGCCGATGCAGGCCATCGCCACCGCCTTCGAAAAGGATACCGGCCACAAGGCGCGGCTCGCCTTCGGCTCTTCCGGCAAGTTCTACGCCCAGATCAAAAACGGCGCACCGTTCCAGGTGCTGCTCTCCGCCGACGCCGAGACGCCGGCGCGGCTGGAACAGGAGGGCATGACCGTTGCCGGCACGCGCTTCACCTACGCCATCGGCGCGCTCGTCCTGTGGAGCGCCAGCGAGGACATGGTCGACGGCAGGGGAGACGTGCTCAGGAAGGGCGGCTACGCCCACCTGGCCATCGCCAATCCCAAGCTCGCACCCTATGGCGCAGCGGCTGTCGAAGTCCTGAAACAGCTCGGCCTGCTCGATGCCGTTCGGCCCAAGCTGGTGCAAGGCGAAAACATCGCCCAGACCTGGCAGTTTGCCGCCAGCGGCAATGCCGAACTCGGCTTCGTCGCGCGCTCCCAAGTCACCCGGGGCGGCAAGCTCAGCCACGGCTCCGCCTGGATCGTGCCGGCCAATCTCCACCCGCCCATTCGCCAGGACGCGGTGGTTCTGGCGAACGGCAGGGGCAACGCCGCCGCCGGCGCACTGATGGCTTATCTCAAGAGCGAGCAGGCGAAAGCCGTCATCCGCGCCTATGGCTACGGCATCTGATCAAGTGACGCGATGCCGAGTGACACGATATTGAGCGATACGGCGCTCTCCGCCGTCTGGCTGACCCTCCGGCTCGCCACGGTCACCACGCTGCTGCTGTTCCTCATCGGCACGCCCATCGCCTGGTGGCTGGCGCGCACCCGCTGCTGGCTGAAGGCGCCGGTCGGCGCCATGGTGGCCTTGCCGCTGGTGCTGCCGCCGACGGTGATCGGCTTCTATCTGCTGGTGGTGATGGGGCCGCAGGGGCCCGTCGGCCAGCTCACCCAGGCGTTGGGCCTGGGCGTGCTGCCGTTCACCTTTTGGGGCCTGGTCGTCGGATCGGTGCTGTATTCCATGCCCTTCGTGGTGCAGCCGCTGCAGAACGCCTTTGACGCAATCGGCGAACGTCCGCTGGAAGTGGCGGCCACCCTGCGCGCCGGGCCGTGGGACACCTTCTTCAGCGTGGTGCTGCCGCTGGCACGGCCCGGCTTCATCACCGCCGGCATCCTCGGCTTTGCGCACACCGTGGGCGAGTTCGGCGTGGTGCTCATGATCGGCGGCAACATCCCGGACCAGACGCGGGTCGTGTCGGTGCAGATATACGACCACGTCGAAGCGCAGGAATACGCCCAGGCGCACTGGCTGTCGGCGGGCATGCTGGCGTTCTCATTCGTGGTGCTGCTGCTTCTCTACCTCTTCAATCCGAACGGGCGGCGGCGATGAGCGAGGCTGTCACCATCCGGGCGCGCTTCCGCGTCGCGCATCCCGGCTTCGTGCTCGACGTGGACCTGCAACTGCCCGGACGCGGCGTCAGCGCCCTGTTCGGGGCGTCGGGTTCCGGCAAGACCACCTGCCTGCGCGCCATCGCCGGTCTGGAGCACGCGCCGGGCGGCTATCTCAGTGTGAACGGCGAGGTCTGGCAGGACGACAGCCGCGGCGTGTTTCTGCCGACGCACCAGCGCCCGCTGGGCTACGTGTTCCAGGAAGCCAGCCTGTTTCCCCACCTGAGCATCCGCCGTAATCTGGAATACGGCATGCGGCGGGTGCCGGTGGCCGCTCGCCGCGTGTCGCTGGACCAGGCGGTGGAACTGCTGGGCATCGCGCCGCTGCTCGACCGCATGCCGGACAAGCTCTCCGGCGGCGAAAAGCAGCGCGTCGCCATCGCCCGCGCGCTCGCCGCCAGCCCGCGCATCCTGCTGATGGACGAACCGCTGGCCGCGCTCGACCTGAAACGCAAGAATGAAATCCTGCCCTATCTGGAACGCCTGCACGGCGAACTCGACATCCCCGTTCTATATGTCAGCCACGCCCCCGACGAAGTCGCGCGTCTGGCCGATCACCTGGTGGTATTGGAACAGGGCCGCGCGCTCGCCAGTGGCCCCCTGGGCGAAACCCTGGCGCGACTCGATCTGCCGATTCGCCTGGGCGAAGACGCCGGGGTCGTGCTGGAGGGGGAAGTCGCCGAACTCGATGCGGAATGGCATCTCGCCCGCGTCGCCTTCGCCGGCGGCAGCCTGTGGGTGCGCGACAGCGGCGTGCCGGTGGGCCAGCACGTGCGCGTGCGCATTCTGGCGCGCGACGTCAGCATCGCCCAGGACGCCCACACCGACAGCAGCATCCTCAACATCCTCCCCGCCTGCGTCGAGCAACTGGCGGACGACACCCACCCGGCGCTGGCGCTGGTGCGGCTGAATGCCGGTGGCGTCCCACTGGTTGCACGCATCACGCGGCGCTCCGCCGCCAGGCTGCAACTGCGTCCGGGTCAGACCGTGTGGGCACAGATCAAGGCGGTGGCGCTGGTGGGATAAAAGGCTCGATTCCGCGCGCGGCTAGTTTCGTGAATCATAAATAGCGGGACAAGATAAAACGGATGGATTTTTTCGCAGGGAAAGGCACGAGGGGGCGCCATAGCTGGCTCTATGGCAACGACGAGCAACGCCGCCATGCGGAAAAAGACGCCGTTTTATGTTTCGATATTTAAGATTCACGACACTAGTCCGAGCCGTCCCAGCATTGCAGCCGCCGCCCGTTCCGACACCACCAGCACCAGCTTCATCGTCGCCCGCGTCATCCCCACGAATAGTTTGCGCAATGCCGTTCCGTCGAGTTCCTCGAAGTCGATCTCGGTGAAGACGATGCACAGCGCGGACTGGCCCTTGAAGCGGTGGACCGAGTCGACGAGGAGTTCGCCTTCGGAATAGACCGGGCTGCCCAACAGGTCGTAGCGGCCGGTGAAGGCCTTGAGGGAGTGCGGGCCCAGTTTGTCGAGCGGGGTGAAGATCGAGTGCTCGCGGCCGCGGTAGGTGACGAGCGCGATGCTGTCCTTCTTGAAGCCGGCGCCGAGGCCGCGGGTGATGGCGGTCTTGGTCTTGTCCATCAACTCGGCGTGGCTGGCGTAGGTGAGGATTTCCACTTCAGAGCCGTCGAGCGGGCTGCCGGATTCGATCGGCCGCGCCGGTCCGACCATACGCTGCAGGTAAGCCAGGATGTCGCGCGGGGTGCGGTAGTTGGTCTGCGTGCGCAGGACGACCCAGCCGGGCAGTTCGACCGGCGGGCGGCCGTACAGGTTCTGCATCGGGTCTTCCAGCCACCAGGCGCGGCCGGCGGGACGCAGGAGCTTCATCAGGTTGTCGCGCCAGGCGGGCTGGAAGTCCTGGCCTTCGTCGATGACGAGTTCGTCGAACTGCCAGCCGGCGGCGGGCTGGTAGCCGGCGATGAAGGTTTCCAGCGCCTCGAAGGCGCCGGGCCGGGTGAAGTCGGGCACCTGCCCGGTCGAGCGCAGGATGCGGTCGCACAGCTGGTGGTAGGTGGCGACCGTGGCGCCGGCGGGGGCGATCAGCGCGACATGGTCGGCCAGCGGACGGTTGTAGCAGACGTAGAGCGGGCGCCGGCCGGCGTGCACCGCATCCTGCAGCACGTTGAGCGCGAGTTGGGTCTTGCCGGAGCCGGCGGTGCCGATGACGCGCAGGCGGAACGGTTCGCACTCGATGTTGCGCGCCCATTCGGTGAGCCCGCCGGAGAGCCGGGTGTAGAGGGTGCGCGCCTGGCCGATCACGGTGGCGACGTCAGGCACCAGCCGCAGTTCGTTGCGCAGGAAGCGGTGGATCTCCGCGGCAAGCGGCCGCGCCGGGTCGTGCTCGGGCAGCAGGCTACGGATGGTGTGGATCAGGTGTTCGCGGCGGTTGGCGTCGACGATGCGCGCGGGATCGATGCCGGCGGTGCCGGGCTGCCTGACGCTGTAGTCGGGACAGTAGAGCAGGCTGTCGAGCGTGGGCTTCTCTGCGGTGCAGTATTGATGGAGACGTTTGCGCAATGCCTCGACCGATCGGGTCATCTGCGCCGGGACGAGCTTTTCTTTCTTGTCGTACTGCTTGGACAGCCCCTCCGGCGTCTCGCTGAGATACCCCGATTTCTGCTCGATCAGCAGCAGATTGCCGGCCGGGTTGACGATGGCGAAGTCGATCTCGCCGACCAGCGCGTGGCCCTGGTTAACGCGCGTCCAGTGCACGCCGTGGTAGACGGTGTAGGCGTCGGGCAGGCCGCCGGCGAGCAGCGCCAGGGTTTCGATCTCGCGCTGTTCAGCACCTGTGGCCGGCAACGCCTGCCAGCCTGCCGGGATGATGTGTGCCATGGGAAGCCGGGGTGATGGTGACCCGCGGATTGTACAGTGGCCAGTGGCGGCGAATGTGCCGTGGCGATGGCAACAATCGGTGTGCGGGCCTGGAAGCGGACGGGCGGAAAAGCTGCGGCAGGAAACCGCCGGATCCGGCAGTGAACGCGGTGCTTTGACTGGGTACGACGGAAAAGTGGTCGGGGCGAGAGGATTCGAACCTCCGACTCCTGCGTCCCGAACGCAGTACTCTACCAGGCTGAGCTACGCCCCGAGGCAGATGGCGGGTTCAGGTGCGCTGAACCCCTTTTGAAGAACTACCGGGAAAATCAACAACTGCGCGGTCAGAAACTTCGGTCAACCGCGAAAGCCGCCAATTGTAACAAAGCTGCCTTGGAATTTGAATCCGCCAGACAAGAAATTGCTGAATTGGCCATCCGGCTTTCGCGCTGTGCGGCTTCGCGGGTGTACTGCAGGGCGTTGGTGTCCTTGATGGCGGCGAGCACGCTCTGGAATTCGGAGAGTCCGCCGTGCTCGATGGCCTGGCGGATGCTGGCGGCCTGCTCCGGGGTGCCGTGCTTCATTGCATACAACAGCGGCAGGGTGGGTTTGCCCTCGGCGAGGTCGTCGCCGATGTTCTTGCCGGTCTTGAGGAAGTCGCCGGAGTAGTCGAGCACATCGTCGATCAGCTGGAAGGCGGTGCCGAGGTGCATGCCGTAGCGCGCCAGGGCGTCTTTCTCTTCCTCGGTGCCGCCGCCGATGACGGCGCCCAGGCGGCCCGCGGCTTCGAACAGCTTGGCGGTCTTGTAGCGGATGACGCGCAGGTAGTTCTCTTCGTCGATGTCGGGGTCGTGGCAGTTGAGCAACTGCAGCACTTCGCCTTCGGCGATGGTATTGGTGGCGCCGGAGAGGATGCGCATGACTTCCATGTTGTCGATGCCGACCATCATCTGGAACGCCCGCGAATAGAGGAAGTCGCCGACCAGTACGCTGGCGGCGTTGCCGAACAGCGCGTTGGCGGTTTCGCGGCCACGCCGCAGCTCGGATTCGTCGACCACGTCGTCGTGCAGCAGGGTGGCGGTATGGATGAATTCAACCACCGCGGCGAGCTCGTGGTGCGCGCGTCCCGAATAGTTGAAGCAGCCGGCCGACAACAGCACCAGCGCCGGGCGCAGCCGCTTGCCGCCGCTGTTGATGATGTATTCGGAGACCTGGCGGATGAGCACCACGTCGGAATACAGGCTTTGGCGGATGACATGATCGACGGCGAGCATGTCGTCTGCCAGAAAGGATTGCAGGCTCTCCAGAGACACGATATGGGCTTATTATTAGGAAACCTTGCAATGGTAGCAGCCCACCGGGCTTTTTCATCGCAATGCATCCGTGCCATGCGCCTATTCAAATAGCCCGCCAAATGGTTTGACTTGTTGCAGCATCACCGTTAAAATCTCGCGCTTTCCCGGGATCGAATTGGTTGGAGACCCCCCATGTACGCAGTCATCAAAACCGGCGGCAAGCAATATCGCGTGAGCGCCGGTGACAAACTTAAAATTGAAAAGCTCGAAGCCGACATCGGTAGCGAGATCACCTTTGATCAGGTGCTGATGGTCGGCGATGGTGCCGACATCAAGATGGGCGCGCCCATGCTGCGCGGTGCCACGGTTACAGCCACTGTGCTGAACCAGGCTCGCGGAGACAAGATCAAAATCTTCAAGATGCGCCGTCGCAAGCACTATCGCAAGAGCCAGGGCCATCGTCAGCACTTCACCGAAGTGCAAATCGGCGGCATCACCGCATAAGGAGCTCATACCATGGCACACAAGAAAGCAGGCGGCAGTTCGCGTAACGGCCGCGATTCAGAGTCGAAACGTCTGGGCGTGAAGCGCTACGGCGGCGAGCTGGTTCTGGCTGGCAACATCATCGTGCGTCAGCGCGGTACCCAGTTCCACCCCGGCGACAACGTCGGCATCGGCAAGGACCACACCCTGTTCGCCAAGGCGCACGGCACGGTCAAGTTCGAAGTCAAGGGCGCTGCCCGTCGCCGCACGGTTCGCATCGAGCCGGTCGCAGTTTAATTGACTCGAGGCTGAGTTGATTTGAGCTGAATCCGATTCGTTCGCCGAAAAGCCCTGTCCGTCGGATGGGGCTTTTTTGTTTGTGCAGAATTAATTAGGCTATCTCCAATATGAAATTCATCGACGAAGCCAAAATACAGGTTATCGCTGGCAACGGCGGAGATGGCAGCGCTTCGTTCCGCCGCGAGAAAAACATTCCCTTTGGCGGCCCCGATGGCGGCGACGGCGGGCGTGGCGGCAGCGTGATCGCGGTGGCCGACCGCAACATCAATACCCTGGTCGAGTTCCGCTTCAAGCGCATCTTCAAGGCGCAAAAGGGCGAAGGCGGGCGCGGTGCACAATGCTATGGCAAGGGCGGCGAGGATCTGATTGTCCGCGTGCCGGTGGGCACCGTGTTCACCGACACCACCAGCGGCGAAGTGGTCGCCGACCTGGCCGCGGACGGACAGTCGGTTTGCCTGGCCCGTGGCGGCAAGGGCGGGCTGGGCAACCTGCATTTCAAGTCGAGCACCAACCGCGCACCGCGCCAGCACACGCTGGGCGAACCGGGCGAGGAATGGGAGCTGGAGATGGAACTGAAGGTGCTGGCCGACGTCGGCCTGCTGGGCATGTCCAACGCGGGCAAGTCGACCTTCATCCGTGCCGTCTCGGCGGCGCGCCCCAAGGTGGCCGACTATCCGTTCACTACGCTGGCGCCCAATCTGGGCGTGGTTCGGGTGGACAGCGAACGCAGTTTTGTCATCGCCGACATTCCGGGACTGATCGAGGGTGCGGCAGAAGGTGCGGGACTCGGTCACCAGTTCCTGCGCCATCTGCAGCGTACGCGGGTGCTGCTGCATCTGGTCGATATTTCGCCGCGCTGGGAAGACGGCGACCCGGTGCACGAGGCGCGCGCCATCGTCGAGGAACTGCGCAAGTACGACCAGAAGCTGTATGACAAGACACGCTGGCTGGTGCTGAACAAGATTGACATGGTGGACGAGGCCGAACGCGAGGCCGTGGTAGCCAAATTTGTGGCGGACTACGAATGGACCGGGCCGGTGTTCGCGATTTCAGCGCTCGACGGCACCGGTTGCACTGCGCTCACCTATGCGGTGATGGATTATCTGGGCACGCAGGCAGCCGTGGTGCTGGAGGAAGACGAACCTGCGGCGGCCTCGCCTGCCTCCGCCCCCCCCGCTGCTTAAGCTGTCTGCGACTCGGCCGGCGCTGTGCCGCCGACCCGTTTCCAGTCGTTTTCCAGCAGCGCTACCTGATATTTCGCCCAGCGGGCGAATTCCGGCGGGCTGCAATGGCCTTTTTTGCGGCGGCAGGCGCCGGCGATTCCCTTGAAGTGATAAACCGTTTCACCGGTTTCGGCGTCGGTGGCGATTTCGGCCAGTTGGCGCACGCCCCAGCTGCGGCCGTAGGCGCCGTTGCTGTAGAAAAATCCTAGCTTGAGTTCATCCTGGATCATGTCGTGATGCGTCGATAAATGTCGGTGACTTTCACCGGTAATTGTCGCACGTCATCCAGAATGATGTAACGCGCCGCGCCGTACATGTGCGGCAGGTAGTCGCGCGCTTCGCGGTCGAGCGTGACGCAAAAGGGATGAATGCCGGTGCGGCTGGCTTCCAGCAGCGCCATGCGCGTGTCCTCGACGCCGTACTGGCCCCGGTAGACATCGAAATAATCGTCCGGACGGCCGTCCGACAGCGTCACCAGCACGCGGGTTTTGGCCTCGACCTGGTTCAAAAGCTTGGTCATGTGGCGCAGTGCGAAGCCCATGCGGGTGTATTCCTGCGGGCGGATGCCGGAGATACGCGCCTTCACCTCGTCGCCGTAGGCTTCGTCGAAGGTCTTGATGCGGAACAGCTCACACCTTTTTCGGGTCGTCCCGGAAAAACCGTAGATCGCGTAGCGGTCGCCCAGCAGCTCCAGCGCCTCGCACAGCAGGATCAGCGCCTCGCGCTCGGCCTCGTTGATCCAGCCCTTGGTCGAGCCGCTCATGTCGACCAGGAAGGCCACCGCGATGTTGCGCTCGGCGCGATGCAGGCGGACGAACAGGCGGTCGCTCATCTCGCGTCCGTCCTTCGCATCGGCAAGCGCCTCGATCAGCGCGTCGAGGTCGATCTCGTCGCCCTGGGTCTGCCGCTTGTCGAGGCGGTTCTCGTCGCGCAGCGCCTCGAACTTGCGGCGCAGGTGCTTGACCACGCCGGCGTATTTGGCCAGCGTGTCGCGATAGAAACTGTCGTGGACCGGCGTGACCGTTTTCTCCCGCATCACGCACCAGTTCTTGCGGTAGTGCTGACGGCCGTGGTTCCACTCGGGATACAGCTCGGCGCCGTGCTCGTGGTAGGTCCCCTGCCACACGGCATCGGGGTCGTCTGGCTGGCCGAACACGCGGTTCGGGTCGTATTCGCCGTCGCCCGCCGGGACGAGGTAGTCCGGGGGGATCTCGCCGAAATCGAGATACACCGAGGTGAGCAGCTGCCTGACGCCGTCGGGCGGGGCGATCGGGGCGTCGTCCAGGGTGAGGTCGAAATCGAGCTGGCCGTTTTCGTCGCGCGGCGTCACCTCCAGCTCGGGCGGCGCATCGGCGGCGGCCTGCGGATCGGGCTGCGCGGCCGTGTGCTCTTCCAGCAGTTCGGCCAGCTTGATGCGCAGCCGCGCCTTTTCCTTGTCCAGGCGGGCGGCACGGGCGGCGGCAATCGCATCCGGGCGCAGGCAGCCCTGGTCGCTCCACTGCGGACAGTCGGCCTCGTCGTAGGCGGCACCGAGCAGGGCCAGGCTGTCATCGAGCGTTGCCTGTTCGGCAGCCAGCGTCGCCTCGAAACGCTGCCATGCGGGCGGCAGTTCGGGGTCGAGTTGCGCGCGCAGGCGCTGCATCTCGCGGTGCAGCCCCGGCAGTTCGCGCGCGATGCGCGCAGTGAGGCGCAGCGTTTCCAGCGCGTAAAGTCGGGTGAGGGCGCGTTCGGGATCGGCATAGCCGGCGGCAATTGCGGCGTGATCGACGCGCAGGCTGCCGTAGCGGGTTTGCGCCCACAGCAGCGCAACGGTGATTTTGGCGAGCTGAAAATTGTCGTCCAGGTTCGGCAAGGCGGCGATCAGCGGCGGCAGCACGATGCGCTCGCCGTCGGTCCAGGCGGCGTCGCCTTCCTCAAGCTTCAACCGCCGGCCGGAGAGGCCGCAGACGAAATTGCCCAGCACCGGCGCGATGTCCTCGAACAGCGCGCCGGCGGCATCGTGCCGATGCTGGTCTTCGTCGAAGGTGTCGACCTGCTCCATCACCCTGAGCGCGTTCTGCAGGCCGGTGCGGTCGAACACGTCGCAGGTGTGCACCGCCCACGCTTCGAGCAGGCGCCGCTCCATGCGCGGCAACAGCGCGGGCGCGCGGCGGCCGAACTGCCAGGCGAGCGTGATGTGGGTGGAGGCGATGCGGCGAATCCAGCCGAGGATGAAGTCCTGCTCGTCGCGCACCAGGGCAGTGAGCTCGGCCGCGAGTTCCTCGACCTTGAAATAGGTGAATTCGGTTTCTAGCCAGACGTGGAGACTGGCTTCCATTTCAGCTGCGGTGAGCGGCGGCTGCGCCATCAGGTGCCCATCAGAAAATCGATGAGGAGAGTTCCTGGATGGCCTTGAGCATGTCGTCGTCGTCGGTGACGGCCTGGGCGACCGCGGCCTTGCAGGCGGAGACGGGGCTCACCCCGTCGGCGATGAGCTTGCCGGCATGCACCAACAGCCGCGTCGAGGCGCCTTCCTCCAGTCCGCTGCCCTTGAGGTTGCGCGTCATCTGCGCAAAGCGCACCAGACTGCTGGCCACGGCGTCGGACACGCCGGATTCGGTGGCGACGATGCGGCGTTCGAGTTCGGCCGACGGGTAGTCGAATTCCAGCGCAACGAAGCGCTGCCGGGTCGACTGCTTCAGGTCCTTGAGCACGCTCTGGTAGCCGGGGTTGTAGGAGATGGCAAGGCAGAATTCGGGCGGGGCCTCGACTTCGAGGCCGAGCTTTTCCATCGGCAGGGTGCGGCGGTCGTCGGCCAGCGGATGGATCACCACCATGGTGTCCTTGCGCGCCTCAACCACTTCATCCAGGTAGCAGATGCCGCCTGCGCGCACGGCTCGGGTGAGCGGACCGTCGACCCACACAGTTTCGCCGCCCTTCACCAGATAGCGGCCCACCAGGTCGGACGCGGTGAGGTCGTCGTGGCACGACACGGTGATCAAGGGTCTTTTGAGCCGCCACGCCATGTGTTCCATGAAGCGCGTTTTGCCGCAGCCGGTGGGGCCCTTCAGCAGCACCGGGATCTGTTGCCGCCAAGACGCTTCGAACAACAGGATTTCGTCGCCGACGGCTTCGTAGTATGGCTCTTTTTCGATCAGGTGGTGCGCAGGGTCTTGAGTGCGGGCATTCATGGTCGGGATGGGTTTTTAAAAGCAGGCGGATTGCTGTTTTTTGCGTTCGAGATCCTGGACTTCCAGATTCCACGCGTCCATTTGTTTCTGCGTGTAGCCCTTGCGGCGCGCCTGGTCCATCTTGTCGAACACGCGCCCCAGCTTGTCGGTCAGCGTGTCGCACTGGCGTGCCGACGTCCGTGCCGCAGGCTTGCCGGTGGTGCGCTGGGTGTCGAGGCGCAGGGTGGCGGTCTCATTGGGTGGAGGCGCTGCCCTGGGTGCTTCAGGCTCGACCGGGACCGGCGCGGGACGCGCCTGATCGGGTTCCGGCGCAAGATCGATTTCCACCTTGCGGGCTTGCCGGGCATTGAGGCAGGGCAGGTTGGAATAGGTGACCTTGCCTTCTGCGTCGATGCACTTGTTGAGCGTGGCCTGCGCCGATGCACCAGCGGGGAGCAGGGCCGGCAACGCGAGCAGGAGAAGTGCAAGCAAACGCATGTTCAGTGTTCGCCCGAGTACTTGTCGTCTTCCAGTTCCATCTTTTTCTGGAATCCGGCTTCCTTGTTCTGCTCGGCCAGGGCACGCTTGCGTGCCAGACGTTTTTCATACGCCCCCGGGTGCTGCTCGACGAAGTCTTCGCCGAACAGCGCGTGGCGCAGGAAATTCATGCCAAAGTCGAGCAGGGCTTCGTCGTCGGCGATCAGGGCCGCCATGACCTCGACTGGAATGTTGTAGGTGTCGTTGAAGCTCGGGCTCATGACGAACGCACGGAAACGGTCGACGTCGTAGCTCGCCATGAAAAACAGCTGGTTGGAAATCGGCGTGGGCGTGCCGATGGCCGGGCCGGCGGACTTGCGCTTGACCACCAGCTGGCGCCAGGCACGGGCCTTCTCGTCGTATTCGGTGACGCCCTGTTCGGTCCTGTATTGCTCGATGGTCTGCGTCTTGTTTTCGAAATGGCCGAGGCAGTGCGGCTCCTTCACCATGGCATAGGCGCTGCGGTCGACGTATTCGTCGGAGCGGCGCATGGTCAGCAGCGCGACCGGATAGTAACGGCAGGAGGTCGGACGATCTTCGTAGACGCCGCAGCCTTCCGGGGTCATGAACTGGCAGGCGGTGCCGCCTTCGACCGGCTTCAGCTTCACGCCGGGCATGCCGTCCTTGTCCATCTCGAACGGCACCGAATACTGATTGAGAAATTCGCCGGACGACATGTCCAGGCGCTTCTTCAGGCGCAGGATGTCGTAGGGGGTGAGCGGAATGTCGATGTTGCTACAGCAGGCATTCCAGCACTTGACGTCGCGATGGCAGCGAAACTGCAGCGTCGCGTCTTCGGTCAGCATGATGGGTTTGACCGGACTGCCCGCAAACGGGGAGTCTTCGATCATGTCTTTAAATTCGGCTTCGTTCATTTTGCAACCTCTCGGGGCTCGGCCCCACACTTCAAAAAACCATCAACCTACAGTCGGGAGTGCGTAGGGTACGCGCTTTCGGCTGGATGCTGAACAACCCTGCATGCCTTGCTGTTATTGAAGCCGGAAAAAAACCGGGCGCCTGATGGCGCCCGGAGTTTACTGCCTGGCTAATTCTTGCGAATTAGTGGGCAGCGGGCTTGAACAGCTTGGATTTGTCGACCAGATCCACGTGGGCGCGCTTGAAGCAGTTCCACTGTTTGGATTCCTTGTCGTACACCGAGTTCACGAAACAATGCCAGTTTTCCTCATCGACAAAGTTTTTGTCCATGCGGTAGTAGAAGCCGGGGTAACGGCTTTCCTGACGGAACTGGATGTGCTTCATGTGGGCTTCGGCCGTCAGGATGCGGTGGTAGTTTTCCCACGCGCGCAGCAGTTCGTGCAGGTCTTTCGCACGCATCTTCTCTGCATCTTCCTTCAGCATGTTCAGCTTTTCTTCAGCCACGCCCAGCATGTTGGCGTTGGTCGTGTAGTAGGTCGCGACGCCGGCCACATACTCGTCCATGATCTTCTGCAGACGGAACTGCAGCATCTTGGGCGTGATGTAGTTGGGGTTGACGTCGATCGCCGTGGTGTAGTCCTTGTGCTCGAGGTAGGT
>NCGX01000017.1 GCA_002256995.1 Hydrogenophilales bacterium 16-64-40
CGGCCTTCGATGGCGCGGCGGCTTTTCGACTGGATGATGCCGAGGATGCGGTCGGAGTCGCGCACCGACGAGACTTCCGGGTTGGTGACGACGATGGCCTCGTCGGCGAAGGTCAGCGCCATCACCGCGCCGTGCTCGATGCCGGCGGGCGAGTCGCAGACGATGTAGTCGAAGCCCTGGTGTTCCAGTTCCTTCAGCACCTTCTCCACGCCTTCCTCGGTGAGCGCATCCTTGTCGCGCGTCTGCGAGGCGGGCAGCACGAACAGGTTGTCGGCGTGCTTGTCCTTGATCAGCGCCTGGTGCAGGTTGGCATCGCCCTGGATGACGTTGACGAAGTCGTACACCACGCGGCGCTCGCAGCCCATGATGAGGTCGAGGTTCCTGAGGCCGACGTCGAAGTCGATGACGGCGGTTTTGAAGCCGCGCATGGCGAGGCCGCTGGCGATCGATGCGCTGGTGGTGGTTTTGCCAACGCCGCCCTTGCCGGAGGTGATGGTGATGATGGTGGCCACAGAGCTTCCTTTTTTACTTGGGGAGATTAGAGGGATTCGATGATGATCTGGCTGGCGTCGGCCAGGCGGATTTGCGCCGGCTTCTTTGCCACGGCGGCATCCAGCGCCGTGTCGAAGGTGCGATACACGCCCGCGATCGAGACCAGCTCGGCTTCGAGATGCGTGGTGAAAATCCGTGCCGAGGTGTCGCCGCGCGCGCCCGCGAGCGCCCGGCCCTTGAGCGGCGCATACACATGGATGCTGCCGTCGGCGATGACTTCCGCGCCGGGGTTGACCGCCGCCAGCACCACGATGTCGCCGCCCGCCGCGTACACCCGCTGGCCGGAGCGCAGCGGCTTGTCGATGATGCGGGTGGGGACGGCGGAGGGCGCTGCTGGTTGCGGGGCGGGCGCCATTTCGGGCGCGGGCTCGGGTTCGGCCATGACAGCGGCCGGCGTCGGTGCAGCGGCATTCAGCACCAGCAACCCCGCCTGCCTGGCGCTGGCGGCCAGTTCGGCCGATGCGTTCTGCACCGCGAACGGATTCAGCCCGCGGCTTTTCAGTTCCTGCGCCAACCAGGCCCAGTCGGGCGAGGCCGCGTCGGCCGGCAGGCGGCCGCACTCGAACACCGCCGCCTCGCCGCCGAAGAAATCTGGCGTCGCGGCAAACAGCGTGCTGATGTGGGTGGCCAGCGCGGCATGCTCGGCGCTGTTGAGGATGACCTGTATGCCGGCGAGCCGCGTGGTTTTCAGTTCCAGCGCGGGCGCGGGGCGGGGCTCACGTCGGCGCGGCATGGCGGGCAGGGGGATGGAAATTCACGAAACAGACTGATCGAAAGCAACCCCGAGAGTCTAGCCGTACCCGCATCGCGGGGCAACCACGCATTGCCACGCACGCTGGTTCAGGCAGCTTCTTTCGGCCGCAGCTGACGGCTGTAGAGGAATTCCAGCACCTGGCTTCACGAAGGTGTGCATATTGGAATAGATACCGACATGGTCGGTATCTGCGTTGGTGAGCGAGCCGGACGCGAAAACCCGTCCGCTGTCGGTCTTGATGGCGAGCAGTAAGTCATGGCGTGGGGAGGTCTTTTCAGTCGGCCTTTATCGCCCCTGTTTTCGGCTTCTGACTCAAGAGCAGCTGCTCTGCGAGCGCGCCCAGATACACATACAGGCCCAGGCCGATCAGCAACCCGACCGCCGCCGCCATCATCCACACGCCGTCGAGCACGTGCTCGCCGTCGCCGACGGCGGATTTGAACATCAGCAGCAGGCCTTCGATCGATACCGCGATCAGGATGGCCGCCATGAAGCGCGTGATGGTGCGCCGCGTCGAGCTGTGGCGGTAGACATCCTTATGCATCAGCACTTCCTCTTCGAGGATGGTTTTTCCGAGGTCGAATACCGCCAGCCCCAGGGTCAGGAAAATGATCACGCCGAAGGGTTTCAGATGCAGATTGGCGCCGCCGGCTTCACTGAAAATTTCGGTTAATTCGATCAGCGCGGCATAGCCCAGCAGCCCCACCACCGCAAACAGGCCGGCGACGATGACGCTGTACACGCCCTTGAAAAACGGTACGAAGCGCTTGCGCGAGGCGTCGCCCATGAGGAAGGCGACCGCCTCGGCCAGGTCGATGTCGAGCACCAGATAACCGGCTTCCTGGCCATGGTGGATACGCACGATGGCCGTGATGCAGAGCAGCCCGCTGCCGTTGGAGAGATAGGGCGCGGTGATCGCCACGCCTTCCGGCTGGGCGTGCGCCAGCACGAAATACGGACGTTGGGCGCGATTCGATCCTTGTCCCTGCCCGCCCGCCGGGTGCCCCTTGCGCACTGGCAGGTTAGGCGTGAGTTGTACGCCGGTGGCGTCCAGCAGATACAGCAGATCGACGAAGGGATAATGCTTTCCCGCGCAGCGCACCGCTTCGTCACACGCGCTGGCATCGTCGAACAGCGCGGGGCTGGCAATCCCGGTGACGATAGACGCGATCAGATCGTAAAGCGCGTGCCGGTACTCCTCATACCGTTCGATGACCGCGAGATAGCTGGGGCTCGCCATTGCGCGGTCAGGCCGCCTCCTGCGGCCGCATCTGGATGCTGCTACCGCATATCGGCGCCAGGGTGCACTCGCCCACCTGCCCGCAAATGGACAGCCTGTCCGGAAATGGGATGCGTCTCATAGGCATGGGTGATTATTTCAATTCCAGTTAGGAGCGACTGTATTTCGTAGGGTGCGTTATACGCACCGTTATTGTTGGTGCGCATAGCGCACGATATTCATTGGTTGTTGCAGTTTCTATTGCATATTGGAATTACTTTCCAAACCAGCGCGCGCTGGGCGCGTCCAGAAATTCACAAGCCGGCAGGTAATGGCTGCCGTCGCAGGAGAAATTCAGCCCGACCAGACCGTTGATGAGGTTGAGCGAGCCGGCGCGCAGGTATATCTGTTCATCTGAAAAACGCAGGATGCGGAACATTTCCAGCACCGGACGGATGTGCTGCGGCGCCACGACGGCCTCGGCCGGGTAGTGGGTCGGCGGACAATCGTGGCAGGGCGTGGCATTCAGCAACTCGTCCACCGACAGCACCCGATAGCGGTGGGGGTCGGTGTACAACCACAGGGTGACCCGGCTGCTGGAGAAATGCAGCTTGGCGTGGAACACGCCGTGCTGGCACATGAGATTTTCGACCTGGGCGAAGGTCTCGTTGAACTGGTCGTCCATCGCCGAGCGTATGCGGCATTGCTCGAACAGCCCACCACGGATGGCGGGATCGCCGCGGTACTGCCTCCAGCGAGAATCCGGGTCAGGCGGCATGGGATCGGGTTACGCGGCCTCCTTGGGCCGCATCTGGCGGCTGTAGAGGAATTCCAGCACCTGGCTGCGCAGGTCGTGATAGCGCGGCTCGTGCGCCAGTTGCAGGCGTTCGCGCGGGCGCGGCAGATCGACGGCGAGGATTTCGCCGATGGTCGCGGCCGGACCGTTGGTCATCATCACGATGCGGTCGCTCAATAACACCGCTTCGTCGACGTCGTGGGTGACCATGATGACCGTGCTTTGCATCGCCGCGACGATCTTCATCAGCTCGTCCTGCAGGTGCGCGCGGGTCAGCGCATCGAGCGCGCCGAAGGGTTCGTCCAGCAGCAGCACCTTGGGTTCCATCGCCAGCGCGCGGGCAATTCCGACACGTTGTTTCATGCCGCCGGAAATTTCACCCGGCAGCTTGCTGGCAGCGTGGGTCAGCCCCACCAGTTCCAGCACGGCGCTGGTGCGTGCCTTCAACTGCGCTTTCGATTCGCTACCGCCGAACACTTTTTCCACCGCGAGGAAGACGTTCTCGAACGCAGTGAGCCAGGGCAGCAGCGAATGGTTCTGGAACACCACCCCGCGTTCCGGCCCCGGCCCCTTGATCTCCTTGTTGGCGAGCAGCAGCACGCCATGGGTGGCATCGAGCAGCCCGGCCACCAGATTTAGCAGGGTGGACTTGCCGCAGCCGGAGTGGCCTATCAGGGTGAGGAACTCGCCCTGCTGCACCTTGAGATTGATGTCAGTGAGCGCGATGAATTTTCCTTTTTTGGTGTTGAACACCATCGATGCGTTTTCGATATGGACGTAGCTTTGCATGTCTTGTCTCCTGTCAGTCGTAACTAAAGCGTTTCGCAACCAGCATCAGCGCTTGCTCGAGCAGCAGCCCGACGATGCCAACGACGAAGATGGCAATGATGATGTGGGCGACGTTGAGGTTGTTCCATTCGTCCCATACCCAGAAGCCGATGCCAACACCGCCCGTGAGCATTTCAGCAGCGACGATCACCAGCCAGGCCACACCGATCGCCAGACGAACACCCGTTAGCACATACGGCAGCACCGCCGGGAACAGGATTTTGGTGAAGACCTTGAATTCCGACAGCTTGAGCACGCGTGCGACGTTCATGTAGTCCTGCGGAATACGCTGCACGCCGGCGGCGGTGTTCAGCACCATCGGCCAGATGCTGGAAATGAAAATCACCCAGATCGACGCCGGTTCAGCCCTTTGCAGCACCAGCAGACCAATCGGCAGCCACGCCAGCGGCGACACCGGGCGCAGGATGCTGATGATCGGCGACAGCATGCGGTTGAGAAAGTCGAAGCGGCCGATCATGAAGCCGAGCGGAATTCCTACCAGCGCGGCGGCGCCGAATCCGAGCCCCACGCGATACAGCGAATTGAGGATGTTCCAGCCGATGCCCTTGTCGTTGGGGCCGTTGTCATAAAACGGGTCGGAAAACAGCTCCACCGCCGAGGCCCAGGTTTCAACCGGGCCGGGAATGGATTTGTTGGTGTTGGCAATCAGCGCCCACACGGCGACAAACAGCACCATGCCGAGGATGGGCGGGATGGCATTCCGGAACAGATTCACTGCGCCTTCGATCAGGCGCTTGCCCGATTCGGTTTCAAAAAGCGGCGTGCGCCGTACGGGGAGATCCGCAGCGGGCACTTTGGGCGTCAGGGCGATATCCTTGCCGGACAGGATATGGTTAAAAATTTCGGGTGTTGCATTGACTGCGCTCATATCGCACTCCTGAGTGTTGATTAAGCGCTCCGGCCCGCCTGGTTTGTAACTGCCAGCCAGGCGGACGAAGCGTTCACGCTGTGGCGTAGGCCGCCTGTTTCATGGCGGATGCCAGCGTGGTGTAGGTTTCCACCCAGGCATCCTTGACCGCCGGGGTGAACTGCTCTCCCAGCCCTTGGCCCAGGGTCCAGATCAACGCGCTGCCCACAGTGTCGTAATGCGCTTCCGTCACGCCGTAAGCGACATGGCGACGCCCCATGTCCTCAACCGCCCCCAGAATCGGGCCGAGATTATCCAGGCTGTTGACGGCCGTATTGATGATCATCATCAGCTTGCGGCCCTGCTCCACCATGTCGCCCTTGAACATGCTGCGCAGTGAGGGATCGAGCTCGAACAGCTGGCCGTAGAACAACTGCGCCGCAGTGTCCTTGATCGGGAGAACCTGCTGCCAGCTGCTGCGTACCAGTGCAATTTTTTCGGGGGTCATGACAATTCCTTTCCTTGAATTAATTGAGGTTTGATCTCGGTCAGGCTTTGATTTTGAAGCCGTCGGCGTAGGCCTTGGGGTTCTTGCCGTCCCACACCACGCCGTCGATCAGCTTGCTGGTGCGCATGTCGGACTTCGGCAGCGGCGTCTTGGTCATCGCCGCGGCGGCCTTGTACACGTCAATGCGGTTGACCTTCTTCGCCACCGCCAGATAGTCGGGGTGCTCCTTCAGCAGGCCCCAGCGCTTGTGCTGGGTGAGGAACCACATGCCATCGGACAGGTAGGGGAAGCCCACGAGGCCGTTGTTGTAGAACTTCATGTAGTTGGGGTCGTTCCACTTCTTGCCGATGCCGTTGTCATACTGGCCTAGCATGCGGTCCTCGATCGAATCGAAGTCGGTGTTCACGTAGGACTTGGCCGAGATCACCTTGGCCACTTCGGAGCGGTTGCTCATGGTGTCGATGTATTTCGACGCATCGAGAATCGCCGCCACCATGGCGCGCGCGGTGTTGGGATATTGCGCGACGAAGTCGGCCGTGGTGCCGAGTACCTTCTCCGGATGATCCTTCCAGATATCCTGTGTCGTGGCGGCGGTGAAGCCGATGTTGTCGCGGATCGCGCGTGCGTTCCACGGCTCGCCCACGCAGAAGCCGTCCATGTTGTCGACGCGCATGTTGGCGACCATCTGCGGCGGCGGCACGGTGATCACCTTGGCCTGGGTGAAGGGGTTGATGCCGTAGGTCGCCAGCCAGTAATACAGCCACATCGCGTGGGTGCCGGTGGGGAAGGTCTGGGCGAAGGTGTATTCCTTCGGCTCGGCGGCGACGAGCTTGGCGAGCGATGCGCCGTCGGTCACGCCCTTGGCCTTGAGCTGGTTCGACAGCGTGATCGCCTGGCCGTTGTGGTTCAGGTTGGCCAGCACCGCCATGTCCTTCTTCGGTCCGCCGATGCCCATCTGCACGCCGTAGATCAGGCCATACAGCACATGCGCGGCATCGAGTTCGCCGTTCACCAGCTTGTCGCGCACCGCAGCCCACGAGGCTTCCTTGCTGGGGGTGATGGTGAGGCCGTATTTCTTGTCGAAGCCCTTCACCGAGGCCATCACCACCGACGCGCAATCGGTCAGCGGAATGAAGCCGATGCTGAGGTTGGGTTTTTCCGGCGCGTCGGAACCGGCGGCCCAGGCGCCCTGACGCACGCCCGGCGGCACCAGCGCCATCAGGGCGGCGGCAACCGAAAGTCCGCTGGTCTTTTTCATGAAATCTCGCTTGCTCGGGTCTTGTACAAGGGGCTTGTCCTGGGTGTCGCTCACGGTGTGTTCTCCAAATAAAAAGGCGTCGCCTTCAGGGCGGACGCCTTTGTCCAGTAATGAAAGATTTGACGGTCACGCTGAAAGCCACATCGTTGCGACTGTTCAGCTTGGGATTAGCAACCACTGTGCCAGCTGCTCAAGTGCGTTGTATTGCATGGGTTTTTCGGTAAGGCGGTGATGCATGGGGGTCAGTCTGAATGTCCGGCCGTGCATCCATGCAGTGCATGTTTGCGTTGCCGTGCACCAATCAGGGCCGCATGAATCAGGCGAGTGGTTTCTGCAGAATCTGCCGTGCGATGTCCGCCAGCTTCAGGCCGCGATCCATCGCCGCGCGCCGCATCTCGCGATAGACCTCGGGCTCCGACGCGCCGGTCTGCTTGATCAGCAGCGCCTTCGCCTGGTCGATCAGCTTGCGCTCCGACAGTTCGAGGCGGGTCTGGTCCAGCTGGTCGTGCAGCGCCTGGAAGGCCTCGAAGCGTGACACCGCCACGTCGAGGATCGGGCGGATGCGCGCCGGGTCGAGGCCGTCGACCACGTAGGAGGTCACCCCCGCCTGCGTCGCCGCGCGAATCGACTCGGCGCTGCCGTCGCCGGTGAACATCACGATCGGACGCGGACAATCCTGGTTCGCCACGCAGATGTGCTCCAGCGTGTCGCGGTCCGGTGAGTCCTGCGCGATGATCACCACGTCCGGGCGCAGCGCCTGCACCTGCGCATCCAGGCTGCGTGCCGAGTTCAGCGTGGCCGCGACCACGCAGCCCGCCGCTTCCAGCGCCGGCACCAGCATCGCCAGCCGGTCGGGCTGGTTTTCAACAATCAGTACGCGCATGTTCGTTCAATCAATTCGTTCGGCCACAAAAAAGGCGGCCTCCGGAGAGGCCGCTAAGTCGGAGGAGACTGCCTGAGCAACCTGGCCTTGCGGTTTGGATGCTCACTTTGGGTATAGCAGGGGGCGTGCCAGCTTTGGGAGTGGTTAATTATCAAATGCTTATGTGTTTTTGAGGTGGGCGTGGCAGGGGGCGGGGTGTGCTGTGGTGGTGCATGAGGTGGGGAAATGGGATCAAAACGGGGCGCTGGTGGGGGCGTCGTTGCGAGCGCAGCGGGGGTAGTTGGGGTATTGGCGCGACGCACCTTTGATGGTTGAACCTTCGGATGAGGTTGGCCGTTGGCCGGGGGTAGCCCGGCGGCTAGTCACTTTCTTTTGCTTCGCCAAAAGAAAGTAACCAAAGAAAAGGCGACCCCGCTCATCCCCGAAACCCCGGAAATCGAGCCTGCCGGACGGGCGGCAAAGAACTCGCCCCGCTTTATCTGTATTTCGAAGGTGAGCGGGGCTCAGACACCTTTGCCGCTGATCCGCCCGGCAGGCTCAATTTCCGGCGGGACTGAGAGGGGCTGAAAGTCAAAACCAGGGTGGTGATGACGGATTGGATTGAGTGCTTATGTGACTCGCCGGCGCAATGTTGGAAGTCATTTAGCGAGTACCCGGATAATCTGCTTCGATCTGGGCGAGAACTTCATCTCCGAGGTGACGCGCACTTGAAAGAATTTCATGTATTTCAGCGAAGGGCTCTCGGCCGACGGGGGTTGCGTTCAAAAGACCCCCTAGCTTCATGTCCTGTATTCCGGCTTCGATAAACTGGTAGAGCAGAACGACTTTTTGCTGGAGCCGGGTGTCAAGCTTTCCAAGATTCTGGATATTCGCCTTGTAGATTGGGAAGCGTTCTTCAGCAAATTGAACATGGAAAGAAGCGGATGATATTTCACCTCGATCAAATTGCTCAATGATTGCTCGTAGGCTGTCGATATAACCGCGATGTCTCTCGATACGCAGCGTGGCCTGAATCTCCGCGTAGAGCTGCGTGGAGACAGAGTGCTTCAATTGACGTTCTTGATGCTTGGAAAGCCAATAGCCAGGAAAAAATGTGGCAAGTGAACCCCCAATGGCGCCAAATGCCGCAACCGTAGCCAGAGCAAACGCATCCCCGGATTCAAATAATGGTTTGGCCTGCTTCAAGAGTTCGATGGCTTGGGGAAGTGCTTGCGGATCAATAGGGTTAGCCATGATTTATGGGGTGAAATAGCCAAGTAAGTCGTTAGTCGAGAATTGCGATTAGAGACATGAAATTCAAATGCTATCTGAACCATTCAATTCCCGCTTCCCTGGTTTTTGACTTTCCGCCCCTTACAGGCCTGCCGGAAATTGAGTCTGCCGGGCGACCCGGCGGCGAAGGTGCTTCAGCCCCGCCCACAAAACAAAAAACAACCCAGCAAAGCGAGGCGAGTTCTTCGACGCCCGTCCAGCAGGGCCGATTCTCGGGAATTCCTGGCTGTCGAGGTCGCCTTCTTTTGGTTACTTTCGATGAAGATGCCTTGGCATGTTCATCCATCAAGGCAGCGCGAGACAAACGAGGGAACCGAGTAACTAGCCACCGGGCTACCCCCGGCCAACGGGCCTTAAGTACCGTGACACTTTAACGACATCTCATCCCCGGCGTCAGCTTCATCCACTCCACCAGCCAAGCCTTCGCCCGCTCACGCGCATGCCGCTTGGCGATCTGCTCCTCCGGCGTCTGGTCGGGACGGAAATCGAACGCGCGTCGCGCCATCGGATATTCCTGCCATTCCACCGGCACGCCGCGTTCCCACAGCGCATAGAACGCACGGCCGCCGTTCATGCGACGCAGTTCGTAGTCCTGGTCCCCGATCAGGAACAGGGTGGGGGTGTTGAGTTGCGCCACTTCGGGTGCGACGCTGAACAGTTGCTCGGGTTCGGGCGCGTTGGGGTTCTGCATGTGGCCGTAGTAACTGACGATGGCGGCGATGTCCGGACCGCGCTTGGCGGCCAGCCGGATCGCGTAGTAGGGCCCGCGCGACAGGCCGACGATGCCGACCGGCTGCTTGCAGGCATTCGGCAGCGACTTCAGGTAATCCAGCCCGGCTTCGACGTCGAGCTCGGTTTCGGGATTGTGCGCCGACGGCCAGCGCTCGATGAAGCGGCCGCTCTGCCAGTCGGGGGCGACGACGAGAAAGCCCTGTTCGGCGAGTTCACGCACGTGGGCGCGTTCGTCGCCTTCGTAGCCGCGTTTGGCGTGGATGAACAGGACCGGCGGGAACGGGCCTTTGCCTGCCGGCGTGGCGATCTCGACCGGCACCTCGGAGCCATCTGCGGCCTTGATCGTCGTCTTGCGCAATTCGACGGCGCTGGCGACGGCCGAGGCGCCCAGCGCCGATGCTAAGATGGCGGCCGCGATGACACGTTTTTTCATGGTTTCTTCCTGTGGTCTTCCTGGCGAGTATTCTAGGCCAGCGACCTGATTTCCAGCACAGTCCAAACGTTTCAGTGAACGCTTCCATCGAAGAACCGGTGATTCCCCCACGCCTGCAACGCCCGCTGGCAGCGGTGTGGATTTCGCTGGGCTTGCATGCGGCGCTGATTGCGCTGGTGCAGGTGGCGCCGCCGGCGTCGCTCAGTCTGGGCGAGCCGGTGATCGAGGCGCGGCTGGTGTCGACGCATGCCGCGCCGCCCGCTGTGGACGTGCCGCCACTCGCGCCCGAAGTGGAAATGCCGGATGACACGCCGCTGCCGCTGCTTGCACCGAGCGAGACGGCAGAGGCGTTGCCGGTGGCCGAGCCGGTTGCTCCGCCGCCCGCCGAGTCTGCGCCGACTGCCACCGAAGCGCAGCCCGCAGCGCCCGCACCGGCTGCGCCTCAGCCTGAAACTGCATCAGCCCCTCCGGCAGCACCCGCCTCGGCGTCGGGCGTGACGATCACCAGTTCGGTCGACCTCACCTATTACAGCGCGCGCGAGGTCGATGTGCATCCGCGTGCCTTGCGCGAAATCGTGCCGGACTATCCTTATGATGCCGATCGCCAGCGGCTGTCCGGCAGTGTGCGGTTGCAGCTGAAGCTGGAAGCCGATGGTCGCATCGGCGCCATCGAAATCGTATCCGCCACCCCACCCGGCGTATTCGACGAATCGGCGATCCAGGCGTTTCGCGATGCGCGCTTTGCCCCGGCGCAAAAGAACGGCCGCCCGGTGCGCGCGCTGGTGCTGATCGAGGTGGTGTACGACTGGGAAGGGCGGCAGTGATCGGGGTCGATCGTCGAACGGCTCGCGGTGTTGTGGGCGGGTCGGCCTCGGCCCGATGCCGTGGTTGTTGCAACGGCAGAAATCCGGGGCGAGGGCGCCCCCCCACAGGTGATGTGCCTGGTCCTTGTGCCCCCCCGGGGGCGACGTTAAAGGCTCAAGTGGCTTTGCCGGCGTTCATTCGTCGCGTCGGGTCGGCCGCCAGCGCTTGAGCGTAAGCGCGTTGGTCACCACGCTGACGCTGGAGAATGCCATCGCCGCGCCGGCGATCACCGGGCTCAGGAAGCCGAATGCCGCGAGCGGAATCCCGACCACGTTGTAGATGAAAGCCCAGAACAGGTTCTGCCGGATCTTGGCGTAGGTGCGTTTGGAAATATCGATGGCGTCGGCCACCAGCGCCGGGTCGCCGCGCATCAGGGTGATGCCGGCGGTGTGCATGGCGACGTCGCTGCCGCTGCTCATGGCGATGCCGACGTCGGCGGCGGCCAGCGCAGGTGCGTCGTTGATGCCGTCGCCGACCATCGCCACTGTCTGGCCGTCGGTCTTGAGTTGCCTCACCTGTGCGGCCTTGTCCGCCGGCAGTACTTCGGCCAGTACGCGGTCGATGCCGAGCGCCGTGGCCGCCGCCTGCGCGGCGCCGCGATTGTCGCCGGTGAGCATGACGGTGGCGATGCCCCGCGCCTTGAGATTCGCCACCCCGGCGGCCGCGGTGGATTTGACCGCATCGCCGAATGCCAGCAGACCCAGCGCGCGGCGGTCGCCGACGCGCGCCAGCCACGACACGCTGCGGCCAGCGGCTTCCTGTTCCGCTGCGACGGCATCGAGTGCAGTGGTGTTGACGGCGTTGTCCTGCATCAGCCGGCGATTGCCCAGCCAATACCCTTCACCTGCGGCCTCGCCGGAAATGCCGCGCCCCGGCAGCGCCTGCTGCCCCCGCGCGGGCAGCGGCGTGACGGCAGCGGTCACCGCCTCGGCCAGCACCGCGCGTGCCAGCGGGTGCTCGCTGCCGGCCTGCAGGCCGGCGGCAATCGCCAGGATTTCATTCCGGTCATGGCCGTCCGCCGCCACGCAGGCGGCCACATGCGGCGTGCCGTCGGTCAAGGTGCCGGTCTTGTCGAACACCACCGTGCTGATCTTGTGCGCCAGTTCCAGCGCTTCGGCGTCCTTGATCAGGATGCCGTGACGCGCGGCGACGCCGGTGCCGGCCATGATCGCAGTCGGCGTGGCGAGCCCGAGCGCGCAAGGGCACGCGATCACCAGCACCGCCACCGCGTTGAGGATGGCGACTTCGGCGCTGCCGCCGAGCGCCCACCAGGCGATGAAGGTCACCAGCGCAATCACCATCACCACCGGCACAAACACCGCGCTCACCTTGTCCACCAGCCGCTGGATCGGCGCCTTGGCGGCCTGCGCGTTTTCCACCAGGCGGATGATGCGCGCCAGCGTGGACTCGGCGCCCACCGCCGTGGTGCGCGCGACCAGCATGCCGTGCGCGTTGATGGCGCCGCCGGTCACCGTGTCGCCCGGCTGCTTGTCGACCGGCAGCGATTCGCCGGTGAGCAGGGATTCGTCGATCTGGCTCGCGCCTTCCTCGATCACGCCGTCCACCGGCACCCGTTCGCCGGGTCGGATCACCACCCGGTCGCCCACCCGGATCGCATCGATCGGCAGGTCGCGGTCGACGCCGTCGAGCCGCACCCGCGCAGTGAGCGGGCGCAGCGCCTGCAGGGCGCGGATCGCTTCGGTGGTCTGGCGCTTGGCGCGCGCTTCCAGCCATTTGCCGAGCAGTACCAAACTGATCACCACCGCCGACGCCTCGAAATACAGGTGCATGGCGTCGGGACGGGTCAGCAGCAGGTACACGGAGAGTCCATACGCCGCGCTGGTGCCCACCGCCACCAGCAGATCCATGTTGCCGCTGCCGGCGCGCAGTGCCTTCCAGCCGGCACGATAGAAGCGCGCGCCCAGCCAGAACTGCACCGGCGTCGCGAGCAGCCATTGCAACCAGCCCGGCAGCATCCAGTGCGCGCCGAGCAGATTGCCTAACATGGGAATGGCCAGCGGCAGCGACAGCGTGATGGCCAGCGCCACCGGCCACCAGTCGGGCAGCGCGCGCACCGGCGCAACAGGCGCTTCGCCCGTGGCTTGCGGCAGCTGCGCGCCGTAGCCGGCGCGTTCCACCGCAGCGATCAGCGTGGCGGCCGAAGTGCCCTGCGTCACCTTGACCGTGGCCTGTTCGGTCGCCAGGTTGACGCTGGCGCCGAGCACGCCCGGCACCTTGTCGAGTGCCTTTTCCACCCGCGCCGAACAGCTGGCGCAGGTCATGCCGGTGATGTCGAAGGTGAAGGATTCGGTCGGCACGCTGAAGCCGGCTTTCTCGATGGCGCACTGAACCGACGCGGCATCGGTCTCGCCGGAAATCGTCGCGGTCTCGGTCGCCAGGTTCACCGTGGCGTCGGTGACGCCCGGCAGTTGCCTGAGCGACTTTTCCACCCGCGCCGAACAGCTGGCGCAGGTCATGCCCTGGATGCCTACGGATAGAGGGGGGTTCATGTCGGGACTCCTGATCGGTGCGGGTGAGTGTACCATAAGCCTTGCCATCGTAGCAAGGTCAAGCGCCATCGTGTGAAAGTCAGATCAGCGGGCGGGCGCGCAGCGGCAGCGCGTAGTAGTCGGCCAGGCGCGCCATCGCGGCAGGGTTGACAAGTTTCAGCCGGCCCTCGTTCAGGGTATAGAGTCCGGCCGCCTGCAAACGTTTCAGCGTCTTGTTGGTATGCACGAGCGAAAGGCCGAGCGCATCGGCAATGTGCTGCTGGGTCAGCGGCAAGCGCAGGCCGTCCGGGCCGACCAGGCCGACACGCTCGGCACGCTTGTACAGATGGATCAACAGCATCGCGATGCGTTCGGCAGCCGAACGCCTGCCCACTGACAGCAGGTTCTCGTCGACGATCAGCTCCTCGTTGGCGCTCAGCCAGGTGATGTCGAACCCCAGGGCGGGATGGGTGCGGTACAGATCCCATAAACGTTCGGACGGAAACACACATAGCGTGGCCTCGGTCAGCGCTTCGACCCCATGGGGATGGGACTGTCCGAGTTGATGCTGCAGGCCGACGAAGTCGCCGGGCAGGAGAAAATTGAAAATCTGGCGCCGTCCGTCGCTCAGCGAGCGGTAGCGGAACGCCCAGCCTGACAGCAAGGTGTAGAGCTCCTTGCGGTCATCGCCCTCGCGCAAGATGGCGCCGCCGGCATTGACCTTGATCTGGCGCTTCTTCATCTGCTGAATAAAGTCGATTTCCGCTTCGGTATTGGCGGAAAACGCGCCGGTGTCGCGTAACGGGCAGCGCTTGCAGGGCGTTTGCGAGGTCATGGCGGATCGAAACGGATCATCTCATGTAATGGCAGGGCGGCGAAAACGCACCGCAGCAACTATGTCTTATTACATTGCGGTCATTCTAGCAAGCGACTATGTTGGCGAGCCTTCCTTCTGAAAGACGCCGGTGACGGAACGCTGCCAATTACTCTACATGAGCCGTCTCGCCGCGGATTCCTCGCCGGCCTGCGTTGCCGAAATTGTTCGTGCTGCGCGCCAGCGAAACAAGGCATGGTGGATCAGCAGCCTGCTCGTGTTCGACGGCTGGCGTTTCTGCCAATACCTGGAAGGCGACGCCGTGCCAGTGTGCGCCTTGGCCGATCGCATCCGCGTGGATCCCCGGCATACCGATTTCAGACAGTTGCATCAGGGGGTATTCACCGGTCCGCCCCTGCTTGGCGGGCGGAGCCTCGTCTACGCCCTGAGCTATGACGACAGCCTGGATAGCGTCGAAGAGGCCCGCGGCCCGCAGGCTGTTGTCTTGCTCACCGGCCTGCTGCCGGCGCTCGACCAGGAACCCGAGTTCTACGGCATGTAAGCCCGGTGCATCGCTTTTTAGGACCATTCCTACGCGGGACTACAACCGCCTCCGACTGTAGCGTCCCTGCCGCTCGCCCACAATGCTTCTCACAGGCCCGGTCGTCGACCGGTTGGCCACCCGCCCCGCGTGGTGGGTGCCGTGCCTGCTGCGCAAGGCATCCGCCTCGCGTGCATTGTAGACAGACAGAGGAGATAGCCAGATGAAATCCAGTACCTCAAAATCCAAGGTCCAAGGCGAGGGCGATTATGCCTCGGCCAAGAAATACAACGAGCATGCCCGCGCTTTTGCCCAATCCGGCAAGGTCGAGCAGGCAGCCAGGGAGGCTGCCCCGCGTAATGCGCAGGAGAAGGACGACATGCGCCAGGCGGAGGCAGCAGGACGCGCACGCGCCAAAGGCTCGGCCAACGCCGGGCAGGACAAGGGCCCGGCCGGTCGTCCGAAGCCGGACAAGCAGGCGCCAGGCCAGCATCCGCAGGGGCGGGACCCGATCCCGGAAAAGCTTCCAGGCCGTTGACGCACATAAATGTCCTGCCTCCGTTTTTTTACGCACTTCACTTAATTGAATCAGGAGAATGCCATGACCAACCTTTCCTCAACCCCCAGCCTTTCCTCAAGCCACATCCTGTCTTCCAGCACGATCTCCGGCGACAAAGTCGTCAACCGCCAGGGGGATGACCTGGGCGATATCAAGGATCTGATGATCGACGTCGACAGTGGCCGCGTCGCGTATGCGGTGCTGGAATTTGGCGGTTTCCTCGGTATGGGAAGCAAGCTGTTCGCCGTCCCGCTTTCGGCCATGGAGCTCGACTCGGAGAACCATCGCTTTATCTTCGACAAGGACAAGGAAGCCCTCGAAACCGCGCCCGGCTTCGACAAGGACCACTGGCCGGACTTTTCCGACCGCGAGTGGGGCAGCAGCGTGCATTCCCACTACGGCGTCCGCCCTTATTGGGAATGAGCCTGGCCTGTCCCCGGTTCGGGGCAGGTTTTTTTGCCGTCATAACCCCGGAGCCGACGATGCAATCTACCTTCATCAGCATGGCGGTGGTCGCCCTTTTAGGCATCGCACCGCTATCTGCCCAGGCAGCCAAGCCCTGCGAGACCCTGAGCGAGGGTGCGGCAGCCCTCGGCGAGCGACAGAGCGCGAGACCGGAAGCGCAGCAGACTTATGCCGAAACGAACAAGCTGCGCTACGCGGCTTACTACGAGGACGCCAAGGAACGCTGCACGGTATACGACGGCCAGGCCCGGAATATCTGCATCGGCGAGGCCCGGATGAAGTACGTCCAATAGGCGGTGCTGTGCACCTGTCGTCAAATTCGTCTTACAGGAGCATTACATGGGCAACACATCAAACTGGGGGCTGTGTATCAAGTGCAAGTGGTGGCAGGTCGAGCCGGACGCGGCCCTGTCCAGCACCACCCACGGGCTGTGCATCGAGCAAAGCCTGCAGCCTTATCTGCTGCGCGTTTCCGGCGGCAGCGGCTGCGGTCTGTTTGTCGAGGGTGAACCCGCTCGGGCGGCCGGCTCCGGCGCAACGCCGCCCGCCGCCAAGCCAATGCGCTGACAGAAGACGCTGACAGAGGCTGTGTCGGCTCCAATCGTCACGAGGGTAGAAACCATGCCAAGAGGAGACAAATCGAAATACACCGAGAAACAAAAACGCCAGGCGGAGCACATCGAGCAGGGCTATCGTGACCGCGGCGTTCCCGCGGACGAAGCCGAGGCGCGGGCGTGGGCCACCGTCAACAAAATGACGGGCGGCGGCAAGAAAAGTGGCTCCGGCCGCGGCAAGGAGGTCGACAAGGCGCCTGCCCGAAAAGGCGGCAGAGCGGGCGGAGCGGCCTCGGCTACGCGCACGGCAGCCGAACGCAGCGCGTCGGCCAAGAAGGCCGCCCAGACCCGCGCCCGCAACGCGGCGAACAAGAAGGCAGGGTCCTGACCCCACAGTAGTCGCGGGTTGCGGTATGGCCAGGAGGACGGCGGGATCAGCCGTCCTGCAATCGACACGCCGCCCGCCGCAATCCCCAGGCTGCAGCGACGTCGTCACTGCCCGCCGCATCGGACCGCTGCGTCAGCGTTTGCCTACAGTGAAGCCCCCTTGCGGCTGACATTTTTCTCAGTTCAGCCGGACATCCGCGCCGCGAGACGAGCGCTACATTGCTCACATGCTGGATGCGTTGAAGCGGGGGCCGGGGCGTTCTCCCTTACGTGCCCGCTGTTGCGAGGAAACCAGCCGCCTCTTGTTCCAACCTAGGGAGCGTCGATGAAATTTCATACAGCACTTTTTTTGCATCGATAACGCAAAGATGAAGTACCGCCAGTAATCGCGTCCGCGCTGAATGGGCGCACCCCCACGCAAGCGGTAGCGCTTTTCTGCCGGCTCCCCAGCAGAAAAGCCTTTCCCTGACCACGCTCTGCTGCAACCGGCTTCACGGTGCGGCACTAAGGAGAAATAGCCCATGGCAAAGCAAAAAAAACCCACGAAGCCGGAAAAAGCATTCCACGCAGGCAACGCGGGCGAACTGCATCAGACGACCGATCAGCGGGACAGCACGCTCACGACCAATCAGGGCGTGGCCATCTCGGATAACCAGAATTCGCTCAGAAGCGGCGAGCGCGGGCCGACCTTGCTCGAGGATTTCATCCTGCGTGAAAAGATCACCCACTTCGACCATGAGCGCATCCCCGAGCGCATCGTGCACGCGCGTGGCTCCGGGGCGCATGGCTACTTCAAGGCATACGGCGACCTCAGCGATCTCACTCGGGCGGGGTTCCTGTGCGATCCGAGCATCGAGACCCCGGTGTTCGCGCGCTTCTCCACGGTGGCAGGCGGCGCCGGCTCGGTCGACCTGCCGCGCGACGTGCGCGGCTTTGCCGTCAAGTTCTATACCCAGGAAGGCAATTTCGACCTGGTCGGCAACAACATCCCGGTGTTCTTCATCCAGGACGCGATCAAGTTCCCGGATCTCGTCCATGCCGTAAAAATGGAACCCGATCGAGGTTATCCGCAGGCGGCGACGGCCCACGATACGTTCTGGGATTTCGTTTCGCTGATGCCCGAGAGCTGGCACATGATTCTGTGGGCCATGTCCGACCGTGCCATCCCGCGCTCGCTGCGCATGATGGAAGGCTTCGGGGTGCACACCTTCCGCTTCGTCAATGCGAAAGGCGAGTCGACTTTCGTGAAATTCCACTGGCGTCCCAAGATCGGCAGCGCGTCGGTGTTGTGGGACGAGGCGGTCAAGATCTGCGGGGCTGACCCGGATTTTCACCGGCGCGACCTGTTCGAGGCCATCGAACGCGGCGACTTTCCTGAATGGGAGTTGTCGGTGCAGACCTTCGACCAGGCGACAGCCGACGGCTTTCCGTTCGACGTGCTGGATGCGACCAAGCTGATTCCGGAAGAAATGGTGCCGCTGCAGCCGATCGGGAAAATGGTGTTGAACCGCAATCCGGACAACTTCTTTGCCGAAACTGAGCAGGTCGCTTTCCACCCCGGACACGTGGTACCCGGCATCGATTTCAGCGACGATCCCCTGCTGCAGGGGCGGCTGTTCTCCTATACGGACACGCAGCTGTCGCGTCTGGGCGGGCCCAACTTCCATCAGATTCCGGTCAACCGGCCGCGCTGCCCGATGCACAATTTCCAGCGCGACGCCATTATGCAGATGGAGGTTCCGCACGGCCGCGTCAATTACGAGCCCAATTCGCTCGATCCCGCCTCTGTGCGGGAAAATCCCGGCGCAGGCTTCACCACGCACCCCGCCACGCAAAGCGGCGACAAGCTGCGGGTGCGCTCGGAAACCTTCATGGACCACTACAGCCAGGCCCGCCTGTTCTACCGATCGATGACCGCGCCGGAACAGGACCATATCGTCAACGCATTCGCCTTCGAACTGGGCAAGGTGGAAACGCCGGAAGTGCGTTGCCGGGTGCTGGGCCACGTCAAGAACGTGGACGCGGAACTATGCGAGCGGGTGGAACAGGCGCTGGGGATGGAAGGCCAGGCCTACAACATTCCACCGGCGGTGGAGCCGATCGACATGGCGCCTTCGCCGGCGCTCAGCCTGCTGGGCAAAGCCGAGCCCACGCTGGCGGGGCGCAAGATCGGGGTGCTGCTGAGCGACGGTTTCGAGCTGGCCATCGTGGATCAGCTGCTGGCATTAGCGGAAGGAGAGGGTGCGGTTGTCGATCTGATCGGCCCGCATATCGGCGAAGTCGAATCGGACGGCGACACCGCGGTCAGCCCCAATCATGCGATCGCCGCGGCGCCGTCGGTGCTGTTCGATAGCGTGGTGCTGGCGGTTTCCGAAGCGGGCGCCGAAGCCATGAAGCGGGAGGCCGCGGTGCTGAATTTCATTCGCGATGCCTACGCCCACCTGAAGATCATCGGCTTTACCGCATCGTCGATGGCCCTGCTGGAGATGGCCGGCATCGACGTCGATGACGGCGTCGTCGAGCTGGACAGCAGCGGCGGCGCGACCGCCTACCTCGACATGGCCAAAAAAGGCCGGTTGTGGCCGCGCGCGGCGGTCATTAAGGCGTAAGACGTGGCGTGGCGTTGGACGGCAAACAGACCCGCAGCGATGCCGCGGATCACCCGCTGGCCGGGGGGCGCCCGCCTCAACTGGAATTTTGCGGCCGGCAATCTCGCCTGAGCAAGATTTCCACCCCATCAACAATGTTCTAAGGAATTCAGCATGAACAACAGCCCAGACAGCAACATTCGCGACGGCGAAGTCCCGATCTACGACGCGGTCAAGCACCTGACCCGTGACGAACTCGACGCAACGGTGAGGCGAAACGCCGCCGCCATGAACTTCGATCTCACGGACGAGCACCTGAACGTGATCCATTCCCTGATCGAGCACTACAAGCAGGACTGCGCGACGCGCGACTGCCTGGCTGCGCACGAGCATATGCGTTTTCTGGAAGAGGCCTATGCGTTCAAGGGGGGTAGCAAGTACCTCTATATGCTGTTTGACGCCGTGCCGGGCACCCGCGGCGTGCTGATGCCGATCCATGAGCTGGCCGGCCTGCCCGCCCTGCAGCTGGAAACGGACGAGGGCTTCGGCACGGCATTCTGAGCGGAACCTGCGCATCGCGCCCGAACCCGAATCCGGGTGTCAGGACAGCTCCGGCGGCCCGGGTCTGGTGATTTAGGCCGCGGCAGGGTATACACCTTCCTCGCGATGATCGCTGCGGGGATACATGATGGAACAGAGCAAGGACGTGCCCGAAGGCGCAGCAGGCCATGTGACCGTGATGGAGGGCCCGGATCCGTCCATACCGCAGATCCGGACTGAAACCCATAGTGTTCCGCTGACGCTGCTGACCGTGTTCGCGGTCATTTTTATTCTGGATTGGGCGCAGACGGTATTCATCCCCCTGGTGCTGGGCGTGGTCGTGAGCTATGCGCTTTCGCCGCTGGTCACCCAGCTGCACAAGTGGCACGTCCCTCGTACGGTTGGCGCGGCGGCATTGCTGCTGCTGATTGTGGGCGGGATCGGCTCAATGGCGTTTTCGCTGCATGACGAGACCGTCAGCATGATTGAAACCTTGCCCGAGGCGGCCCAGAAATTACGCCAGACCTTGCGCACGCAACGGAGTGGGCCTACCGGCGCGATTGAAAACGTACAGAAGGCGGTGGATGAGATCGAGCATGCGGCGAGCGAGACGGCTGCAAAGCCGGCCGTGGTTCCCCGCGGGGTGACGCGGGTGCAAATCGAAGAGCCCAAGTTCAACCTGCGGGACTATCTGTGGAGCGGCACGATCGGGGCGCTGTCCTTCATCAGCCTTGCCGTGATGGTGTTGGTCCTGACCTTTTTCCTGATGGCGTCGGGCGACACGTTCCGCCGCAAACTGGTCAAGCTCTCCGGTCCCACCCTCAGCAAGAAAAGAATCACCGTTCAGATGCTGAATGAAATCACCAGCCAAATTCAGCGTTATCTGCTGGTCCAGGTATTTACCAGCACGCTCGTCGGCATCGCAACCTGGCTCGCTTTTCTCTGGGTCGGCATGGAGCATGCCGCGGTGTGGGGAGTGGCGGCCGGCGTCCTCAACCTCATTCCCTACCTGGGCGCGATCATCATTACCGGCGGCACGACGCTGGTGGCGTTTATGCAGTTCGGCACCATGGGCATGGCGTTGACGGTGGGTACGATCTCGCTGGTGATCAACAGTATTGAAGGCTATCTGCTGACCCCCTGGCTCAGCGGCCGCGCCAGCCGCATGAACGCGGTGGTGGTATTTGCCGGCATCCTGTTCTGGGGATGGCTGTGGGGCGCATGGGGGCTGCTGCTCGGTATGCCGATCATGATGGCCATCAAGTCGGTTTGCGACCGCGTCGAGGCGTTCACGCCGGTCGGCGAATTCATGGGCGACTGACCCCAAGTCGGGTCGCCGCAGTCGGCTCCATACCGCCTACTCCGGTGCTTCATTTTTTCCTACGCATGGATGCGTGTCCCGCTGATACCCGCGGCAGTGGGCACTGCTTACAGTTGCAATACGGCGGCGACGGCATCGTGTTGGCTTCGACCAGCGCGGCTGGCGTCGGTGGACATAATGCCGGCCATTCGCTGCAAGATCAGGCGTCGCCGTGTTCTCAACCAACGTCGAACCAGAAGAAAAGGAAATCCAGATGAAATCAACTCAATTTATCGGTGCCAGCCTGTTGGCGGCAAGCCTGCTTGGAATGGTCGGGTGCACGGTGATGCGCGAGCAATCCACCGTCGGCCAGGCGGTGGACGACACGGCCATCACGACACAGGTCAAAGCCCGTTTCGCGGAAAGCCCAGTGGTCAGCGTCATGGCGATCAGCGTTGAAACCATGCATGGCACCGTGCAGCTGTCCGGCTTTGCCAAGAACGAAACCGAGCGGACCACGGCCGAATCGATCGCACGCAGCGTGCCGAACGTGAAGGCCGTCAAGAACGACATCATCGTTCGGCCGTAGCTCACGGCGTGCACCGGTTGCATTGCCGGTGCGCAATTTTCTGTCGGCTCACAAAAAAGGAGAGAAACATGAACTGGGACATCATCGAGGGCAACTGGAAGCAGGCCAAAGGCAAGCTGAAGGAACAGTGGGGCAAGCTCACGGACGACGACTTCGACACCATCAATGGTCGTCGGGAGCAGCTCGCCGGGAAAATTCAGGAGCGCTACGGCCTTTCGCGGGATGACGCTGAAAAGCAAGTCGACGAATGGCAAAATCAGGCGCGCGACGACTGGTTTCATTAAACCGCAGACGTCGCGGGATGGGGCGCCAGTCGGGCCGGTGTCGCGCATGAGCCCCACCCTGATCGGGCCCTCGGTCAGCCCGGCTACGCGTACGCGTTACAGAGGGTGAAATGGTTCACGCGCTGTCCATTCGCAAGCGTCGCCCCTGCAATGGAAAGGAGTGACCATGAGAATCAAGCACCTGATATTCGGTGAACGTTCATTGACCAAGGTGGCCGGCCTTTTTTCCGGCAAGGGCGAGGCGGAAACCGCCGCGCAGCAGCTGAGGGAGGCGGCCCGGCTGGACGACCCCCAGGTGTACGTAGTGGGGCCGCCCGATGGGGCCGCCGCCAACAGCGCTGCGTTGTCCCGCAAGCTGGAGCCCGAACAGGCGGGCATCTGGCGCACCCTGATCCGCGCGCACGTGGTCGCCGGCAGCGCCGGCGTCGTCGCCGGTATCCTGGTTTATCTGGGCTTCCTCTCGGCGGACACCGCCGCCGTCGAAAGCACACCTGGAATGAGTCTGGTGGCCATGGTCTTTTTCGGCGGCCTGATCGGCCTGCTGCTGGGCGGCTTGTTGACGGCGCGCCCCGATCACGCCTGGGTGATTGCCACCGTGCGGCGGGCGGTGCGGCAGGGGCGCTGGGCCGTGGTCGTCCACCCGCTGAGCCAGCAGCAGCTCGACGCGGCCATGCAGGAACTGCGCGCCCGCAGCGATCGCGTGGTGCGCAGCCTGTAGGCACGCGCCGGCGCACGAAAGCCCGGGGCCCCGCCGACATGGATGGCGCAATCGACTGGGACGCGCTCTTCGTGCCTTCCCTCCACCTCGGCGAAATCGTTTTGCGGGGGTCGGCGGTCTATCTGTTTCTGTTTTTCCTACTGCGCATGCTGCGGCGGGAAGCCGGGCATATAGGCATCTCCGACATGGTGGTGGTGGTGCTCATTGCCGACGCCGCGCAGAACGCCATGGCGAGCGAGTACACCTCGCTGACCGAGGGTGCAATCCTGGTCACCACGATTGCCTTCTGGGACTACTTCCTGGATTGGCTCAGCTTCAGGGTGCGTGTCGTGCGCCGGCTGCTTCGCCCGGCTCCGCTGATCTTGATCGCGGACGGACGTCTGCAAAGGCAGAATCTGGCGCGGGAAAAGATCCAAGAAGAGGAACTGATCGGGCAGTTGCGCGAAAAAGGGGTCCGCAGCGTGGACGATGTGGAGACGTGCTATCTGGAATCGAGTGGACGCATTAGCGTGATTCCCCGACGCTCAAGCGGTACGGGCACCTGAACCGCCGCTGACACACCACGCTTTTGACACACCAAGCTTTGAAACGGCCTGCACGCCGCGACCCACGCGCGCTCCTGGCGCGCGCTGCGGGCAGCGGAACGCAGCGACGCCTCGTTCGCTTTGCCTGCGGCGGCGCTGCGAACGCTCAGGCGGCAGCCTGTTCGAGCTCTGCCAGCAGTTCTTCCTTGCGCGATTGAAGCGCGTCCCGCATCTTCACCAGATCGACCTTGCTCGCGCGCGCTTTCGGGAACATCTCGTTGCGCTCTTCTTTGACGTGATGGTCGATGTACTCGCCCAGCACCAATACCTTGGCGTCGTACAGCGGATCGCCGGGCTGCATGGATTGGATCTGGGCAATGAGGTCCTTGGCCGTCGTGTGCTCCACTTCAGCCTCGTTCATCATGAGTTCATCCTTGATCGCCTTGCGAACCGGCGGATAGAAGATTTCTTCCTCAATCTGCGCATGCACGGTCAATTCCAGGCAGATTTTTTCAGCCAGCTGGCGTTTCTTTTCCCGGGTGTTGCCGCGCGCTTTGGTCAACTCCTCGAATTCCGTGAACATTTTCTTGACGGCCTTGTGGTCGGCATCGAGCAGATCGCACGCATCTTTCTGTTTTGCTGTGGGCATGATCATTCCTTTCAAAAATATTGCGTTCGTACGTTTCGGGGTCGACAACCTCACGTCCGGGGTTGCATGGCTATTTGACGGCCTCGCGTCTCCCGCTTCAAGCGTGTTTTGTCGCGACTTGCTGTCAGACAATGCCTACCAAATGCATGCCGCCCGACATTCGAGGTTCAAGGCTGCGACTGTCGCGGTTCCGCACGAGCGATCGCTGTGCCGGGTGCCAGCGGATTGAAATCGATCCAGTCCCCGTTCTCCAAGGTCCCTTCCGCTGCTTCCAGTTCGTCTGCCCACACGCCCAGAATTTCGATCGCGGCTTCCTGTTCGGCGGGTGTCGCCACCGCAACGGCCAGCAGCATCCCAGCCTTGCGCGGCGCTGCGTCGGCGCTCGGCTCACCGCGGGGACTGGCGGAATCGGCAGGCGCCTCGGGTTCTTCCATGTTTTTCAGCGCCCCCACCAGCGCGCCGGTATAGGCGCCGACTGCGGCGCCCAGTACGGGGGCTCCCGGCCCCAGTACTGGGAGCGTGGCCACGCCCACCAGGGCTCCCGCCCCCACCCCGCCGGCTGCCCCGCGCACTGCGCCGGCTCTGGCCTCGTGCGTCCCTGCTGACTCATCCTCGTCCCCGCCCACTGGATGGGTGGCATGTTGGCCTTGAGGGTTGACATAGAACAGGCTCATTTCCCGGGCGGGAAATCCGGCCCGCAACAATTCACGGCGGGCGCTTTCTGCGTCAGCCTGTTGGCTGTAACGACCGACAATAAGGGTTTTCATCCCACGCTCCTTTTTACTCTGACTGGTCACCATGGCAGGCAAGCCTTGACTTGACTCGCCTTGCCCCCCGCGCATCTCGGCAGCCGTGATTCCCGCCTGCTCGGCGCGCATCTCAAAGCCAATATTCGAAGCGGAGCCTCAACCGCAGCGGGCATCGGTGCCATTCCGTGTGATCGATGCGGTTGGAGGCGTCGCGGTCCTTGACGAACGCGTTGTCCATCGGACGCGCAAAGTCGACCCCGAGGTCACGCAACTGAGTTGCCGCCCGGGACCGTCCGCTGGGCTGGCCCGATCAGCTTCGGCAACGAAGAACGCTGCATCCGTACTTTACTTTGCTGCCGGTCAAGGCTCGCGGGCAGCCTCCCGCTTGGCCGCGTCGCCGGCGGTGCGTTTGCGGCGCAGGACACTGCCCGACGACAGCGCCAACGCGAGCACCTGCCGTGCCACCACCCCGGCCACCAGTGACCCGCCTACAGAACGCCACGGTTTGCGCCGCACCAGCCATGCCCCGGCCAGCACTGCGACAGACACGCTTGCAAGCGGATGCGAGCGCACGAACTCGCGCGCTCGCGGAGCAGCCGCGTGGACAACCTCAACGATGTCCGCGTCCGCGCGGTCGTTCTCCTGGCCCATGGCTAGTGGTGCCGGTGTTGCTTGCCGAACAGCCCCGCCAGCAGCGCGATCGCCGCGCCCGTTGCTGCCGCCATCAGCAGGGATTTCAACGGCTGCGCTTGCACATACTGGGCGGCCTGGTCGGTCGTGTGGGTGATGGACTCGCGTGCCCGCGCCGCACTGCTGCGCACGGCTTCGCCGCCTCGCGTCGCGAGTTCCTCGGCGCCTGCACGTGCCTCCTCGACCGAACGGCGCGCGTGTTCGCTCGCTGCAATTTCGCCGGCACTCTTGGGTTCTGCGTTGGGAAAGGTTTCCATCGGATTCTCCATCTCTAAAGGTCTGAAAATTGAGCCAGCAGCGCACTGCCAACCCGGACCCAAGCTTACGGCGGGCGTCGGGCGGACGGTAGGAGACAGGGTCTCGTGCGCATGTCCGTCAACGCGTTGGCCCGATGTAGGCGGCCGCTGACAATCCGATGGATGACATGCGCATCGGACAGGGCCTACATGTCCCGGCACTGTTCGCCGAGGCGAATCGCGGCGCAGTCCGACAGCGATGCCTGAGCAATTGCGCCATGATGCATGCGACTTCACTGCAAGGAGATAACGTCATGCTTAAATGGGCGCTGATTTTTTTCATCATTTCGCTGGTGGCCGGCGTGTTTGGATTCACCGGGATTGCGTCAGGTGCGGCCGCCGTGGCCAAGATCCTGTTCTACATCGCAGTCGCCCTGTTCCTGCTGTTCCTGGTGCTGGGCGTGATCGCGCTGAACGCCGTCAAGTAGCCGCAATGCTTCGCCTCAAGGGATTGCTGTAGGCGCAGTCTGACAACAACTTCGTCGATCGCTGATAGCCCGGGCGCGTCACCTGTTTAGGCTGACAGGATTGCTTCGCAGCGTGCGCAATTACGATCTGTTTGCCCGCTTGCGGGGAACCCAAGGAGAACTCCATGTTGTATTACGCCGTTGTATTTTTCGTCATTGCCATCATCGCCGCGGTGTTCGGATTTTCCGGACTGGCAGCAGGCGCTGCCGGCATCGCCAAGATTCTTTTTGTCGTGTTTCTGGTGATCGCGATTGCCACGTTCGTGGTCAATATGCTGCGTGGGCGCTAGGCAGGTGGGTGCTAAAATCGAGACGGATACATCCAACCCAAGCTGGAGCCGTGCATGATTCAGGTTGCCATCGTGGACGATCACCAGATTGTCCGAACCGGCTTTCGCGAACTGCTGAGCGAAGACGCCTCGATCAATATCGCGTTCGAAGCCGCCAATGGCGACGAGGCGCTCGAAAAGTTGCGCACCACGCAATGCGGGGTCCTGTTGCTCGATATTTCCTTGCCGGGCAAGAGCGGCGTCGACGTATTGCGCGCGGTGCGCCAGCGTTATCCCGAAACCAATGTGCTGATCCTGAGCGGGTTTCCGGAGGAAAGCTATGCGCTCGCCATGATCAAGAACGGTGCGAACGGCTATCTGTGCAAGGATTGCGAGCGCGAGGAACTGCTGCGGGCGATCCACATGGTGTCTGCCGGACGCCGTTATGTGTCGCCGCGTACTGCCGAACTGCTTGCCGATGAAATGAGCGGCGAACGCAGCGGGGTGCTGCACGAGGCGTTGTCGGATCGCGAGCTTCAGGTGTTCCTGCGGCTGGCGCGCGGCGAGTCGGTCTCCGACATTGCCGGACAGTTGCATCTGAGCGTCAAGACCATCAGCACATACCGCTCGCGGGTGACCGACAAACTCAATGTTGCCAGCAATGCCGAACTCGCCACGTATGCCTTACGACACGGACTCATCAATGACTAATTCCGCTGCGCCAGCACTTGCAGCCCACTCACCCATGCTGAAAGTTTTTCTTATCGAAGACTCGGAACTGCTGCAGGAACTGCTCTCCGACATGTTGAGCGAACTCGAGGGGATCGACTTCTGCGGTTGCGCCGACGGCGAAGCCGAGGCACTACGCCGGCTGGCGGAAACCCCCGTCGATCTGGTGATCATCGATATCGAACTCAAGCAGGGCAGCGGAATTGGGGTGCTGGATGCGCTGCAGACGGATTCTGGCCGCTACGGGAATCCCCGCAAGGCTGTGCTGACCAACTACGCGCACGCCACCATGCGCCAGCGCTGCGCACACTTCGGGATGGATGCCTTCTTCGACAAATCCCTGCACATCAACCAGTTGATCGATTACGTGGTTGATGCGGCGCACACCAAATCCGTGTCCTGATCCTTATCCGGGCCGGTCGCTGGCGCGATTCAGCCCGGCGGCACCACCCGGCTCTTGACGCCTGTCTCCGGCGCGGTGTTGATGTCGAGTTTCCCCCCCTGCGTCAGCCGGCAGCACCACCCGGATCTTGACGCCTGCGTCGGGCGCGGTGTCGATATCGAGTTCCCCGCCGTGCGTGAAAACCCGATGCTTGATTCCGGCCAGTCCATGACGCGCCAGCTTGGGCGAGTCAAGGTCGAAACCGACACCGTCATCCTCGATCGAGATTTCGATGCCGGTCGACGTGACGTGTAGCGTCACGCTGACATGGTGGGCCCGGGCATACTTGCGGATGTTGGTGAACGCTTCCTGAACGATACGGAACAGGCTGAGCGAGACCGCCTCTGACAGTTCGGGTTCGGTCTCGGGAAGGTCCGCCTTCACCTCGATTTCCTCGCCTTGCCGGAATTCATCGATCAGCGCCCTCAGCGCATTGATCAGTCCCAGGTCATACAGCAGCGCCGGCCGCAGGTCGTTGGTGATGCGGCGTTTGAGGGTGATGCCGCCGATCAGGCTCTGGCGCAGGCGCGCCAAGCGTTGCGCAACCAGCGTTCGCGACTCGGGCGGCAGCTTGCGTTCGATCCAGTCGGCATCGAGCTTGGCGGCGGTGAGCAGGGCGCCGAGCTCGTCGTGCATCTCGCGTGCCAGATGCAGTTTCTCCGCTTCCCGCACCTCGGTCAGGTAGGTTGCAAGATTGGTCAGCTCTTCGGTGCGATGGCGAACATCGCGCTCGAGCCGTTCGTTTTCCGCCTCCAGCATGTGATTGATTTCTTCGCGCAGTTCCTGCTTTTTCTGCTTCTGGGCGATGGCCAGCACCAGCAGCATGAGCGAAGCGATGGACAGCAGAACGGTGCTGATGCGGGCGTTCTCGAAGCCACTCACCGACTGTCTGACGTTCTTTAGGTTGTCTGTGAGCAGTTCGGCCCTCATCGTGGTGTGCTGCATTTTGTAGGCGTCCATGGCCATGGTGCCCCTGTCAATCCAGGCTTTGTCCAGTGCCATGCCGCGCTCGATCATCCGGTTGCCGCGTTCCAGGTGGGTGACCAGGGCCTGTGCTTTCTTGATGAGTTCGATCGTGTTGGGGCGCTGCTCGGTCTGGTGATCCTGGTTGATCACCAGGATGGTGTCCTGGATTTTTTTGGCGCTCGCCTGAAACGACGTGCGATACGCCGGGTCCTCGGTCAGCGCATAGCCGCGGGTGGCCGACTGGGCATCAAGCAACAGCAGATTCAAACGATCCAGATGGCCGGCATGGAGGCTCGAAATCCCGAATTGCTTCAGGGCATCGAGTCCCGCCGAGGCTTGCATGTAGCTCGCCACCAGCATGCCGATCAGGAGCGCCATGCCGACGGCCAGGTAAAGATGGGTGCTGGGGTGCAGTCCAACTTGCCGTTGTGACAACGCACGACTCGGGGCGGGGAGCGGGTTCGGCATGATTGGATTCGTTGCGAGCAGTGGGAACGGATTTATTGCAGGAATCATCCGACAGGTCAATCTGTTGCCCGATGACAGCGGTTGTCGGCCTCGTGTGCTACGAGATTGCAGGCGATGTCCGATGGCAGCGGGGATTGTTTGCCGAGTCAGTTATCTATTTCAGGAGGCCACCTGAAAACGCTTCTCGCACGCTTAGTGTCTTCCACGAGGAGATCGAACGCGGCGGTGAGAAAGTCCAGGATACGGCGAAGGACGGCCAGCAACGGATGTAAGCCGCCGTCCTCTCGCCGCGCCCAGTCATTTCCGCTGTTAGCGCCTGGACGCGAGGCCGGGCCAGGTCTTCGGCAGCAGCACCCACAAGCGGCCGCGTTGTTTCATGCGGCCGGCGAGTTCGCCGGCCTTGTCGCCAAAACCCCAGAAGAAGTCGGCGCGCACGCCGCCGCGGATGGCGCTGCCGGTGTCCTGCGCCATCACCAACCGGTTCAGCGGCCGTGGCGAATTGGGCTGGGTGGTGGCAAGGAAGACCGGTGCGCCGAGTGGAATGAAGCGGGGGTCGACGGCAATCGAGCGGCCGCCGGTCAGCGGTACGCCGAGTGCGCCCAGCGGGCCGGACAGACCGTTGGGCAGTTCGCGGAAGAACACGTAGCTGGGGTTGCTGGCGAGCAGCGCGGGAAGCTTGTCGGGGTTCTTCGCGCCCCAGTTCTTGATGCCCTGCATCGACGCCTGTTCGCGTTTCAGCTCGCCGCGTTCGATCAGCAGCTTGCCGATCGACAGGTAAGGGTGGCCGTTCTGGTCCGCATAGCCGACCCGCATGTGCGAACCGTCCGGCAGTTCGATGCGGCCCGAGCCCTGGATTTGCAGAAAGAAGAGGTCGACCGGGTCTTCGGCCCAGGCGATGGGCTGTCCCTTGAAGCCGTTGCCCGCCGTCTCGATGTCCTTGCGCGTGGGGTAGGGCAGCAGCTTGTTGCCGACCAGCCGTCCGCGCAGGCGCATTCCCTTCAGTTCGGGGTGGACGCTCGCCAGCTCCACCGAGATGAGGTCGTCGGGGGCGGCGTAGAGCGGAAAGCGCGCCCGCGCGGTGCGCACGCGGTCGCCTTTCAGCAGCGGTTCGTAATAGCCGGTCACCATCCCTTCGGCGCTGCCGTCCTCCGCAGTGGCCTGGTAGGGCTGAAAACGCTGCTCGAAAAAGGCGCGGGCGGCCGCGTCGTCGGGCGCGGCCATGCGGGCAGCTTCGACACAGACCGCATGCCAGGCGGCACGCTTGACCAGCGTGGAACAGTTTTGCAGAAACGCGCCCCAGGTTTCGCTGATCGCGTCGTCCTGCCAGAAGGCCACTGCCGCCCAGCCGACCGGTTTGAGCAAGGGGTAGGCCACCGCCGGCGAGGGGATGAGTGCGGGCGGTGCAGGCAGGAGTTCGGGCACCGGTTGCGGCACCGGCACCGGAGCAGGTGCCGGTATGGGCGCCGGCGTCGGCGTCGGGAGGGGGGTCGGCTCCTTGGGCGGCTGAACCGCACAGGCTGACAATAACAGGGCGAACAGCCACGGGCTTGCGCGTAACAGCATCACGGGTGAAGATGGCTCAGATTGAAAACACGCGTCGAGTATAACAATGGAGAGACTGTCTTAATGGAGACTCAGGGGCTGGGCTGGTTGTTGCTGGAAGCCGGCATTGCGCTGAGCCTGTTCGTGTTTATCGTGTGGTGGACGATGAAAAAATAGGGTCGCGGTCAAGGAAGTCCTGGCCCCAGTTCAATGCAGCACCCGGGGCATCGACAGCGTGAAAACGGGAATCTCGGCGTCGAACTTGTTGCCGTCTTCGGCCACCATCTGATAGGTGCCGCGCATGGTGCCGACCGGCGTGGCCATCGCGGTGCCGCTGGTGTATTCGAAACTCTCGCCCGGCCGCAGCAGCGGCTGTTCGCCGATCACCCCGAGGCCCTTGACTTCCTGGGTGACGTTTTCCGCATCGGCGATGATCCAGTGGCGCGAAATCAGCTGCGCGGACACGGTGCCGGTGTTGGAGATTGTCACGGTGTAGGCGAACACGTAGCGATCCGCAGAGGGGTCGCTTTGTTCGGCCAGGTACGTCGTGTCGACGTTGATGCTGATCTGGTATTTCTTGCCTTCGGCCACGGTTTTGCTCGACAAAATGGAATGCGTGAAGTGTAACGCAATGCCATGGCGGCTGCTAAAATGCCCGGGTTTCCCAAAATTCCCGGAGCTTCCCATGACTTATCGCATCGCCCCGTCCATCCTGTCCGCCAACTTTGCCAAGCTGGGCGAGGAAGTCGACTTTGTGCTCGCCTCCGGCGCCGACATTGTCCACTTCGACGTGATGGACAACCACTATGTGCCCAACCTCACCATCGGTCCGCTGGTGTGCGAGGCGCTGCGGAAGCACGGCGTGACCGCGCCGATCGACGTCCACCTGATGGTGAAGCCGGTCGACCGCATCATCCCTGATTTTGCAAAAGCGGGGGCGACCTACATCACCTTCCACCCGGAAGCCTCCGAGCACGTCGACCGCACCATCGGCCTGATCAAGGAAAACGGCTGCAAGGCCGGCCTGGTGTTCAACCCGGCCACTCCGCTCGATGTCCTCGAATACACGCTCGACAAGATCGACATGGTGCTCCTGATGTCGGTCAACCCAGGCTTCGGCGGCCAGAAGTTCATCCCCTACGTGCTGGACAAGGCGCGCGCGGTGCGCAAGATGATCGACGACCGCGGACTCAACGTGAACATCGAGATCGACGGCGGCGTCGGCCCCGCCAACATCGCCGAAGTCGCGCGTGCAGGCGTCGACACCTTCGTCGCCGGCTCGGCCATTTTCAACGCCGCCAAGGACACCGACCCGCAGCGCTACAACAGCGTCATCGCCGCGATGCGCGCGGAACTCGCGAAGGTCTGAACTGCAGGGATCAGGGGGGCAGGATTCAGGGGGCAGGGAGCTTTGTGCTTCGCGCCTTTTTGAATTCGCGCGGCCGCAAGTCGGTCCTCGCCTGATTCCTGATTCCTGATTCCTGAATCCTGAATCCTGACCCCTAGAAAAAAATGAATTTCCCCCTCCCCATCAAAGCCGTCGTCATCGATCTCGACGGCACCCTGCTCAACACCGCGCCGGACCTGGCGCACGCTGCCGAACTGATGATGGCCGACCTCGGTCGGCCCTGCCCGTCGCTGGAAACCATTTCCACCTACATCGGCAATGGCGTGTCGCGGCTGGTCAAGCGCGTGCTCACCGGCGAGATGGATGCCGAGCCGGGTGCGGCGCTGTTCGAACAGGCGATCGCGTCGTACCAGAAGCACTACGGCGAACACGTGTCGCTGCATTCGCGCCCGTTCGACGGCGTGGTCGAAGGCCTCGACGCCTTCAAGGCGATGGGCGTGCATATCGCCTGCATCACCAACAAGGCCGCGCAGTTCACCCACCCGTTGCTGAAGGACACGGGCCTGTTCGACTATTTCGAGCTGATCCTGTCGGGCGACACGCTGCCCAGACGCAAGCCGGACCCGCTGCCGCTCTTGCATGCCTGCGAGGTGTTCGACGTGACGCCGACCGAATTGCTGCTGATCGGCGATTCGCTCAACGACACCCAGGCCGCGCGCGCCGCCGGCTGCCCGGTGTTCTGCGTGCCCTATGGCTACAACCGCGGCCGCCCGGTCGCCGAGCTCGATCTGGACGCGGTGGTGCCGAGCCTGATCGAAGCGGCGAAGATGGTGGTGAAGGCGTAATGGCGAGGGGTCAGGATTCAGGGATCAGGATGCAGGGGGCGTGCCGCCGATGGCGGCGCTCGTCTTAAAAAGGCGCGCAGCGCATTTCCTGATCCCTGAATCCCGAATCCTGACCCCTGAAAAATGACTGAACAAGACTTCTTCGATCTCGTCCGCCAGGGCTACAACCGCATCCCGCTGGTGCGCGAACTGCCTGGCGACCTGGAAACACCACTGTCGGTGTACCTCAAGCTGGCCAATGCGCCCTACACCTACCTGCTCGAATCGGTGGTGGGCGGCGAGCGTTTCGGCCGCTATTCCTTCATCGGCCTGCCGGCGCGAACGGTGTTGCGCGTGCGGGCGCACCTGCTGACGGTGGAAACCGACGGCGAGAAGGTCGAGGAGCACGATCTGCCCGATCCGCTGGCCTTCATCGCCGCGTTCCAGGCGCGCTACAAGGCGGCGCCGGTGGCGGGATTGCCGCGCTTCACCGGCGGGCTGGCAGGCTACTTCGGCTACGACACCATCCGCTACATCGAGAAGCGGCTCTCGGCAACGCGCAAGGAAGACGTGCTGCACACGCCGGACATTCTGTTGATGCTGACCGAGGAGCTGGCGGTGTTCGACAACCTCGCCGGCAAGCTCTACCTCATCACCCACGCCGACCCGATGCAGCCGGATGCCTACGCGCAGGGCCACTTGCGCCTTGCCGAGCTGGCCGAGCAGCTGCACGCGCCGGTGCGTCTGCCGGCCGAGCCGGTGATGGTGGCGGACGAGCCGCAGTCCGAATTCGGCGAGGCCGAATTCAAGGCGGCGGTGCAAAAGGCCAAGGACTACATCGCGGCCGGCGATGTCATGCAGGTGGTGCTCTCCCAGCGCATGTCGCGTCCGTTCAATGCCTCGCCGCTGTCGCTCTACCGCGCGCTGCGCGGCCTCAATCCGTCGCCCTACATGTTCTATTACGATTTCGGCGGCTTCCACGTGGTGGGTTCCTCGCCCGAAATCCTGGTGCGGCTGGAGGGCGATTCCGTCACCCTGCGCCCCATCGCCGGCACTCGCCCGCGCGGCCTCACGCGCGAGGACGACCAGCGCCTCGCCGAGGAGCTGCTGGCCGACCCGAAGGAGTGCGCCGAACATCTGCAGCTGCTCGACCTGGGCCGCAACGACACCGGACGCGTGGCCGTCACCGGCAGCGTCCGCGTCACCGAGCACATGCAGATCGAGCGTTATTCGCACGTCATGCACATCGTCTCCAACGTCGAGGGCAAGCTGATACCGGGCTTGTCCGCGCTCGACGTGCTGCGCGCCAGCTTCCCCGCCGGCACCGTGTCCGGCGCGCCCAAGGTGCGGGCGATGGAAATCATCGACGAACTCGAGCCCAGCAAGCGTGGCATCTACGCCGGTGCGGTCGGCTATCTTGGTTTCAACGGCGACATGGATCTGGCGATCGCCATCCGTACCGCGGTGGTCAAGGGCGGCATGCTGTACGCGCAGGCGGGCGCCGGCATTGTTGCCGATTCGGTGCCAGACAACGAATGGCTCGAAACGCTGAACAAGGCGCGCGCCATCATCCGCGCGGCCGAGCTGGTCCAGGCACGATTCGGTACCCTGACCGACTGAGCCGGGCGCCTAGCTCAGGCCGTAACGCTTGAGCTTTCGATAAAGCGTGCGCTCGGTGATGCCGAGCGCGGTCGCCACCCGGTTTCGATGGCCGGCGTGTGCGACGAGCAGGGCGCGGATGTGGCTGCGCTCGACCTCGGCCAGTGGCTGGGTCTCGGGCAACGTCGGCGCCGGCACGGTGGGCAGATGCAGATCGGCGGCGCGGATCACGCCGTCGCGACACGTCAGCACCGCACGCTGCAGCAGATTGCGCAGTTCGCGCACATTGCCCGGAAATTCATATGTCTGCAGCGCGGCCAGCGCGGTCGCCTCCAGCCGGCACGCGCGACGCATGCCAGCGAGCCGCTTGAGCAGGAACGCCGCCAGCCCAGGGATGTCTTCGCGTCGCTCGCGCAGCGGCGGCAGGTCGACGTCGATGCCGGCCAGCCGGTAATACAGATCGAGCCTGAAGCGTTTCTCGTCCACCTCGTCCAGCAGGCGGCGATTGGTGGCCGATACCAACCGCACGTCGGCCTTCAGCGTGTGGGTGCCGCCGACGCGCCGGAATTCGCCGCTTTCCAGCACGCGCAACAGCTTGGCCTGCAAACCCAGCGGGATTTCCGCGACCTCGTCCAGAAACAGCGTGCCGCCGTCCGCCAGTTCGAACAGTCCCTTTTTCAGGCCGCTGCTACCCGAGAACGCACCGCGCTCGTGGCCGAACAACTCGCTCTCGAACAGGGTTTCCGGCACTGCGGCGCAGTTGATCACGATGAAGGCGCCGCCGGCCCGCGCTGAACGGGCGTGAATGAAACGTGCGGCGAGCTCCTTGCCGACGCCGGACTCGCCGAACAGCAGGATCGACGCCTCGCAGTCGGCCACCCGCGCCAGATTGTCGACGCAGGCCAGAAACGCGGCGGATTGCCCCACCATCTGCATGGCGTCGCAATCCGTGCCAACTTCGGCTTCCAGTGGGTAGATCTGTTCGCCCAGGTAGCGTTCGCCATTCGCGCCGCGCAGCGCATGGCCGCGTATGCGGGTGCGTTCGGGTTGGTTGTCGGCATGGAAATGCGTGTGCAGCACCTCGACCGTCTCGCCGTGCTCGAACAGGGCCTGATGCGGGCATTGCTCGCCGTTTTCGTGGCAGGGGCGCGCCGAGTGGTGCGACACGGCATGGCAGAACTGGCCGACGATGGCGCCGGGCGTGGCGCCATAGGCTTCGGCATAGCGCTGGTTGGCCGCCACGATGCGGTAGTCACGGTCGATCACCACAAAAGGCTGGTCGTTGGTGTCGATGAGATCCTGCAGATCAATGGATGGCATGGCGACCTCCTTTTTGTCATGACATATAGTAGTAATGTCATGACAAAAACGCCATGGCGGCGCTGGGGCGATTCTGCCGAATGGCCTGGAACCCAATGATTACAAGACTTACCCGGTTGGCACGCCTGTTGCATTCAATGATGGGGCATTCCCCCACAACAGGATGGAGATCAACATGTCTGAAAACAAGAACTGGAAGCTGCAACCCGGCGTGAACCTCGCCCCGGAAATGGTCGACGAGGTGGCCAAGATCGCCTGTGCCCTGAAGAGCCTGTCGGCCTACACCACCTTCGCCTTGGAGCGCGAGGACTGCCCGGAGGATCTGCGGAAGATCGTGGAAGAGGGCCTGGATGCCATGGGCCGCATCTTCCAGTGGTAATCCCCACGCCTACCCGACACAGCACAAGGAGCGACAACAAATGGCACACATCGTGATTATGGGCGCCGGCATCGGCGGAATGACCATGGCGTATGAAATGCGCGAAGAGGCACGCAGCGAAGACCGTGTCACCGTGATTTCCAACCTGCCGTATTTTCAGTTCACCCCGTCCAATCCGTGGGTGGGGGTCAACTGGCGCAGCCGGGACGACATCACCATTCCGGCCGCGCCGTATCTGAACAAGAAGAACATCGACTTTATCGCGGTGGGTGCGGCGCGGGTGCATCCGGATCGCAACCAGGTCGAACTGACGGACGGCCAGATCGTGGACTACGACTTTTTGATCATCGCGACCGGCCCCAAGCTGGCGTTCGACGAAGTGCCAGGCCTGGGACCGGAGGGCCATACCCAGTCGGTCTGCGTGGTCGAACACGCGGTGGCCGCGGGCCGCGCGTGGGATGACTTTGTGAAGAACCCGGGGCCCATTGTGGTGGGCGCAGTGCAGGGTGCGTCCTGCTACGGACCGGCCTACGAGTTCGCCATGATCATGGACACCGATCTGAAAAGGCGCAAAATCCGCGACCGCGTGCCGATGACCTACGTGACGGCCGAGCCTTATATCGGCCATCTGGGCCTGGGCGGCGTCGGCGATTCGAAAGGCATGCTGGAATCCGCGATGCGCGACCGCCACATCAAGTGGATCTGCAACGCAAAAGTCACCAAGGTCGAGGCCGGCAAGATGTTCGTCGCCGAGCACAACGACCGCGGCGAAGTCATCAAGGAACACGAACTGCCGTTTGCCTACTCGATGATGCTGCCGGCGTTCAAGGGCATCGACGCGGTGTTCGGCGTCGAGGGACTGGTCAATCCGCGTGGCTTCATCACCATCGACGCTCATCAGCGCAACCCGAAATTCCCCAATGTCTATGCGGTGGGCGTCTGCGTCGCCATCCCGCCGGTCGAGGTCACGCCGGTACCGACCGGCACGCCGAAGACCGGCTACATGATCGAATCCATGGTCACCGCCACCGCGCACAACATCCGCGCCGTGCTCGACGGCCGCGAGCCCACCGAGAAAGCCACCTGGAACGCCATCTGCCTGGCCGATTTCGGCGACACCGGCGCCGCCTTCGTGGCGCTGCCGCAGATTCCGCCGCGCAACGTCAACTGGTTCAAGGAAGGCAAATGGGTGCACCTGGCCAAGGTAGGGTTCGAGAAATACTTCATCCGAAAAATGAAAAAAGGCTCGACCGAGCCGCTGTACGAAAAATACGTACTCGGTTTGCTGGGCCTCAAAAAGCTCAAATAGCGCCTCGCGACGCCAGCCTTCAAGCGCCTGCGGGCGCTTTTTTTGTGTGGGTGAGGCCGGCTGCGCGGCTATAATTCTCCGCTCTTGGCGCAGGCGCTCACCTTCCCCGATGGCGTGACGCCGAAGGACACCCCATGCTTTTGATGATCGACAATTACGATAGCTTCACCTACAACCTCGTGCAGTATTTCGGCGAGCTGGGGGAGGAGGTCAGGGTCGTTCGCAACGACGAGATCGACCTCGCCGGCATCGCCGCCATGCGCCCCGACCACATCGTCGTTTCGCCCGGCCCCTGCACGCCCAACGAGGCGGGCGTGTCGGTGCCGCTGATCCGTGAATTCGCCGGCAGGATTCCCATCCTCGGCGTCTGCCTCGGTCACCAGAGCATCGGCCAGGCCTTCGGCGGCAAGATCGTGCGCGCCAAGGAGCTGATGCACGGCAAGACCTCGATGATCCATCACACGGACAGCGGCGTATTCAAGGGCCTGCCCAATCCCTTCCGCGCCACCCGCTACCACTCGCTGGTGATCGAGCGCGCAAGCTTGCCGGACTGCCTGGAAATCACCGCGTGGACCGAGGATGGCGAAATCATGGGGGTGCGCCACAAGACCCTGGCGGTCGAAGGCGTGCAGTTCCATCCGGAATCGATCCTCACCGAACACGGCCACGCCATGCTGGCGAACTTCCTGAAGGAGCGCGTGTGATGCAGTACAAGGATCTGCTGACTCTGCTGATCGAGCGCCACGACCTGCCGCACGACACCATGCTCGGCGCGATGAACGCACTCATGGGGGGCGACTACACGCCGGCGCAGATCGCCGCCTTCCTGGTTGCATTGCGCATGAAGGGCGAGACCGTGACCGAGATCGCCGCTGCCGCTGAAGTCATGCGCGCGCTGTCCGTCAAGGTGCCGCTCGCCGGCGTCGAGCATCTCGTCGACACCTGCGGCACCGGCGGCGACGGCGCCCACACCTTCAACATTTCCACCGCCGCCGCCTTCGTCGCAGCGGCCTGCGGCGCGCGCGTGGCCAAGCACGGCGGGCGCTCGGTGTCGTCCACGTCGGGCAGCGCCGACGTGCTGGAGGCGCTGGGGGTCAACGTCAATCTGTCCCCGGAAAAAGTCGCCGAGGCGGTGAAGACAATCGGTGTCGGCTTCATGTTCGCGCCCAACCACCACAGCGCGATGCGGCACGCCGCGCCGGTGCGGCGCGAGATCGGTGTGCGCACGTTGTTCAACCTGCTCGGCCCGATGACCAACCCGGCCGCGGCACCCAACCAGGTGATGGGCGTGTTCAGCCGTGAACTCACCGGCACCCTGGCGCGCGTGCTGCAGGCGCTGGACAGCCGCCACGTGCTGGTGGTCCACGCCGAGGAGGGGCTGGACGAGATTAGCCTGGCCTCGCCCACTTTCGTGGCCGAACTAAAAGACGGCCATGTATCCGAATACGAACTCGAACCCGGCCTGTTCGGCTTGCCGCAGGTCGAGGCGAGCGAACTGGTGGTGAAGGGAACCGACGAGGCCGTCGAGATGTTGCTGGCCGCGCTGGAAAACCGCCACGCCGGCGCGTCCGCCATCGTCGCGCTCAATGCCGGCGCGGCCATTTATGTATCGGGCCGTGCCGCCAGCCTGATGGACGGCGTGGCGCAGGCGCAGCGCGCGATTGCCAGCATGGCCGCACGCGACGTGCTCGAACACTATCGCCGCTTCAGCCAGTCATGAGCGACATCCTGGAAAAAATCCTCGCCACCAAGCGCACCGAGATCGCCGCCGGGCTGGCCCGTGTGCCGCTCGCAGAAATGCGCGCGCGTGCAGAAGCCGCATCCGCGCCGCGCGACTTCGTCGGTGCGCTGCGCGCGAAAATCGCTGCCGGACAACCGGCAGTGATCGCCGAAATCAAGAAGGCCAGCCCCTCGAAAGGCGTGATCCGGCCCGACTTTCGCTCCGCCGAGATCGCCGCCAGCTACGAGGCGGGTGGCGCCGCGTGCTTGTCGGTGCTCACCGACCGCGACTACTTCCAGGGCTGCGCCGACTATCTGGTCGAGGCGCGTGCCGCGTGCGCGCTGCCAGTGCTGCGCAAGGATTTCATCATCGACCCCTGTCAGGTCTATGAAGCGCGCGCGATGGGGGCGGACTGCATCCTGCTGATCGTCGCGGCGCTGGAACTGCCGGCGATGCAGGCACTGGAAGCACTGGCGCACGCGCTGGGCATGGCGGTGCTGGTGGAGTCGCACAACGCCGAAGAGCTCGATGCCGCGCTGCAGCTGAAGACCCCCTTGCAGGGCATCAACAACCGCAACCTGCGCACCTTCGAGGTCAGCCTCGACATCACGCTGGCCTTGCTGCCGACAATCGGCCATGACCGTATCGTCATCACCGAGTCCGGCATCCTCGCCCCGGCCGACGTCGCCAGGATGCGCGGCCATGGCGTCAACGCCTTCCTGGTGGGCGAGGCCTTCATGCGTGCCGCCGATCCGGGCGTCGAACTGGCGCGGCTGTTCGCCTGAACCTGCTTCGAGCGAAAGGCGTGTAGGCGCGTCAGCGCTTGCCGCCGAATAGGCTCCCCAGCACCCCACGCATGATGGCGCGGCCGACCTGGCTGCCCATGGAGCGGGCCGCGGATTTCGCCAACGCCTCGACTGCCCCTTCACGACGACCGACGCCGCCGAGAATGTCCCCCAGCACGCCGCCTCCGCCTGCTGTGGGCTTGGCGGCGGCCTTGGCCTGCTGCTTCGCCTCCGCTTCCGCGGCTGCCGCCTGCGCCGCCTGCTCGGCGCGCGCCTTGAGAATTTCGTGGGCGGATTCGCGGTCGACCGTCTGGTCGTAGACGCCGGTCACCAGCGAGGTCTGCATCAATTGCCGGCGCTGCGCGTCGGTAATGGGGCCGAGCTGTCCCTGCGGGGGCACGATGAATGCGCGCTCGACTACGCCGGGACGGCCCTTGGCGTCGAGGAAGGACACCAGCGCCTCGCCCACGCCGAGTTCGGTGATGACGGCGGCTTCGTCCAGCTCCGGGTTGTCGCGCATGGTTTCGGCGGCCGCGCGGACGGCCTTCTGATCGCGCGGCGAGAACGCGCGCAGCGCATGCTGCACCCGATTGCCGAGCTGCGACAGCACCTTGTCCGGCACATCGGCCGGATTCTGGGTGACGAAAAACACGCCGACACCCTTGGAGCGGATCAGTCGCACCACCTGCTCGATTTTCTCCACCAGCGCATCGGGCGCATCGGAAAACAGCAGGTGCGCCTCGTCGAAGAAGAACACCAGCTTCGGCTTGTCGAGGTCGCCCGCCTCGGGCAGGTTCTCGAAGAGTTCGGCCAAGAGCCACAGCAGCAGCGTGGCGTACATTTTCGGCGACTGCATCAGCTGGTCGGCCGACAGGATATTGATGACGCCGAGCCCGCGATCGGTCTGGATCAGGTCGTCGATGTTGAGCATCGGCTCGCCGAAGATCTGCTCGCCCCCCTGCGATTCCAAGGACAACAGGCCGCGCTGGATGGCGCCGATGGAGGCGGCGGACACGTTGCCGTATTCGGTGGTGAACTGTTTTGCGTTCTCGCCGACGAAGGCGAGCAGGGTGCGCAGATCCTTCAGGTCCAGCAGCAGCAGGCCGTTGTCGTCGGCCACCTTGAACGCCAGATTGAGCACCCCGCTCTGGGTTTCGTTCAGGTCCAGCATGCGCGAGAGCAGCAGCGGCCCCATGTCCGACACGGTGGCGCGCACCGGATGGCCGCTTTTGCCGAAGGGGTCCCACAGGGTGACCGGATAGCCTTGGTAGGCAAAGCCTTCGAGCTTGAGCATCTCGACCCGCTCGGCCACCTTGGCGTTGCTGCCGCCCGGCTGCGAAACGCCCGACAGGTCGCCCTTCACGTCCGACATGAAGCACGGCACGCCGATGCGGGAGAAGTGCTCGGCCAGCGTCTGCAGGGTGACCGTCTTGCCGGTGCCGGTGGCGCCGGTGATGAGGCCGTGGCGGTTGGCCATCTGCGGCAGCAGGATGAGGTCGGTGCTGGCGTTCTTGGCGATAAGCAAGGGGTCGGTCATGGCGGTTCCTGATTCCTGGATGCGGGAATTCTAGCGAGTTCAGCCGCGTCCCGTGTTTCAGCAATGAATAGAAGCGCTTGCTAATGTTGCAGGTATCATCGCGGCATGATGAAAACAGGGGAAGCCGTGGCAACGGAACAGCGAATGCATGAAATCGTCATTGTGGGCGGCGGCGCGGGCGGACTGGAGCTGGCCACCCGGCTGGGCGACAAACTGGGCAGGAAGAAACGCGCGAACATCACGCTGATCGACGCCTCGCCCTCGCACCTGTGGAAACCGCTGCTGTATGAAGTCGCGGCGGGCAGCCTCGATTCGTATGCCGAGCGGCTGGAATACCTGGCGCAGGGGCACTGGCATCATTTCACGTTCCGCCTTGGCCGCATGGACGGCCTCGATCGCGCCCGCCAGGAAATCAGCGTCGCCCCGACGCTGGACGACGATGGCGTCGAGATCATCCCGCGCCGCAGCTTTCACTACGACACGCTGATCATCGCGGTGGGTTCGGTCGGCAACGACTTTGGCGTGCCGGGCGTGAAGGCGCATTGCATCATGCTCGACACCCCCGAGCAGGCACGCGAATTTCATCGCCGCCACATCAACGCCTGCCTGCGCGCCAATACCCAGACGGCCACCGTGGCGCCCGGCCAGCTCACCGTCGGCATTGTCGGCGCGGGCGCCACCGGCGTCGAACTCGCGGCCGAACTGCACGACACCACGCGCGAACTGTCGGCCTACGGCATGGATAACATCGACCCCGACAAGAGCCTGAAGCTGCTCATCGTCGAGGCGTCCGACCGCATTCTCCCGGGGCTGCCGCCACGCCTGTCGGCCGCCGCCGCCGAACGCCTGGCCGAACTGGGGGTGGAGATGCACACCAACGAGCGCATCGTCGAAGTGCGTGCCGACGGCATGCTCACCGCCGACGGCAAGCTCATTCCCGCCAGCATGATGGTGTGGTCGGCCGGCATCAAGGCGCCGGATTTTCTGAAGGACATCGACGGTCTGGAAACCAACCGCATCAACCAGCTGGTGGTGCGGCCGACGCTGCAGACCACTCGCGACGACAACATTTTCGCCTTCGGCGATTGCGCCGCCTGTCCCATGCCCGAAGGCGGTTTCGTGCCGCCGCGCGCACAGGCTGCGCACCAGCAGGCCAGCATGCTGGCGAAGTCCATCTGCCGTCGCTTTCGCGGCAAGCCGCTGCCCGAATACGTCTACCGCGACTACGGCTCGCTGGTCGCGCTCGGACGCTTTTCAACCGTCGGCAACTTGATGGGCACCCTCACCGGCGGCAGCATCATGATCGAAGGCACGCTGGCGCGGCTGGTGTACTGGTCACTGCACAAGATGCACGAGATCGCGCTGCATGGCTGGTTCAAGACTTCGCTCACGACCTACGCCCACTTCATCAGCACGCCGACGCGGGCGAGGATCAAGCTGCACTAGTGTCGCAAATCATAAGATTCACGACACTAGTCATTCCACAGCCACGCCGCGCCGCGCACGCCGCTGGAATCGCCGAATGTCGGCGGCACCAGTTTGGTGTCGACTCGATCTGAAAAAACGTAGCGCGGCCACAACCTCGGCACCGTATCGTAGAGGCGGGCGATGTTGGACAGCCCGCCGCCGAGCACGATGACGTCCGGATCGAGCAGGTTGATGACGCCGGCGAGCGCGCGCGCCAGGCGCTCCTCGTAACGCGCCAGCGTGGCGCTGCAGGGTCCGTAGCCCGCGTTCGCCAGCTGCACGATCTCGTGCGCGGGCAGCGCCTCGCCGCCGTAGCGCACGTGGTCGGCCGCCAGCGCCGGGCCCGACAGCCAGGTTTCGACGCAGCCTTTCTTGCCGCAGTAGCATGCCGGCGCGGCGTCGAGTTCGCGCGGGCTCGGCCACGGGTGCAGGATCGTCTCGCCGGTGGCGGGGTGCTGCCCGGTGCCGGCGCGGTCGGCCTGGGCGTGGGCGAACTGGAAGTAGGGCAGCGGCGAGTGCCCCCATTCGCCGGCGATGGCGTTGGCGCCGGTCAGCACATGGCCGCGCACCACCACGCCGCCACCGACGCCAGTACCCAAAATCACGCCGAACACGCTGTCGGCACCGGCGGCCGAACCGTCGGTGGCCTCCGACAGCGCCAGGCAGTTGGCGTCGTTGGCGAGCCGCAGCTCGCGGTTGAGCGCGCGCTCGAGGTCCTGCTGCAGCGGCCGGCCGTTGAGGCAGGTGGAGTTGCAGTTCTTCATCAGGCCGGACGCGGGCGAGATGGCGCCGGGGGTGCCGATGCCGATGCTGCCGCGCTGCCCGAGTTCGACTTCGGCCTGGTGCACCAGCGCGGCGACCGCGGCCACGGTGGCGAGGTAGTCGTCCTGCGGGGTCGGCACGCGGCGGCGCAGGATTTCGCCGCCGCCGGCGTCGAGCGCAATGAGTTCGATTTTGCTGCCGCCGAGGTCGATGCCGAATCGTAGAGGGGAAGCCACGGTGTAAAATCTCCGGCTATCTAATTTGCGTTGGAATCAACATGGCAGGACATTCGAAGTGGGCCAACATCCAGCACCGCAAAGGGCGCCAGGATGCCAAGCGCGGCAAGGTCTTCACCAAGCTTATCAAGGAAATCACCGTGGCGGCCAAAATGGGCGGCGGCGACACCGGGATGAATCCGCGCCTGCGGCTGGCGATCGAGAAGGCCAAGGCCGAGTCGATGCCGAAGGACAACATCGAGAACGCGATCAAGCGCGGCACCGGCCTGCTCGAAGGCGTCAACTACGAGGAAGTGCGCTACGAGGGCTACGGCATCGGCGGCGTCGCGGTGATGGTCGACTGCCTCACCGACAACAAGACGCGCACCGTCGCCGACGTGCGCCACGCCTTCGTCAAGCACGGCGGCAACATGGGCACCGACGGCTGCGTGGCGTTCCAGTTCAAGCACTGCGGCCAGATCATCCTGGAGCCGGGCGCGAGCGAAGACGCGGTGATGGAGGCCGCGCTCGATGCCGGCGCCGAAGACGTCATCCCCAACGAGGACGGCTCGATCGAGGTGCTGACCTCGCCCGACCCCAAGGCGTTCGAGGCGGTGAAGGAGGCGCTGGAAAAGGCCGGCTTCAAACCGGCGGTCGCCGAGATCACCATGCGACCCGAAGCTGAAACCGAACTGACTGGCGACGACGCGCTGAAGATGCAGAAAATCCTGGACGCGCTCGATTCGCTCGACGACGTGCAGGAGGTCTACACCAACGCCGTGTTGCCGGAGTAATTCAGCCTTTGCGCATCCTCGGCATCGACCCCGGTCTGCGCCTGACCGGCTTCGGCGTGATCGAGCAGGCCGGCCAGAAGCTCGCCTACATCGCCAGCGGCGTCATCAGGAGCGGGGAGGGCAGCCTGCCGCAGCGACTGGGCGTGCTGTTCGCCGGGATGAACGAGGTGATCGCCACCTATCAGCCTGACACCTGCGCGGTCGAAATCGTCTTCGTCAACGTCAACCCGCAATCGACGCTGCTGCTCGGGCAGGCGCGCGGCGCGGCGATCTGCGCCGCGGTGTCGAATGAACTGACGGTGGCCGAATACACCGCGCTGCAAATCAAGCAGGCGGTGGTCGGCCATGGCAAGGCCGCCAAGGAACAGGTGCAGGAAATGGTCAAACGCCTGCTGAGCCTGCCTGCCGCGCCGCAGGCCGATGCCGCCGACGCGCTCGCCTGCGCCATCGCCCACGCGCACGGCAGCCACCTCGGCGCGCACTCCACCGCGGGCTATCGCGTGAAGGGTGGGCGCCTCGTATGAATAAGGATTCCAGATGATAGGCAGAATCACCGGCGTGCTTGCTGCCAAGCAGCCGCCCCAGGTGCTCGTCGACTGCAACGGCGTCGGCTACGAAATCGACGTGCCGATGAGCACCTTCTACAACCTGCCCGCACTGGGCGAAAAAATCAGCCTGCTGACCCATCTGGCGATCCGCGAGGACGCGCACCTGCTCTATGGCTTTGGCAGCGAGATCGAGCGCGCGGCGTTTCGCGAACTGCTGAAAGTCTCCGGTATCGGCGCCAAGACCGCCCTGTCGGTGCTGTCGGGCCTGTCGGTCAACGACCTGTCGGCGGCGATCGCCGCGCAGGAAATCGGCCGCATCGTCAAGGTGCCCGGCATCGGCAAGAAAACCGCCGAGCGCCTGCTGCTCGAACTCAAGGGCAGGCCCGTGTTCGCCGGTGCGATCGCCAGCACCGAAGCCGGCGGCGTGTCGGACGACGTGCGCCAGGCGCTGCTGGCGCTGGGTTACAACGAGCGCGAGACCACCGAAGCCGTGCGCCAGTTGCCGCCCGATCTCACAGTGGGCGAGGCGATCCGGCAGGCGTTGCGGAGCCTGTCGAAAACGTAAGCGCCGTGTCGACATCCTCCCTCCGTCCTCCCGTCTCCCTGCGGCGCCATTTTTCATGGCTACTGCTGGGCGTCACGGTGATGCTGGTCGGGGGCGTAAGCCTGAGCCTATGGTTCAGCCTGCAGGTCGACATCCAGAACCGGGACGGCATGCTGAAAATGCACGCTGAAGGCGCGCGGAATGGCGTGAAACGGCACCTTGCTCACTATCGCACCCTGGTGGACAAGCTGGCGCGCGATCCCCAACTGGAAGACCAGTTTCGCTTTGGCGAACCCTTGGACCAGCAGGCATGGGTCCAATCGCGCCAGACGCTGATTCCCGACCTGCATGGTTTGACCTTGCTCACCCCCGAGGGCGAGATACTGGGCGATGCGACGACCTTGCGGGTCGGGCCGAAGTGCCGCGCGGAACTGGTATCCAGAAACCCGCTGCGCGGCATGAGGCTGCACCTCCAGCGCGGCGCGGCCGGCCGCGAACATGTCGATCTGGTGTCCGCCGTGCGCGGGTTCGACCATGAATTGCTGGGCGGCGTTTTTCTGAGCATGCGCCTCGATGCCCTGAAACGGATACTCGACGAGGCCGCCTATCCCGGCCAGACCCTCACCCTGCTCGATGAGGCGGGGGAAACCGTTGTCAGCAACGGCAACGGCAACGGCAAGGCGTCCGGCGCGGCCCGCGAGATCCGCCTGGACGTGGGAGACGCCGGATGGACGCTGGTCGCGCGTGCGCCGATCCAGAAGCTGACGTACAGCGGCAAGGTGCAGATTGTCGCTGGATCGCTGACCCTGCTGGCCCTGCTGCTGTTGCTGGGGCTCGGCATGCTGGGATTGCGCCGGACGATGCTGCGGGATATCGATGCCACGCGCGACGCTCTGACCGCGCTGGCGCGGGACGAGCCCGTTCCGCCCATCGTCCCGCACTATGCCGAGTTCGGGCAGGCGGTATCCGACATCAACCTGGTGGCCCTGCATTTGCAGGAGCAGCGGTCGCGGCTGGAGCATCTGAGCCTCACCGACCCCCTCACCGGCCTGCCCAACCGGCGCGCGTTCGAGACGCGCTTCCCGCAGGCGCTGGGGTTCGCCGAACGCGGTCATCGCATTGCACTGGTGTTGCTCGACATCGATCATTTCAAGCGCATCAACGACAGCCACGGGCACGGCGTCGGCGACCAGGTGCTGCTGGCACTGGCGCAGACGCTGAGAACCCTGACGCGCCGTGCCGATCTGGCGGCGCGGCTGGCGGGCGACGAGTTCGCCATCCTGTTGGCCGATCTCGACGCGGCCGGCGTGGCCTTGTGGTGCCAGCGCCTGATCGACCATTTCAGCGGCGAGCTCAATGCCCTGGGGCTGAACCAGCAAACCGGGATCAGCGCGGGACAGACCTGGCTGCAAGGCGTCCCCCGCGATTCCATGAACCAGGCGCTCGCACGCGCCGATCGCGCGCTGTACCAGGCCAAGGAACGCGGGCGCGCCCGGCTGGTATTCGACGCGCCGGCAGGCGAAAAGAACGCAGGGTAGAATCCCCGCATGTTTGCAGCCCGCCCGACCCCATGATCGAAACCGACCGGCTCATTGCCCCCGCCACCGTCAGCCCGCAGGAAGAGCAGGTCGAGCGCGCGCTGCGGCCGCGCACCCTGGCCGAGTACGTCGGCCAGGCGAAGGCGCGCGAGCAGCTCGAAATCTTCATCCACGCCGCCCGTAACCGCAGCGAAGCGCTCGACCACGTCCTGCTGTTCGGTCCGCCGGGGCTGGGCAAGACCACGCTGGCGCACATCATCGCGCGCGAGATGGGGGTCAACCTGCGCCAGACCTCGGGCCCGGTGCTCGAACGCGCGGGCGATCTGGCCGCGCTGCTCACCAACCTGGAACCGAACGACGTGCTGTTCATCGACGAGATCCATCGCCTCTCCCCGGTGGTCGAGGAGGTGCTGTATCCCGCGTTGGAGGATTTCCAGATCGACATCATGATCGGCGAAGGCCCCTCGGCGCGCTCGGTCAAGCTCGACCTGCCGCCGTTCACCCTGGTAGGCGCGACCACCCGCGCCGGCATGCTGACCAACCCGCTGCGCGACCGTTTCGGCATCGTCGCGCGCCTGGAGTTCTATTCGGCGGAAGAGCTCGGCTTCATCGTGCACCGCTCGGCGGGCCTGCTGCAGATGAACCTGGAAGAAGCCGGCGCGCTGGAAATCGCCCGCCGTTCGCGCGGCACCCCGCGCATTGCCAATCGCCTGCTGCGCCGGGTACGCGACTACGCCGAAGTCAAGGCGGGCGGCCAGGCCACCTGCGCGGTGGCCGATGCGGCGCTGGTGATGCTCGACGTCGACCGCGCCGGCCTCGACGTGATGGACAGAAAATTGTTGTCGGCGGTGGTCGAAAAATTCATGGGCGGGCCGGTCGGGCTGGACAACCTCGCCGCCGCTATCGGCGAGGAGCGCGACACCATTGAGGACGTGCTCGAACCCTATCTGATTCAGCAGGGCTATCTGCAGCGCACTCCGCGCGGCCGAATCGCGACGCCGCTGGCGTATCGCCATCTCGGCCTCGCCGCGCCCTCCAATTCACCCGGTGAGGACCTGCTCTAGTGGCGGCGTTCCACTGGCCGGTCCGCGTCTACTGGGAAGACACCGATGCGGGCGGCGTGGTGTATTACGCCAACTACCTCAAGTTCATGGAGCGCGCGCGTTCGGAATGGCTGCGCGCGTGCGGGTTCGAGCAGGATGTCCTGCGCGACGAGGCGGGGGTGGTGTTCGTGGTGCGGCGGGTGGCAATCGACTACCTGTCGCCGGCGCGCTTCAACGATCAGCTCGAAGTTTCGGTTGGCCTGCGTGAAACCGGACGCGCCAGCCTCGGCGTGCAGCAGGAACTCATGCGCGGCGCCACCTGTCTGGCAAGAGCCGAGGTCAAGCTGGCCTGCGTTGACGCGGTCCATTTCAAACCCGTTAAAATGCCCGCAACGATTCTTCAGGCACTGACCCCCACGACGTGAACCCCGAACTCAGCCAGGATCTTTCCCTTCTCCATCTCGTCTTCAACGCCTCATTGCCGGTGCAGCTCGTCATGCTGCTGCTGCTGGGCGCGTCCTTGATGTCGTGGTGGTTCATTTTCATCAAGATGTTCGCCCTGAAACGTGCCCAGCGCGACACCGATCGTTTCGAACGCGAGTTCTGGGGCGGCGGCGACATCAACGTCATGTACCAGCAGGTGGCCGCCGAGCGCGGGGAGGCGGGCGAAATGGCGCGCATCTTCGAAGCCGGATTCAGCGAATTCATGAAGCTGCGGCGCCAGGCGGGCATGTCGGCCAGCTTCATCATCGACGGCACCCGCCGCGCCATGCGCGCCACCTACCAGCGCGAACTCGACGGCCTCGAAGCGCACCTGTCGTTCCTCGCCACCGTTGGCTCGGTGTCGCCCTACGTCGGCCTGTTCGGCACCGTGTGGGGCATCATGATCGCCTTCGTGGGGCTGTCGAGCGTGGCCCAGGCCACGCTGGCGCAGGTCGCGCCCGGCATCGCCGAAGCGCTGATCGCCACCGCCATGGGCCTGTTCGCCGCCATCCCGGCCGTGGTCGGCTACAACCGCTACACCCACGACATCGACCGTCTGGCCAATCGCATGGAAAGCTTCATGGAGGAGTTTTCCAACATCCTGCAGCGTCAGACAGCGACCACCCAGGCGGCCTGATTCATGGCGCGCGCCCGCAAGCAGATCGCCCAGATCAACGTCGTGCCGATGATCGACGTGATGCTGGTGCTGCTCGTCATCTTCATGGTGACCGCACCCTTCATCAACCCCGCCCAGGTCGAGCTGCCGAGCGTCGGCAAGACGTCACAGCCGCCGGCGCAGCCGCTCGAAATCGTCATCAAGGAATCGGGCGAATACCTGCTGAAAAACCGCGCGGTGGCGGGCGACGAGCGGGTGGTGTCGAAGTCGGCGCTGGCGGCCGAAATCGCTGCGCTGCAGCGCGCCATGCCGGATCAGCCGGTGGTCATCGCGGCAGACAAGAATGTGCGCTACGAGGAAGTGATGAACACCATGACCGTGTTGCAGAACGCGCAGATCACCCGCATCGGCCTGCTCGCGCGCCCCGCACCCTGATCCTGAGATGAAGTTACCGGCAGGCGCGCCCCTCGTCTCCCGCCCCCGCTCCAGGCTCATCGCTGGCGCGCTGGCGCTGGGGGTGCATGCCGTCTTCGTGCTGTTGCTGGTGTTTGGCATGTCGTGGCAGACCCAGCATCCCGCACCGGTGATGGTCGACTTGTGGGAAGCCTTGCCACCGGCACCGCCCGCCGCGGCCAGGCCATCGAAGCCTGGACCCGCACCCGTGAAGGCGCCCGAGCCGGTCAAGGCCGCGCCCGCCCCAGCCCCGCAGGCGGTGGCGGACGAGCCGCCACCGCCCAAGACGCCCGACATTGCGCTGGAAAAAAAGAAGGCCGAGGCCGAGCGCCTGCAAAAACTCAAAGCCACGCAGATGGCCGAAGAAAAGGCCCGCGCGGACGCCGCCAAAAAAACGCAGGAAAAACAGCTGGCCGAACAGAAAAAACGTGAACTGCTGCGCCAGATGGAGGAAGAGGACTTGACGCGACGCATGGCGGACGAAGCCGCGGCGAGCGAAGCGCGCCAGGTCAAACTGGCCGAAACCGCGGCGGCCAGCAAGCGCCAGGCCGAGGTGGCGAGCGTCGTCGGGCAGTACCGCGACCAGATCAGCGCCAAGGTTCGCGGCAACACCCGCTTGCCCGACAACCTGACCGGGAACCCCCAGGTGCGCTGCCTGGTGAGGTTGTTGCCCACCGGCGAAGTCCAGAGCGTGCGGGTGACGCAATCGAGCGGCAATGCGGCGTACGACGATGCCGTGGTGCGCGCCATCGAAAAGTCGTCTCCGCTGCCGTTGCCGAACGACCGCGATGCGCGCGCCGCATTCGTTCCGGAACTAACCTTCGTCCATCGCCCCAAAGAGTGAGTTAAAAGCATCCTCCGCAGGCCGTCATCGTCGCGCTTCGCCCGCATTGACAACGCGGGTGGCGCGCACGGGGCGTTCTTCCAGACTGTCGCGCCGGCCATGCTAAACTCATCCTTCAATCAAGCACTTTTGATCGAGATCCCATTACCCATGCTGCGTGCTGTCCTGTTTTTCCCCCTGTTCTGTCTGGCCTTGCTGAGCGCGCCGTTTTCCGCGCGCGCCGCGATGGAAATCCAGGTGATTGGCGGTGCCGCCAGCAAGATTTCAGTGGCGATGGTGCCGTTCCAGGCGGCCCCCGGTCAGCCGGAACCCACGCTGGCCCGGATCGCCGGGGACGACCTCGCACGCAGCGGCCAGTTCACCCTGGTGGACGTTGGCGGCATGCCGCAGCCGGCTGCGCCCGCACAGGTCAACTACGGAGTCTGGCGCGGCAAGGGCGCGGACGCCCTGGTCATTGGCACGGTGGCCGCGCTGCCCGGCGGCCGCTTTGAAGTCCGCTTCTATCTGCTGGACGTGATCAAGCAGACGCAACTTGCCGCCTTCAGCTACAGCATTACCGCGGCGCAATGGCGCGCCACCGCCCACCAGATCGCCGACATCGTGTACGAAAAACTGACCGGCATGCCGGGCGCGTTCAGCAGCCGCATCGCCTATGTGCAGAAGCAGGGCAAGCGCTTTGAGCTGAGGGTGGCCGATGCCGACGGGCAAAATCCGCGCACCGTCGTGCGCTCCAACGAGCCGGTGATCTCGCCGCGCTTCTCGCCCGACGGCGCCCGCGTGGCGTATGTGTCTTTCGAGGACAAAAAGCCGGTGGTGTATGCGCAGTCCCTGCGCGACGGCGGCCGCAGCAAGATCGCGGCATTCAAGGGCTCCAACTCCGCGCCGGCCTGGGCGCCCGACGGCCGGCGCCTGGCGGTGGTGCTGACGCGCGACCAGGCCTCGCAGATCTATCTGATCAACGCCGATGGCAGCGGCCTGACCCGGCTGACCCGGGGGGGCAATCTCGACACCGAGCCGGTATTCTCGCCCGACGGACAAACCATTTACTTCACCTCGGACCGCGGCGGCAGCGCGCAGATCTACCGCGTGGCGGCCAAGGGCGGCGAGCCCCAGCGGGTGACCTTCAGCGGCGGCTACAATGTGTCTCCCGCGATCAGCCCGGATGGCCGGCATCTGGCCTACATCAGTCGTGAGGACGGCCGTTTCAGGGTGGTGCTGCATGAGCTGGCCTCGGGCCAGACCCGCGTGCTGACCGACACCGCGCGCGACGAGTCGCCCAGCTTCGCGCCGAATGGCCAGGCGGTACTGTATGCCACCATACAGGGCGGGCGCGGCGTGCTCGGCACCGTGAGCCTGGACGGCAAGACCCGCACGCGCCTGTCGGAATCCGGCGTCGATGCCCGCGAACCGGCCTGGGGTCCGTAAGGCCTTGTTTTTGTTCTGAGGAAGGGATGGGCGGTTGTCCTGCTATATCAATCCGCAGCCGCCCATTTGACCGTTATTCACGCGTCCGTGATTTATTCGTTGTTATTTCATCACCAAAGGAGAAACAGATGAACAAGATCTTTTTGCCCGTTTTGCTTGCATTGACCCTGTCCGCATGCGGCACCACCCCCGACACCCAGGCAACGGTTGAAGATCGCACCGGCGCGACCGCGACGACGGCCACGGCCGCGCCGGCGGGCGGCGCGGAAAGCACCGGCCTGGACGGCGCCGGCGTGGCGGGCAGCGCGCTGCCCAGCGATCAATATGCCGGCGATCCGCGTAAGGATCCGGCCAGCCCCTTGTCCCGCCGCAGCGTCCACTTTGATTTCGACAGCTACGTGGTGAAATCCGAATACCGCCCCATGCTCGAAGCGCATGCCAGCTACCTGCAGTCGAAGCGTGATGCGCGCGTCATCCTGCAGGGCAATGCCGACGAGCGCGGCAGCCGCGAATACAACCTGGCGCTGGGGCAGAAGCGTGCCGAAGCCGTGCGTCGTGCGCTGGCCGTGCTGGGCGTGAGCGATGCGCAAATGGAAGCGATCAGCTTCGGCGAGGAAAAGCCGCGCAACGAAGCCAGCAGCGAAGATGCGTATGCCGAGAACCGCCGCACCGACGTGGTCTATGCAGACGAGTAAAGCCTGATGCGCCGTTATGCCTTGATTCTGGCCTGCGCGTTCGCGCTGGCCCCGTCCGCGTGGGCGGTGTCGAATGCCGAACTCGCGCGCCAGGTGCAGGCCTTGCAGCAGCTGACGGGCGAGCTCGATGCCCGCCTCGGCAGGCTGGAAACGGCCATGCAGCAAAACCCGCAACTGCTCGGCTTGCTGAACGAAGTCGAAGCGCTCAAGGCTGAAATCGCCAAATTGCGCGGCCAGGCCGAAGTTCAGGTGTATCAGCTGGACACCCTGGGCAAGCGGCAAAACGACTTGTACGCGGACCTCGACCAGCGCATTGCGGACCTCGCCAAGGCGGGCCAGGCCGCGCCCGTAGCCGAGCCCGCGCCGGCAGTCGAGGGGGCGCAGCCTGCCGCGCCCGCTGCGGCGGGCGTTTCACCGCAAGCCGACCCGCTAGTGGAATCGCGCAGCTACGAAGCCGCGCTCAAGCAGTTCCGCGAAGCCAATTACGCGGGCGCCATTGCCGGGTTCAGCGGTTTTCTCAAGGCCTATCCCGCCAGCGCGCTGGCCTCCAATGCGCAATACTGGATCGGCTATTCGTATTACGCCCTGAAGGACTACAAGACCGCGCTGGCGCATCAGAAAAAGCTGGTGGCCGCCTATCCAGACAGCGCCAAGGTGCCCGACGCGCTGCTCAACATCGCCACCAACCAGGTGGCGCTGGATGACCTCGACGGCGCCCGCAAGACGCTCGAAGACCTGGTGGCCAAACACCCCGGCACCCATGCCGCCACGCTGGCCGAGCGCCGGCTGGCCACCCTCAAGTAAGCGCCGTGTCCAAGACCGCGACGCTCAACCCCATCGGCCCGGGGGCGGACCGTCTACCCGCTGCAGAGCCGGTACCTTCGCTGCGGATTCATCCCGCCCCGCCACCTGTAGGCGCGGCGCCCTCGCCGCGAAAGGACGCTGAGCCACTACGCGCTGACGCCCCGCATGGCGGGATGGCGGTGCCAACCGCCACACTCCGCTTGACGGAGGTATTCCTTTCCCTGCAGGGCGAAACCAGCCGCGCCGGCTTGCCGACGGTGTTCGTCCGCCTGGCCGGCTGCCCGCTGCGCTGCCGCTGGTGCGACACGCCCTACAGCTTTCAGGGCGGCGAAACCGTTCCCCTGGCTTCGCTGCTGGCGCGGGTGGCGGACTTTGGCGTGCCGACGGTGTGCGTCACCGGCGGCGAGCCGCTGGCGCAGAAGAACTGCCTGCCGCTGCTCGCCGCATTGTGCGACGCCGACTATTCGGTGTCGCTGGAAACCAGCGGTGCGCTCGACGTCAGCCAGGTCGATGCGCGGGTCTCGCGCATCGTCGACATCAAGCCGCCGGGGTCCGGCGAGGACGGGCGCAATCGCTGGGAAAACCTCGCCCACCTCACCCCGCACGATGAAATCAAGTTCGTCCTGGCCGACCGCGCCGACTACGACTGGGCGCGCGAGGTCATCCGGGCGCACAACCTCGCTAAAATCTGCCCCGTCCTGTTTTCGCCGGTGCAGGGCGAACTGCCGCCGGCGCAGCTGGCCGACTGGATACTTGCCGACCGGCCGCCGGTGCGGATGCAGGTGCAGTTGCACAAGGTGTTGTGGGGCAACACCCCCGGCAAATGAAGCCCGCGGTCATTCTGCTCTCCGGCGGGCTCGACTCCGCCACCGTGCTCGCCATCGCGCATGAGGCGGGCTACGCCTGCCACGCGCTGAGCCTCGACTACGGCCAGCGCCACAATGCCGAACTGGCCGCCGCCGCGCGCGTGGCGGCGAGCCTCGGCGCCGTCGAGCACCGGGTGTTGAAGCTGGGACTCAGCGACATCGGCGGCTCGGCGCTCACCGACGCCTCCATCGCCGTGCCCGAAAGCCCCACCGCCGGCATCCCGGTCACCTACGTGCCCGCGCGCAACACCGTGATGCTGGCGCTGGCGCTCGCCTGGGCCGAGGTGCTCGGCTCACGCGACATTTTCATCGGCGTCAATGCCGTCGACTATTCCGGCTACCCCGACTGCCGTCCCGAATTCATCGCGGCGTTCGAGCAGATGGCCAACCTCGCCACCCGCGCCGGCGCCGAAGGCGCCCGCCTGCGCGTCCACGCGCCGCTGCAGCATCTGTCGAAAGCGCAGATCATTCAGCGCGGCCGCGAACTCGGCGTCGACTACGCGCAAACCGTCAGCTGCTACCAGGCCGACGCCGATGGCCTGGCCTGCGGCCGCTGCGACGCCTGCCGCCTGAGGCAGGAGGGCTTTCGCGCGGCCGGCATTCCCGATCCGACGCGATACGCCTAGCAAACAGAAGCGTCAGGCGGGCGAGCGCGAGGCCTTGCCGGGGCTCATGGTATTTAATATCCAGTTGGCATTCGGGGCGGAACCATTAGAATTCCGCCTGCATCCGGATCCTCGCGGCGCATGCCGTCCCTCCCTTTTCAAACTAGAGACAGACTCATGATTTACGAAGATTTTCTAAGCGCGCAATCGTTTTTCCTGTGGTCGACCTTCGCGATCGCCCTGATCATGGGCGCCGTGGTCAACAAGACCAACTTCTGCACCATGGGTGCGGTCTCCGACTGGGTCAACATGGGCGACACCGGCCGCATGCGCGCCTGGGTGCTGGCCATCGCGGTCGGCGTGCTGGGCGTGATGGCCCTCGAAGCGGCCGGCATGGTGAACGTTACCAGCACCTTCCCGCCCTACCGCCAGACCAGCTTGCCCTGGCTGGAATACGTGCTCGGCGGCGTTCTGTTCGGCATCGGCATGTCGCTCGCCTCCGGTTGCGGCAACAAGACGCTGATCCGTATCGGCGGCGGCAACCTCAAGTCGATCATGGTGTTCCTGGTCATCGCCCTGATCGCCTATTTCATGATCAACCCCTTCCCGGGCAGCGACCAGACCCTGTATTCCACCCTGTTCTACCCGTGGACCAACCCCACCGCGATCGCTCTGAGCACCAACCAGGACCTCGGCGCGATGCTCTTCAGCGACGCCGCCAACGGCCGCATGATAATGGGGGGCGTCATCGGCGTCCTGCTGCTGGCCTGGGTCTTCAAGTCGGCCGATTTCCGCTCCAGCTTCGACAACATCCTCGGCGGCCTCGTCGTCGGCCTGGTGGTGCTCGCCGCCTGGTACATCACCAGCAACATCGCGGTCAACGCCGACGGCGAAATGATGTCGCTGCAGACCTACGTTCAGGAATGGGATATGTATGCGCCGGCCGATGCAGTCAAACCCGCCGCCGCCGGCCCGCTGGCCTCGCAGTCCTTCACCTTCATCAACCCGATGGGGCAAACACTGGGCTACGCGGCAAGCGGCTTCGAGCGCACCCTGCTCACCTTCGGCATCATGGCACTGGCGGGCGTCATCGCCGGCTCCCTGTTGTGGTCGCTGATCTCGCGCAGCTTCCGCATCGAATGGTTCGCCTCCGGCCGCGATTTCGTCAACCACCTGATCGGCGCGATCCTGATGGGCTTCGGCGGCGTGCTGGCGATGGGTTGCACCATCGGCCAGGGCGTCACCGGCTTTTCCACCCTGGCGCTGGGTTCCATCCTCACCTTCGTCGCCATCGTGGTCGCCCGGCCATCATCGTGCCGGGCAGGCAAGATGCGCTTTCAAAAAAGCGTCATAGGCCTTTACCCCGGCGCACCGCATCGGCTATAATTTCGCGCTTTCGCGGACAGGATTTCAACCCCGTCCCCGGGCCGGTAGCTCAGCTGGTAGAGCAGTGGACTTTTAATCCATTGGTCCCGAGTTCGAATCTCGGCCGGCCCACCAGAATCAAGCAGAAGCCACGGGAAACCGTGGCTTTTTGCTTTTCTCCCACCAGTCGAAATTGCGAGTGCTGGAGCCGGTCGTTTTGGATGGGATGGCGGCGCTTGAAACGCGCTTTAATTAGCGCTATATTTGTAGCCGACACACTGAAGGGGAGAACCATGGACACCATCTACGCCGACTACTCGATCAGCATGACCGAGTTCAAAAAGAACCCGGCGCAGGTACTGCGTACGGCAGGCGAGAAGCCGGTGGCCGTGCTCAACCACAACCGCCCGGCGTTTTACATGCTTACCCCCAAACTCTTCGAAGCCTTGGTCGAAGAATTGTCCGACCGGCATCTGGTTGAGCTGGTGCGCCAGCGCCTGGCATGCAAGGACACCGCCATCGAGGTGGATATTGACCAAATCTGACGCAACCCAGGGTGCGTCGCGATACCGGCTCAAATTTCTGCCGGAAGCCATCGAGGAATGGAATGCCCTTGATGGCAGCGTCAAGGAAGTGCTGCGCAAGGCACTCAAGAAGCGCCTCCAGCAACCGCACACCCCCGGCGCGCAACTGCACGGAGACCTGCGCAATTGCTACAAGATCAAGCTGCGCAAGCAGGGCTACCGTCTGGTCTATAGCGTTGAGGACGATGCGCTGGTCGTGCTCGTGCTTGCCATCGACAAGCGCGAGGATATGGCCGCTTACCGGTCAGCCGTGGAACGCCTGCTCTCCAGCCAATAGCCGCCAGCTCCTCTGAAATACTGAAATATCGTGTCTGACCCCATTTCTGCTGGAGTTCGAATCTCGGCCGGCCCACCAGAATCAAGCAGAAGCCACGGGAAACCGTGGCTTTTTGCTTTTTTGTTTGTCGGGCAGGTGACGGAAATTGTCAGTCCATGCCGCAGAGGGGCAGGGCGGTTGGACGGGACGGGCTGCAGGGGTTTTTGATCAGACTGGAAAAACAGCAACAGAATCAAGGCGTGCCGGCCTGTCGGCGCAGTTTTCCCCGGCGATATCTAAAGTTGGCACGGCGTCTGCACGTTAATGAGCCAGACACGGGAGGCTCGTGTTCCATTTGCCCAAACTTAAGGAGATTTGACATGCGTAAAGTACAACAAGGTTTCACTTTGATCGAACTGATGATCGTTATTGCCATTATCGGTATTTTGGCGGCGATCGCGATTCCTGCATATTCGAGTTATGTGGCCAAAGCCCAGGCATCTGAAGCCTTTTCATTGATCGATGGCGTGAGAACGCCGGTAAACCTGTCGTGGGGCGAAAACAGCACGTGTACTGCTACTGGCGCAAACCTGACGGGCAAGTACGGTGATTTAGTGGTCGCAGCCAGTGGTACGACTGGCTGTACGGCAACCTATACGTTCGATGCAGGAAAAAATAATGGCGGTAAAGTTGTGTCCACTTTCACTGGCGCAACTGGAGCATGGGCTTGCACAACACCCACCCAACCAACCGATACGAGCGTCACTATTGCGTGCCCATAATGCCCGCGCAACAATAGCAACAAGGAGTAATTAGGGGTCAGACCCCAATTAACCACCCAAGCCCCTCTTCGGAGGGGCTTTTTCTTGGAAAGAAGGAAAAAAATGGGAGAAAAAAAATGGGGTCTACCATCGAATTTGTGGATAGAAAAACACGAGGAAAAATGGGGTCACCCATTAGCCGACCGTAATCAAGCGCGAACACTTTCCCGCCCACCTTTTTGATGGCGGGTTTTCTTTGCACAACCATCCTGCATCCTGCCTT
>NCGX01000018.1 GCA_002256995.1 Hydrogenophilales bacterium 16-64-40
CTGCGACACCGTGGCCTGCGACAACGCGCGCTCGTGTGCCGCGGCACGGAAGCTTTGAGTACGGAGCACGGCCAGAAAACTGGCGACGTGCTCAAGGTTCAGCACCGTCAGGCTATCATCCTCGCCTGCGGTCGATTGATCGCACCCTGCGGGGTTTCTCCGCGCAGCGCCTGTAGGATGTTGCGCGCCGCCTCAAGCTCGATCTCGATCCGTACCGCGTCCACCGCCGAGCCGATGTGCGGTGTGAACAAGGTGCGCTCGGAGTCGTCAAGCAGCGCTTGGGGAATGACGTGCGGCCGGTGGGGGCGCGCCCATTCCTCCATTTCGAACACGTCGGCGGCATAGCCGGCCAAGCGGCCGGAAGCCAGCGCCTCGACCACCGCCTGCTCGTCCACTACCGAGCCGCGGCAAGTATTGATCAGGTAGGCCCCCGTCTTCATCCGTGCGAGCGCACCGCCGTCGATCATGTGCAGCGTTTCGTCGCGGTACGGCACCATGGGCACGACAAAGTCGCTCGCGGCGAGCAGCGCCGACAACTCCACACGATCAAGGCTCCATTGCTCTTCCTTCTCCTTCGGCAGTGCCACCGGATCGGTGTACAGCACACGCATTTCGTATCCGATCAGACGCTGGGCGATGGCTTGACCGACCGCGCCCATACCGATGATGCCTAGGGTCTTGCCGGTGAGTCCGGAACCATAGAGCGCTGGTCTCCAGCCATTGAACTGACCACTGCGCACGAAGCGATCACCAGCGAGTACGTTGCGCGTCAGGCCGATGAGCAGGCCGATGGTCAACTCCGCCGTCGGGATGGTAAGCAAATCTGGCACGTTGGTGATCCACACGCCGTGCCGGGTGCAGGCCTCGACGTCGTAGTTGTCATAGCCCTTGAGCGCGCAGCCGACCACGCGCAGCCGCGGACAAGCGCGCAGGAATGCCTCGTCCACGCGGTCCGGCATGAAGGTCATGATGGCCTCGGCATCCTTCGCGCGCTGCAAAATCTCGTCCAGCGGCAGAGTCTCAGGCGTAGGATTGGGAACGACCTCGCAGTGTTCGGCCAGAAGTTCGATGACTTCGGGGTGCACGCGGTGGGTGAGGATGACTTTTGGTTTCATTTTGAATTACTCCGGTTTTATTTGAATCGTTTTCTCAGCACACCGCTGAAGGCATCCACCAGCGTCACCATGGCCAGAATCACCAGTAGCAACGCCGAGACGTCCTGGTACTGCATGATGCGCAGCGAGCCCATCAGCTCGAAACCGATGCCGCCGGCGCCGACCATGCCCATCACGGTCGAGGCGCGGAAGTTGTACTCCCAGCGGTAGATGGAGATATCCGCCATCTGCGGCAGCACCTGTGGCAGCACACCGTGCAGGATCACCTGCAAGGGCGTTCCGCCGGCGGCGCGCGCCGCCTCGATCGGCGCCGGGTCGGTGTGTTCGATGGCCTCGGCGAAGAACTTGCCGACCATGCCGACCGAGTGCAGGCCGAGCGCCAGCACGCCGGGCAAGGCGCCGAAGCCGACCGCGGCCACGAAGATGATGCCGAGGATCAGTTCCGGGACCGAGCGCAGGGCGTTCAGCATTGCGCGCGCCGCCTGGTACACGAGCGGGTGTGGCGCGGTGTTGCGCGCCGCCAGGAACGCGAGCGGCACCGAGAACGCCACCGCCAGCGCCGTGCCGGCGATGCTCATGGCGAGCGTGTCGAGCAAGGGCTTGATCCAGTTGCGCCAGTCGCTGAAGTTGGGCGGCAGCATTTCGCCCAGCAGGCTGATGAGGCTGGGCACGCCCTCCGCCAGGCGCGGGCCGTCGAACAGCCCGACGTAATAGGCGCACGCCAGAATAACGGCGACCATCCCCGCAAGCCGCAGTGCCTCGCGGTTCCAGGTGCGCTGCTCGGCATAAAGCAGCTGATCGTAACTTTGCGACATAGAGGGTCTCCTGCCCGTTTGGGGCGTCTGTCACCAACATAAATCGTACCCAGTCCTGCTCATCCCACTTTCCCTTTCCTCCTGCAGGGGGAGGAAAGGGTGGGAATCGGGTGCCGGTACTGTTTTTTGCCAGGCGCTCTTACTGGAACTTGGCCAGGTCGATCTTCAGCAAGGGACCGAGGTTGCGCACCACGTCGTAGTGCTTGTCCGTGATGACGTCAAAACCCTCGGCTTTGAACGCCTTGAGCACCGCCGGGTCCTTGATGTTGAGGAAGGCGTTGCGGATCTTGTCCTTCAGCGCAGGCTTGAGGTTCGAGCGCAGGACCCACGGGTACTGCGGGAAGGGTTTGGAGTAGGCCAGCACCTTCACCTTGTCCGGGCTCACCATCTTGCGCTCGACCAGCGACTCGAAGATCGGACGGCTCAGGCCGCCTGCCTGGGCATGGCCGTTCTGCACCGCCAGGGCCACCGCGTCGTGCGAACCGACAAAGTGCTCCTTGTAGTCGGTCCCGACATTCAGACCCTGCTCGGCCAGCATCGATTTCGGGATCAGGTGGCTGGAGGTCGAGACCTTGTCGCCGTAGGCCATGTTCTTGCCCTTGATATCGCCGATCGTCTTCACGCCCGACGAGGCGTTGGCGATCACCACCGATTGGTAGGTCGTGCTGCCCTTGACCTTGAGCGCCGCAAACGGCTCGATCTCGCTCTTCTGGCGCGCGAGCACGTAGGACAGCGGCCCGAAATAGGCCAGATCCAGGCGGCCGTGGCGCATGGCCTCGATCATCGACGAGTAGTCGGTGGTGACGATCAGTTCGATCTTCTTGCCGAGCTGCGCTTCAAGATAATCCTTGAGACCCTGGTTGTTCTTGATGACGGTGGAGGCATTTTCGTCCGGCAGCAGCGCCACCTTCAGGGTTTCCGGGTCCGGGTCGGGCGCGGCATGTGTGGTGGCGGCGAACGCCAGGGCGGCGATGAAAGTCAGAAGTTTTTTCATGGTTCAGTCCTCGATGGTTGCAAATTCATAAACAGAAGTTGAAGGTGTGACAGGTGGGGTGACCGGCATGGCAACGCCCTGACCGGATTGCTGATAGATGGCTTGAAGTACGTCCGGCGTAAGGCCAGACGGCGCGCCATCGAATACCACACGTCCCTGCGCGAGGCCGATGACGCGGTCAGCATAAGCCTGCGCTAGATCAACCTGATGCAAACTAACCACGGTGGTAATGCCATCCTCACGGCCGATGCGCTGCAACTGCGCCAACACATTGTGCGAAGTCGCCGGGTCGAGGCTCGCCACCGGTTCGTCGCCGAGCATCAGGCGTGGCTGCTGCGCAAGCGCACGGGCGATTCCGACGCGTTGCTGCTGACCACCGCTCAATCGATCGGCGCGCTCCAGTGCCTTGTGCAGGAGGCCGACGCGCTCCAGACATTCGAGGGCGATGCGCCGTTCCGCCAGCGGCAGCGGGAACATGCTGCGTAGCGCCGAGTGATAGCCGATGCGGCCGAGCAACACATTGGCGAGCGCGCTGTGGCGTCCAATCAGCTGGTGCTGCTGGAAGATCATGCCGGTACGCTTGCGGTGCTCGTACAACCGGCGGCGGTTGTCGAGGCTGCCCAATCCCTCGACCGTGATACTGCCTCCCGAAGGCGGCGTCAGATGGTTGAGGCAGCGCAACAGCGTGGACTTGCCTGCGCCCGAAGCGCCCAGCAAGACCGTGAACTCGCCCTGCCGGAAGTGCAGCGAGGACGAGTGCAGCGCCGTCATGCCTCCGGGATAAGTGACATGGACATCGTTCATGTGGATCATGGCTCCTCCTCGCATCAAAAAATAGGATTCGATTTCATCATCAAGGTGAGCCAAGATTCATGAAAACCAATGGAGGGGATCCTAGGCGCTTTACGTGACAGGAAAGTGAACGCTGTTTGACGTATTTATGATGGAAACGCAGATGGCCAGCGCATGCGAATCCCGCAATTGGAGTTGTTCACGAGCGACCTGCGGCAGACAAGCTTGATGAAAATATGCCGTTACTCGAGAAACAAAAATGCTGGGTAGTTTTTAGTTTGAAATACGCCGCAGCTGTGAAACCACAATCCCTGCGGAAAATAAGACTAGTCGAATCGGATAGCGCTCCACTCCATACCTTCAGTCTGTGAGTGGCCTTTTTGAAAAATGTGAATGGCCAGAAGGGCCGACCTGTTGTCCGTGAATAGGCCCGCCGAGCGACTGCTCCGCTTGGATACCTGCCTTTGAACCGCTGAAGGATCGACCGGCAGCATAGGGGTCGAGTGCCGTCTGTCACCGATAGCGCAAGCGGTCGTTCAGGCCGCGTTCCGCGCCAACGTCTGCAACCTGCGCTACTCCGGCCACTCAACTGGGCTATAGCCACCGGCAGCAATGGCCGATGACTTGCCAACCATGCCAGCTCAGCCGCCGACAGCTTGCCAAGGTACACCGGCCGTCCAGGAATGCATGTTTTCGGCTCATTCAGTGACCACAGTTGGCCGATTTCTACCCGAGAAGGAACAACCCGAGCTTGCACTATCTGTCAGTTCAAGCCTGAACCTACCTACAGGCCCCCTCAATCCAGATCGGTCGGGTCCGCGCGCAGCATCAGGCGCGCGAGTTCGGCGGCGGAGCCGGTGTGCGTTTTCTCCATCACGTGCTGGCGATGCACGTGCACGGTCTTTTCGCTGATGTCCAGTTCCCGCGCGATCAGCTTGTTGGGCAGGCCGTGCGCCACCCGCAGCGCCACCTCCCGCTCGCGCGGCGACAGCCGTTGCAGCAGCGCATGGGCCTGGTCGTGACGCCGCTCCGCCGCCAGTTGCCGGGCGCTGCGGCGCACCGCCTGGGTCACCGCGTCGAGCAGCACCTGGTCCTTGAACGGTTTTTCCAGAAAGTCGCAGGCCTCCTGCTTCATGGCCTGCACCGCCAGCGAGATATCGCCGTGGCCGGTGATGAAAATGATCGGCAGGGTGCGGCCCTGGGCGCGCAGCACCTGCTGCAGCTCCAGCCCGCTCATGCCGGGCATGCGGATGTCCAGCACCAGGCAGCCGGGCGCGCCCGGCTGGTAGGCAGCCAGGAATTCCTCGGCGCTGGCGTGGGCCTGGGTGCGCCACCCGACCGAGTCGAGCAGGAACACCAGAGAGCGGCGCAGCGCCGCGTCGTCGTCGACGATATGGATCAGGGCTTGGTCAAGGGATGAGGTCATCGGCGGGCAGGGTAAAAATAAACGTCATGCCGGGCGCGCCGGCGTTGGCCTCGGCCCACAGCCGTCCGCCGTGCGCCTCGACTATGGTCTTGCAGATCGACAGGCCAAGCCCCATGCCGTCGGGCTTGGTGGTGAAAAAAGGCTCGAACAGCTGTTGCTCGGACGCCGGCGCGAGGCCAGCGCCGTGGTCGCGGATGGCGATCCGATAGTGGCGTCCCGCCTGCTCCAGGATCACGTCGATGGCGCGCGCGTCGGGCGGCAGGTCCTGCATGGCGTCGGCGGCGTTCTTCAGCAGGTTGAGCAGCACCTGCTCGATTTGCAGGCTATCTGCCTCGACCTGCGCGCCGGGCGGCAGGCGGTCGGCGATGTCGATGCGCGGCGCGCCCGGCAGCATGCCGCCGAACAGGGCGACGGCGCCCCGCACCATATCCGCCAGGGGGCGCCGCTCCCGCACCGCGACGCGCTTGCGGGCGAAGGTGCGGATGCGGCGCACGATGCCGCCGGCGCGTTCCGCCTGGGCGGCGATTTCCCGGCTCGCCTCGGCCAGGATATCCGGCGTGTAGCGGCCGCTGTCGAGGCGACGCACCAGGCTTTGGGCGTAGTTGGCGATGGCGGCCAGCGGCTGGTTCAGTTCATGCGCCAGGGTGCCGGACAACTCGCCCAGGATCGACAGGCGGGACAAATGATCGAACTGTTCCTGGTGCGCACGCATGCCCGCCTCGGCCGCATCCCGTTGCGCCAGCGCCTGGCGCAGCGCTGCCGTGCGGGCATGGACCTGCTGCTCGACGCGAACGGCGTGCACGATCCAGCCGGCCAGGGCCGCGAAAAAAAGCAGCAGAAACGGCCAGTAGCGGCGCGCCAGCGCTTGCAGGGTGGTCTCGCGCAGATAGGCGTAAGGACCGATCTGCAGGTCCCGGAACAGTTCGTGCACGGCCTGGTAATCCGCCGGCACCGTCCAGGCATAGCCGGTGGCTGAGGCCGGCATCGACAGCAGCGCCGTGGCTACCGCCTTGGCCAGGCGCAGATCGGTATGGCGCAGGGTGGCGATGGGCCAGTCCGGGTAGAGATCGGACGACAGGCCGCAGGCGAAGCCTTCCACCCGGCGCGGCGAGAGCACCTTGAAGTCGGCGAGCCGGATGGTGCCGTCCCGCGCCAGTTCTTCCAGCAGGCAGGCGCGCACGATCCCCGCATCGGCCTGACCGCGGGCCACCGCCGTGACGATGCGCTGCATGGGAAAGCCGACAAAATCGAGGCGCGCGAAATCCTCCGGCTCGACGCCCTGGCGCCTGAACTCGCGCCAGGCCACCTGGAAGCCGCCGAAGGCATCCTCGCCGACGGCTACCACCTGCTTGCCCTTGAGATCGGCCAGCACGTTCAGGTCGCGCCGATCAGCACGGGCGATCACCGCCGAACCGATCGCCTGCGAGGGCGAGGGCACCCCGGCCGACTCCAGCGTGGCGATGCGGCTGACGCCGAATTCGGATTCCAGGGCCGCATACTGGCCGCTGTTGGTGATGACGAAATCCACCGCCTGTTGCTGCACCGCCTGGCGCAAACCGGCCACATCGTAATAAGCCAGGACGAAGCGCCGTTCCGGCAGGGCTGCTTCGAGGTGCGCCACCAGCGGGGACCAGGTGGACACGGCGACTTCGGCGCCGAGGAAAGCGAGGACGCCGATCCTCACCGGCGGCGCGGCCTGCGCATGGGCCGCGGGAAAGCGCGCCAGCACGGCCACCAGCACAGCCAGAAGCAGGACTCGCCGGTGGTGTCCGCGTACCGATGCAGTGCTCATGCCGCCCTTCGCCCGGGAAAAACAGCTATTTGGCTTCGCGCAGTTCATCCATGATCGCTACCATGTCCTTTTCCCAGCGCTCGAACAGCGGCTTCAGGGCCGCATCCGGGAAAAACTGCCGCAGCGCTTGTGGGTGGCTCGCCACCAGTATGGCCTGATCGCCTTCCGCAAAAATCGTGATGTTCAGCGGCAAAAACGGGATCAGGGCGGGATGGCTGGCGGTCGCCCGCTTCACCTCCTCGTACTTTCCGAAATAGACCACGCGGTACATGTCGCTCTTGAAATCGCGCCGCTCCAGATTTTCGTTCACTTCCTGCAGGCGCGTGACGGTGTAGCCGCGTGACGAAATGGCGCTTTGCAGCTGGGCCATCGCCTCCGGAAACAGCTTGTCCACCCGCGCCATGAGCAGTTCCGCCGCCGCCACGGGTGCGGCCGTCGCCAGCAGCAGTCCGGCGACGCCCATCCATTTCATCAGCATGTTCATAGCGTCGCCTCCTCCATGATCCGGGTATAACTTTCGCTCATCTGTTCGCACAGGCGATTTAGCTCGGCGTTGTTGAACAGCCGGCTCAGCACCTTGGGATTGACCGACATCACCTGCACCTTGCCGTCGTCCCGCTCCAGGATGGTGATGCGGCAGGGCAGGAACATGCCCACGCGCGGATCGACGGCCAGCGCCTGGTTGAGCAGGCTGATGTTGCAGAAGTAGACGATGACCTGTTTCGGGTTTTCCCGGGCCGGCTCGATCAGCCCGTATTCCAGCGTCTGCACCCGACCGTAGAAGAAATTGTGGGTGGTCACCGCCTGCTTCACGTTTTCCACCGTGGTTTTCAGATCGTAGGCAGACTCGCGGATGATAACCGGACCTTCCGCCTGCAATAGCTGCGCGCTTTCCGGAAGCGGCTGTTTTTCGAAACTGCGGACGTAGCTGACGATATCGTCGATGTCCTTTTCCTTCAGTCCCTGTTTGAGGAAAGAGGTCATCGGCGTGCCTTCCCTGCCATGCATCAGCGTGGCCTTGATCATGGCGTCGGTGGCAGCGGCCAGGAAGCCGGGGTTGTACAGCGCGGGGGCCATGATAGGCAAGTCGCGCGGACGTGAAAAGGTGACGCCGACCCCCTGTCTTCCTTCGCCAGTGGCGCCGTGGCAGGTGGCACAGTATTGCCCGAACAGCTGTTTGCCGTGCGCCGGATCGCCCTTCACCAGGCGCTGGGAATACGTGGCAGCCGGGCCTTTGTTCCAGCTACGCACATGGCGGACGATGGCTTCGATTTCGGCTTTGTCCAGATGGGAAAACGCTGGCATCACCCGCCCTGGCCGCCCGAGGGATATGGTCTTGCGCAGGTAGTCGTCGCTGATGTCGGCCTGGAACGAAGGCAGCGCCAGTGGCACGCCGATGCCGCCGTTGCCAGTCTCGCCGTGGCAGGCGGCACAGTTGCGCCCGTAAAGTTTCGCACCGTTCGGCGCGGCCATGGCCGGGGACAGGCCAAGTCCGGCAAGCAGGGCGACAAGTAGTAGACGCGTCAGCATGCGCTTCCCCTTCTTCTTCAAATGAATGATTTATAGGATATATAAGCATCTTATTATATTAAGATATTCTTGCAACAGGTCGTACAAAACAATCCTCGAAGAACGGACTATAAGACCACCTTAGGGTGATGCTGATTTATTCGTCACGCCGGCGAAAGCCGGTGTCCAGTTGGTTGATTTCACTGGATTCCGGTTTTCGCCGGAATGACGAAAATAGAATTCATCAGCGTTTCCTTAGATGAATTGCGCAGGACGACATCATTACGTTCACCGTCCGACTGCCGGTTATCGGATTGCCATCCACGGCCGAGCCCCGATTAATACCACCATCGACATTACTTATTGGCTGCCCGCCCGCCACCGGCGGAAAATCGGGCGACACATTTTACGGAGACATCCATGGCCACCCGCGACACTCTCACCCCCCAGGAAACACAATGCAACAGCGGCGCCGATTACGCCGCGCTGGCGCTGGAAGCCCTGCAGGAACCCGCAGACGCGGCCTACGCCAAGGAATTGATGGACCGCGTGGCGGACGACTGCCAGTTCACCAAGGATCTGGCGGCGTGCGCCATCGTCTACCAGGCCCTGGGCGAACAGTCCCGCGCCGAAGAATTGCTGCAGACCGCGGAAGACTACTGCATGTCGGGCGAGGAACAGGTCGCGCTGGCGGAAGCCAAGTTCAAGGTGCTGGGCGACAAGGCGGCGGCGCTGGGCGCCTATGAAAAGGCGCTGAAGGAAACCAACAACCTCGACCCGCTGATCGATCTGGCGAAGGACGTGATGCGCGTGATCGCCGACAGCGCGTTCGCCAAGAAGGTGCTGGAAAAGGCCGAGGCGAAAATCTCGCGCGCGGTGGAATACAGCAAGCTCGCCGCGGCCTCGGTCGAGCACCTGCTCGACAAGGATTACGCGGAAGCGATTTTCAACAAGGCGGCGGAAAAGCTCTCCAGCGTGCCCGACCTGCTGGCGCTGGCAGGCGAGGTGACCAAGACGCTGGGCGATCCGCAAAAGGCAAAAGCGCTGTATCAGCGCGCGCTCGAAGGCGCGACCGACTTCGCCGCGGCAAAAACATTGATCGAGTCCGCCAGACAGACGGGCGATGCCGCCTTCATGCAGACCGCGCTTAAAAAAGCGGGCGACCTGGCCACCGCCACCGGCGAATACATCGAGCTGGCCGAGGGACTGGCGAGCGTGGGCGACAAGCCGGGCGCCACGGCGCTGCTGGACAAGGCCGAGGACGCGGTGGCCGGGCTGGACGAGATGCACCGCCTGGTAACCGCGGTGGAAACGCACCTGGCCGACGACGCCGAGCGCCTGGCCCGGGTGAAGGTCAAGCTGGAGAAGCGCCAGGCCAATCACGCGCGCTACATGGAATTCCAGCAACTGGAAAAGGACGCCGTCAGCGTCAAGCAATTCCTTGCGCTGGCCGAACGCGTGCGGCTGGAGCTGGAAGACCCGTTCTATTCCGCCAAGCTGATCGAGGCCGCGGAGACCCTGCTCGACGGCACCGGCTACCAGTTCTCGCGCTACAAGCCGATCCTGCTGGCGGTGGACAAGAACCTGGACGACACCGACTGGCTCTCCCGCCTGCTCGACCGCGCGGCGGAAAATGCCACCGACTTCATCGCCTTCAAGGATCTGGTGGCCACTGCCGCGCACCTGCATCATCGCGAACTCGGTGTGTCGAAGGCACGCGCCTACCTCGCCATGCGCGAGGCGACGCTGGCGGCGGATGCCCATGCCACGGTGTACGACCTTGCCAAACTCGCCGAGGCGAGCTTTGCCGCGACCCGCGATGCGGCCGAAGCTGGCCGCCTGCTGGAGGCCGCGCGCGCCCAGGCCAAGGATCACTTTGCGCTGACCCACATCGGCCGCCTGTACGCTGCCATGGGCAACAGCGCCAAGGCCGACGAACTCTTTGCCGCGGCCGCGGCCGCCTGCCCCAACGGCGACGCCTGCATCCAGTTCATCGACCGCCTGAAGGGCTTTGCGCTGCCGGCCGAGACGCTGAAGAAGTGGTATACCGAGTGCGGCACGCACCTGAGCAAGCCCGCCGACAAGCTGCGCTGGGCCGAGGGCATCGCCGATGCGCTCAACGACCGCGCCTGGGCCAGCGAAGTCTATGGGCAGCTTGCCGGGCAGTTCAGCGGCGCCGATGCGGCGCGCTTCGAACTTTCCCGCCGCTCGCGTGCCGACCTGAATTATTTCGGTTCCACCCGGCGCCACTGACCCGCGATTCGCGCGATGCAATACCCTTAAAAACAGCCCGGTTGATCGGGCTGTTTTTACTTGTAGACTGATAAATCAAGCTGTTATCAGGAGCACTCCATGGTCGAAAATTTCTCCGCCCTCATCGACACGGTGCAGAAGAACTGCACCATTGCCGACGCCCGCCACGCGCGCGACATGACGATGTGCACCTTTCTGCTGGAAATGCGCGAGTACTACCGCTGGGAAATGGAAATCCCCTACGGCGCACGTCTGCCCAAGGACGAGCTCGGCGACTGGCTGAATGCGCGCGAGAGCCTGTGGGATACGGTGGAGGAAGAGGATTTCTTGCCGCTGCCGCTGAGCGAAATCGGCATCGACCCGTTCGAGGCCGACGACATCAACCGTGCGCTGGTCCCGCTGGGGCTGGTCTACAGCAGCGGGCTGGGTCATTTTCGCAAGCCCCATTTCGTGTTGGCCGAACTCAAGCGCGCCGAGGTGCGCGAGGGCGTGCAGGTGCTGGTAGCCGGCTGCGAATATGCGCGCGACCTGATCGCCCCGCCGGCGGCGATGCGCGATGGCGCCATCTTCCTGCGGATGGATGCGGTGCGCCGCCTGCTGTGGAACAAGTACGAGGAATGGCAGTGGAAGGAAAAGGACACCGCGTTGGGACGCGCGTTTGCCCACTACGACTTCGAACGCGATGTGGAACGCGGGCTCGACCGCATGGCCGAAGCCGAAAGCGAGGCGATGATCCTTCACGAAATTGGCGAGGCGCGCGCCGAATCGCTGCTGGGCGCGGACTGGAATGAAATGCTCGGCCAGCTCACCTCCCGCCACGCCGAATTGCTGGTGCGTGCGGTGCGCGACCATCTGGCCGACTGCCTGATGACGCTGCCGACCCTGCTTGAACGCGAAGCCATCGGCTCGCTGCATTTTTATCTGGCCAACCTGTCCGGACTGCGGCGCGCGCTGTTCCCGGCATTACCGCAGGCGTACGAAAGCTGGCTCGCCAGCCGCGACACCGGCCAACTCGCCGACCTGGTGTCCAGGGCCCAAACGCACTGGCTGGATGCGGCACGGCAACTGACTGCGACCTATCACCGCGATCCGTCGCAGGGCGATGCACAGCTCAATGCGCTGGCCGGCGGCGACCTCGCCAGCCTGAAACGCTAGGCGAAAAAAACGGGCGCCTGGCGCCCGTTTTTCTTTGCTGCCAGTGGCGCCGGCCTATGCCGGAACCGCCGCTTTCTGTTCCAGCTGCGCGGCGATGCTGTCGAGCAGCTGCTGTTCCTGATACGGCTTGCCCAGGTACACGTTGACGCCGATTTCCAGCGCGTGGTTGCGGTGCTTGTCCGCCGTCCGCGAGGTGATCATGATGATCGGCACCAACTTCAGCCGTTCGTCGTTGCGCATCACACGGGCCAGCTCGAACCCGTCCATGCGCGGCATTTCGACGTCGAGCAGCACCACGTCGGGGATCAGGTCGTGCATCCTTTCCAGCGCATCGACGCCGTCCTTCGCGCTGTCCACGCGGAACCCTTCGCGCGTCAGCAGGCGCGTGGTGATCTTGCGCACCGTGAGCGAATCGTCGACCACCAGCACCAAGGGCGGCTGCAGGGCGGCGCTCACTTCGGCCGCTTCGGCAGGCGCCGTGCGCTCCGCCGCGGTACGCGGCAGGCTGGCCCAGCGCAGTGCCAGCGGCACTGGGTTGAGGATCAGGATCACGCGTCCGTCGCCGCGCACGGTGGCGCCTGCCACCCCCGTAATCCGGGCCACCTGCGGGCCGATGTTCTTGACCACGATTTCGCGCGTGCCCTCGATCACATCGACCAGCACGGCAGCCTGGCTGGCGCCGCTGGCGAGCAGCACCACCGGGTTGTAGCGCTGCACTTCGTGCACCGCATCAGTGTCGCCCAACAGGTGCGGCAGGTAGGAGAAGGGGTAGTGCGCGCCGCGCCACACCACTTCGCCTGCGGCCATCGCCTGTTCAAGTTCGATCGGCTTGAGTTCCAGCACCTGCCGAATCAGCGGCGTCGGCAGGGCGTAATCGTGCTTGGCAGCCTGGAACATCACTGCCTGGGTCATTGCCAGCGTGAGCGGCAGATAGATGTTGAAGCAGGTGCCGGCGCCCGGGGTGGAGGTGATGTCGATACGGCCGCCCAAAGCGGAAATTTCGCTTTTCACCACATCCATGCCGACGCCGCGCCCGGCGACTTGGCTGACGGTTTCGGCCGTGGAGAAGCCGGCGGCAAAGATCATCTGCGCCAGCAGGGATTCGGTCGGCTCGACCCCCGGCAGCAGCAGGCCGCTGGCTTCGGCTTTTTCGCGAATACGCGCGTAGTTGAGGCCGGCGCCGTCGTCCTTCACGGTCAGCATCATTTCGTTGCCGGACTGGCGCGCGGCGAGCACGATTTCGCCGAATTCGGCCTTGCCTGCGGCGCGGCGTTCCTCCGGCGATTCAATGCCGTGCGCCAGCGCGTTGCGCAGCAGGTGCTCGAGCGGCGCAGTGACTTTTTCCAGCACCGAGCGGTCGATTTCCAGTTCGCCGCCCTGAATGTCGAGCTGGGCGCGCTTGTCCACGTCGCGCGCGGTCTGGCGCACGGTGCGATACAGCCGCTCGGCCACTGAATACAGCGGCACCATGCGCACCCGCAGCAGATCCTGCTGCAGTTCGCGGTTGAGGCGCATCTGCTGGATCAGCGCGGCGTCTGCCTCGCCCAGGCGCGCCAGCAAGATGTGCTGCACGGTGGAAATGTCGTTCACGCTTTCGGCGAGGAAGCGGGTGACTTCCTGGAAGCGGGTGAAACGGTCGAACTCCAGCGGATCGAATTCGTCGGTCCCCTCATGGGTCTGGAAGGTCGCCTGCATTTGCGACTCGGCCTGGATCTCGACTTCGCGGATATGGCCGCGCAAGCGTGCCAGGGCCTCCGACAACTCATTGACGTGACGCTTGAAGGCAAATACTTCGCTTTCAATCCGCGAACGCGCAATTGCCACTTCGCCTGCCTGGTTGACCATGCGGTCGACCCAGTCGGCACGCACGCGCAGGGTCAGGGCATTGCTGTCGCGCGTAGCCGCCTTCGCGATTTCGAGCGGATCCGCCGTCGTGGCGGCCACCGCAGCGGCCACTTCGGCCTGGCCAAGCACCGGTTCGATCGGCGCCTCCAGCGGCGCGGATGTGTCTTCGATGACAGGGGCAAGATCGCCCAGTTTCAGGCGATCCACCGCGTCGGCCAGACGGTCGACCTGCGCTTCCAGCGTCTCGAACACGTCCGCACTTGCGCTCAGATGGCCATCGATCACGGCGATCACGCGGGATTCCATCACGTGCGTCAGCTCACCGAGGCGCATCGCGCCAACCATGCGCGCGCTGCCCTTGATGGTATGCAGATTGCGCCGCAGCACGTCGCGCGCGGCGGCTTCGCCTGGCGCGGCTTTCCAGGCACGCAGCTGGGCACTGGTATCCGGCAGCAGGGTGTCGGCCTCTTCGAGGAAAATCGGCAGCAGCTGCTGGTCGATTTCATCGGCCACTTCACGCCGCTCGAATACCGGTGCCGGCGCAGCCGGTTTGAAGTCGGGCACCAGCGCGTCGACGTCCAGCAGGCCGGAGGCGTGGCGGGTTTCGGTCGCGTCGCTGACCCGGGCGGCGGCGACGGGCGCGGCCTCAACCACGGTTTCGGCGTTGGCTTCGTCAGCCTGCGCGAGGATTTCATCCTCGGATTCGGCCGCCAGGGCGAAGACGGACTCGGCAGCCGGCATGACCTGCTCGTCTTCCAGCTCGCCCAAGGCGGCGATCAGATCGCTGGCCGCGTCGGGCAGATGCCCGGCCGCGATGGTCTCGATCATCTCGTGCAGTCGCGCCACCGTATCCTGGACCAGCGGCAAGTGGGCAGACGGCAGCGCCACCCGCACAAAGCGGTTCCAGTACTGCTCAAGCGCTTGCGACAGCTCGCACAGGGCAGCGATGCCTGCGGTGCCCGCGATCCCGCCCAGGGTGTGCACGGCGCGCCGTGCGTGTTCGCTGACGGTGCTGTCGGCGACATCAGCGTGACGCTGGGCTTCTTCCTGCAGCACGGCCAAGCGCTGATGCGCTTCGACCATGAAAATATCGTACAAGCCGGTGGACAGGCAGACCGTGCCGATGCAGATCTCGTCAGGCGCGAACGACTCCACAGGAGCTTCAGCCTCGGCGTTCAGCAGGCCAGCCGGCGCTGCAGGCGCTTCGCCGGCGGGTTCCACGTGCGCTGCTGCGTATTCGATGATGGCACCCACCTCGGCTGCGCACACCTCCGGAAGCTCCAGCGCTTCAGCTTGCGTATCGGTGGCCTCAGCGCTCTCGGCTGTCGCGGTGGCGATGTCCGCTTCGTCATCCGCCAGCGCATTCTGTGGCGTCTCGGCAACGCGCTGTGGCTGCCACTCGGATTCCGCTTCGGCTGCCATCTCGACGTCCGGCTCGCTTGCGGCCACGGCCTCGGCTGCCACTTCGGCGTCTGCGGCCGGCGCGACATCGAGCGGTTGTCCCTGTGTCACACGATCAACCGCTGCCAGCAAATCGGAAACCGGCAACACCACCGGCTGGTTCGCCAGCAGCGCATCCACCCAATCCTGGAACACAGCACGGGCGCGTTCGACCAGGCGCAGCAGCTCGCTGCTGGCTGGCTTTTTCTCGGTCAGCCAGACGTTCATCAGCTGTTCGAAGCGCCACGCGGTTTCGCCCAGTTCTTCCAGGCCGACCATGCGGCCACTGCCCTTCAGCGTGTGAAAACCGCGGCGGATAATCGTCAGCGAAGCCTGATCGTCGGGATTGCTCTGGCAAGCATTGCAGGCCTCGCCCATGGCCACCAGCACTTCGTTGGCTTCTTCCAGGAAGATTTCCAGCAGCTCCTGCTCGACCCCTTCCGGGATCGCGGCCAGGAAGACCCCTTCGGCAGGCGCAGTCGTTTCCGCTGCGACCTGCTCGACTGGCTCGCTAGAGAGCACTGCTTCAACTGCGGCGACCGGCTGCGCGAATTCGACGATCGCGCCGGCTGCAGGCGCGTTGACCTCCGCAGGCATGACATCACCCGGTTCCGTCGCTGCCGCCGCCTCCACCAGGTCAACGCGCGAGCGGGCCGCTTCGTCGGCAACCGGCGCGTCCTCTTCCTGCGTCAGCCGGATTTCCGGGGTGGCCCGTTCGGGCAACGCCAGGCCGGTCATGGCCGCAATGTCGGCATCGAGCGCCAGCGGCGCCGCGGGCGCCTCCCGGCTGGCGTCGAGTGCGGCGCGGGTCTGCTGTTTCAGGAGGGCGTCGTCGATCAGTTCGGCGTCGCGGCCGAGCTCGGCGAGTGCATCAAGGTATTTTTTTTTTGTGGCGTCGTCGGGTTGATCGCGCCATTCCAGATAGCCTGCCTGCACCCCGGCCTTGCGGGCGGGCAGACCGGCTTCAACCGTGTCGTCAAACGCGTGTTCATCGATGCTGTCGGCGTCGATCACGCCAAACTCGATCAGTGCAGGGCGCAGCATGCTGGCGGCATCGGCACGCCCGGCGCAATAGGATTCGATGAACAGCCCGAGGCTGGAGAAAGCATTGGCCAGGCGTTGCTGGGTCGCTTCGTCCGGGTAGCCCTCACTGATGAACGATTGCGCCGTAGTGGTGGCGGCAGCCAGCAGGCTGGCGGCATCTGGCAGTTCCAGCATGGTCAGGGCGCCTTGCGCCTGCTGCGCCAGCACGGGCAGGTTGGCCAGCGCTTCACGTTCGTTGGCATCACGGAAGAAGGCATCCAGCGCCTCCTCCATCTGCTTCAGGTTCTGGCCAACCTCCAGTGCCATCTGCACCAGCATGTCACGCTCAGCCTCTCGCTGGCTGGCGGATTCCATGTCGCTGACCGGCATCTCGCGGCCTTCGATCAAGGCGCGCAGGCGTGCCTGCTGCGCTTTTGCACGGGCAGCGAAATCGGCGTGCAGCACGTCTTCCTGGTCCACGCCGCTCTGCATGAACAGCAGCGTGGCCGCGACTTCCAGGTTCACCTGTTCGCGCGCGTCGCCTTCGCGCCCGACAGCGGCCAGGGCCGCCGCCCCCAGCTCATCCAGCAGGGGCATCAGGCCACTGCTTTCGAGCATCTGCGCCTGCGGCTGCATGCGTATCAACTGGGTCTGAAACTGTTCCTGCTGATCGGCATTGCCTTCCACCCAGGCATGCCAGTGATCGCGCGCGGCCTTCAGGCCGGATTGCAAGGCATCCAGCACCGGGCGCATGCGCGCCAGTGCTTCGGGGTCGAGCATGCCACGGCCCGGCAGATAACGATCGAGACCGAACCTCGAGCGGACTTCCGCGGCGCGGCCTTCCATGGCCTCGCTTTTCGCGACGAAGAATAGCGCATCGCGCAGCAGGCGTTCGGCGACCTGCGGCGAGCCTTCTATCAAGCGGCGCATTTGCAGGTCGACGCGAGCAAGCAGCTGCTTGACGTGAAAATCAGCCTCGACGCCACGTGCGATCAGGCTGTCGACAAAACCGACACACGCCCACCAGAAGGTTTGCGAGGCTTGCGACGGTGCGATACGTTCGATTGCGGTCAGCGCATCACGCATGCGCTCCAGTCCCTGGTCCGCCTCGACATTGCGCAGAAAGGCCAGCAGGCCGCGCTGGAACAGGCTCCGCATTTTCTTGACTTCGGCGGCCAGCGCTTCCTGCGTCAGGCCATCGTTGTGGGTCTTGCCACGCGTCCGCAAACGCAGATCGGGGAAAAACAATTCACCTTCGAATATCCGTTCAGCGCCCTGCAATTCACGCAGACGCTTGTACAGGGGGAACAACGCCAGCTCGCCGCTGCCGCGTCCATCGGCCAGATCCTTGACCCAACGCTGCAGGCCTTCCATGGCATTGCGCAAGGCGCGCAAGACTTCATCGCTTGCCGTCAGCCGGTTTTCATTGATGTCGTCCAGGCTGGACTCAAGCGCGCCAGCCAGCGTGGCGGCGCCTTCCAGACCAACCATGCGCAATGCGCCGGTCACCTGGTGCGCATCGTCGCGCGCCAGACGCAGGGCATTGGTGAGGTCGACATCGACACTGTAGGCCTGAATGCGCCCCAAGGCGGCTTGCAGGGCGGCATCGATGTCGCCGCGCACCCAGTTCAACGGGCCGGTATCGTAATCGAGTAAGGCGCTCATGGTGTGTTGTTCCCGAGGTTGATTGCAGTAGCCGTGAGCGGCTGCTTGCTTCGCGCTGTGGCCAGTTTGATCAGGCGAGCTTGAAGCCGGCGACCGAACTCTTCAGATCCTGCGCCAGCTGCTTCATGCTGCCAATCGACTCGGCCGTCTGCTGCGTGCCGCTGCTCGTCTGCACCGAAATCGTCTTGATGTCCTGCATGGTTTCGGCCACCTTGGCGGTCGATTCCGCCTGGCTCTGCGTAGCGGAGGAAATGTCGGCAATCAGTCCGGCCAGCGTTTTCGACACGGTGCCGATCTCGGCCAGCGTCTGACCAGCCGCATCCGACAGCTTGGCGCCCTCGACCACGCCCTGGGTCGAGACCTCCATCGCCGCCACCGTATCGTGGGTATCCGACTGAATGGTCTTCACGATCGCCGCGATCTGCTTGGTCGCATCGGCCGAACGTTCCGCCAGCCGCTGCACCTCTTCTGCCACCACCGAGAAGCCCCGCCCGGCCTCACCTGCGGACGCTGCCTGAATGGCCGCGTTGAGCGCCAGCACGTTGGTCTGCTCGGTAATGTCGGAAATCAGTTCGACGATTTCGCCGATCTCCTGTGAGGATTCGCCGAGGCGCTTGATTCGTTTCGAGGTTTCCTGGATCTGTTCGCGCAGACCGTTCATGCTGGAAATGGCGTTGGCCACCGCCTGCTGGCCTTTTTCGGCGGCGGCCAGGGACTGTTCGGCCACACGGGCCGACTCGGCGGCGTTGCCTGACACCTGTTGCACCGATTGCGCCAGGCTCACCACGGCGGCCGAGGTCTCTTCGATGCCCTCGGACTGGCGACGCGAGGCATGTTGCAGCGACTCGGAGATATGACCCGCCTGACTCGCTGCCTGGTCCATTTGCACCGTGGCGTTGTTGATGCCCCGCACCAGACTGCGCAACTCTTCCACCGTGTAGTTGATCGAGTCTGCCACCGCACCGGTAATGTCTTCGGTCACGCTGGCGTTGATGGTGAGGTTGCCTTCGGCCAACTCGCCCAGCTCGTCCATCAGACGCAGAATCGCTTCCTGGTTGCGGCTGTTCTCCTCTTCGCTCTTGCGTGCCCGCGATTTGGTTTCGTTTATGTTGACCAGCCCCAGCACCACCAGCGAGCCGATCGCCAGCAAGCCGAACAAGGCGGCCAGCAGATAGCCGGCGCCGCCGACGGACTGGTAATCCTGCGACAACTGATTCGCGTCTGCCAGCAGTTTGTCACTGCCGACGAACAGGTTGTTGGCCGCCGATTTGGATTGCAGCAGCGGCTGCGTGTTGGCAAGCACCTCGCCCACCGCCTCGACCATGTCGGCCATGTTGGCGCCCAGATCTTCCAGGGTCAGCATGCTGTCTTCACTGCGGCTGGCCACACCGGTCATCAGCGCCTGCACCGTATCGCGGAACGAGGTGGTGTCGGTTTCCAGCTGCAGCACCACGACAGGGTCGATCAGGTCAGCCGACAGCAGCAGGTTGGCGTTTTTCGGCATGCGCTGGCTCAGCATGACCAGGTGGTTGGCGCGCGACACTTCGCGCACGCCCGCCCCTGAGTCGACCAACTGGCTGCCGAGGTGTTCGGCAACCTCCTGCAGATCGGAACTCAGGGCGTTAATGCGCTTGACGCTTTCGTTCAAGGTCACCAGGTTTTTCTGCTGCGACAGGATCTGCGCGACCTGCGGGTCGAACGTCTTCCACTGCGCGCTGATTTTTTCAAGCGTGGCGCGCGCCGCGCCGCTGGAGGCGGGCACCTCGGCATCCCCTTCGGTCAGGCCGGTCAACGTCGTCTGAAACGCGACCCTGCCTTCGGCCAGCTTCTTGAAGGCGGTGGCGTCACCGAGTGCAGATTGCTGGGCGGTCAGCGGCAGGCGCTGCGACAGCACCTTGAGGTCACCGGCCCGGGCCTCGTAGCTGGTCCGGTTGTCGAGCTGGATCGCGCTGTAGACGGTGAAGCCGGCCGCCAGGACCAGCGAGGCGACCAGAATGCCGCCGACGTAGAGATATTGCTTGTCGACGGGCAAATGGCCGATCAGCGGGGCGCGCCCGGGCTCCTTGTCAGCCAGCTTGCGCACGCCCTGCATGATCATGGCGGTATGATCCCCCCCACTCTTGCCTCTGACCTTTTCCGTCATGCGGCCAGCGAGCCCTTTGAGGCCATTCATTGTTGTCGCCACGCTCATTATTTTAATCTCCACTCATCGGCGCCAGCGCGCCTGTTTTCAACACCCGGTCGGTGACCGACCTACGCTTCAACCTTGAGAAACCCGGCATTGCCAAGCAATTGGCCGAAATCCATATCGCACCAATCGGTGCCCGCCTCGTCCGCGTATTGGCGGGCGACCCACGGATGCGGTGCCGCGTGTTCGCCACGCAGCTGGTAATGCTTGATGTTTTTCAGACCCAGGGTGCTGCGCACCAGCAGCGCGGCATTCACGCCAAAATCATGATGCGGAATCAGCAGGCGGCAATCAACGTGCTCGGGCGTTACGCCCTGCCCCATGAAATCCGAAAAATCGCTCACCGCGAACAAGTTGCCGCGGATGTTGGCGACGCCCCGAAACCACCGACACGCACCGGGCACCTTGACGATGGGCGGCACCGGGATCACTTCCTCGGTATCGGAAAGGCTCACCAGCCAGTTCACGTCGCCGACCCGAAAGCCCAGACGGGATCCGGTGTTGTCGCGACTGGCTGCTGCCTGCAACTGCTGCGAAAGCGTGGTCTGAAATTCGCGCAGATTGAATTTCTTGGCCATGTTGGTCCGCTCAGTCCAGCGCCTTGATCTGCGACAGCAGGTCTTCCGGCTTCACCGGCTTCACCAGGTAAGCTTTCGCGCCCTGACGCATGCCCCAGACCTTGTCGGTTTCCTGCCCCTTGGTGGTGCACATGATGACCGGAATATGCTTGGTCGCCTCCTCCTTGGTGATCATGCGGGTCGCCTGATAGCCGTTCATGCCCGGCATCACGACGTCCATCACGATCAGATCGGGCAGCGTCTGCTTGGCCTGCGCCACGGCTTCCTCGCCGCTTTCGGCCATGCTGACCAGATAACCGTTCTTGACCAGCAGTTCGGACAGAAAAAAACGTTCGGTGGGGGAATCATCCACCACCAGAATTCGGCTTATCGCCATATCTATGCTCCTTGAAAAAAATCAGGCCCTGGCGCACGCGTGCTCGCGCACCGCTGTCAGCAGCGTGTCCTTGGTAAAAGGCTTGGTCAGATACTGGTCCGACCCCACCATGCGGCCGCGCGCTCGATCGAACAGCCCGTCCTTGGACGACAGCATGATGACCGGCGTGCTGCGGTATTTTGCGTTGCGCTTGATCAGCGAACAGGTCTGGTAGCCGTCGAGGCGCGGCATCATGATGTCGACGAACACCACGTCCGGTTCGTGATCGGTAATCTTGGACAACGCATCGAAGCCGTCCTGCGCCAGGATGACTTCGCAACCCGCCTGATTCAGAAATATTTCCGCGCTACGGCGTATGGTGTTGCTGTCATCGATGACCATCACCTTGACGCCTTTCAAAGCTTCGTTATCCACACGCTTTCTCCACCTGGACCTTGGGACGCAGCACCTGCCACACACCCTGTGTGCATACCATTACGGCACCGGCTCAGGCTTCTTTAGCCCCCGCGACCCTCCGCGCACGCACGTTTTCCCTGCCAATAAAAAAGGGCACCGCATTGCGATACCCTTTTTCCGCTACGTGCCGGACACAGTCTTACTGCCAGGCATCCCCGCTGGACTTCTTTTCCGCGCCGGCAACGGCACTCATGGTCTCCATAATCACGTTTGGCAGGGACGAAATCCGCATGAACTGCCCCATGCCCACATCCGGGAACGCCAGCGCAATGCGGTAACGGCCATGCGGTGAACTCACCACATTATCGACCACGTAAATCTCATACGGTAGTCCGGCGACGTTGTCCTGCATGTCGATTTTCTTGATCCACTCGCCATCCTTGTTGTCGCCGTCGTTCATCGCCACCCCGAACACGGCCAGCTTGCGGTCAGGCATGACGACTTCGTAGACCTTGCTTGTCTTGCCGACGCCCTTGGCCAGATTCTCGCGAACGACCTTCAGCGCTTCGGCAAAGCTGCCGTACTCGGCCAGTTTGTTCTTGGGTGAATCCAGACGTTCCATGCCGATCATGTAACGGTAATTGCCCAGGTTGCCGGGCGCCTCGTCGCCGCCCTGCCCGCTGCCTGCGCCCAGCGCGGCCTGCAGGCGTTCCTGCAGGCCCTTGACCGCATCCTCCTTCTTGCCAAAGGCCTTGCGGAAATAGGCGCGATACCAGTAATCCGGATTGGTGTAGGCGATGCTGCCGTCGGCTTTCACTCCGACGCGAATCGCAGCGCCCAGTACGGCGTGGCCGCCCACCGACCCCACTTCTTTCAGCATGGCGTCGTCGGTGGCGATCACCACCCCATACTCCGTCAGGCCCTTGGGAAAATACTTGCCAACCACCTTGAAGCCGCCATTCTTGAGCTTGACCTCGACTGCAGCCGCCGCAGCCTGGGCACTGCCACCCGCCACCCGATCTCCCTGAACATAAGGCGAAATCGCCCATGTACTTGCTGAAAAAACGAGCAGGGCCCACGCCGCAATCGATCGCACAATCATAACTGTCTCCTGGTTGAAATTATTTTTTATTCCACCCGACTATGCCATTAACGGCGTGAATCGCGTGTCAGACCCGATTTTATAGTCAAACACACCCACCGCCAACGCCGGCTCCCGCCAGTGAAGGCTTTACAACGCCACCATCTCGAAATCGTCCTTGCGTGCCCCGCAATCCGGGCAGGTCCAGTTGATCGGCACGTCCTCCCAGCGCGTGCCGGGCGGGATCCCGTCGTCGGGCGCGCCGGTTTCCTCGTGATAGATGTAGCCGCAGATCAGGCACATCCAGCTTTTGTATTCGGGGAGATCAGACATGGGTATTCCGTGAATCGGCTAAAATCGAGTGTTTGATTCTAAAGCAGTGACGCCATGCCCTCCATATTCGTCCCCAAACCCACACCGCCGCTGGTGCTCTGCTTTGCCGCGTCCGATCCGACCGGCGGTGCGGGCATCCAGGCCGACCTGCTGACGCTGGCCAGCATGGGTTGCCACCCGTTGTCGGTGATCACCGCGATTACGGTGCAGGACACCGCACGGGTCGACGAAGTGCTGGCCATCGACGCCGAATGGGTGGCGGATCAGGCGCGCATGCTGCTTGAAGACGTGCCGGTGGCCGCGTTCAAGCTTGGCATGTTGGGCAGCCCCGAGTCGATGGCGGTCATCGCCGAAATCCTCTCCGACTATCCGGACATCCCGGTCATCCTCGACCCGGTGCTGGCGTCCGGGCGCGGCGACGAGCTCGCCACCGAGGACATGATCTCTGCGATGCGCGACCTGCTGATCCCGCAGACCAGCATCCTCACGCCCAACAGCCACGAAGCGCGCCGGCTGGCGCTGTTCGAGTCGGATGACGACGACATGGACCTCGCTGCCTGCGCCGCACACCTGACCGATCTCGGCTGCGAATACGTGCTCATCACCGGCACCCACGAAACGACCCCGCGCGTGCTGAACAGCCTGTACGACGCCAACGGCCACGTGCAGACCGACGCCTGGGACCGCCTGCCAGGCAGCTATCACGGCTCCGGCTGCACCCTCGCCTCGGCGATCGCCGCTGCCCTGGCGTATGGCCAGGACGTGCCCACGGCGGTGCGCGATGCACAGCACTTCACCTATGAAACGCTGAAGGCCGCCTTCCGCCCCGGCATGGGGCAATACATTCCCGAGCGTTTCTTCTGGGCCCAGGAGGGGCAGACGGAAGGCAATGCCTAACTTGCCCGAACACCCAATGGCCCAATTCCCTGGCGGCGTGTACGCCATCACCCCCGAAACCGCAGACACCGAACACTTGCTGATGCAGGTCGGGGCGGCGCTGGCGGGCGGCGTCGCCGCCGTGCAATACCGCGACAAGTCGGGCGACGTGGCGCGACGCCACGAACAGGCGAGCGAACTGGTCGCGCTGTGCCGCCCGTTCGGGGTGCCGCTGATCGTCAACGACGACCTGCGGCTGGCCGATTTGTGCGACGCCGACGGCGTGCATCTGGGGCGCGACGACGCCAGCCTGCGCGAAGCGCGCATCATCCTCGGCCGCGGCAAACTCGTCGGCGCATCGTGCTACCAAAGCCTCGAACTGGCGTTGGCCGCGCAGGCCGCCGGCGCCGACTATGTCGCCTTCGGCAGTTTCTTTGCGTCGCCCACCAAGCCGGCGGCCGGGCGCGCCGGCCTCGACCTGCTGCGCGAAGCCGCACCGCTGATCCACGTGCCGCTGGTCGCCATCGGCGGCATCACGCTGGCCAACGCGCCGCAACTGCTGGACGCCGGCGCCGACAGTCTCGCCTTGCTGTCGGCGCTGTTCGACGCTCCCGACATCCGCGCCAGCGCGCGCGCCCTGAATCATCTATTTGAAACGGAATCCGAACAATGACCCGCAACGAACAACTTTTCGAACAATCGCAGCAAGTCATCCCCGGCGGGGTGAATTCCCCGGTGCGCGCCTTCAAGAGCGTCGGCGGCACCCCGGTGTTCTTCAGCCGCGCCAAGGGCTCGCGCGTGTGGGACGCCGACGGCCGCGAGTACATCGACTACGTCGGCTCGTGGGGCCCGGCCATCCTCGGCCACGCCCACCCCGGCACGGTGAAGGCGGTGCAGGATGCTGCCGTCAACGGCCTGTCGTTCGGCGCGCCGAGTGAAGCGGAACTCACCATCGCCCGCCGCATCGTCGAACTGGTGCCGAGCATCGAGAAAGTCAGGCTCGTCTCGTCCGGCACCGAGGCGACGATGAGCGCGATCCGCCTGGCGCGCGGCTTCACTGGCCGTTCCAAGTTCATCAAGTTTGAGGGTTGCTACCACGGCCATGCCGATTTCCTGCTGGTGAAAGCCGGCTCCGGCGCGCTCACCTTCGGCAATCCCACCTCGGCCGGGGTGCCGCCCGAAACCGCCGCGCAGACGATCGTGCTCGACTACAACGACGTCGCCGGGCTCGAACGCACCTTCGCGGAAATCGGCAACGAGATCGCCTGCATCATCGTCGAGCCGTTTGCCGGCAACATGAACCTGGTCAAGCCGACCGCCGAATTCATGGTGGCGATGCGTCGCCTGTGCGATGCGCACGGCGCGCTGCTGATATTCGACGAGGTGATGACCGGCTTCCGCGTCGATCTGGGCGGCGCGCAGAAACTGCTTGGCATCAAACCGGACCTCACCACGCTGGGCAAGGTCATCGGTGGCGGCATGCCGGTGGGCGCCTTCGGCGGCCGTGCCGACGTGATGGACATGCTCGCCCCGACCGGCCCGGTGTACCAGGCCGGCACCTTGTCCGGCAACCCGGTCGCGGTGGCGGCGGGGCTCGCGACGCTCGCGGCGATTTCCGAGCCCGGCTTCCATGCGAATCTCGCCGCCCGCACCGAGCGGCTGGTGAAGGGCCTGACCGTTGCCGCGAAAGAGACCGGCGTCACCTTCTGCGCGGACTCGGTCGGCGGCATGTTCGGCCTCTATTTCGCGGCCAGGCCGCCGGCGAGCTTCGCCGAGGTGATGCAGTGCGACAAGGACGCCTTCAACCGCTTCTTCCACGCCATGCTCGACCACGGCATCTACCTCGCGCCGTCTGCGTTCGAAGCGGGCTTCGTCTCGGCCGCGCACAGCGACGCCGACATCGACGCCACGATCGACGCCGCGCGCGCTGTATTCAAGACCCTATGAACGACGAGCTGTCCCCCGAAGACGAACTGCGCCTCAACGTCCTGTTCAACACCGAACTCAAGGCCGTCCGCATCGATGAATCGAACATGACGCTGTGGGCGCTGACGCCGCAGGGCGAGGCCAGCGTGCCGCTGAAACCCAACGAGCGCGCCGACCGCTACTTGAAGCGGGTGCGCGAGCAGCTGTCGGGCCATGCGCTGGGCTCGCCCGGCGGTTATCCGGTACATCTCACGCGCTGGACGCGGCAGTCGCAGTCCGGCTTGTCGATCCAGCATCTGTCGCAATTGCTGTTGATCGCCGAAGAAGAAGCGGTGGTGGCGGTGGTGCATTCGCCCGCGCTCACCGACGAGCTGGCACGCTACGCCTGGTGGTGCATGCCGACCCTCGAAAATGCGCGGCTGATGCTGATGCGCGACGTGGTGTGCCGCGGCAGCATGGGGCGCACGCTGGCCGAATTTCTGGTCGACCACCTGGCCTTCCTGCACGAGGACGACGTCGGCATTCTCGATACCGTCGCGGTGATGCTGTACTCGGGCGTGCTCACCGACGCCGAGCGGCTGGCGATCTGGAAACGCGGCAGCAGCCGCAATTCGTATTACGTGGCCTTCCTTGAATTGCAGCCGGACCAGCTGCCCAACCCGCGTCCCGCGCGCGCCGATCACGCCAGCGTGCCGGCACTTGCCGACAACCCTTACTGCACGATGCTGGAAAAAGCGCTGTCGGCACAGGGGCAGACCTTCCTCGCCACCACCGCGCTCATTCTCGAACGCCCGGAAAACCAGGAAGTGGTCAACCACACGCTGAATGCGCTGGCGCAGTGGTGCGCGCCCTTGCGCCAGGCCGACGAAGCCGCACGCGGTCCTGCACGCGCGGCCCTGCTCGACGGGGCACCGCAGTTTGAAGCGGATTGCGCGGCACTCGACGCACTGGCGGCGGTGGACGCCGACAGCGTGCGGCCAATCTTCCTTAAGACCACCGCGATCGGCTCGCTGATGCGGCGCAAGATTGAGCCCGTCGTCGCGCCGCTACTGGACAGCATTTCCGTACTGCGGCGTCAGCCCTAGGCACATAAGCTGAAACGACGAACCCCCTGCGGGCTTGCGCACGCAGGGGGTTCGTCGACCGCGACACGGACTATTTGCCGAGCGCCGAGTCGATGCTGGCCAGAAATTTGTCGGCCTTCTCGAAGCCGATCACCTTGTAGTCAGACTGCTCGCCCGCGGTGTTCCAGAAGATCAGTCCGGGCGGGCCGAACAGGTTGAAGCGCTTCAGCAGCGCCTTGTCGGCATCACTGTTGGCGGTGACGTCGGCCTTCAGCAGCACCACGTCGGCAAGCCGCGCCTGCACCCGGGCATCGCTGAACGTGAAGCTTTCCATTTCCTTGCACGAGACGCACCAGTCGGCGTAGAAATCGAGCATCACCGCGCGACCGTCCGCCTTGGCCGCGGCCAGGCGCGCGTCGAGCTCGGCGACGTCCTTCACCTTCTCGAACGGCAGGCCTTTCTGCTCGGCCGCCAGCGCCCCGCCGCCCGCTCCATTAAAGACGCCGCCCTTATACACTTCAAGCGGCTGCAGCAGATTGCGGCTGCCCGCCAGCATCCCGAGCAGGATCGCCAGACCGCCGATCAGCAGCACCACGCCGAACCCTTTCCACAGTTTGCCCCAGCCGCTCGCATGAGTGGGTAGCGGGTCGAGCGCATGCAGGTAGATCGCTGCGCCAATCAGCAACATCGCCCACAACAGCATGCCGATCCAGGCCGGAATCACAGGCGAGATCAGGTAGATGGCGATCGCCAGCATCATCACGCCGAAGAAGTACTTCACCGCATTCATCCAGCCGCCGGCGCGCGGCAGCAGGGCGCCGGCGGACAGGCCGATCAGCAGCAGCGGCACGCCCATGCCCAACGCCAGCACGAACAGCGCGACGCCGCCGAGCACGGTGTTGCCGGTCTGCGCGATGAAGGCCAGCGCGGCGGCCAGCGGCGGCGCGACGCAGGGGCCGAGGATGACCGCCGACAGGGCGCCCATGGCGAACACGCCGAAGAAATTGCCGCCCTTCATCTTGTTGGCGCGCTCGGAAAACTTGCTCTGCAGCGCGCTGGGCAATTGCAGCTCGTAGAAGCCGAACATGGACATGGCCAGACCCACGAAAATCAGCGCGCCGGCGCCGAGCGCCCAGGGGTTCTGCAGCGCGTTGGAAATCAGGGTGCCAGACAGCGCCGCCGCCACGCCGGCCACCGCATAGGTGATCGCCATGCCCAGCACATAGGCGAGCGACAGCAGAAAGCCGCTGGTCTTGGTCACTTTGGTGTTCTGGCCGGCAATGATGCCCGACAGGATCGGAATCATCGGGAACACACAGGGGGTCAACGCCAGCAGCAAGCCGAGGCCAAAGAAGGTGGCGACCACCGGCCAGAAGCTGCCGCCCGTCAGCACGCGCTCGATGCGCGAGGTGTCGGATTCGATGACGGGCTCGGCCGGCACCGCCGCGGTGCTGGCCGTGACCGCCGCGCCGGCCGCGCCCGCAGTCAGCGTGAAGTCGCGCGTGATCGGCGGGTAGCACACGCCGACCGCCTCGTTGCAGCCCTGCCAGGTCGCTTCCAGCACCAGCTGCTCACCGGCGGCAAGCGCGCGCGACAGCGTCACGCTGGCGGAAAAATTCTGATGATAGACCTCGGTGCGGCCGAAGGTCGGATCCTCCTTGACGTCACCCGCCGGTGTATCGACACTCGCCACCTTGACGTCGGCAGGCGATTTGACGGTGTAGGCAAGCTTGTCGCGATACAGATAGGTGTCGGCGGTCAGCGTGTAATCGAACCGGGCCGTCTGCGTATCCGGCATGGCGGCGGCGACCGGGAAGGCCTCGTCCGGCGGCAGCAGTTTCGGCATCTCCGTCGCGCCGAGCAGGCTGCGCAGGCTCTCCAGCGCGGGCGCAGATGACGCGGCAGCGGGCGAAGCGGGTGCCGCCACGGCTGCGGCCACCGGCGCGGGCAGCTTGATCGAGACGCTCGCCTCTTGCGGGGTGTAGCACAGGCCGGCGTCGGCGCAGCCCTGCGATACGGTCTTCAGGGTCACCGACGTGGCGCCGGGCGTGCGCTGGATCGGCAGCGCGATGCGGACGTCCTTGGTATAGGTTTCGACCTTGCCGAAGAACTCGTCCTCCTTCACCTTGCCGGCAGGCAGCTGCGGGGCGCCGAGCGTGGCCCCCTCGGCCGTGAACTGGAACTTGTCGCGATACATGTAATAGCCGTCGGCAATCTGCCAGCGCGCTTCCAGGGTGTTGGCATCCAGCGCACGCGCCGAGAACTTGAACGCGACTTCGGGGTCAAGAAACGCTTCTTCGGCATGGGCCACTGGAAAAAGCGCCAGCGTGCCCCAAAGTAATGACAGTGTGCTGAGAAAATGAATCCACTTATTTTTTTTGATCATGCTTTTCAGTCTCCGCGGCCAACCAGTTTAGATACGCAGGCAGGCCGTCTGTTATCGATATCGCAATCAGTTCGGGTACATCATAAGGGTGTTGCGTGCGGATGATCTCTTCAACCAGCGGGTACGCTGCGCGGGTTGCCTTGATCAACAGTGGAATTTCCGTTGCCACTTCCACCGCGCCCTGCCATCGGTAGATGGAGCGGCACGACGGCAAAACGTTCACGCATGCCGCCGCCCGGCATTCGATCAACGCACGCGCCAGCTTCTCGGCGCTCGCGGCATCGGGTAAGTTTGTCAAGATTAACAAAGGTTCCATCACATGCGCTTTGGTTGGATTGTGCTACTGCTGTTGTCATTTCCGGTTCTGGAAGCCATCAGCATTTTCTGGGTTGCCAGCGCCATCGGCGGCTGGGTGCTGTTGTGGCTGCTGCTCGCGGCGGTTGCCGGGGTCATGCTGATCCGCGTCGAACGCGTTGCCTGGGGCGCGCGCCTGCTGTTTTCGGTGCAGTCGGGGACGAATCCCCTGGCCGCGATGTTCGCCAGTGGCCGTATTCTGCTCGCTGGCGGCCTGCTTGTCTTCCCCGGTTTCATCAGCGATGCCATCGCGCTGGGCTTGTTGCTGGCCCCCGGCACCTGGCGCCGCCGCAAACCGGACCCGCTGCGTCCGGCGAATGACGATGCCGCCGCTTACCCAAGGGAGGGGACAGAAAACGTCACGCCCAAAACGATAGACGGCGAATTCAAGCGCGAACCCGATGACCGGCTGCGTTAGTTAAAACAGCGTCTGCTGGCCGTGCGCCTGTTTGATTTCGCGCAGCAGATCATCGGATGTCGGGTAGCGGTATTGCAGCCGCAATTCGCGCACCATGCGCGCGTTCGACAGCTGGCGCGACTCGCGCAGAAACGACAGCAAAGCTTCGGACAGCACCTGCTCCGCCTCGGCGCGATTGACACGCGGCGGCCGCGGCAAGCCGAAGGCGTCGGCGCAGCTGTCGAACCAGTCGCCCATTTTCAGCGGATGCGCATCGACCGCGTGATAGATACGCTGCGAACGGCCACGGAACAGCGCGGCCCACGCCAGCCGCGCCAGATCGTCGGCGTGGATGTGGTTGGTGTAGCTGTCGTCCTCTGCAACCAGCGCCGGGGTGCCGCGCTTGATGCGCGCCAGCGGCAGGCGGTCGGCGGCGTAAATGCCCGGCGCGCGCAAAATGCTCACCTGCACCCGCTGCGTTTCGCCCCAGGCGCGCAGCTGGCGCTCGGCGTCGACCCGCCGCACCGCGCGGCCATTCACTGGCGCCACCGGACGCGTTTCGGCGACCCAGCTGCCGCCGCAGTCGCCATACACGCCGCTGGTGCTGATGTAGACCAATGCGCCCGGGCGGCCGCGCCGCATCAGCGCATGCAGCAGATGCGCGGTGCGCGGATCGGTTTGGCCTTCGTTGGGGGGCGGCGCGAAGTGAAACACGCCGTCGACGCGCGGCAGCCGCTTCAGCGTGGCCGGCACGTCGAGGTCGCCGACGTAGGGCGTCACGCCCAGCCCGCGCAGCTCGGCGGCGCGCTCGGGGCGCCGGATCATGCCGATGAAATCAGCCTGCCCGGCGTAGCGTCGCACCAGCCGCTCGGCGACGTCGCCAAATCCGACAATCAGTATTTTTTTCATGACCGCTCACCTGTAACCCTACCCATGCAGGGGTGAAAACCCCGCCTGCGCGGGCGATAATCCATTGGTTTATCATCGCATTTTAAGCCCACATCATGCCGCATCAGGTCACCATCCAGCCCAGCGGGCACCAGTTCATCGTCGAGGATGACGAAACCATACTCGAGGCCGCACTGCGCGAAGGCTTTTCGCTGCCCTACGGCTGCCGCAACGGCGCCTGCGGCAGTTGCAAGGGCAAGATTCTGTCTGGCCTGATCGATTACGGCACGCACTCGCCCAACGCGCTGAAAGACGAGGAAAAGGCGCAGGGCCGCGCGCTGTTCTGCCGCGCCAAGCCCCTGTCCGACCTCACCATCGAGGCCAAGGAGATCGGCGCCGCCAAGGACATCGTGGTGAAGACCCTGCCGTGCCGGGTGGAAAAGCTGGAAAAGCGTGCCGACGACGTGATGGTGATGAAGATCAAGCTGCCGGCCAGCGAGCGCCTGCAGTTCCTCGCCGGTCAATACATCGATTTTCAGCTGAAGGGCGGCAAGTCGCGCAGCTATTCGCTCGCCAACCCGCCACATGACGACGCGCTGCTGGAACTGCACATCCGCCACGTCCCGGGCGGTCTGTTCTCCGACCAGGTATTTTCCAGCCTGAAGGAACGCGACATCCTGCGCCTGAAAGGCCCGTTCGGCAGCTTCTTCATCCGCGAGGATTCCGACAAGCCGATGATTTTCATCGCCGGCGGCACCGGCTTTGCACCGATCAAGGCCATGCTGGAGCACGCCTTTGCCGAACACACCGATCGCGAACTGGTGCTTTACTGGGGGGTGCGTTCGCTGAAGGATTTATACATGCCCGAGCTGCCGCGGCAATGGCTGGCCGAGCGGCCGAACTTCAGCTACATCCCGGTGCTCTCGAATCCGCAGCCGGGCGATGCGTGGCAGGGCCGCACTGGCTTCGTGCATGAAGCGGTCCAGGCTGATTTTGCCGACCTGTCGGGCTACCAGGTCTATGCCAGTGGCGCGCCGATCATGGTCGACAGCGCGCGAGACTGTTTCGTGCAAACGCGCAACCTGCCCGAAGACGAATTCTTCGCCGATTCCTTCGTCTACGCGGCAGACGCCGAGACCGCGCCCGTCGCCTGACCCCAAGCGGGCGGGCTTACAGTTCGCCCTTGGCCCCCGCCTGCATAATCTCGAGCAGCGAATTGCGCACCGCGTTGATGCGGTCTTTCAGCGCCTGCGGCACGCGCATTTCCTGCGCGATCGCATCGACGTTCACGTCCATCATCACCAGCCAGCCCTGGCCGCTGGCGTCCTCGATCAGGGCGATGCGGCACGGCATGAACACGGCGAAATCCAGATTCACGTCGATCAGTTCCTTGGCCGTGACGGCGTCGCAAAACTGGAAAATGGTGATGGTGCGCTGCGGCTGACCGGTAACGGCTTCCACCTGTTTCGACAGCGGCAACTCGGCCACCAGTTGCAGATTCAAGGCATTGGCACGCAGGCGCATTGAGTCGGCCGCCTCCGCCATGCTGACCCCGCGATCGATGGCCACCTTGTAAACGTCGGCCTGCGTCGACTGGGTGGCCTTGGGTTCCGCCGCCCAGCTGGCGGGTGCGGACAGCAGCAAGGTGCTCAACACGACGCCGAATACGGCAAGAAAACGAGTGCGCATGGCAGTTCTCCTTCCAAATATTAGAAAACGCTAATAATACATCCCCGTGCCATGTCGGGCACCTGCACAAACGTCCTAGTCAGCAGCGGGATGCAATAACCCTAACCCTACTGCGCCCGGCACAGCGCCAGCGCCTTTTGATAATGCCTGCAGGCTTCGCCGGGCTGGTCGCTCTGCGTCTTGAGTTCGGCCATGCGGATGTGGCCCTCCGCGCTCGGCGCAATGGCGAGGCTGGCTTCGAGATAGCTCTGCGCCTTGCCCCACAGTTGCTGCACGCTGCACAGCTGCGCCAGTGTCAGCAGCAACTGCGCGTCGCGCGGGTGTGCGTGCAGCCACTTCTCGGCCTGCTCGATCTGCCGCGTCAGACTGCTGCCGCGCGCCTCGCCATACAAGGCCACCAGGTCTTCGTGCCACTCGCGGGCAAGCGCGGCCTCCAGCACGTCGAGCGCGGTGTCGTGGCCGCCGCGCTGCATAAAGGCGCGCGCGGCAGCGCGCGCCACCCAGGGGTCGACCTTGAAATCGGCCGGGATCTTCTTCCAATACTCCAGCAGGCCGCGGTCGTCCTCGGCGCGACGCTTGAGGTTTTCAGCATAGGCCATGCGTCGGTTCTGCATGGCAATGCCGGGTTCCAGCGCGTCGCCGCGCACCAGCACGTCGAGCAGACGGTCGACCTCGTCCCACTGTCCCGTCATCTGGCACGCCTTGAGTTCGAGCCGCAGCAGGGTCGTGTGCTGCGGCGCAATCTGCTTGGCCCGATTGATTGCCACCCGCGCGGTCGCCGCATCCTTGGCGTCGAGGCAGGCCTCGGCCTCGAACAGCCGCGCGGCCAGCTCGGCGCCGTGTTCGGTGGCCGCCTGAAGGTGACGCTCGCGCTGCGCCACGGCACGCAACGCCTGCGCCGCACGCGCCGCCAGCACGCGTGCCAGACCCAGACGAACTTCATCGCCCTGCCACTGCCCCAGCGATTGCTCGGCGTCCTGGTGACGGTATTCGGTATACGCCTTGAGGCCGCCGACAAAGTTTTCGTCCCGCTTTTTGGCGGCACGGCGCGCGCGCTGCTCGCGCACGATGCTGGGCAAATTGAGGGTCAGCAAGGCCAGCCGCAGCAGCATGACCCCGCCCACCACCAGACCGGCCACCACCAGCACAAAGCTGATGAAGGAAATCTCCATCCGCCACGGCGGATACACCAGCACCACATAGCCGGGATCGTAGCGCCCAGCCATCGCCAGCGCGACGGCCAGCACCACAACGATGATCAGCGAGATCAGCCAGCGCATCAGTGCTCTCCCTTGTACGCTTCGAGCGCGGCGAGGCTGGCATCGATCCCGGGCAATTTCTGGGCGATCTGCAGGCCGGCTAGGCGCTCGATCTCCTTCAGCGCAGCGGCGACGCCGGCGTCGCGCGTATTGAAGTAGCGCTTCAGCAACGTCGACACCGCGCGCAAATCGGCCGCGAACGCCGTCTGGTCCTGCGACAGCAGCGCCAGCCGCGCCGACAGCAGGCGCAGGCGCAGATTCTCGCGCAGAAAATAGGCCTGCTCGGGCGGCAACAACACGGCCTCGTTGCCATCGATGCGGCGGATCTGTGCCAAGCGCTTCAGTTCGGCCCACAGCTCCTGGCCGATATCGGTGGCCCGGCCGCCCGTGCGCGGCGCCTGCGCGGCTTCGGACACCTGCGCGCTGGCCAGCGGCCAGCTGCCATGGCGCGCCACCAGCGCTTCGATGCGCGCGCTCGCCCCGACTTCGTCGATTGAGGGAGCGGCGCGCAGGTTGGCCAGGTCGGCCGCAATCGCGCGGCGCAGCGCGGTGAACTGAGGCTTGTTCAGTCGCTGCAGACGGGTGTCGGCGCCTTCCAGCGCGATGATCGCCGCCTTGACGTTGCCTGCCAGCTGCAACTGCTGGGCGGCGGTGAGCAGCACCTGCTCGATCTCGGCCAGCGTCCACTGGTCGCGCCCCTGCGCCATCTCCTTGTACAGGCTTTCCAGCGCGAGCTGCTGTTGCTGCGACGTGGCCATCTGGCTTTCGATGTGGGCGACCTTCTCGCTGACCTGGCGCATGGCGTCGTCAGCGTTTCTCGCCAGCAGGCGGGCTTCACTGACAGCCGTTCCGGACTCGGCAAGCCGCCGCCCCAGCTCGGTCTTCAGGTCGCGAATGCGCTCGCGGCTATCGGACCACGACCAGACCGCGGCCGCCATCGCCAGCGTGGCGATCAACAGCGCGACCAGCGCCACCGCCGAGATAGAGGGGCGCGCACTCGCCTGAGTGGGCGCAGCGACAGGCTGCGGGGCGGTCGGTGGAGCGGATGTTTCGGGGGCGTCATTCATGGGTTGTTCCTGAACCAGTTAACCAGACCGTCTACCAGGCCGTCATCGCCACCTGAGGTGGCGATGACACGTGCAATACCAAAGCGGCGGGCCGCCTCGGCGATTTTCTCATGCGGGGCGAAAAGCGGGGTAGCTGCCAGCAGCGGCACGCCCGCCTCGCCCAGCAGTGCTGCCAGATTGTGTAGCGTCTCCGCGCTGGTGACGGTCACCGCATCAATGCCGCCCGCCTGCCAGCGCGCCAGCAGCGGCGCGGCATCCGCCTGTGGCCGCACGCGCCGGTAACACTCCATGAACGTCACCTGCGCGCCGCGCGCGGCGAGGGTGTCGGCCAGCAGCGCCCGGCCGCCGACGCCGCGCACGATCACCACCCGTTTGCCCGCCACCGCATTCAATTGCGGCAGCGCCAGCAACGCTTCGCTGTCCTGTCCGTCCGGCGTGATGACGCCGCCGACACCCTGCGCCTGCAGTGCGCGCGCGGTGCCGGGTCCGACAGCGAATACTTCGATGGCATCAGGCAGCGTGCCGCCCGCGCGGATTGCGGCCATGCCGAATTGTGCCGCATTGGGGCTGATGAAAATCGCGATGTCAGCCTCTGCCAGCCGCGCCAGCGGCTCACTGAGCGCATCCAGCGATACCGCCTCGACATCGAGCGCGGAAAACTCGAACGCCGTGCCGCCCGCCGCGCGGATCGCCTGCACCAGTGCCGCCGCCTGCCGGGCCGGCCGCGTCACCAGCACCGTGCGGCCGGCCAGCGGCTGAATCATACGGCTGGAAGGGCGTCGAGAATGGCGCGTGCGCCCTGCGCCAGCAGCTTGTCGGCAAGCGCCTGGCCGACCGCTTCGGGATCGGCCAAATCCCCTTCGGCATGGTCATGGATGAAGCTGCTGCCGTCCGGATTCGCCACGAAGCCGTTCAGCACCAGCCGGCCGTCCTCAAGCACCGCGTGCGCGCCCAGCGGCACCTGGCAGCTGCCGCCGAGCACGCGGCTGACCTGGCGTTCGGCGCGCACACAGGCGGCGGTCTCGGGGTGGTTGAGCGCGGCGAGCATGGCCGCCACTTCGCTGTTGCTGCTGCGGATTTCGATGCCGAGCGCCCCCTGGCCGGCGGCGGGAATGCTGTCTTCCACACTCAATAGACTTTTGATGCGGTCGCCCAGGCCAAGCCGCTTGAGGCCGGCGGCGGCCAGCAAAATCGCGTCGAACTGGCCTTCGTCGAGCTTTTTCAGGCGGGTGCCGACGTTGCCGCGCAGCGGCTTCACCGTCAGGTGCGGGTAACGCGCGCGCAGCTGCGCTTCGCGGCGCAGGCTGGAAGTGCCAACCACGCCGCCGGGCGGCAGGTCGGACAGGCGCGCGTACTGGTTCGACACGAAGGCGTCGCGCGGGTCCTCGCGCTCGCCGATCACCGCCAGTGCGAACCCGGGCGGCAGCTCCATCGGCACGTCCTTCATCGAATGCACCGCCAGGTCGGCCTGACCGGCTTCCAGCGCCACTTCGAGCTCCTTGACGAACAGGCCCTTGCCGCCGATTTTGGACAGCGTGACGTCGAGAATCTGGTCGCCGCGCGTGGTCATGCCCAGGATGTTCACCGTGTGGCCGGGGTGCAGTGCGGCGAGGCGGTCGCGGATATGCTCCGCCTGCCACATGGCAAGGGCACTTTCACGGGAAGCGATGGTCAATGTAGGCATGGCGGTAGAAATGGACTGTTTGATTTGGCAAAGGATGACGCGACACTCGTGACCATGACGTATCCGCATCCACCTGAAGGAACGACAAATATGATGCGAATGATTGCAACTTGGGCGCTGATTTTAGCATGGGGGTTGGCGCTGACCGGCCCCGCACGCGCGACGGATAGCCTGGTCCAGGCGAAGGATTTCCACGCCGACGCGCGCACGGCCGCCCAGCGCCAGGTGCCCATCATGGTGCTGTTCACCAGTCCCGCCTGCCCGTATTGCGAGCGCGCCAAGCGCGAATATCTGGTGCCGATGCACATGGATTCGAGCTACCACGGCCGCGTCGTCATCCGCGAAGTCAGTATCGATTCCACTGCCAGGCTGATCGGGTTCGATGGCAAACCCACCACCGAGAGCGCGTTCGCCCGCGCCAACAAGGTGTCCGTCGTGCCCACCGTCATGGTGTTTGATCCCCGCGGCGCGGCGACCAGCGAGGCCATCGTCGGCCTGCTGATCGCGGACTACTATTTCGGTTACCTGGAGGCGGCCATCGACGAAGGCGTGCGCAAAGTGCGCAGCAGCAAGATCAGCTTCAAATCCCCCCGCTAATTCTGCCGCGCATGAAACCGCGCGGGGCGCTAGAATTCCTGCCATGCAGGGAGCGCCCTTATGAAAACCCTATTGGCCGACGACCACCCGCTGATGCGCGAGGGGGTACGGCAGGTCTTGTCGCAGCTGACCCCGCCGGTCGAGATCATCGACGCCCACGATTACCCCAGCCTGTTTGCGCAGGCCGCCCTGCATGCCGACCTCGACCTGGCGCTGGTGGACCTGAACATGCCGGGTTTCGCCGGCATGCAGGGCATCACGCAGTTCCGCAGCCGCTTTCCCGACATTCCGCTGGTGGTCTTGTCCGCGTCCGAATCGACGCATGACATGCGCAGCGCGCTGGAAGCCGGGGCGCTCGGCTTCATCCCCAAGGCCGCCTCCACCACGGTGATGCTGGCCGCGTTGCGGCAGGTCCTGGCGGGCAACCTCTACGTGCCGGCCAGCCTCGGCGACAACCAAGGCGACCCGCATCCAGCCCCCCCCGCGGCCCTTACCGCCCTGCTGCACAGCGGACTGACGGCGCGCCAGCTTGAAGTCGCGCGCCTGCTGGCACAAGGCTGTGCCAACAAGGCCATCGCCGGCATGCTGGTCATGTCGGAAAGTACGGTGAAAGTTCACATTGCCGCGATCTTTCGTGTCTTTGGCGTCACCAACCGCACCGAAGCCGTGCTCGAGATCCAGCGGTTGATGCAGAAACCGTAAGCGTCCCCCCATGCTCGCCCAGCTCGACCGGCTATCACCTTCCAGCATCCGCAGCCGCATGCTGCTGATTGCACTGCTGCCCGCCGTGCTGATCGAATTCGGCTTGGTGGCCTATTTCACCTCGCAAACGCTCGGCGCCGCCGAAGACGCCATGCAGGCGCGTGCCGTCCACGCCGCCCGACATCTGGCGGACACCCTGCCGTACGCGCTGGTCAGCGGCGACACCGCGCAGATGAATGCGCTGCTCAAAACCGAGGCCGACACCAACCGGCTGTCCTATGCCCGCGTCACCGATGGCGGCGGGCGGCTGCTCGCCAGCACCGGCGACACCCTGCACGCAGCCGTTCTGGCCGACCATCACCGGCAACGCATCGAGATTCGCCTGCCCGCAGCCGACGCTGCCCGCGTCGTGCCCGTCGACGGCCCCTTGGGTCGCGCGGAAGTCGGCGTATCGCGTGACCAGATCAGCAGCCTCAAGCGCAACATGCTGATCCACGCAGCCATGCTGATGCTGGCGGCACTGCTGCTGACCGGCGCGCTGGCATGGCGCCTGTCCAGGCACCTGGCTGGGCAGCTGCGGCATGTCGGACAGGTGGTGGGGCGGCTCGCGAGCCACGACCTCACGGCACGCGCGCAATTGGCGCCGGCGGGCGAGGTCGGCGCGCTGGCCGCAGGGGTGAACACCATGGCCGAGGCCCTGCAGGCGCATCGGGGCGAACTGGAGCAGCGCATCCGCGAGGCCACCGCCCACCTCGCCGCGAAAAAGGACATGGCCGAGCGCGCCCATCACGCCAGGTCGCGCTTTTTTGCCGCCGCCAGCCATGACCTGCGGCAGCCGCTGCACGCGCTGTCGCTGTTCGTCGCCGCGCTGAAGGCGCGCAACCAGCAGACCGAAGCGCAAACCCTGATTGAAAACATCGAAGCCTCCACCGCGGCATTGGAACTGCTGTTCAACGCGCTGCTGGATATTTCGCGGCTGGATGCAGGCACCATCGAAGTTCATCCGGTGCACTTCCCGCTGCAGAAGATGCTGTGCGACCTCGAACAGCAGTTCGGCGCGGTGGCGGCAGAGCGGCGCCTGCGGCTGCGCTTTCGCCCCTGCGACATCACGCTTTACAGCGACCCGCTGCTGATCGAACGCATCATGGTCAACCTGATCGCCAACGCCATCCGCTATACCGACGACGGCGGCGTGCTGGTCGCCTGCCGCCGCCGCGGCCGCATGGTGCGCCTCAGCGTGATCGACACCGGGCGCGGCATTCCGCCGGATCAGCAGGAAAGCGTGTTCCACGAATTCGTCCAGCTGCACAATCCGGCGCGCGACCGCAGCAAGGGCCTGGGGCTCGGGCTCGCCATCGTGTCGCGCTTGGCGCGGCTGCTCGGGCACCGGGTGGATTTGCGCTCGCACCCGGACCGCGGCTCGATGTTCAGCCTCGACGTGCCGTGCGGCGACGCCAGCCTGATCCGGCCGCCCGCGCCCGCCAGCGCGCCGGGGCAGATTCCGGCCGATGCCCTCGTGCTGCTGGTCGACGACGAAAGCGCGATCCTGCGCGGCATGGCCGAACTGTTCGACAACTGGAACATCGACCTCGTCACCGCCCGCAGCGCAAACGAAGCCGTGCAATGGCTCGACAGCCTCGGCCGCGTGCCCGACGTCATCGTGTCGGATTTCCGCCTGCCAGACGACACCGACGGCATCGAAGTCATCACCCGCCTGCGGCAGAAATTCGGCCGCGACATTCCGGCCATCCTGGTCACCGGCGACACCGCCCCCGACACCATCCTGCGCATCAGCCAGGCCGGTTTCCCGCTGCTGCACAAGCCGCTGCGCCCCGCCAAGCTGCGCGCCCTGCTCACCCACCTGATCCTGCAGGCGCGCGCCGTTGCCATGGGATAATGCCGTTTCGGTGAGGCGTGACGCGTAAGGGGTAAAGAGCCGCGATTGCGGCGCACCTCTTTCCTCGGCCCCGCCCCTAACCCCCAACCCCTAACCCCTCTCCTTACACCATGCACCTCCACATCCTCGGCATCTGCGGCACCTTCATGGGCGGACTCGCCGCCATTGCCCGCAACGCGGGCCACACCGTCACCGGTTGCGACGCCAACGTCTACCCGCCGATGTCCGACCAGTTGCGCGCCCTCGGCATCGAACTGACCGAGGGTTGGGACGCCAGCCAGGCCAACATCGGCGCCGACATTTTCGTCGTCGGCAACGTCGTCACCCGCGGCAACCCGCTGATGGAAGCCATCCTCGAGCGCGGCCTGCCCTACACGTCCGGCCCGCAGTGGCTGGCCGACAACGTGCTGCGGGACAAATGGGTATTGGCGGTGGCCGGCACCCACGGCAAGACCACCACTGCTGCCATGCTGGCGTGGATTCTCGACGATGCGCGCATGCGCCCCGGTTTTTTGATCGGCGGCATCCCGCAGAACTTCGGCCTGTCCGCACGCCTCACCGACAGTCCCTTCTTCGTCATCGAGGCCGACGAATACGACACCGCCTTCTTCGACAAGCGCTCCAAGTTCGTCCACTACCGCCCGCGCAGCGTCATCCTCAACAACCTCGAATACGACCACGCCGACATCTTCCCCGACCTCGCCGCCATCGAAACCCAATTCCATCACCTGGTGCGAACCGTTCCCGGAAACGGCCTCATCGTCGCCAATGGCACCGACACCAACCTCGACCACGTATTCGAGCGCGGCCTGTGGACCCCGGTCGAGCGCTTCGGCGGCTTGAGCGGCTGGACCGCTGGCGACGTCGATCCGAACGGCCACTTCGATGTTTTCTTCGACGGCGCATTGCAGGGTCGCGTGACGTGGACGCTGATGGGTGGGCACAACCGCATGAACGCCCTCGCCTCGATTGCCGCCGCGCGTCACGCCGGCGTGCCCGCCGCGGTCGCGATCGATGCCCTGGCTCGCTTCGAAAACGTCAAGCGCCGCATGGAAATCCGCGGCGCCGTCCACGACATCACCGTCTACGACGACTTCGCCCACCATCCCACCGCAATCACCACCACCGTCGAAGGCCTGCGGGCGAAAGTCGGGAAAGCGCGCATCCTCGCCGTGCTGGAGCCGCGCTCCAACACCATGAAACTCGGCGTCATGAAAGCCGCGCTGCCCGTGAGCCTCGCCGGCGCCGACCTCGTCTACTGCTATGGCGCCAACCTCGGCTGGGATGCCGCCGAGGCGCTGGCTCCGCTGGGCGATAAGGCGCGCGTGTTCGACGATCTCGACAAACTGGTCAGCCAACTCGTCAAAGACACCCGCTCCGGCGACCACGTGCTGATGATGAGCAACGGGGGGTTTGGGGGAATTCACGCCAAGCTGCTGGATGCGCTGCATCATCACTATCACGAGGATATTGTGCTGACGCCGATGCATCGGTATGGGGGGTATGCGTAAGGGGGAACGCCGTCATTGCGAGGCGTGCAGCGACGAAGCAATCCAGTCTGTGATTAGGCGCGAAGCATGACCGAGTAGTTAGCGCTTTCGCAGGACTGCTGACCGTTGGCCGGGGGTAGCCCGGCGGCTAGTTACTTTTCTTGTCTCGCCAAGAAAAGTAACCAAATGAAGGCGACCCCGACATCCCCGAATTCCCGGAAATCGAGCCTGCCGGACGGGCGGCGAAGAACTCGCCCTGCCTTGCTGTTTTTAATTTGGTTTTTTGTGGGCGGGGCTCAAATACCTTCGCCGCTGATCCGCCCGGCAGGCTCGATTTCCGGCGGGTCTGTGAGGGGATGAAAGTCAAAACCAGGGCGGCAATGACTGCCGAGACATTATTTTTGTGGGCGATCAAATGACATCAACACATAAAGCCTTAAAGGAAATCGTGCGAACTGTCCGTCGTTATCGAGAAATAATTCTTGGGGGACTACTGCGCATCGTTACCGTTTTCGCTGGCATTGCGATGTTTCTTGCACTAACACACTACCTTCCAATCGATGTGCCGCTATCGGATCTAGAGAGTTCTATCCAGTTGTTATCGCAGATTCTTGCGATGGTGGTCGGTGTCTTGTTGATCGGAACAACTGTTAGCCTAAATTCTTATGAAGGATCTGCAACCATAAATTCAATTCAGATTGAAATTGATAAGGCAATCACCCCACTATTAGACCGGCTCTTTTCAGGGGGTCGCCGAGCACACAAGATCACCCGCCGCTCATTCCTCAACTCTGCGCTAAGTCGCCCCGCTATTGAAGAACTACAGTTCTTCAATCCGGACGCACAGCCAGATGGTCAATGGTTTATATATCGCCCAAACTGGGATGGCGTTTGGTACCAAGTTTTCAATTCACCTTTCGTCAATTCATCAGTGACAGAGGAGCGATCTCACCAAGTTCAGGCAGTTCACGAGGCTGCCATTTGCGCCTACACCGTGCTCAAATCCATAGCAGATTTTCAGCAGTCTAATTGCGCGCTATTAACAAAGATACACGGAACCAATGGCTCTCGCGGCTTTCTAGAGCGATTTGCGAAGCACGTGAGCAATAACGGGATAAGCCTTCCTTCCAAGGCAACTCTTGCCCACGTGAAGTCAGTAATTGCCTTGGCTATAGAGTCTCAACACTATATGAGAGAAGAGTTTGTTGAGCATTCTGAAAACGTGGCTTGGGAACCGCATGTACTTACAAAGTTCCAGCTTGGATTCAGTGAATACGTTGTTTCGATGATTCACTTTGTTTTCAAGCTACAGATGCTTCGCTTAGCCAATGTAGATCAACGTTGCCCCGGCGTAACCGAACGTTTCGAAAGCAAAACGAAAAAGAAACTATTCCTGAAAGAGCTTAACGAGGTACAGGAAGAACTAACGGCAATTAAGAAAAAAATCGTATCAGCGCACGGAGCAGCAAGTTACTTCCACTCTATTAAAAAAATGTCTGCACTCGGCGTCGGCATAGCGTTGGTCGTACTAATTGCGTTATTGGCCGGATGGCCATTTCTGAAATACACGACAGATGCATCCATACGGATTCTCGGCTTTGCAACGCTTTACGCCACCGGGATCGCTGCTCTCGTAGAAAGCTCATGGTTCCTCGGCCGCCTTCTTTGGAAGCGCCGTGCGGCTAGCTAACATAAGGCGCTGAACATTGCACCGAATCTGCGTCTCAACACAAGCACTCAAACGGCCCCGTCAGCACCATCCCTGGTTTTGACTTTCTTCCCCTTACAGACCCGCCGAAGATCAAGTGCGTCGGGTGGATCAGCGGCAAAGGTGTCTGAGCCCCGCTCACAAATTAATTAACACTACAAAAGCGGGGCGAGTTCTTTGCCGCCCACCCGACGCGCTTGATCTTCGGGAATTCGGGGATGTTGGGGGCGCCTTCTTTTGGTTACTTTTCTTGGCGAGACAAGAAAAGTAACTAGCCGCCGGGCTACCCCCGGCCAACGGTCAGCCGCCCCGCGAAGTCACTAACTATTCAGTCGCACTTCGCGCCAACCCTCAAACTTGGATTACTTCGCTGCGCTCGCAATGACGGACAAGGCCGGTCGCAGCGAACCGCGAATCAATACATCTTGTACGGCAAAAACTTCCCATTCAACACAATCTTCACCCGATCCCCCTTCGGGTCCTCCACCCGCGAAATATCCATCGAAAAATCGATCGCGCTCATGATCCCATCGCCGAACTCCTCGTGGATCAGCGACTTGATGGTGATGCCATACACCATGATCAGCTCATAGAAGCGGTAGATCAGCGGGTCGGTCGGAACGGCGGAAGGCAGGCTGCCCTTGTACGGCACCATCTGCAACTGGTCGACGGCTTCGGCCGGCAGGCCGAGCATCTTGCCGACGGTGGTGGCCTGCTTCTTGTCGAGCGTCATTTGCCCCAGCAGTGCGGCGGTCGTCCATTCCTTGCTCTGGCCGACTTTCCTTGCGATGTCGGCCCACTTGAGGCCCTTCTTGTGTTTGGCGGCGAGGATGAGGTCGGTGACTTCGGTGCGGGTCATGATGTTTGGTCCTTAAGCGTTGACGAGGTGGATGTGGGGTTTGCCGACGGGCGGCGCGGGAACAACATTCAGCTCGGGCTGTGTTGATTCAAAAGACTCGAGCAGATCGGCCGGATCGAACACAGTGGGTGAGCTGGTGGCGTCGGGCGCGTCGCGCAGGGCGCCGAACTGCTTCGACCGACTGACCAGGAAATCGACCAGGTGGTTGCGGATCGGGTAGTAGTGCGGCTGCTTGTGGATGGCGCTGCGCTCGCGCGGACGCGGCAGGGTGTTGTTGACGATCTCGGCGATGCGCGCATGCGGGCCGTTCGACATCAGCATGATCTTGTCGGACAGGAGGATGGCTTCGTCGACGTCGTGGGTGATCATGAACACGGTCTGCTGCGTCTCGGCGCAGATCTTCAACAGTTCTTCCTGGATAACGCCGCGCGTCAGCGCGTCGAGCGCACCGAAAGGCTCGTCCATCAGGAGCATCTTCGGCTCGATGGAAAAGGCGCGCGCGATGCCGACGCGCTGCTTCATGCCGCCCGACAATTGCGACGGCTTCTTGTGCTCGGCACCTTTCAGGCCGACCAGCTCGATGTAGCGCATGGCGTGGTCGCACACTTTCTGTTTGTTCCAGCGCGGCCAGCGCGACTTCACCGCAAAGGACACGTTCTCCAGCACGGTGAGCCAGGGCATCAGCGCGTGGCTCTGGAAGATCACGCCGCGGTCGAGACTGGGGCCCGCGACTTCGCGGCCGTCCATGAACACGTTGCCGGTGCTGGCGGCGTCAAGGCCGGCGAGGATGTTGAGGATGGTCGACTTGCCGCAACCGGAGTGGCCGGTGACGGCGACGAATTCGCCCTTGTGGATGCGGAAGTTGACGTGATCGAACACGGTGACGTCATCCCCCCCGGTGGGGCTGGGGTAGATGCGTGCCAGGTTTTCGACCTGCAGGAAGGGATGCGAGAGGGGAGAAGTCATGGTTTCACTCCTGGTAAGCGACGCGCTTGCTCAGCACGCCGAAGACACTGTCGAGCGCCATGCCGACGACGCCGATCATGAGGATGGCGAACAGCACGTTGGTGAGCGACAGGTTGTTCCATTCGTTCCACACGAAGTAGCCGATGCCGGTGCCGCCGACCAGCATTTCGGCGGCGACGATGACCAGCCAGGCGATGCCCATGGAAATACGCATGCCGGCCAGGATCGTCGGCGCGGCGGCGGGCAGGATGACGCGGAACGCCTTCCGTAGCGGATTGACCTCCAGCGTACGCGAGACGTCGAGCCAGTCGTGCCGCACGTTGGCGACGCCGTGCGCGGTGTTGATCAGCATCGGCCACAGCGAGCAGATGAAGATGACGAAGATCGACGAGGCCGACGCATCCTTGATGGTGTAGAGCGCGAGCGGCATCCACGCCAGCGGCGAGATCGGTTTCAGCACCTGCACATAGGGGTCGACTGCCTGATAGATCACCCGCGAGTTGCCGATGACAAAGCCGAGCGGAATCGCCACCATCGCAGCGAGGAAAAAGCCGCCCAGCACGCGCACCAGCGAATAGGCGAGCTGGATGCCGATGCCCTTGTCGTTCGGACCATTGTCGTAGAACGGGTCCGACAGCTTGTCCCACAGCGTCTGCCCCATTGCCGCCGGGGTGGGGAAACTCGACGCCGCCGTGGCGCCGCCGCCGCCCATCAGCGCGGCGTATTCGGGGTCGACGCCCGCCGCGACGGTGTCGGCTTGCGGCAGCGTCGCCAGCTGCCAGACCAGCAGGATCACCCCGAACAACACCAGCGACAGCAGGGTGGACTTTTGGTTGAGCGAGAGTCGCGTTTTCATGAGCGTTTGATGGCGAAGGAGTTGAGGTATTCGGCAGGCTTCGCGGGGTCGAACACCTTGCCCATGATGGTGTGCTTGGTGTAGCTGTTCGCCGGCGCCTTCAGCCCGATTTCGGCCATGCGCGCCCGCGCGTCGGTGGCGCGGAACACTTCCTCGGCGACCGCCTTGTAGTTGATGTCGCCCTTGATGTAGTTCCAGCGCTTCAGCTGGGTCAGGATCCACACCGCCATCGACTGCCAGGGGAAGGGATCGAAGTCGACACGATCCGGCACGTTCCGCACCTTGCCGAGGCCGTCGGCGAAGCGCCCGGTCATCACCTGTTCCAGCACCGGGATCGGCTGGTTCAGATAGTTTGCCGGAGCGATCGCCTCGATGATCTCCTTGCGGTTCTCCGGCTTGTGCGCGTAGTCGGTGGCGCTGGCGATCGCGCGGAACAACGCGGCGTAGGTATTGGGAAACTCCTTGTAGAAGCCTTCCTTCACGCCGAAGGCGCAGCAGGGATGACCGTCCCACAGATCACGCGACAGGGTGTGGATAAAGGCGAAGCCCTCGTACACCGCGCGCTGGTTGAACGGCTCGGGGCCGAGGAAGCCGTCGATGTTGCCGGCGCGCAGGTTGGCCACCATGTCGGGCGGCGGCATCATGCGCAGCTCGACATCCTTGTCGGGATCGACGCCGTGCTCGGCGAGGAAGTAGCGCAACAGCAGGTTGTGGATCGAGTAGTCGAACGGCAGGCCGAACTTCATCCCCTTCCAGTCCTTGGGGTTCATCTTGTCCTTGTGCTTCAGGTGCATGGTGATGGCCTGGCCGTTGATGTTCTGGATCGTCGCCACGTCGACGGCCTGCTTGGCCGATCCCAGCCCGAGCGACATCGCCAGCGGCATCGGCGACAGCAAATGCGAGGCGTCGTATTCCTTGTTCTGCACCTTGTCGCGCACCACCGCCCAGCCGGCGGTTTTCTGCAGGCTGACGTTCAGGCCTTCGCGCGCATAGAACCCCATTGGACCCGCCATGATGATGGGCGTGGCGCAGGTGATCGGGACGAAGCCGATCTTGAGGTCGGTCTTTTCAAGTTTGCCGCGTTCCGCCGCCAGCGCCTTCGCCGCGCCCATCGGGAACAGCGTCGAGATCGCCGCCATCGCCGTGCCGGCACCCACCGCGCGCAGGAAATTGCGGCGCATCTGGTCGTTGGGAAAGAGCCCGCGCATCACCGCCGACTCGACCACACGCGACACGCGCGCATCCTCGTTCGTCATGGCGGCATCGTGGTCGGCCTGGCTGTGGTGGCGACCGCAGCTGCAGCCTGCACGGTGCAGTTTGGAATCGGGGTCAAACGGATTATCAAAGCCGGACATAAGGCGCTCCCATCGGGTTGAAAAAAATTCCTCACACGAACGCATGCACCAATTTCTGCATGCTCGCCCCGGTCTGGTGCATTTCATCCGTTCCGGTTTGCTGCGTGGCCTGCCGTTCAATTGCCCGGTTCGACGGGCTTTGGAGACAGAGGCCCTGCATTGCGTCGTGTTTCCACTCAAGCGGTATTCAGGAAACGTGCCAGCTCGCTTGAAATATGACAAGCCATTGTTTTAAATGGACGATTTTTAGGAAACCCGGGGAACGTGCTGAATTGCTGGCCCGATTCTTGATTACACAGTGTTGACAATTTGTTTCGGAGAACCCGCCATGACTGCTATTGCACTGCCTGCCGAACGCCTGCAAGACGAGGAAATGCTGGTGATCCGCGAGTCAGCGCGCCTGATGGGAAAAAGCCTGGAGCCCGGCCCGGTGATTCGCGAAATGCTGCACCTGATCTCGGAATTTCTCGGGCTCAACCGCGGGCGGGTGGTGCTGCGGCAGCCCGGCGGCAGCGACTTTGCGATCCGCCATGCCTACGGGCTGACGACGGACGAAATCGAGCGCGGGGTCTACCGGCCCGGCGACGGCGTCACCGGCCGCGTGCTGCAAAGCGGCGAGACGGCGATCGTGCAGGACATCGACGACGACCCGCATTACCTCGCCCGCGCGGTCGATCGCGGCCGCCTGCCGAACGAGACGGTGAGCTTCATCGCGCTGCCGCTGCGGAGCGATGGCGAAGTGCTGGGCCTCCTGGGGGTGCATCGGATTCGCGGCCGCGCGCGGGCCTTGGCCGACGACCTGCGCCTGCTTGAAATCATCGCCACGCTGATTACCCAGGTCCTGAAGTTGAACGAGCACGTGGCGAAACAGACCGCGCGGCTGGAACACGAAAACCGCGAGCTCAAATGGGCGCTCGAGCGCGGCGCGCCGCAACAGGCCACACTCGGCATCGTCGGCGAATCGCCCGCGCTGCGCCATGCACTGCGCCAGATCGAGCAGGTCGCACCGACCGAGGCGACGGTGCTGCTGCTGGGCGAGTCGGGCACCGGCAAGGAACTGTTCGCGCGCGCGCTGCACCTGTCGAGCCCGCGCCGCGACCAGGCTTTCGTCAAGGTGAACTGCGGGGCCATTCCGGAAAACCTGTTCGAGTCGGAATTGTTCGGCTACGAGAAAGGCGCGTTCACCGGCGCCTCGACCGCGCGCGCCGGCTATTTCGAGCAGGCCGGCGGCGGCACGCTGTTCCTAGACGAAATCGGCGAGCTGCCGCTGGCGATGCAGGTAAAGCTGCTGCGGGTGCTGCAGGAAAAAACCCTGCAGCGCGTCGGCGGCCACCGCGAAACGCCGATCGACGTGCGCATCGTCGCCGCCACCAACCTCGACCTGCAGCAGCAGGTCGCCGCCGGCCGCTTCCGCCTCGACCTGTATTACCGCCTCAACATTATTCCGATCCGCCTGCCGGCGCTGCGCGAGCGGCGCGAGGACATTCGCCCGCTGGTACGCCACCAGCTCAACCTCATCAGCCAGAGCTACCAGCGCAACGTCGGGCTGACCCCGGACGCGATGGAGCGACTAGCCGACTACCCGTGGCCGGGCAACATCCGCCAGCTGCACAACGTGCTGGAGCGCCTGGTGCTGCTGGCCGAAGGCGCGACGGTGTCCGCGCGCGAGGTGGAACACGTCATTCGCAGCGAAGCGACGGGCACGCCCGCAGCGGCACCGCCGCTTGACAACGCCCCCGCCACGGCGGTGCGCCCCTATCTGCCGGCGCAATCGCACGACCGCCGGCAGATCGAGCAGGCGCTGGCGCAGACCCACGGCAACAAGTCGCGTGCGGCACAGGTGCTGGGCCTGACCCTGCGCCAGCTGAACTACCGCATCAAGCGCCTCGCCATGGCCTGACAATGGTTAACAATTTGTTAGCGCGCAAAGGGGACTGAATAGAGCCATCGGACAATATTCACTTAAGGATCAATGGCTTGACATTGACTGACCGAGCTGGCACGGGAATCGCAATACAGAGCATATCGGTTTCCGATCAACCCACCAAAGGAGTCATCCCATGTCCGAAGTCGTTGCCCTGAAAACCCCAACCGTGCTCGAGCCCATCGATGCCGACGGCCTCGCGGCCCTCGCCACCAAGGGCCGCGCCAATCCGCAGTCGGTCGTCACGCTGAAAGCGAAGACCGTATGCGAAAGCAAGTTCCGCAACCTCACCTACGTGCGCAACCTCGACGCGCACGTGATCGACGAGCCGCCGCACCTGCTCGGCGACGACACCGCGCCGAATCCATCCGAGGCCGTGCTCGCCACGCTCGGCTCCTGCCTGTCGGTCGGGCTGCACGCCAACGCGGTGGCGCGCGGCATCACGCTGACAAGGCTCGAACTCGAACTCGAAGGCGACATCAATGTCACCGCCGTGTGGGGTGTAGGCGACCTCGACCCGCTGAAGAAGCTGGGCTTCACCGACGTGCGCGTGAAGGTGCATCTGGAAGGCGACGCCAGCGAGGAAGAACTGAGGGACCTGGTCGCGCATTCCAACGCCTGGTCGCCGGTCGCCAACACGCTGCGCAACCCGGTCAACGTCAGCGTCGAACTCGGCTGACCCGTCTGGTCTTTATTTTGGAGCGCATCATGCCTGCAACCGCACTTGCGAACACGCCCGCTGAAATCCTGCCGGGCCTGGCCGAACTCATCGCCGCCGAACTCGCGCCCAAGGTGGTCGACATCGACCTCAAGGGCGTCTACCCGGGCGATTTTCTCAAACAGCTCGGCGCGCTCGGCGGGCTGGGCAGCCTGACGCCGGTCGAGCACGGCGGCACCGCGCTGGGCCTCGGCCACGCCATCCAGTTGATCGAGGAAGCGTCGAAGGAATGCGTCTCCACCGGCTTCCTGCTGTGGGCGGAATACGCATTGCAGTGGTACGTGATCAACAGTTCCAACGTCGCGCTCGCCGCCGAGATGCTACCGAAAATGGCGCGCGGCGAAGTGCTCGGCGGCACCGCGCAGTCGAACAGCATGAAGTCCTGCGTCGGCATCGAGGAAGCGCGCCTGAAGGCCCAGCGGGTGGACGGCGGTTACCGCATCAACGGCGTGCTGCCGTGGGTGTCGAATATCGGCCTTGATCACTATTTCCACATGGGGGCCACGCTGCCCGACACGCCCGGCCTGGTGATCGGCCTGGTGCACGGCAGCACGCCCGGACTCACGCTGACGCAGAACGCGCACTTCATCGGCATGGAAGGTACCAACACCTTCGCCTGCCAGTTCCGCGACGTGTTTCTCACCGACAGCCGGGTGGTCTGCCATGCGGATGAATTCAGCGCCTTCCGCGACCGCACCAAGTCTGCCTTCATCCTGCTGCAGATGGGAATGGGGCTCGGCCTGGTGGACGCTTGCGTGGCGATGATGAGGCGCGCCGACAAGCAGTTCGGCCACGTCAACCGTTTCCTCGACGTGCAGGCCGACGCGCTGGAGGCCGAACTCGACGCCGCGCGTGCCGCCACCTACGCGCTGGCAGCCAAGATCGAACGCGACGGCAGCGCCCCGCATGTGAAGGAAACCCTGCAAGTGCGGCTCGCCGGCAGCGAATTGAGTCTCAAGGCCGCCAACGCCGCGATGATGCACATGGGCGCCAAGGGCTATCTGTCGAACAATGCCGCGCAGCGCCGCCTGCGCGAGGCCTACTTCATCGCCATCGTCACCCCGGCGATCAAGCACCTGCGCAAGGAACTCCACGAGTTCGACACCGCCGCCTGTGTACTGGCCCAGCCTGAGCTGGAGGTCGTATGATCCGCTTCGCGGTCTCCCTTTCCGTGGACGAAGCGGCCGACAAGCTGATCGCCGCCATCGCGGCCTACCCGATGGGCCTGGTCGCCCACGCCAACGGCCAAGCCAACTGCGCCAAGAAGGGCATCACGGTGCCGGCCGACCAGGTGCTCGAGGTGTTCCGTCCCGACTACGCCGTCAAGGTGTGGGCGGCGGAGAAAGCGGCCGGCATCGATATTCCGCTGCGCATCCATCTCTACGAAGCCGACGGCACGACGTGGATTGCCTACCGCCCCGCCACCGAAATATTCAAACCCTACGTCAACCCGCAGCTCGATGTGCTGGGCAGCGAGCTGGACGCCATTTTCAACCAATTGCTGGCCACGTTCGATCCGTGGAAATTGCCATGATAAATCTCGCTACTACTATCTCTACCCCCGAATCCGCCCCCGCCTTCCGCAAATGGACCTGCGCCGTCTGCGACTACGTCTACAACGAAGCGCTCGGTGACCCCGATCACGGGCTGGCCCCTGGCACCCGCTATGAAGCCATCCCCGACGACTGGAGCTGTCCCGACTGCGGCGTGATCAAGACGGACTTCTACTGCTTCGACGACTGACTCGCGTAAGACGTGCTGGGCAGGCCGTCAATCCGCGTGGCCGCATTGCGCTGAATATGCGGCGCATCACTGCATACGGACCGCCCCGTTATCGCTAACCTGGTTTTGGCTTTCTTCCCCTTACAGGCCCGCCGAAGATCAAGCGCGTCGGGTGGATCAGCGGCAAAGGTGTTTGAGCCCCGCCCACAAAAAACAAAATCAAAACAACCAAGGCGGGGCGAGTTCTTTGCCGCCCACCCGACGCGCTTGATCTTCGGGAATTCGGGACTGTCGGGGTCGCCTTTTCTTTGGTTACTTTCTTTTGGCGAAGCAAAAGAAAGTAACTTGCCGCCGGGCAACCCCCGGCCAACGCTCAGCAGTCCTGTGAAAAACTGGCCATTGCCAAATTTCAGGAATCCCACCCGCCCCGGTAAAATCCGGGAATGATTGTCTACCTCCACGGCTTCAATTCCTCCCCCGCGTCCGGCAAGGCCCGGCAGCTCGGCGAGCACATGGCCGCGATCGGCCGCCAGGCGGACTACTACTGCCCGGCGCTGCCCAACGGCCCGCGCGAGGCCATCGCGCTGGTTGAGGCCGAACTGGAACAGCGCCGCCCCGAATCGGTCACCCTGGTCGGCAGTTCGCTGGGCGGCTTCTACGCCACCTATCTGGCGGAAAAGCACGACTGGAAGGCGGTGCTGGTGAACCCGGCGGTGCACGCCCACACGCTGTTGCGCAGCGCGCTCGGCCCGCAGACCAACTGGCACACCGGCGAGCAGTGGGAACTTACCGAGGCACATCTGGCCGAACTCGCCGCGCTGGATGTCGAACGCATTACCCGCCCCGAACGCTATCTGCTGCTGGTGCAGACCGGCGACGAGGTGCTCGATTACTGCGATGCGGTGGCCTACTACGCCGGTGCCACGCAGATCATCGAAGACGGCGGCGACCACGGCTTTGCCGGGTTCGAGCGCCACTACCAAACCATTCTGGATTTCTGATCTTTCATGTACCTCATCTTTGAAGAGGACGGCCACTTCAAGGCCGGTTCCATCCTGTCCGAAACCGACGCCACGGCACAGGTGGAAACCGCCTCGGGCAAGCGCAGCAAGATCAAGACGGCGAACATCCTGCTGCGCTTTGCCGCACCCGTGCCTGCCGAGGTGATGCAGCAGGCCGAAACCCTGGCGGCGGAGCTCGACGCCGACTTTTTGTGGGAGGTGGCGGGCGCCGACGAGTTCGGCTTCGCAGAACTGGCGCAGGAATACTACGGTCACGCACCGACGCCGCCGGAATCGGTGGCGCTGCTGCAGAAGCTGCATGCCTCGCCGATCTATTTCCACAAACGGGGCCGTGGCCGCTATCGCCCGGCGCCGGCCGAAACGCTGGCGGCCGCCAAGGCCGGGGTGGAGAAAAAGCGGCTGGCGGCAGAGCGGCAAGCGCACCTCGCCACCGAACTGGCGGCCTTCCGGTTGCCGGAGGAATACGCCTCGCTGGTTCCGCGCATCCTCATCGCGCCGGACAAGAACACGCTCGAATACAAGGCGCTGGAAGACGCGGCGGCGGCCACCGGACTGTCGCCATTGCGGCTGATCGAACGCTGCGGCGCGATTCCGTCGACGCTCGACTTCCATCTGGCGACCTTCCTGCTGGAATACTTCCCGCGCGGCACCGGCTTTGCCGAGGTCACCGAGCCGGGTGCTCTCAATCCAAGCGATCCACCCGAACTGCCGAAAAGCACGGTACGCGCCTTCTCGATGGACGACGAGGCGACCACCGAGATCGACGATGCGCTGTCGGTCGAGTGGCGCGACGACGGCAGCGTGCGGGTCGGCATCCACATCGCGGCGCCCGCGCTCGGCATCACACCGGACTCGGAACTCGACCGCGTGGCGCGCGAACGGCTTTCCACGGTCTATTTCCCCGGCGACAAGATCACCATGCTGCCGGACGCACTGATCCACCACTACACGCTGGGCGAAACCCACGACTGTCCGGCGCTGTCGCTGTATGTCGACGTGGCGTCCGACCTGCGCGTGCTCGGCACCGAATCCAAACTGGAAATGGTGCACATCGCCGACAACCTGCGCCACGAGACGCTGGAAGTGCTGTTCAACGACGACACGCTGCGCAACCCCGCGGTGCCCGACTACCCCTACCGCCGCGAGCTGGAATGGCTGCGCGACTTCGCCGCCGTGCTGGAAGCCGGGCGCGGCAAGGCCGACACGGTCGACCGCGTCGACTACAACTTCAAGGTCGATGGCGAGCGCATCAGCATCGTTCCGCGCAAGCGCGGCAGCCCGATCGACAAGGTGGTGTCGGAGCTGATGATCTTCGCCAACGCCCACTGGGGCGGCTGGCTGGCAGAGAAAAAAGTGCCCGGCATCTACCGCGCGCAGTCCAACGGCAAGACGCGCATGACGACTTCACCCGATCCGCACGTCGGCCTCGGTGTCGACCAGTACGCGTGGTCATCGTCGCCGCTGCGCCGCTATGTCGACCTGGTCAACCAGCGCCAGCTGATCAGCCTGGTGCAGGGCAGCGACCCGGTCTACCCGCCACGCAGCGAGCAGCTGTTTTCGGTGGTGCGCGAGTTCGAGCTGGCCTACGACGCCTACAACGAATTCCAGCGGCGCCTGGAGCGTTACTGGATGCTGCGCTGGATGCAGCAGGAGAGCATCCAGGAGGTCACCGCCAAGGTCATCCGCGAAGACCTGGTGCGCCTCGACACGCTGCCGCTGGTGACGCGCGCGCCCTCGGTGATGGGCGTCGCCCCGGGGGCGCGGGTGCGGCTGGCGATTTCGAATATCGACCTGCTCGATATCCACTTTCACGCCGAGTACCAGGAAACCCTGGAGACGCCGCCTGACAGCAGCGTCGCGCTTCCGTAAAATCAACCCTGATTCCACTTTCTGCCTGCGCCGTGTCCACCGCCCCGCCGATCCTCCTTGCCGAACCGTCCAAACAGGGCACGCGCATTGCGCTGGCCCTGCTGGCGTCGGCGGCGGTGCATGGCGTGGTGCTGTCGACCCAGTTCGTGCAGATCAACCCGCGCCTGTTCGAGGATCCCAACCTGCCGATGGAAGTGGTGCTGGTCAACGCCAAAACCCTCGAAACGCCCCTCAGCCCCGACGCGCTGGCGCAGGTGAGCCTGGCCGGCGGCGGCAATACCGACGAGGACCGGCGCCTGAAGAGCCCGCTGCCCGCCAGCCGCGAAACCCAGACCGGCAGCGAAGAAGCCGCCTTGCAGGCGCGGGTGGCCGCGCTTGAACAGCAGGCCAAGACCTTGCTGACCCAGTTGCAGCCCAACGGCCAGCTGCAGGAGCGGCCGCAGGCGGCGCCGCCGACGCCGGTCCAGCCCGCCGTCGACCTCAGCCAGCTCAACCAGCAGGCGCGCGAAATGGCGCAGTTGCAGGCACGCATCTCGCAGGAATGGGACGAATACCAGAAGCGTCCCAAGCGCGCCTTCGTCGGCGCCAACGTCAAGGAATACGCGTTTGCGCGCTACGTCGAGGACTGGGTCGCCAAGGTCGAGCGGGTCGGCAACGTCAACTATCCCGAAGCCGCGCGCCGCCAGGGTCTCTACGGCAGCCTCCAGCTGACCGTGTCGATCCATTCCGATGGCCGCATCGAGCAGGTCGACGTCAACCGCTCGTCCGGCTCCAAGATTCTCGACGCGGCGGCGATCAGAATCGTCGAGCTCGCCGCGCCCTACGCGCGCTTCCCGGACGACATGCGGCAAAAGGCCGACATTCTGTCGATCACGCGAACCTGGACCTTTACCCGTTCGGATCAGCTGGTGGGAACAGACTAAGTGGCGGCCATTGCCGCTCATGTATAATATTATGATTTGCTTATACATTTCGGAGTCAGACCATGCATACCGGCACCACACTTACCCAGTTCATCATTGAAGAGCAGCGCCGCACCGCCGGCGCCACCGGCGATTTCACCTCGCTCCTGAACGACGTCGTCATCGCCTGCAAGGCCATTTCCAACGTCGTCAACAAGGGCGCACTGCTGGGCGTGATGGGCTCGCTGGATTCCGTCGCTGGATTCCGAGAACGTGCAGGGCGAAACGCAGAAGAAGCTCGACGTCATCACCAACGACATCATGATCGGCGCCAACGAGTGGGGCGGACACCTCGCCGGCATGGCTTCCGAGGAAATGGACGAACTCTATCCGATCCCCAACCAGTACCCGCTCGGCAAGTACCTGCTGGTGTTCGATCCGCTCGATGGCTCCAGCAACGTGGACGTCAACATCTCGGTCGGCACCATCTTCTCGATCCTGAAGGCACCGGTCGCCGGCCGCGCCGCTGTCACCGAAGACTTCCTGCAGCCCGGCGCCCAGCAGGTCTGTGCCGGCTATGCGATCTACGGTTCGTCGACCATGCTGGTGCTGACCTTCGGCCACGGCACCAACGGCTTCACGCTCGACCGCGACATCGGCGAATTCGTGCTGACCCACCCCAACATGCAGATCCCCACTGAAACCAAAGAGTTCGCGATCAACGCGTCGAACATGCGTTTCTGGGAAAAGCCGGTGCAGCGCTACGTCGACGAGTGCCTGGCCGGCAAGACCGGGCCGCGCGGCAAGGACTTCAACATGCGCTGGGTCGCCTCGATGGTCGCCGAAGTCCACCGCATCCTCACCCGCGGCGGCATCTTCATGTACCCCAAGGACACCAAGGATCCGGCCAAGGCCGGCAAGCTGCGCCTGTTGTACGAAGCCAACCCGATGGCCTTCCTCGTCGAGCAAGCCGGCGGCGCCGCCACCACTGGGCGCGAGCGCATCCTTGATCTGGCCCCCGAAGGCCTGCATCAGCGCGTGCCGGTGATCCTCGGCTCCAAGTCCGAAGTGGACACCGTGACGGGCTACCACCACGAAAAGGCCGCCTGAGCGGTTTCGGATCGAAATGCTGGATTGAAAAAGCCGGGCGATGCCCGGCTTTTTCAATGGTGGGCTGCGGACTTAGGCCGCAGCCTGGCGCGCACGCGCACGCATCAGGCTCTCGCAGTCGCCCGGCGGCAGCGGACGGCTGAACAGATAACCCTGGGCCTGGTCGCAACGGTTGGCGCGCAGATACGCCAGTTGCGCCTCGGTTTCGACGCCTTCGGCCACCACGGTCAGGCCGAGGCTGCCGCCCAGCGCGATGATGGTGCGCACGATGGCGGTATCGTTGTCGTCGCCCGGAATGTCATTGATGAACGAGCGATCGATTTTCAAGCAGTGAATGGAAAAGGTCTTCAGGTAGCTGAGCGAGGAGTAGCCCGTGCCGAAATCGTCCACCGCGATGCGGATGCCCAGGGCCTCCAGTTTGGCCAGCACGCTGGCCGCTGACTCCAGACTGTCCATGATCGACGACTCGGTCAGTTCCAGCTCGAGGTCGCCCGGCTCCAGTTTCGCATCCCGCAGGGCCGCGCTGATCTCCTCGGCCAGGTCGGCCTGGCGGAATTGCCGCGTCGACAGATTGACCGCCATGGTGCCGGCGGTCAGCCCCTGATCCTGCCACGCCCGCAACTGGCGGCAGGCTTCGCGCAGCACCCACTCGCCGATCGGCAGGATGAGTCCGCTCTGTTCGGCAACCGGGATGAACTCGTCGGGGCCGACCGCGCCCAGCTCGGCCGATTGCCAGCGCAACAGCGCTTCCCATCCCATCAGACGACCCGACAAGATTTCCAGTTTGGGCTGGTAGTGCACTGCCAGTTCATTGCGTTCCAGGGCGTGCTTCAGCCGCGCCTCCAGCAGCACGCGGCGCTGGATGTCATCGGACAGATCGCGGCTGAACACAATGATGCAATTGCGCCCGGACAATTTGGCGCGGTGCAGGGCCAGGTCGGCGTAGCGCATCAGGATGCTGGCTGACTCGCCGTCCGTCGGGTAGGCGACGATGCCGATGCTGGCGCTGATATCCAGACGGTCGTTGCCAAGATCGAATTCACGGGCCAAGGCCTGCAGCATCCCCTGACCCACTTGTTTGGCCTGCTCGACCGTCATGTTTTCCAGCAGGATCACGAACTCGTCACCGCTGAAGCGAGCCATGAACGCCTTTTCCGGCAGGCTCTCACGGATGCGGCAGGAGACGGCGACCAGCAGCAGATCGCCCTGCTCGTGGCCCAGCGTGTCGTTCACATTCTGGAAGTGATCGAGGTCCAGCAGCAGAACCGCGCAGGGCGCATCTGGCCGGGCGCGCGCCATCGCCAGATTGAGCCTGTCGTTGAACACCGTCCGGTTGGGCAACCCGGTCAGGTCGTCGTGGCCGAGCATGTGCCGCATCTGGCGGAACGGCCGGCTCACCGCCTCGGCATAGATCGCGCGATACAGAAAGTAATAGGCAAACACCTTGTACACATGCCCCAGCAGATTGGCCGTGCTGCTCACCTCCACATACAGGATGAAGAACAGCTCGCCCGCCGCCATCAGCAGCAGGGCCAGCATCAGGCTCTGGATATCGCAATGGGTGATCTGCGAGCGGCGCAGATAGAGCAGGGCGGCGACCGCAAGGTAAAGGCCGGAGACCCCCCATTCGAGCGTCACCTTGAGCGGCGTCAATCCCTGACCGGCCATGTACATCGCCGGCACGCTGTCCGGCGACACCAGCAGCCCGTAAGAAAGCGCGCCCGCCACGAGCAGCGCCCCGGCCCAGCCGTAGCGGCTCGCCGGGTAGCGCACGGCAGGGGTTTCGGGCAGCAGCACATAGGCCAAAAGGCCGATCCCGGCGGCGTAGCGGCCGCACAGCCAGAACAGGATGGACTTGTGGGCGGAATTGGGGCTGAGCAGATCCGGCATGCCCATGTAGGACAGGAAGTGCAGGACGTCGAACATCGCCACCGCCAGAAACGCGCAACCCAGCACCATCGAGCGGACCGAGCGCACGGTTTCCTGCGCGCCATGTCCGGTGAAAAAGACCAGTGCCGCAACGATGATGGCAAAAATCTCCATGATCGAATGGGCCGCCAGGAAAGTCGGGGACGGGATCGCCCCCTGATTGGCCGGAATGGCCTGCCACAGCAACAGCGGAAGGCTTACGGCCAACAGCAGACTGCCACCCAGTCGGTGACGGTCTTGTCCTTGCAGTCGATTCAAGAAACGCCCCTCACTGGCTTACTGGAAAGCTATCTACGGCCGGCTGGAAAGAAAATGAAGCAAATCAATCTATTTTGTAAGTATTTTTACTTAGTATTTAGCGTTTGACTGCCCCGGTCAAGCTCCCCGCCTGGCGCGGGCATTTCGTCAGGTCGGGGACGGGCCAGCGCCTGTTCCTGATTGACCGCCGCATTAGCCGGAAAAAAGAACGAACAGCGAAACCCCAATGGCCAGCAGCGAGAGCGCAACGGCCACACCGCACAGTACGGCCATGCGCCTGAAGCGCGACTCTGCGACTGCCGCCGCCTGCTCGAGCGCGGTCACCGTTTTCTGCAGCTGCTCGGCCAGTGCCTTGACGTGCAGCGCATTCTGCGAGGCCGCCGTCTGCAGCTCGGTAACCTGCTTCTGCAACACGCCGGACTGGGCGGCAGCCTCGTCGCTTCTGCGCGTGGTAAACACCGGCAACGCCGACGAAACGATGGGGCTCACAAAAGGCAGAATCGCCTTGACCGCGGGAATCAACCATGCCGCCATGAAATCTCCTTGTCTGATGCGGCGCGGCGCCGCGAACGCTACTTTAGCGCAGGCGGCAAGGCCTGCCTGAAAAGTGCCAGCGTCTGCCCCCGTTGCACAGCGTGATCGACGATCGGCAACGGGCAGTCACGGCCGATGACGCAGCCCGCGCGCTGCTGCTCGGCGGCAGGCATCGCCCACGGCGCATGGATGAATTTTTCCGCCACGCGGGCGAGTTCCGGCAAATAGCGGCGGATGAAATGCCCCTCGGCGTCGAAGCGCTCGGACTGCGTCACCGGATTGAAGATGCGGAACCAGGGCTGGGCGTCGCAGCCGACCGAGGCCGCCCACTGCCAGCCGCCGCTGTTGGCGGCCAGGTCGAAGTCGATCAGCTTGTCGGCGAAATACTTTTCGCCCAGCCGCCAGTCGACCAACAGGTCTTTCGTCAGGAAACTCGCTGTCACCATTCTCAGCCGGTTGTGCATGTAGCCGGTCTGGTTCAGCTGCCGCATCGCGGCGTCGATCAGCGGATAGCCGGTGCGCGCTTCGCACCAGGCTTCGAAATGTCCCGGCGGATTCGGCCACGGCAGCGCGTCGTATTGGCGTTTAAAGCTATGTCCGCTGGCGACGTCGGGGCGGTGCCACAGGATCTGATGGTAGAAGTCGCGCCAGATCAGTTCGGACAGCCAGGTCTGTGCGCCGCGCCCGCCCCGTTGCCAGGCCGCGGCGGCGAGCTGGCGGATCGACACCGTGCCGAAGCGCAGGTGCACCGACAGATACGACGGCCCCTTCACGGCGGGATAGTCGCGCAACGCCTGATAGCGGTCGATCCGTTGCAGGAAATCCTCGAACAGCTGCGCGCCACCCGACATCCCGGTGGGCAGCCTGAGCTCGGCAAGATTGGTCGGCTCGAATCCCATGTCCGGCAAGCGCGGAATGGCGGACGACTGGGGTGCCAGCCGGCCGGCATAGGCCTCGACCGGATAGGCCTGCAGATCGAACGGCGTCAGCCTTTTCAGCCAGGCATTCTTGTAGGGGGTGAAGACACTGTAGGGCGTGCCGCCGGCGGTGAGCACGTCCTCGCGTTCGAAGATCACTGCATCCTTGCTGTGATGGACGGCGATGTCGCGCGCGCGCAGCGCGGCTTCGACGGCGGCATCACGCGCCAGCGCGGCGGGGTCGTCGTCGTGGTTGAAAAACACGGCCTCGGCCTGCAGATCGGCCGCCAGTTGCACGACCTCGTCGCGCGCGACGCCATGCCTGACCACCAGGCCACCACCCCGGGCCTGCAGCGCCTGCTGCAGTTCGGTCACGCTGGCGTGGATGAACTCGACCCGGCGGTCTGCCGGATCGGGCAGCGCATCGAGGATGTCGCGGTCGAAAATGAAGGCGCACACGACCTGGCGGCTCCGCTTGAGCGCGTGGTAGAGCGCAGCGTGGTCGAAGTCGCGCAGATCGCGGCGAAACCACACCAGGGCGCGGGCGTATTCAATCATGCGGCGTTCTGGTCGCTATAGTGTGTAGGGAGGGTGAAAAAGGAATGCTTGCCTGATTTGAGGCAGATTACAATGGGAGGGCAATCATGGATACCGTCAATCTCACCCACAATTTTCTGATCGCCATGCCGGGCATGGTCGATCCTAATTTCAACGGCACGCTGACCTATATCTGCGACCACAGCGCGCAGGGCGCGCTGGGCGTGGTGGTCAACCGGCCGATCGACCTGGACTTGTCGACGCTGTTCGAACAGATTGGCCTGTCGCTTCCCGAGCGCCTGCAGCGCAAGACCGTCTACTTTGGCGGCCCGGTGCAGACCGAACGCGGCTTTGTGCTGCACACGCCGCCGCTCACCTTCAGCTCTACCCTCACCGTCAACGACGCGGTCAGCCTCACCACCTCGAAGGACGTGCTGGAAGCGGTGAGCCAGGGCGCGGGGCCGGAAAAGTTCATGGTGTCGCTCGGCTACGCGGGCTGGGGCGCCGGCCAGTTGGAAGAGGAAATCAAGCAGAACGCGTGGCTGTCGGTAGCTGCCGACCCGCAGGTGATCTTCGACCTGGCACCCGAAGAACGTCTGCCTGCCGCGATGAAGCGCCTCGGCATCGACTTCGCCAGCCTGTCCGACGAAGCCGGGCACGCTTGACTTGAGCTATGCAGACACCCACGGCACGGTGCTGGGCTTCGACCTCGGCCTGAAGCGCACCGGCGTGGCCTCGGGTGATCTGTCGATCGGCGTCGCGCATCCCCTCACCGTCATCCAGGCCGACTCCACCGATGCGCGGCTCGCCGCCATCGCCAGCCTGATCGCCGAATGGCAGCCGGTGCTGCTGGTGCTGGGTCTGCCCACCCACGCCGACGGCGGCGAGCACGAAATGACCCGGGTGGCCAGAAACTTCGCGCGCAAACTAGAATCGCACTTCAAGCTGCCGGTGTTCATGGTGGACGAGCGCCACACCAGCACCGCGGCCGAAGCGGAATTGCACGAACGCGGCATCCACGGCAAGAAGAACAAGGCGCTGACCGACGCCGTCGCCGCCCAACTGATACTGCAAGGATTTTTTGATGCCCGCCTCATTGCCTGACGTCGACCCGCTGATCGCGCAACTGGCCGCCGCCATCGCCCCCACCCTCACCCCGGACACCGTCATCGTCGGCATCCACACCGGCGGGGTGTGGGTGGCCGAGCGCCTGCACGCGCTGCTCGGCTGCGCCCTGCCGCTCGGCACGCTCGACATCTCGTTTTACCGCGACGATTTTTCGCGCATCGGCCTGCACCCGCAGGTGAAGCCGTCCAACCTGCCGTTCGACCTCGAAGGCCGCGACATCCTGTTGGTCGACGACGTGCTGCACAGCGGCCGCACGGTGCGCGCGGCGATGAACGAGCTGTTCGACTATGGCCGCCCGGCCTCGATCCTGCTGGCGGTGCTGGTCGACCGCGGCGGCCGCGAACTGCCGATCCGCCCCGACTTTGCCGGCCTCACGCTCTCCGTTCCCGACCACCAGAACATCAACCTTTCACGGCTGGACGACGGCCACCTGACCCTTTCCCTCGCATGAACCTACAACTGACCGAAGACGGCAGGCTGCGCCACCTGCTCACCCTCGACGGCCTGCCGCGCGCGATCCTGACGCAGATTCTCGACACCGCCGAATCCTTCATGGACGTTGGCGAGCGCGAGGTGAAGAAAGTCCCGCTCTTGCGCGGCAAGTCGATCTTCAACCTGTTCTTCGAGCCGTCGACGCGCACCCGCACCACCTTCGAGATCGCCGCCAAGCGGCTGTCCGCCGACGTCGTCAACCTCAACATCGCCACTTCCAGCCAGACCAAGGGCGAGGCGATCCTGGACACTGTCGACAACCTCGCCGCGATGCACGCCGACATGTTCGTCGTGCGCCACGGGCAGTCGGGGGCGGCGCATTTCATTGCGCGCCACGTCGCGCCGCATATTTCGGTGATCAACGCCGGCGACGGCCGCCATGCGCATCCGACGCAGGGCCTGTTGGACATGTTCACCATCCGCCGCTTCAAGGGCGAATTCCATAATCTGAAGTCCGCGTGATCGCCCCGAAGACCCTGCTTCCCACCGGGGTCGAGCAGATGGGGGTCCGGGTGTTCCACGACATGGAAGCGGGTCTCGCCGGCTGCGATGTGGTCATCATGCTGCGCCTGCAGAGCGAGCGCATGAAGGGTGCGCGGCTGCCTTCCGCGCAGGAATATTTCAAGTTCTTCGGCCTGACGGCGGAAAAGCTCGCGCTCGCCAAGCCGGATGCCATCGTCATGCACCCCGGCCCGATGAACCGAGGCGTGGAAATCGCCTCCGAAGTGGCCGACGGCCCGCAATCGGTGATCCTGCCGCAGGTGACTTACGGCATCGCGGTGCGGATGGCCGTAATGGCGATGCTGGCGGGGACGAACGCATGAAAATCCATATCAAGAACGGTCGCGTGATCGACCCGATGAGCGCGCGCGACGAAGTCGCCGATATCTATGTCGCTGCGGGTAAGATCGTCGGCAACGGCCACGCGCCGGCCGATTTCCACGCCAACCGCGTCATCGACGCGAGCGGCCTGATCGTCTGCCCCGGCCTGGTCGACCTGTCGGTGCGGCTGCGCGAACCCGGCTTCGAATACCGCGCCACGCTGGAATCGGAAATGCTCGCCGCCGCCGCCGGCGGCATCACCTCGCTCGCCTGCCCGCCCGACACCGACCCACCGCTCGACGAGCCGGGGCTGGTCGAGATGCTCAAGTTCCGCGCCAAAAACCTGCCCGGCCCGCGCGTCTACCCGATCGGCGCGCTGACGCAGAAGCTCGAAGGCAGCATGCTGACCGAGATGGCCGAGCTGACCGAGGCGGGCTGCCGCGCCTTCACCCAGGCCGACGCCCTGCCGGCCGACACCCAGGTGTTGCTGCGCGCGATGGAGTACGCGTCAACCTTTGGCTTCAGCCTGTGGTTGCGGCCGCAGGATGCCTCGCTGGCGCGCGGCGGCGTCGCGCACGACGGCGCCGTGGCTTCGCGTCTCGGCCTGCCCGGCATTCCCGCGCTGGCCGAAACGGTGGCGCTGGCCACGATTCTGCTGCTGGCGCGCGAAACCGGCGCCCGTATTCACCTTGCCCGGCTGTCGACCTACGAAGGCATCGCCATGGTGCGCGCCGCCAAGGCGCAGGGGCTGGCGGTCACCTGCGACGTCGCCAGCACCCACGTTCACCTGTCGGAAAACGACCTCGTCAGCTTCGACTCGCACCTGCACCTGGTGCCGCCGCTGCGGAGCCTGCGCGACCGCGATGCCATCCGCGCGGCGCTGCGCGACGGTTCCATCGACGCACTGTGCTCCGACCACACCCCGGTCGACGAGGACGTGAAGCAGGTCCCGTTCGGCGAATCGACACCGGGCGCCTCCGGGGTCGAACTGCTGCTGCCGCTGACCCTGAAGTGGGCGCGCGAAATGGACGTTCCGCTGCTGCAGGCGATCGACCTGATTTCGTGGAAACCCGCGCAGATTCTGGGCGTGCCCGGCGGCAACCTGGCAGTCGGCAGCTGCGCCGACATCTGCATCTTCGACGAGACCGCCGAGTGGGTCGTCACCCCCAGGGCGCTGTCCAGCCAGGGCAACAACACGCCCTTCCTCAACCAGCCGATGCAGGGCCGGGTGCGCTACACGCTGATCGACGGCCATATCGACTTCGAAGCCCCGCTTTGACCGCCGTTCAGTCATCCGTGGCGGCTACCCTTCCCGCCGTGCGCCGTCTGTCCTCTCCCCTGCTGCTCGCCAGCCTGAGCGCCGGCGCACTGGCCGTCGCCGGCTTCGCCCCGCTCGGCCTCTGGCCCTTGCCGATGCTGAGCCTGGCCGTGCTGTTCGCGCTGCTGGCCCGCACCGCGTCGAAGCGCGCCGGCTTTCTCGTCGGCCTGGTCTGGGGATGGGGCTTCTTCATTGCCGGCGTGAGCTGGGTGTTCGTCAGCCTGTCGGTGTACGGCGGCATGGCGACGTGGCTGGCGGCGCTCGCGACCTTCCTGTTCTGCACCGTGCTGGCGCTGTTCCCGGCCGCGGTCGGCGCACTGCAGGCGCGCTGGTCCGCCTCGCCTGCCTGGCGTCTGCTGCTGGTGATGCCGCTCGCCTGGGGCGCGACGGAATGGGTGCGCGGCTGGTTGTTCACCGGCTTCCCGTGGCTGGTGGCGGGCTATTCGCAGGTGCCTGCGAGCCCGCTGGCGGGGTATGCGCCGCTGGTCGGCGTGTATGGCGTGTCGTATCTTTTGGCGCTGATCGCGGCCCTGCTGGCATGGAGCGTGACGACACGCAGTCGGCTGGTGCTGCGCATCTGGGCCGTGGTGGCGATCATGGCGCTGGGGGTCGGCGGCCAAGCCTTGCGCGACGTCGACTGGACCACGCCGGAGGGCGCCCCGACCACGGTCGCGCTGCTGCAGGGCAATATCCCGCAGGACATGAAATGGCAGCCGGAAACAGCCCAGGCCACGCTGGCGACCTACGCGCGCATGGCCACGGCCTCGCCCGCGCAACTGATCGTGCTGCCGGAAACCGCGCTGCCGCTGTTTGAATCCGAACTGCCCGATTCGTATCGCGAAGGGCTTGCGGCGCTGGGCCGGCAAAACGGCGGCGACGTCCTGACCGGGCTGCCCACGGGATCGCCCGCGGGCGCCTACTACAACAGCGTCATCAGCGTCGGCGCTGCGGCCAGCCAGCGCTACCATAAAGTGCATCTGGTGCCGTTCGGCGAATACATTCCGCTGAAGGCAGTATGGGGCTGGGTGATCGAAGTGCTGCACATCCCGCTGTCGGACTTTGCGCGCGGCGCCGTCGGCCAGCGCCCGCTCGCCATCGGCGGCCAGCGGGTGGCTGCCAATATCTGTTACGAGGATGCTTTCGGGGAAGAGATCATCCGCCAGTTGCCCGAGGCGAGCGTGCTGGTGAACGTGAGCAACCTGGCGTGGTTCGGCGATTCGTTCGCGCCCTGGCAGCACGCGCAACTGTCGCAGATGCGCGCGCTGGAAACCGGGCGCATGATGCTGCGCTCAACCAATACCGGCGTCACCGCGATCATCGATGCGAAAGGCCGGATGCTGGCCAGCCTGCCGCCTTTCACCGCCGGCAGCCTGTCCGGCGAGATCCAGGGCTATGCGGGCAGCACGCCCTATGTGCGCTGGGGCAATGCGCCGGTGCTGGCGCTGTGGGGCGTGCTCGGTGTGGGGTGGCTGGCGGCTGCGCTCAGGCGGCGGCCTTGACCCGCGTGGCGTTGCGGCCGCCGCGCTTGGCTTCCAGCAAGGCGGCGTCGGCGCGCGCCAGCGCCTCGTTTTCGCCCTTGTCGTCGCGGCTGTATTCGGACAGGCCGCCGCTCCACGACAGCTTCTGCGTCACGCCGGGGATGAGATCAACGCTTTCCGGCATCTTGGCGCGCAGGCGCTCGGCCAGTTCCTGCGCGCGTTCCAGCGGGGTGAAGGGAAACAGCACGCAGAATTCATCGCCGCCCAGGCGGGCGATGAAGTCGCTGTTGCGCAGGCAATGTTTCAGCGCATCGCCGAACTTGATGATGAGCTGATCGCCCGCTTCGTGGCCGAAGGTGTCGTTGACCTGCTTGAAGTTGTCGATGTCGAGAATCAGCAGGCTGTGCGACCAGCCGTCCTTCAGGCTGGCGAACAGCTCCTTCTGCTTTTCGTCGAAACTGCGCCGGTTGTTGACCTGCGACAGGTGATCCATCCGCGCCTGCGTGGTCACTTCCTTCTGCCGCCCCACCATCACCTTGCCGAGTTTCAGCATGGTCTCGAGCGGCGGCTTGAACTCCTCGAGGCTGACCGGATACTCGGCACGCAACCGCTGCTGGCGCAGGTCGTTGGTGAACTTCACCAGCGTGCGCAGGCTGTCGGTGACCCGGTTGCGCACCGACAGAACAGTCGCCATCACCAGAATCGCGATCACCAGGCTGGCCACCAGCCAGCCCAGCAGGTAGGGCGCCACGCGTTCGACCACCGGCGTGACGGGCCGCCACACCGCGATCTGCCACGGCGTTCCGGCCAGCGCGATCAGGGTGGGTTGAGCATGCCGCTTGATCACCTGATTGCCACGCCGCATCAGCACCATGGACGCATCGCTCGCCTGGACTTGCTGTAATTCGGCGTAAGCGGCCGCGTCCGGCAGGGGCAGGGTGTCAAACAGGGACTGCAGCTGGGGCACGCTTTGCTCGACGATGACAAAGCCGAGCCGCGTGCCGTCGCTGTCCACCACAGGATGCGACAAGGACAGATTGAAGGTGGCGGTGGCGGTCGCCCCGGTGCCGTTGCCCCCGGCACCGGCCAGCAGCCGCCGGGTGTCGCCCGGCAGAAAGCCCGGCAATAGCTGATTCTGCTCGGCCGTGACGAACAGCACGGTGGCGTCCTGATTGAGGGCGTGCAGGTTGGCGGCCTGCGCCTGGCACACCGCCGGCGCGGCGCTGACAAAGCACGCCAGCGTCTGCGGATGGGCGGCGATCTGCGCGGCGCTGCGGCGCAGGGCATCGGCCAGGAACTCGATCTGCGCCGCCATCACGGGCTTGTCGAATTCTTCCGGCAGCGGCAGCGCTTGCGGCCGCGACAGGTAAAACGCAGCCGTGCCGAGTCCTGCCAGCAAAACCAGGGCTGTGGTCAGGATCAGACCAAACCGCAATATGGACGTGTGGGGCATGACGTATGCGCCAGCGCTAACCTCTTATGTTTATTGTCTCCGCAATGGCCTGCCACCGATTCCTGCCCGGAAAGCCTGCCAACATGGCGCTGTACCCAGCAAATTCCATGCCCCAACGTAGCCGCACCCGGCAGGCTGGCCTGCCGGGTGCGGTGTACATCCCCGTGTAAAGGAATCCGACGCTACTGGCGGCCGGTGCTGCCGAATCCGCCCTCGCCGCGCCGGCTCACTTCAAAATCGTCCACTATATTGAACTCGGCCTGAACCACCGGCACGATGACGAGCTGCGCCAGACGCTCCATCGGCGTGAGTTCGAATGCCTGCTGGCCGCGGTTCCAGGCGGACACCATGAGCTGGCCTTGATAATCCGAGTCGATCAGCCCCACCAGGTTGCCCAGCACGATACCGTGCTTGTGGCCGAGACCGGAGCGCGGCAGGATCAGCGCGGCATAGCCGGGGTCGGCCAGGTGGATGGCCATGCCCGTTGGAATCAGTTGGGTTTCGCCCGGCGCTAGTACGATCGGACCATCGATGCAGGCACGCAAATCGAGTCCGGCAGCGCCCGTCGTGGCGTAATGCGGCAGCTGGTCGCGCAGGCGGGCGTCGAGAATCTTCACATCCATCTTCATTTTCGTCGGGATCTCGTCAGTTCAGGTGATTAACAAGGTGGCGGATCAAGGCGCGCGCCTGGATCAACTTGTCGGCGCGCGGCAGCCGGTGCTGGCCCCGGTCATCGAACAGCACCAGCTCGGCCGTATCCTGGCCGAGCGTGTCCTGCGCCAGGTTGCCGACCAGGAGCGGTAGTTTCTTTTTCAGGCGCTTGGCTTCGGCCTGCTCGGCCAGGCGCTCGGTCTCGGCGGCAAAGCCCACGCAAAAGGGCGCATGCGGCAAGGCCGCGACCTCGGCCAGGATGTCGGGGTTGGCAACCAGCTGCAGCGTCATGGCGTCCGTGCTTTTCTTGATTTTCTGCGCCGCCGCCACATCCACCCGATAGTCGGCTACCGCCGCCACCGCGATGAAGACATCGGCGGGCAATTCCGCGAGCACCGCGCGGCGCATGTCGGCCGCGCTTTGCACGTCGATGCGGCGCGCTCCCGCAGGCGTGGCGAGACAGGTCGGTCCCGACACCAGGCACACCTCGGCGCCCGCCTCGGCCGCAGCCTGCGCCACTGCATAGCCCATTTTGCCCGAACTCAGATTGGTCAGGCCGCGCACCGGGTCAATCGCCTCGAAGGTGGGGCCGGCGGTGATCAGCACCCGTTTTCCAGCCAGCGGGCCGGCGCCCAAGAGGCCAGGCAGCGCCGCCACAATATCGGCCGGCTCCAGCATCCGCCCCAGGCCGGTTTCGCCGCACGCCTGCTCGCCCGCGGCCGGCCCCAGCAGGCTCACGCCGTCAACCTGCAGTTGTTCCAGGTTGCGCCGGGTCGGTGCGGCCGACCACATTTCGCGGTTCATCGCGGGCGCGACGGCCAGTTTGCAGGCGCGCGCGAGGCACAGGGTCGATAGCAGGTCGTCGGCGCGGCCGTGCGCAAGCTTGGCCAGGAAATCGGCGGAAGCCGGCGCGACCAGCAACAGGTCGGCCTCGCGCGAAAGATGGATGTGTTCCATGCCGTCGCCGCTGGCGGCGTCCCACAGGGACGTCAGCACCGGCTTGCCGGACAGGGCCTGGAAGGTCAGCGGGCCGATGAACTGCTGCGCGGCAGCGGTCATCACCACCCGCACATCGGCGCCGGCCTTGATCAACAGGCGACACAATTCCGCCGCCTTGTAGGCGGCGATGCCGCCGGTCACGCCCAGGATGATTTTTTTGTTTGCAAGCGACACGGCTTCGGTTCCCGGCGCATTTCCATGAATAATGGCCACATTCTACAGGGAGACAGGCATGGCGATCCGCGACTGGCCGGAGGACGCGCGTCCGCGCGAGAAGCTGCTGAAACAGGGCGCCGCCGTACTGAGCGACGCCGAATTGGTGGCGGTCTTCCTGCGCACCGGCATGGTCGGCAAAAGTGCGGTCGATCTGGGGCGCGACCTGATCGCCCGCTTCGGCGGCTTGGGCGGACTGTGCCGGGCCGACAGAAAGTCAGCCTGTGCGGCGCCCGGCGTCGGCGAGGCCAAGTTCGCGTTGTTGCAGGCCGTGATGGAGATGGCGCGGCGCACCCTGGCCGAGGACATGCAGGCGAGCGACGCGCTGACTTCCCCCACCGCCGTGCGCGACTACCTGCGGCTGATTCTGCGCGGCAAGGAATATGAAGTGTTCTGCTGCGTGTTTCTTGACGCGCAAAACCGGGTGATTGCGGTGGAGGAGCTGTTCCGCGGCACGCTGACGCAAACCAGCGTCTACCCGCGCGAGATCATCAAGCGCGCGCTGGCACACAACGCCGCCGCGCTGATACTGGCGCACAACCATCCGAGCGGGGTGGCCGAACCCAGCCAGGCCGACCGCACCCTCACCCGCCGATTGGCGGATGCGCTGGCACTGGTCGACGTGCGCGTGCTCGACCATTTCATCGTCGCGGGCGCGTCCTCGCTGTCGTTCATGGAGTCCGGCCAACTCTGAATTGACGCCGAACTTGCCTCGCACTTGCAAGCTGTGATATAAATCGCGGTTCTCGGGTTGGCCCCCATTGCTAGCCCGGCTAGTTAACCCGCATTGTTAACCCTCAATTTTGGAGCAGCGTCATGGCTCGCGTATGTGTCGTTACGGGCAAGAAGCCCATGGTCGGAAACAACGTTTCCCACGCCAACAATAGAACCAAACGGCGTTTTCTGCCGAACCTGCAATACCGCCGGTTCTGGGTCGAGAGCGAGAACCGCTGGATCCGTCTGCGTTTGTCCACGGCTGCCCTGCGCACCATCGACAAGAACGGCATTGACGCCATTCTGGTTGACCTGCGCGCTCGCGGCGTCGCCGTTTAAGGAGAACTCTCATGGCTAAAGGCGGACGCGAAAAGATCAAGCTGGAGTCCACTGCGGGCACCGGTCACTTCTACACCACCACCAAGAACAAGAAGACCATGCCCGAGAAGATGGAGATCAGCAAGTTCGATCCCAAGGCTCGCAAGCATGTGATGTACAAGGAAACCAAGCTGAAGTAATCCAGCTGGTTGACCAACAAAAAACCCGCCAGTTGGCGGGTTTTTTGTTATCCAGCCCCGCCGGATAGCGGGTTTTTGTTGGGAGCATCATGCAGCGGGCGGCCTGCCGGCCGCCCGGCGCTACTCAGGCATAACGGCGGAGGCGAACCGAGAATTCCTTTAGCGACTGGATACCGCTGTCTTCGGCGCGGCGGCACCAGGCCTGCAGCTGCTCCAGCAGCTGCTCGCGGCTGGCGGTGGAGCGGCTCCAGATGGCGGCTAGCTCCTGTCGCATCCGATACACGGTTTGCAGGCGCTCGCTCTTGCCCAGGAGGGTGTCGAGTTCGGCCTTGTCCGAGGCGGCGAGCTGGGCAGGTTCCTTCTGCAGCCAGCGGCGGAAGCTGTTGAAATTCCAATTCTGCGGCAGATTCGCACCGGCCTTCAGCTTGGCGATCTCGGCCATGCTGTCCGCGCGCACGCTTTTCACGAAGCGCGTCATCACGTCATAGCGATGGGTGATGACGGCCTGCAGCGTGTCCAGATCGCACAGCGGCTTGGCGGGCTGCCATTTGACCGTCGGCGCCACTTTACGGACGGTAGCCAGACCGACGTAGGTCATCAGCTTGATGTACATCCAGCCGATGTCGAACTCGTACCACTTATTCGACAGCCGCGCCGAGGTGCCGTAGGCGTGGTGGTTGTTGTGGAGCTCTTCGCCGCCGATGAGGATGCCCCATGGCAGGATGTTGGTGCTGGCATCCTCGCTGGCGAAGTTGCGATAGCCCCAGTAATGGCCGACGCCGTTGATGATGCCGGCGGCCGTGACGGGAATCCACGCCATTTGCACCGCCCAGATGGTCAGGCCGAGCGGGCCGAACAGGGCGATATTGATCGCCATCATCAGCCAGACGCCGGCGGCCGAGTGACGGCTGTAGACGTTGCGCTCGATCCAGTCGTCGGGCGTGCCGTGGCCGTATTTTTCCAGCGTCTCGGCCACTTTGGCCTCGGCGCGGTACAGCTCGGAACCTTCCCAGAAAACCTTCTTGAGGCCGCGCGTCTGCGGGCTGTGCGGGTCTTCGGGCGTTTCGCACTTGGCGTGATGCTTGCGATGGACGGCGACCCATTCCTTGGTGACCATGCCGCTGGTAAGCCATAGCCAGAAACGGAAGAAGTGGCTGACGATGGGGTGCAGGTCGACGGCGCGGTGCGCCTGCGAACGGTGAAGGAAGATGGTGACGGCGGCAATGGTGACGTGGGTGAGGCCTAGGGCCACCACCACATAACCCCACCAAGGTAGATCAATCAAGCCAAGTTGCATTATTCAGGTTCCAAAAAAAGGACAATTTCATCCGGCAATGTACAAACAAAACCTATAAAAATCAATGAATATTCGCGCGTGAGCGGGCGGACAAGGCCACATGCGGCACCCCGCGCGATGGAAAGCCCATCCTGCCCTCGACAAGCCTGAAAATCCGCCGGACTGACAAGTGAATCGGTGTGCGGGATAGATGACTGCTCAATTGGATCGCGCCCCACGACGGCAGTTCCGGGAGACGCTCTTGATTTCTGCGCACTCCCGGCAGGTTGTCGAAGGGAGCTGGGCCAGGTTAGAAATTCAGGGTGAACTGGGCGGAGAGGATATCGACCTCGCTGGAATATTCGCCGTTAAGCGTGGTGCCGTTGTCAGTACTCTGCAAGCCCGGATCGTTCACGAACAGGTGGGCGTAGCCAAAGTCGAGCACGCTCTGCGCAGACAGCCGATACTGACCGCCGACCGCGATCCAGGTGCGGGCGCCGTCGGGAATGCGGGGGGTGCGGTCGATATCCGACACCGGTGCCTCGTCGTACGCGACGCCGCCGCGCAGGCTCACCTTCTCGCTCATGTGCCAAGTCGCACCCAGCGAATAGCGCAGGATGTTTTCCCAGTTCTCGGGAGTGGTTTTGTTGACGGTACCCTGGATGGGCAAATCGTCGAAGTCGCTCCAACCAGTCCAGGTGACGTCAGCCAGCAGATCCCATCTGGAAGACAGCTTGTGAAACACGCTCAGCGACGCGCTGTCCGGCATCGTAACCTCCGCCGTGACCGGACCATTGAGGGGGGCCACACTGGGGTCCGACGTGCTGGAGGCGCCGTCGAGCGTGTAGTCCACCTCGGAACGGTAGGCCAAACCGATGCGGGTGGCGGGGGTGGCCTGCCACAGGGCGCCAAGGTTGTAGCCCCAGCCGTAATCGTCCCCTTTGATCTTCAGGAGTGGAACCGGGGCGGGAGGCGCGCCTAGCGGCTGCCGGTGCGTCAGCACGGCTTCGATCCACTGAATATTCAACCCGGCGCCGAGCGACAGGGTATCGCTAAGCTTGAGGGCGACCGATGGATTGAGGTTGATGGTTTTCACTTCCGACTTGATGGCCTGATAGCGGCCGACCCACTCGGGGTCGTATTCGGTTTTGAGGCCGAAGGGGCTGTTGAGGCCAAGCCCCACATGCACGTCCGGCGTCAGGCGAAGCGCGAAGTAGGCGTTCGGCACCAAAGCCCAGCCTCCTGCGTCGCCGCCATTGCCGCCCCCGATGTCCGGGTTCACGGTTCCGCTGAATTCGGCTTGCGGCTTGATGAGGTGGCCGGCCAATACGACCTGACGGTCGGGCAGGTAGGTCATCCCGGCCGGGTTGAAGAAAATCGTGCTGGCGTCGGCCGCCACCGCAGCCTGGCCGGCGTAGGCGTTGCCGAGGCCGCTGGCGTTCTGTTCGATCAGCGCGAAGCCGGCGGCGTGCGCATGATTGGCACAGGCGGCCAGAGCCAGGCTCGCGGCCAGACGGTTGAATCGGTGCGACATGAAGCTACTCCCTTATTGAATTATGAACGCGCGAAATCCGCATACATCGCCTCGACCGCCGCGCGGTTGTGATCGAGCACCTGACTGCGTTTGAGCTTGAGCGTGGGCGTCAACAGGCCGTCTTCCAGGGTCCACGGCTTGAGTTCGGGATGCAGGCGGCGGACCTGGGCATAGCCCGGAAAGTGCTTGAGATGATCGGCCACGCGCCGGGTCAGCGCCTTCACCACCTTGGGATCGCGCAATACCGCGGCATGCCCGGGGTCGACCTCGAGGCTGGCGGCAAAGGCCTGCCAGTGTTCCTCGTTCAACACGGTCAGCGCGGCCAGGTAGGGTTTGCCTTCACCGACGACCATCACCTGCTCGAACAGGGGGTCGAGCAGGATGGCGGATTCCATGTCGGTGGGCGACACTTTCTCGCCGTTGTTCAGCACGATGATGTCCTTGATGCGCCCGACGATTGCGTAATGGCCGTTGGCGTCCCGGCGCGCCTTGTCGCCGCTGTGCAGCCAGCCCTCGCTGTCGATCATGGTGCGGGTGGCCGCCTCGTCTTTCCAGTAGCCGCGCATCACGCAGCGGCTGCGGGTGAGCAGTTCATCGTTGTCGCCGATCTTCACCTCGACGCCGGGCAGCGGCGGGCCGATGCCCGCCGGCACGTTGGAGCCGGGCCGGTTGACGCACACCACCGGGCTGGTTTCGGTGAGGCCGTAGCCCTGATAGATCGGCACGCCGAGGCCGATGAACACGCGCGCGATCTCGGGTGACAGCGCCGCGCCGCCGGAAATCGCCAGGCGCAGTCGCCCGCCCAGCTTTTCCGTCACCGTGCGCGCCACCAGCCTGTCGAGCAGCGGCCACAGCAGCAGTTCGGGATGCCAATTTGCCCGCCCCTGGCCGCGCTCGAAGCGCCGCCAGCCGACCCGCACCGCCAGGCTGAACAGCCTGCCGGCGAGCGGGCTTTTTTTTGCCAGGCCGTCCTGGATGCGGCCGTACACCCGCTCGTAGATGCGCGGCACCGAGATCAGCGCGGTGGGGCGGATGGCCTGCAGATCCTGCGCCAGCTGGGCGATCGAGCGCGCATAGGCGACCTCGGCGCCGAGCAGCATCGGCAGGTAATAGCCGCCGGTGCGCTCCAGCGTGTGCGACAGCGGCAGAAAGGACAGGAACACCGCGTGCGGCCCGAAGTCGGCGCATTGCGACGCATAGAACGCGTTCCACAACAGGTTCTCGTGGGTCAGCATCACGCCCTTGGGCCGCCCGGTGGTGCCCGAGGTGTAGACGATGCTGGCCAGCAGGTCGGCGGAGAGATGGCGTTCGGGGACCGGCGTATCGGCCGCGGCCGCCAGCCAGTCGGCCGCCACCACGAAGCGCGAGCTCCAGTCCGCCAGCCCGTTTCCCGGCGCGGTCAGACTGACGATGCGCTGCAGGCTGTGGGCCGAGCCGGCGATCTCGGCCAGGTTGCGGTGCTGGAAGCGGCCTTCGACCAGCAGCAATTTCGCCTCCGCGTGATCGAGGATATAGGCCGCGCTGTCGGGGCGGTCGTCGAGATACAGCGGAACCGTGACCAGCCCCAGCGCCAGCGCGGCCTGGTCGAAGATCACCCACTCGACGCAGTTTTTCAGCATCACCGCCACCCGGTCGCCCGGAACCAGGCCCTCTTTCGCCAGCGCGGCCTGCCAGCGCGCCACCTCGGCCGCCACCTCGGCCCAGGTGAAACTCACCCAGGCGTTGCGCGCCTCGTCGAACTGGCGGTAGGCGACCTGTTCCGGCGTCGCCGCAACCCGGGCGCGGAACAGGCCGCACAGCGTGCCCAGAGCATCGGGATGGAGGGGCGCAGCGCTCATGTCAGGTCATCGATCCAGTCGAGAAAACGCCGCATTGGATATTTGACCTCTTTATTGGAGCGGCGCCAGCGCCAGTTTGACCAGGACTGCGGCGAAAAAGCCGTCGGTGCCGTGCACGGCGGGCGACAGCTTGAGCATGGCGCCGGTATCGAGATCGATCTTGTTCTGCGCCAAGAGTTCGTTCACCGGCAGCAGGGTGAAGCCGCCCTCGGCCAGCAGCGCCTCGACGATGGCTTCGTTCTCCTCCGGCAGCAGGCTGCAGGTGGCATACACCAGCCGGCCGCCGGGCTTCAGCAGCTTCGCGGCGGCGCGCAGGATGGACGCCTGTTTCTGCGTCAGTTCCGCCACGCTCTCGGGCGACTGGCGGAATTTCAGGTCGGGGTTGCGGCGCAAGGTGCCGAGCCCGGAACACGGCGCATCGACCAGCACGCGGTCGAGTTTGCCGGCGAGCCGCTTCACCCGGGTGTCGTTCTCTGACGCGATCAGTTGCGGCATCACGTTGGACAGACCCGAGCGCGCCAGCCGCGGCTTCAGCTTGGCGAGCCGTTTCTCAGCCACGTCGAACGCATACAGCCGTCCGGTCGACGCCATCATCGCGCCGATGGCGAGCGTCTTGCCGCCCGCGCCGGCGCAGAAGTCGCACACCATTTCGCCGCGGCGCGCGCCCAGCAGCAGCGCCAGCAGCTGGCTGCCGTCGTCCTGCACTTCCAGGCTGCCGTCGACGAACAGCGGATGGCGGTTGATCGCCGGATGCTCCTTGAAGCGGATGCCCCACGGCGAATACGGGGTGGGCTCGACCGCCAGCCCTTCCTCGCGCAACCGCGCCAGCACGGCGTCGCGGTCCGCCTTGTATGCGTTCACCCGCACGTCCATCGGCGCGGGCAACTGCAGGGCGCGGCCGAGCACGAGGATGTCGGCGTCGCTCATCACTGGCTGCAGCTTTTCAACCACCCATTCGGGCAGCTCGGCGGCCACGGCCAGCGGCAGGTCGTCGGTCTTGGCGTCGCGGATGTGCTGCACCAGCTCGGGCTTGGCAAACTGCTCCAGCGTCGCGCCGCTCATGCCGCGCGACTTGATCAGCCAGGCGATGATCAGCGTGCGCGGGTTGGCCGCCGGCACCACCACCGACAGATAGCGGTAGCGCCGCAGCACGCCGAACACGGCTTCGGCCACGAACGCGCGCTCGCGCGGACCGAGCTTTTTATTGTCGCGAAAGAACGCCGACAGTTCGGAGTCGGCCGGACGCTTGAAGTCCAGCACCCGATCGAGCGCCTGGGTGGCAAGTTGCAGTAAGGGCGGGGTCAGTTCCATCAGCGGGGGACAGGCAGGTTGGCGGGCGGCAGGAATCGTCCTGCCGGAAAGGTCATTCGTCTTCGCCGAGCTCGGGGTCCCAGCCTTTTTCGCGCGCACGCTCCACCGCCATCTTGTAGAGCGCGGTATGGCGCTCGCTCAATTCGGGCGGCAGGCGGCTCGGCACGTTGCCGTACTTGTCCCACTCGGCTTCGACTTTGTCCGCCAGCGTCTGCATTTGTCCCAGCTGCCAGCCGGCGCAGTCCTCGGACTCGGGGATGAAGCCGAACAGCCAGCCGTCGAGCACGACGCGCGCCAGCATGGTGATGCCGTGCTTGTCCTGATAGAAACCGGGATAGGTCATTGTTTTGTTCATGGCTGTGGGTCTCTGTCTTGCGGGGTTTCATCGTAGGGAAAGCGTGTGTGGCCATAGCGGATCACCAGCACCGCGACGGCCAGCAACAGCATCGAAGCGGTAATGCCCACCATGCGCCAGTCGTCGAGGCTTTTCATGTCGAGCACCAGATAGCGTGCCAACGCCACAATCGCGATGTAGATGGGGAAACGCACCGGCAACTGTCCGGAGCGGAAGTACACCCCCACCATGGCAAGGATTTCAAGGTAGAGGAACAGCAGCAACAGGTCGGCCAGCGTCACCGTCCCGGCGTCGACCATGGTCTTCACTTCGAACGCGCCAGCCACCAAGGTGGCCAGCGTGATAATCACGAGGCCGACGGCTTCGAATACGCCCAGCACATTGAGTGCCAGACGCGAGAGTTTGCGGTCTTTGGCGGGGTTCATGGCAGCGTCGAGCGAGTGAGGCGCAAGGATACCATCAAGCGCTGATGACGAGCGGGTGAATCAGGCTCAGCGACAGCCCACTGCTCGAATCAGCCACCGCGCACCATTGCCATGATCTGGGCGGCGTCGAGGGTGCTCGCCTGCTGCTGGATCTGCGGCAAGTATTGCGTCTGCATCTGCTTGGCCGGACCGAGCAGATTCTGGAACGTGTCCTTGAGCACCACCGTATTCATCACGCGGCCGCCGGCGTAATAGCGCTTGGCCAGCTGCCCCAGCGCGTAGGTGGTGGCGAAGGAGAAAGCCATGCCCGTGGCCGCGCCGCCGATACCGCCGAAGCTCTTGCCTGCGGCCTTGCCGAGCAGCCCGCCGAGGAGCTTGCGGCCGATCTGTTCGAGGTATTGCGAGGTGAGGCCGACGCCGGCGGCGGCGATGAATTCCTTGATGTGGCCCTGGTCGAGTTCAACGCCGTGGGCACGGCCGATGCCATAGACCATCTTGATCTGCAGCGGGATGATGGCCATGGACGCCCAGGACTGCGGCAGCAGTTCCAGCGCGCCGTTCATCAGGGCGTAGTTGAGGATGGACTTGTCGAGCTCCGCCTCCGACACGTTCGGCTGCGCCGCCACCACCGCACCCGCAAGGGGCACGCCGGATTCGTAAGGCGGCATAGCCGCCAACGACTCCGCTGGGCCGGGCGCGGCGACGGCGGCGGGCGCGGCGGCTTCGCCGAGATCGACGATGGCGTCGGCCTCACGCTCGAAGGCGGCGGCCTGACCCGCATCCAGCTTCAGCAGGCCCTTCAGCTCAGCCAGAAAGCGCTGCTCGGCCGCGCTCTGGCGGCCGTCCGCGTCGCACACGCAGACCGCCATTTCATACGCCAACTGGCGCTCGCCGGGGTCTTGCAACGCGGCGGTGGCGGCCCCCAGGCTGATGCGCTTGAGCAGGACGTCCTGATAGAGACGCGCGAGATCGGGTGCACCCGCTTCGCCCCCCAGGGACTCGGCGATCCGGCGGATTTCCTCGCGCTCGCGGTCATGCTTGGCGCCGTCGGCGAAGGCGGCAAACAAGGCGATGGCGAGGATAGATCTTTGCTGCTCGGGGTTCATTGCGGGTTCTCCCACTTGATCTGAAATTCGATTTGTTCCGACCCGCCGTCGCGTTCATGCTCGACATTGCAGACTGCCCGCACAGGGACCGAGATTGTCTCGCCCGCAATGTGGATCAAAGCGCTCACGGGCGGGGCAGCCTCATGGTTTCGCCACCTTGCGCGTGGCGATCAGGCTGGCGACCACGCTCGCTCCGATCAAAACGGCGACGATGGCCAGCGAAGCCCCCACCGGCACGTGATACCACGGCATGATGAGCATCTTGCTGCCGATGAAGGTGAGCACCATGGCCAGGCCATATTTCAGCAGATGGAAGCGGTCAGCCACGTCGGCCAGCAGGAAATACAGCGCCCGCAGGCCCATGATGGCGAAGATGTTTGAGGTGAAGACGATGAAGGGATCGGTGGTGATGGCAAAAATGGCCGGGATCGAATCCACCGCGAACACCAGGTCGGTGACCTCGATCAGGATCAGCACCAGAAACAGCGGCGTGAAATAGCGCACGCCGTCCTTCGTCACGCTGAACTTCTCGCCGTGATGGCCTTCGCTGACGCGCAGATGTTTACGCGCAAACTTGAGCACCGGATTCTGTTCCAGATCAGGCGTCTTCTCCGCCATGACCAGCATGCGTATGCCGGTGACGACCAGGAACGCGCCGAAGAGATAGAGCACCCAGGAATACTCCCGCACCACCCAGGCGCCGGCCAGGATCATGATGGCGCGCATGACGATGGCGCCCAGCACGCCGTAAATCAGAATCCGCCGCTGGAATTCAGGGGCAACGTGGAAGGCGGTGAAGATCAGCAGGAAAACGAACACGTTGTCCACCGACAGCGACTTCTCGATCAGATAGCCGGTGAAGAATTCCAGCGCCTTGCGGTCAGCGACCTCCGCGCCCACTGTGCCGTTCAGATACCACCACAGGCCGGCGTTGAACACGAGCGCCAGGCTGAACCAGGCCAGCGACCAGAGCGCGGCTTCCTTGACGCTGACCTTATGCACCTTGCGGCCGCCCAGCACGAACAGGTCCAACGCCAGCATGACCAGCACGAAGGCGATGAAGGCGGCCCACATCCAGGGTTCGCCGATGGAAATCGTATTATTCATGTTCGGTCTATCCGTGCATCTTTGCGGCGGTCGTTGCGGACAGCACGCTGGGGTCGTAGCCCTGAGCGGCGAACCGCATCAGGGCGCCACAAGCAATCAAAGCGAAATGGTTACGGCACTGCTGGCTACCCGGGCGAGTGCGTGGCGGTGCCGCCCCCACGCACTCGCCCGCCAGCGGCGCGCATTCACTGCCGCGCGCGCAGCGCCGCGATGCGCTCTTCCAGCGGCGGGTGCGTCATGAACAGACGCTTGAGGCCGTGGGCGCCGCCGCCGGCGATGCCGAACGCCGCCATCTTGTCGGGCAGCGGCTGCGGATGCAGGCTGTCCAGGCGCTCCAACGCGGCGATCATGTTCTGCCCGCCGGCCAGGCTGGCGCCGCCGCGGTCGGCGCGGAATTCGCGCTGGCGCGAGAACCACATGACGATGATCGACGCCAGAATGCCCAGCACCAGCTGGGCAACGATGGTGGTCACCCAGAACGCCGGGCCGTGGCCGCGTTCGTTCTTGAACACGACACGGTCGACGGTGTGGCCGATGACGCGCGACAGGAAGATCACGAAGGTGTTCACCACGCCCTGGATCAGGGTCAGCGTGACCATGTCGCCGTTGGCGATGTGGGCGATTTCGTGCCCCAGCACCGCCTCGGCCTCGTTGCGCTTCATCTGCTGCAGCAGCCCCGACGACACGGCGACCAGCGAGTTGTTGCGCGTCATGCCGGTGGCGAACGCATTGACGTCGGGCGCGTCGTAAATGCCGACTTCCGGCATCCCGATGCCCGCGTCGGCGGCGTATTTGCGGACGGTGTCGACCAGCCAGAATTCGCTAGAGTTCGACGGCGTCTCGATCACCCTGACGCCCATCGTTTTCTTCGCCATCCACTTCGAGATGGCAAGCGAAATGAACGAACCGCCGAAGCCCATCACTGCGGCCATGACCAGCAGCGAAGTCAGGTTCAGCCCGGTCTCGGTGAGATAGGGCTCAAGGCCCAACACGCGCATGGCGATCGACAGCACCAGCAAAATGGCCACGTTGGTGGCGAGGAACAAAACAATCCGTTTCATGGTTTCTCCTTCAAAGCGCGGGTCGTGTGCGGGCCTGAGGCCCTTTCACGGATAGACAAAGGATACAGACCGCCCAGCCACAATAAAATTCGATTTTCATACTGCTATTGTTCGGTTTTATCGAACTGATTCGCATCATGCTCAATTACAAGCACCTGTACTACTTCCGCACCGTCGCCAAGGCCGGCGCCATCAACAAGGCGGCCGAAAAGTTGCATCTGACGCCGCAGACGCTGTCCGGGCAGATCAGCATACTGGAAGACCGCCTGGGGGTCGCGCTGTTCCGCCGCAGCGGACGCCGGCTGGAACTGACCGATGCCGGGCATACCGCGCTGACCTACGCCGACGAGATTTTCGCCGTGGGCGCCGAACTCGAGGAGGCCTTGCTGAACCGGCCCGGCGCGCGCGTGCATCCGTTCCGCGTCGGCATCGCCGATGTGGTGCCGAAGACCATCGCCTACCAGCTGCTGGCGCCTGCGCTCACCCTCGCCGAACCGGTCAAGCTGGTCTGCAGGGAGGACCGGCTGGAACAGCTGGCCGCCGATCTCGCCATCCACCGGCTCGACATGGTGCTGGCCGACCGGCCGCTGCCGCCCAGCATGGACATCAAGGGCTACAGCCATCCGCTGGGCGAATGCGGCATCGCCTTTTTGGCGACGCGCGCCCTTGCCGGCGAATCGCCAGCGGATTTTCCTGCCTGCCTGCACGGCCTGCCGCTGCTGATTCCGGGCGAGGACAGCGCCCTGCGCGCGCCGCTGCTGCGCTGGCTCGAACGCCTTGGCCTCCAGCCCGTCATCGTCGGCGAATTCAACGACAGCGCGCTGATGGGCGCCTTCGGCCAGGCCGGCGCGGGGGCGTTTCCGGTGCCGCTGACCACGGCGCGGGAGGCGATGCGGCAGCACGAGGTGGTCCAACTGGGGCAGACGCTGGACATCCGCGAGCGCTTTTTCGCCATTTCGGTGGAGCGGCGGCTCAGCCATCCGGCGGTGGTGGCGGTGAGCGAAGCGGCGCGACGCCGGTTTCAGCCGCAGGATGCGGACTGATTTCTTATGGATTCAGGGTCCCGTTCAGCCAGCGCACCGCCTCGGCCGGACCCATCACCCGGAAAAGCGGCGCGCAGCGGCGGCACAGCTTGAGCACCGCGCGGTCCTTGCTGACCAGGCCCTGCGCGCGGACGGCGGCGGCCAGTTCGATGAACTTCTGGTCGTCGGGGTCGCAGCAGAGCGGCAAACCTGCGCACTCGTCGACCGTCTGGACCGTTTCCGAGAGGGCGCGATAGCGCGCGAACAGCACCGCCTGGCGCGCCGCGTCCAGACCAAAATCCGCATACGCCAGCACGCGCTGCAACTCGTCCAGGGTGGTGGGCGACACCACGCAGCGCACTCGCCCGGCTTCCAGCGCGAGCCGCAGGGGGCGCGCAACCGCGTCGTCGAAATGCAGCAGGTCGAGCACCACATTGGTGTCGATCACCAATAAGGGCCTATTCAATATCGGTGTGCTCGGCGATGAACTCGCGCACCCAGTGTTCCGGCTTGGAACTGGAGAAACGCCCAACGATCTCGCCCTTGACGAACAGCAGCACGGTGGGAAAACCACGCAACGCGTAGCGCCCGGCGAGCTTCATGTTGGCGCCTTCGTCGACCTCGACCTTGGCCATGCGGATCCGGCCGGCGTGGTGCGCGATGACGCGCTCGAGCACCGGCGTCAGCGCGCGGCAGGGCGGGCACCAGTCGGCCCAGAAGTCGACCAGGATGGGGATGCTGTGCGAGGCCTCGATCACGTCGCGCTCGAAGTCTTCCAGATGGGTGTCGAAAATCAGGTCCGGCGCGCGGGCGGCTGGGGAATGGGTCATGGCGATTGTTGCTCGAAATCAGTGCGCGCCTATTTTGCCTCAAGGATTCGGCTTTCCGGCTGCGCGCTCGGCGCGATCCCACACTCACCGCAAAAAAAAATGCTTCACCCAACGCCCCCGGGGCTGCTATTTTTACGCCATGGAAGAACGTTTCTATCGCGAACAGGAAATCGCGCGGCTGCCGGACTTCCTTCCCGCCGCCACCTACAACCTTGCGCACACCCTGCTGGCACGCGCCGGAAAATGCCTGTTCGTGCCGATCCGCAGCCTGCAGTACATGGCGGTGCTGGATGCCGAAGAGTTCATTTTCGTCGACAGCCAGAACAAGGCCTGGGTCGAACTGGCGTGGCAGCATTTCCGTCCGCAGGCGCGCCGCGCGCTCGACGAACGCGTGCCGTTCGAGGTGGTGCATTACCTGCCGCACGCGGCCGAGACCATGAAACGGCTGCCCGGCGAATTCTATAAGGCGTTGCAATTACTAGCCGTACGGCAGAAGCCGGATGTTCCTGCCACCGTACTTGATCTGCATCGCGGCCCCGGCCGGCCCGATCAAGAAGGAAATCCACACTGACGCGGTACCGATATCGCCTGACAGCCCTGCAAAATCCCGGAAAGCGCACTGTGTCACAGGGCCGCAATGTATTAAAATGCCGCCACTATGCTACAGAACCTTGCCTCCAAATTTGCGCTGGTTTGCCCCCTCTGGGTTTACAGACTCCTTCCCTTTCTGCGCTGGTGGCCTTCGGTAAACGCCAGCACCAGCCGCGACGACGCGATGGCCGGACTCACCGGCGCCCTCATCGTGCTGCCCCAAGGGGTGGCCTTCGCGACCATCGCCGGATTGCCCCCGGAATACGGCCTATATGCAGCCATGGCCCCCGCCATCGTGGCCGCCCTGTTCGGCTCGTCGTGGCATCTTGTATCCGGCCCCACCACCGCTATTTCAATCGCCGTGTTTGCGTCGGTCAGCCCCTTGGCCGCTCCCGGCTCGCCGGAATTCATCAGCTTGGTGCTGACCCTGACGTTTTTGACCGGGCTGTTCCAGCTCATCCTGGGCCTGGCTCGCATGGGCGTGCTGGTCAACTTCATTTCCCATACGGTCGTGATCGGTTTTACCGCAGGCGCGGCCATGCTCATCGCGGGCAGCCAGATCAAGAACTTCTTTGGTATTGACATCCCGCGCGGCACGCCCTTTTTTGAAACCCTGGCCTTGTTCGGCAAACAGATCGGCGCCATCGATCCGTGGGTCACGTCCGTGGCTGCCGCCACGCTGGTCTCTGGCATCCTGGTCAAGCGATTCTTCCCCAAATTTCCCTACATGATCGCCGCCATGCTGGTGGGCAGTTTTCTGGCACTGCTGCTGAACTCGCTGTACGGTATGGAAGTCACCCACATCCAAACCGTAGGCGCCTTGCCCTCGGGTTTGCCGCCGCTGTCGGCGCCCGACTTTTCCTTTGGCGCGCTGCAGCAGATGCTGTTCCCGTCTCTCATCATTACCATGCTGGCGTTGACGGAAGCGGTATCCATCTCTCGCGCCATCGCCACCAAGTCCGGCCAGCGCATCGACGGCAATCAGGAATTCGTCGGTCAGGGATTATCCAACATGGTCGGCAGCTTCCTCTCCAGCTACGCGTCCAGCGGCTCGTTCAACCGCAGCGGCGTCAACTATGCAGCGGGCGCGCGGACCCCCCTGGCCGCCGTGTTTGCCTCCCTCTTTCTGATCGTGATTCTGTTGGCGGTGGCACCACTGGCCGCCTATCTGCCCAATGCGGCGATGGCTGGCATTCTGTTTCTGGTGGCGTGGGGCCTGATCGACTTCCACCACATCGGTCTGCTGCCCAAAATCAGCCGACAGGAAACCATCGTCCTCTGGGTGACGCTGATCGGCACGCTGATCGATCTGGAAAAAGGCATTTTCTTTGGCATCGCCCTCTCGCTGGCGTTCTATCTGTATCGGACTTCCCGTCCCGCGCTCGAATCCGTGTTGCCTGACCCGGACCCGAATAACTTTCACTACGTGCCCAGCAACGGACGGCCGGAATGCCCCCAGATCAAGATGGTCCGCCTGAATGGTTCCATCTTTTTCGGTGCCGTGGCACATCTGCAGCAGCAAATGCAGGAACTTGAAGAACAGAATCCCGAGCGCAAGCATCTGGTCGTGATGGCCAGCGGTATTAACTTCATCGACCTCGCCGGGGCGGAGTTCCTGGCCGAAATGGCCCGGCAGCGGCGCAAAATGGGAGGCGGCTTGTATTTCTACCGGATGAAGGACAAGGTGGCCGATACCCTGCGCCGCGGCGGCTTCATGGAGGAAATCGGCGAGGAAAACCTGTTCCCCGCCAGGTCGCGCCCGGTAGAAGCCATTTACCAGAGGCTCAACAACGAGGTTTGCCGCAATTGTTCGACTCGCGCCTTCGCGGTTTGCCGGCAGGGCCTGCCCAGCGGAGAAGTGCGCACCTAGTCTAGTAGTGGGACACGCGCACCCTGCCGGGCAGCGTGGCCGATCGGGTCATTGGACATGCCGCCTGCCCCGTTCTGGTCGTCAAAATCTAAGTTCAATTCCCACAAACAGGAGCCGTGCGGGATAATCCCGCACGGCCCTTTTGTATTTTGGAGTTCAAACATGATCCGCAAGAATCCCTCCGGGCATTTGCCCGTGATTCACGACAGCGCTTTTGTCGATCCCACCGCCATCCTGTGCGGCAAGGTCATCGTGGAAGAGAACGTATTTATCGGTCCCTACGCGGTCATCCGCGCCGATGAAGTGGACGAGAACGGCGAAATGGAAGCGATCGTCATCGGCGCCAATTCCAATATCCAGGACGGCGTCGTCATCCATTGCAAGGCCGGCGGCGGCGTTAACATCGGGCGCAACACCTCAATCGCACACCGCTCCATCGTGCACGGTCCTTGCACCGTCGGCGACTACGTTTTCGTCGGTTTCAACTCGGTGCTGTTCAACTGCGTGGTCGGCAGCCATTCCGTGATCCGTCACAACTCCGTGGTCGAAGGCTGCGAAGTGCCGCACAGCTTTTACATTCCCTCGACCGCGAACATCCGTTCCAACAAAGACCTCGACACCATCGAGCGCGTGACCGCCGATGCGGCGAGTTTTTCGGAAAGCGTGACCCAAGCAAACAACGAACTGGTCAAAGGCTACAAGCGTATCCGCAACGAATTCTAATAAACCGCCATGATCGCCGCACTGGAGTCCTGGAAAGCCGGGTTGTTCCACCGGCGCCATCTCATGCGCAACCTCGGTGCCGGCCTGGTGGTCGGCGTGGTGGCGCTGCCGCTGGCGATGGCGTTCGCGATTGCCAGTGGCGCTCGCCCGGAGCAGGGCATCTACACCGGCATCGTCGCTGGCGTGCTGGCCGCGCTGTTCGGCAGCTCGCGCGTATCGATCAGCGGACCGACCGGCGCGTTCATCGTGATCCTCGCTGGCATCACCGCGCAATATGGCATCGACGGCCTGCAGATCGCCAGCCTGATGGCCGGGCTGATCATGCTGAGCATGGGTCTGGTCAAGCTGGGCGGCATCATCCGCTTCATCCCCACCCCGGTCATCACCGGCTTCACCGCCGGCATCGCGGTCATCATTTTCGTCGGGCAATGGAAAGATTTCTTCGGCCTGCAACCCGCCGCCTCCGGCCAGCATTTCCACGAAAAGCTGGCGATGCTGGTCGAAGCGATGCCAAGCCTGGACCTGCCCACCACCCTGCTTGCGCTCGGCACGCTCGCAATCGTCGTGATTGCCCCACGTCTCACCCGGCGTATTCCCAGCCCGCTCATCGCGATGCTCGCCGCAACGCTCGCCCAGGCCTACTTCCAGTTCGACGGCGTCGCCACCATCGGCAGCGCGTTCGGCGGCATCCCCGCCGGCCTGCCCGACCTGCACCTGCCGCAGGTGACGTTCGCGCGCATGCTGGAGCTGCTCGGCCCCGCCTTCACCATCGCCATGCTGGGCGCGATCGAATCGCTGCTGTGCGCGGTGGTCGCCGACGGCATGATCGGCACCCGCCACGACCCCAACCAGGAACTGGTCGGCCAGGGCATCGCCAACGGCGGCTTTGCCGCGACCGGGGCAATCGCCCGCACCGCGACCAACATCCGCAACGGGGGTGACAGCCCGCTCGCCAGCATCGTGCACGCGCTGGTCCTGCTCGCCGTCATCGTCGCGCTGGCGCCGCTGGCGGCGCACATCCCGCTCGCCGCGCTGGCCGCGATCCTGTTCGTGGTGGCCTGGAACATGAGCGAGGCGCAACATTTCAGCGATCTCTTGCGCCACGCCCCGGTCAACGACAAGGCGCTGCTGCTCATCACCTTCCTGCTCACGGTGTTCGCCGACCTCGTCATCGCCGTCAACGTCGGCGTGCTGCTGGCCGCGCTGCTGTTCATGAAGCGCATGAGCGAGACCGTCCGCATCGAGGGCGAGAGCGAAGCCAGCCTAGCCGCGCTATGCCCGGTCGGCGTGCCGGCCGGGGTGCAGATCTACTCCATCGATGGTCCGCTGTTCTTTGGTGCCGCCGCCACCTTCGAGCGCACGCTGGCCGGCCTGCACGACAAGATTGGGGTCGTGATCTTCCGGCTGGGACGGGTACCGTTCGCCGATGCCACCGCCATGCACGCACTGGCCGACGTCGTGCGCCATTTCCAGCAGCGCCACATCCGCGTACGGGTATGCGAAGCGAATCCGCGGCTAGCGCTGAAGCTCCGGGACTTCGGGCTGATGGCCAAGCTCGGGCAGCAGGACGCGTCGGTCAGCGTACTGGACGTGCTGGCTGAAATCAGCGACACGCCGGCCACGGCAGCGCGCACCCCGGACTAATCGGGCTCCTCGCCCGCCCCCATCGCCCTGTTGCAGGGCATCCCGTGCCGTCAGCAGGACAAAAAAACGGCGTCCTTAGGACGCCGTCCGCGCGAACGCCGAGACCTGGTTAGGTCCTGGCTTTGGGTTTCCTGCCGGGGCTGGCGGAGGGCGTATAGCCCGCCACCCGGCACAACATCCCCTCGATCTTTTTGCCATTGATGAATCGCGTGGTGTGACACGCGATGATGTCTCCCCGCTTCGACAGTTCGGCCAGATAGAGGCGCACGTCTTCCAGCGGAATTCGGGTCGCGGTTGCGATATCGGAGTCGAGCTGCTCTCCCCGATCTTTCAGGAATTGATGGATCTTCTGCATGTGTTTTTCACCTGGCATTTGAGAATAATATAACTTTTAGCGGCGAAAAGCCTTCACCCAGCGCAATTCAGCCCCCTCGCGTAGGCTGTGCACGATGGCCGAAAAGTCGAGCGGAAACTGCTCGGCGAGCGCCTCCGCCCGTTGTTCCAGTTGTTCCCAGCCGAGAATACCGTCGGCTTCGTCGAAAGCGAAAACAATATGGTTGTCGCCACCGGGAACCGTTCCCACCTGCACGCGCCCCTCGAAGGCTTCGTGCAGCAGGTCCAGGTGCCTGAACCAGTATTTCCTGGGCCCGGCGAAGTTGGCGACGACCAGCCCGCCCGGCCTGAGCCGGCGCCGCGCAGCCCGGTAAAAGCCGCGGCTGAGAAAAGCCGGGGCGATGCCTTTGGCGTCGAAACCGTCCAGCAACAGAACGTCGGTATCGCCTTCCGCGGCGGGCAGATACTCGGCCGCATCGGCCTCGATGATCGCCAGCCGGGGGGCGTCGGGAACGCCGAACGCCTCGCGCAGGGCGATCACATCCGGACACACCTCGACCACGCTCAGGCGCGCATCCGGCAGGTGGCGGTAACAGAACTTGGCCAGCGACCCGCCCCCCAGGCCGACCATCAGCACATGGCCCGGGTCCGGCACGAACAGCAGAAACGCCATCATCTTGCGGGTGTAGGCAAACTCGAGGGCGAACGGGTCGTCGATGCGCATCGAGCTCTGGACGAGTTCCAGGCTCAAATGCAGTCGCCGCGTCTCGCGGTCCTCGATGATGAAAGGCTTGCCGTAGCAGCCGGTCATGATTTGCGCACACAGCACATCCGGGTCGCACGCCGCCGATTCGAGCAGACGCAGGCTGCCGCGTTCGCCCAAGTCGTTCAAGGCCTTGCCGGGCAGCTCCAGCAGCGGGGTGTTCGGGGACATCGCTTTATTGCTCATCGCTTCTCTCGATAACCCAGGCCAGGCCTGTCCATCCGTAACAAGCGGCCCCCGCAAGGGCAGCGCAAATGAGTAACGCGCGGCAAGGGATTTAGGCGGAGCTTGATCGATCCAACAAGCACGGATACTACATGGTATTCGGATGTTAATCCAGTTATCATTCAGCTCACATCACATGCACATCCAGGGCATTCCATGGAAAACCGTACCGCCAGATTGACGCTGCTGATCGACCCGAAAAAGAAGCAGATCTTCGAGGAAATCTGCGCCCAGCAAGACCTCACCTCGTCACAAGTGGTGCGCAGGCTGATTCACCAGTACATCATCGAACACGCGGGATCGCGCGAACTGCCCGAATGGCTGTCGGCACCCGCCGTCAACGCCGAACACAAGCCGCAGTAAAGGCGCACGCCCAAGCGCACGCCGGAACGAGTCCGCTCAGCGGCAACCTGCCACAACCAAAAACCCTTTGACCCCCAATAGCCAGATCATCCGTTTTCTGCGCCGCCGCATCCCGGCATTCGAGTGCGTACCCGGATGCCACGACTGCTGCGGCCCGGTGACCGCTTCGGGCGAAGAGATGGCCCGGCTCCCGCTCAAAAGCGACGCCGAACATGCGGCCGCGCTTGACGAATTAAGCTGCCCGCACCTGGGCGATACCGGCTGCCAGGTCTACGAGGAACGCCCGTTGATTTGCCGCCTGTTCGGCACCACGCCTCGCCTCGCCTGCCCCAACGGCAAACGCCCAGGGACCCTGATCGAGCCGCACATCGAGCAGCAGATTTACCAATACTTCAAGGCGACGCGGCACGTTCTGGTTTGATGAAAAGGTCCAGGAAAAAGCCCGGCGATCAGGCCACAACGGCGGCGAAGTCGTTTTTTTATTGGGAAGGCGAGACCCTGGTGCTCAACATCCTGGGCAAGCCGAGTGCGAAGAACGATGTTATCGGCAAACCCTACGGCCATCAGCTCAAGGTCAGCGTCACTGCCGCCCCCCGCGCGGGCAAGGCGACCGACCACATGGTGCGCTTTCTGGCGGGCGAATTCGGCGTTGTAACAAGTGACATCGAGGTCGTGTTTGGCCGCATGAATGTGAACAAACAACTGCGCATCAAATCCCCCAAACGGCTGCCGGCGGTCATCGCGCAGCAGGAACTGGTCTGACGGCCACCCGAAGCGGTAGGCGCGGCGTCCTCGCCGCGATTGCCCTCGCCGCGATTGCCCGCGCCGCGCAACCGCCCGAATCGCTAACGGGTCAAGCCCGCATACAGCAGCGGCAGCTTCTCCGGCAGCCGTTCTACGTGATCGACCACCATGTAATTCTTCTGCCCGAAGATGCGGCTGACGTAGTTGTCGGCACGCGGATCGAGGCTCATGCAGTAGGTGGTGACGCCGTCGCGAGCGACTTCCTCGACCGCCTTCTTGGTGTCATGGCGCAGGTATTGCGGGTCGCGCACGTCGATGTCGGCCGGCTCGCCGTCGGTGATGACGATCAGCAACTTCTTCGCCGAGCGCTGTAATTTCAGATGATGGCCGGCGTGGCGGATCGCCGCGCCCATGCGGGTCGACAGCTGGCCGGTCATGCCGGCGAGCTTGGCCTTCGGCACCTCGTCCCAGTGCTGGTCGAAGTCCTTGAAGCGGTAGTACTCGACGTCGTGGCGGCCGTCCGAGCAGAAGCCGTGGATGGCAAACGGGTCGCCCACCTTGTTGATGGCGTCAGCCAGCAGCACGCAGGCCTGCTGGGTGAGTTCGCGCACCGAGTACTCCTGGTCCTGCACCGTCTCGTTGGTCGACTCCGACAGGTCAAGCAGCACCAGGATCGAGAAGTCGCGCGTCTTGCGCACGCTGCGCATCATGATGCGCGGGTCGGGCTGGTTGCCGAGCCGAATGTCGATAAAGCTCTGGATGGCCGCGTTGATGTCGATCTCGTCGCCGTCCTCCAGCTTGCGGATGCGCTGCACGCCCTGCGGCTGCATGGCGTCGAGCAGGAACTTCATGCGGTGGATTTCGCGCTTGTACTTGGCGGTGATGTCGTCGATCACCGCCAGGTCGCCCAACTTGGCGCGCTTTTCCTGCACCGTGGCCCACGCCGGCCGCTCCAGCTGGATCTGGTAGTCCCACTCGGAATAGTGGAAGGGCTCGGACACGGGCTCGCGGCCCTCCAGCTCGTTGTAGCTCTTGCCCATGTCTTCATACGGGAAGAGCTCGGTGGCGAGCACCCAGATTTCCTCGGCGTCGTCGCCGGCGGTCTCGACTTCGACCTCGTTCGCCATTTCCATCACGCTCACGTACTTGCGAACCTGCTTGTGGCTTTCGTAACCGGCGCCGGCGGCCTTGTCGAAATCGAATTCCTCGAATTCCCAGAAGTAACGGTTGTCATCGCGATAGGGCGCGGCAAGGAGGTCGGTGCGCGCGTTGAACGGGATTTTTTTCTGGGTGAGGCTGTGTGCCAGCTGCACCCCGATCTCCCACGACGTCTGGTTGTTGTCGAGTCGATCCTGGGCAGACGCGAACAGCGCGCGGCCTTCCGCGATCCACGCATCGTCGTCCCGGTAGGTTTCGTCCAGCAGCGCGCGCGCCAGCCGGTTGAGGTAGTCGCCGACGCTCGCGCGCCTCTCCGGCGTGGCGATGTGCAGCTTGCTCCACAGCTGCTTCAGCCCGGGAAAGCGGCGGATCGCCAGGGTTTCCACCCGCGCGTCTTCGATCACCGAGATCACCGCCATCTGCATCGGGTTGAGTGACTCGGCGGAAATCGGTTGCCGCGTCTCGACGATGTGGGCGGCGCAGTGCGCCGCGGTGGCACGGTAGAGTTCGAGGCCGGACACCGGCGCCTGCCCTTCAACCGTCCAGTCGTCGAAGGCGTCCGGCAGATGCAGCAGGTAATCCTCGATATACGGCCGATAGCCTTCACGCGCCTCGAAGTCGCCGGAGGTCGGGCGCATGAAGAAGTCGCGCGCCCACAGCGCGCGCAGATACATGTTGATGCGGCGCTGCACGTCGACCAGCAGGGTGCCCTTGCGCTCCTTCTGCAGCATCGCGATCGATTCTTTCGACGCCAGGCTGAAGTAGTTGATCTGCTCTTCGTAGTTGGTGCGGTGGGCGTGCGCGCCCCACAGCGCCCAGCGCCGCAGGCCACCCAGGGTCAGCTGCTGGAACAGCACTTCCAGCTTGTCCAGCATCGGGCGCACGCCACGCGGCGCCTGCGCGATCAGGGTGTTGATGAATTGCAGGTACTTGAGGAACAGCGCGGAATCGCCCAGCCGTTTGGCCGCGGTCGGCGCAGTGGCCAGCAGCAGCTCGATCACCGCGCCCGAGGTCTTCGAGGCGAGCATCAACGAGGCAGTGGCAAGGTCGGCCACCACGTCCTCGCCCACTTCCTTGGCCACCTGCGGCGCCTGCTCGATCCAGGTTTCGACCAGCGAATCGCCGCGGCCGAGTCCGCGGATGGCCGACACGCCCTTCAGGTAGTTGTCCAGCCCGCGCGGCGAGAACACCTTGGTGGCCTCGTGCCAGGCCGCGTTGAGCGCATCCCGGGTATGCGGCGACAGGTCTTCCAGCAGTTCTGCGTAGTCTTCGAGTTTGATGCGAAGGCTTGCGAAGAAAAACTCTTTTAAGTATTTACTTCGCGTCCCTTCGCGCTCTGCGCAAGGTTTTAGAAGAACGTCGATACAGCCGCGTCTAGCGCGTCTCGCATGTCGGGATCGTCGGTGATCGGGCTGACCAGCGCGACGCGGCAGGCGGCCTGCGGGTTCACGCCCTTGGCGATCAGGCTGCCTGCGTAAATCAGCATGCGGGTCGACAGGCCCTCGTCGAGGCCGTGGCCCTTGAGGTTGCGGCTGCGCTCGGCGATTGACACCAGCTTGCCGGCGATTTCGGCGCCCACGCCGGATTCGTGCGCGACGATTTCGGTCTCGATGCCGTGCTCGGGATACGTGAAATCGAGGCCGCCGAAGCGCTGCTTGGTCGACTGCTTGAGATCCTTCATCAGGCTCTGGTAGCCGGGGTTGTAGGAAATCACAATCTGGAAATCGGGGTGGGCATGCACCAGCTCGCCCTTCTTTTCCAGCGGCAGCACGCGGCGGTTGTCGGTCAGCGGGTGGATCACCACAGTGGTGTCCTGGCGCGCTTCCACCACCTCGTCCAGGTAGACAATGGCGCCGTGACGGGCGCCGATCGCCAGCGGCCCGTCCTGCCACTCGGTGCCCGCTGCGGACAACAGGAAGCGGCCAACCAGGTCGGACGCGGTCATGTCCTCGTTGCACGCCACCGTGATCAAGGGCTTGCCCAGCTTGTGCGCCATGTATTCAACGAAGCGCGTCTTGCCGCAGCCGGTCGGGCCCTTCAGCATCATCGGCATGCGAACCGAATAGGCGGCTTCGTACAGCGCGACCTCGTCGGCGACGGGACGGTAATAGGGTTCCTGGGTAATGCGGTATTGGTCGACGATATTGCTCATGGAGGCTCCTTGAAAGTGGGGCTTATTTATCCGCGAATGACGCGAATTCATGTGAACGCGGCATTCGCGGGCAAACAAAAAGCCCCCGCGCCCAGCGGGCGACGGGGGCTGTTACGGTCACCCGTCGCGACTTAAACAGTCTTGCCGCGGAAAATCACCATCGACGCACCTTGCGACTGATTGAAGTTGTTGTAGCCAATCAGGCGAACGTGGTTGTCGGGGTTGGCCTTGTGACAGGCTTCGGCTTCGGCCAGCACGCGGGCCACATCGGTTTCGCCGAACATCGGGAGCTTCCACATGTACCAGTAGGAATCGCGCAGATGCGCCGGCTCGGTGTGCTCGATGGCCGGGTTCCAGCCTTTTTTCACCAGATACTCGACTTGCTTCTTGATCTGCTCCGCAGTCATCGGGGGCAGATAGGAGAAGGTCTCGAACTTGCGGCTGGCAGGATCGCTCACCCGGCTTTTGTAATCCATTACTTCAGACATTTCATTTCCTTTCTAACTAGGAATTAGGATTTGGGATCTAGGGACTGGGGTGAGGCAGGTTTCCCCAGCCCCTCATTCCCAGCGCCTAGCCCTATCAATTACTTGTGGGCGACGTCCAGCTTGTCGACGGTGTCGAACTCGAACTTGATCTCTTTCCACGTTTCCATGGCGATCTTCAGTTCGGGGCTATGCGAGGCGGCGGTGGACAGGATGTCCTTGCCTTCCTTCTCGATCTCCCGGCCTTCGTTACGTGCTTGCACACAGGCTTCCAGCGCGACGCGGTTGGCGGCCGCGCCAGCTGCGTTGCCCCAGGGGTGGCCGAGCGTGCCGCCACCGAACTGCAGGCAGGCATCGTCGCCGAAGATGGCAACCAGCGCGGGCATGTGCCACACGTGAATGCCGCCGGAAGCAACCGGGAACACGCCGGGCATGGAGCCCCAGTCCTGGTCGAAGAACAGGCCGCGCGAACGGTCTTCAGGAATGAAGCTGTCACGCATGGTGTCGATCCAACCCAGCGTCGCTTCACGGTCGCCTTCCAGCTTGCCGACGACGGTGCCGGAGTGCAGGTGGTCACCACCCGACAGACGCAGCACTTTGGTCAGCACGCGGAAGTGAATACCGTGGTGCGGGTTGCGGTCGAGCACGGCGTGCATGGCGCGGTGGATGTGCAGCAGCATGCCGTTGTCGCGACACCAGTTAGCCAGACCCGTGTTGGCGGTCAGACCGCCGGTCAGGTAGTCGTGCATGATGATCGGTGCGCCCAGTTCTTTCGCGAACTCAGCACGCTTGTACATCTCCTCCGGAGTCGGAGCGGTGACGTTCAGGTAGTGACCCTTGCGCTCGCCAGTCTCGCGCTCAGCCTTTTGGCAAGCTTCGACCACGAATTCAAAACGGTTGCGCCAACGCATGAAGGGCTGGCTGTTGACGTTTTCGTCGTCCTTGGTCAGGTCCAGACCGCCGCGGAGGCATTCGTACACAGCGCGACCGTAGTTCTTGGCGGACAGGCCCAACTTCGGCTTGATAGTGCAGCCCAGCAGCGGACGGCCATATTTGTTGAAAATATCGCGCTCGACCTGGATACCCTGGGGTGGGCCACCGCAGGTTTTAACGTAGGCGATCGGGAAGCGCACGTCTTCCAGACGGAGGGCGCGCAGCGCCTTGAAGCCGAACACGTTGCCGACCAGCGAGGTCAGCACGTTGACGACCGAACCTTCTTCGAACAGGTCGATCGGATATGCCACGAACGCGTAGAAGCAGGTGTCGTCGCCGGGCACGTCTTCGATGCGGTAGGCGCGGCCCTTGTAGTAGTCCAGGTCGGTCAGCAGGTCGGTCCAGACCGTGGTCCAGGTACCGGTCGACGACTCGGCGGCCACGGCAGCGGCGACTTCTTCGCGATCCACGCCCGGCTGCGGGGTGATCTTGAAGCAGGCCAGCAGGTCGGTGTCCAGCGGGGTGTAGTCCGGGGTCCAATAAGTCTGCCGGTATTCCTTCACACCGGCGTTATAGGTTTTAACAGCCATAATTTCCTCCTACAGAAAGGGGTGGTTATCCGTGTGACGCCCCAGCGGCCTGACACGATGGGATGCATCTTGCAGGAGTCGAACCATCAATAACAGTCGATATTTTCTATTTTTAAGATAGACTTTTATCTATGATCCGTTTTGGAGTCCTGAGGCTGCCATGCGTCAACACACCACCTTCCGCCAGCTCGAAATCTTCGAGGCCATCGCCCGCCTGGGCAGCTTCACCCGCGCCGCCGAAGAGCTTTATCTCAGCCAGCCCACCGTTTCCATGCAGATGAAAAAACTCGCCGAAATGATCGGCGCGCCGCTGATCGAGCAGGTCGGCAAGAAAATCCGTCTCACCCCCGACGGCCAGCAGCTCGCGCAGGCCACCCGCGAAATCTTCAGCATCCTCGACCACTACACCATGTCGGTGGACGAGCGGCGCGGGCTCAAGCAGGGCAAGCTCAGCCTGATGGCGATCACCACCGCCTCCTACTTCGCGCCGCGCCTGTTGGGCGAATTCGTCAAGCTCTATCCCGGCATCGACGTGTCCTTGCGCGTCACCAACAAGGAGCAGGTGCTGGCCAGCATGGCCGACAACCTGGACGACCTCTACTTCGTCGGCCAGCCGCCGGAAGACATCGACATCATCGCCACCCCCATCATGGACAACCCCATCATCGTGCTCGCCGCGCCGGACCACCCGCTGGCGAACAAGAAGAAGATCACGCTCGAACGCATCGCCAAGGAACCGTGGCTGATGCGTGAAAAAGGTTCCGGCACCCGCAACGCCATCGAGCGAATTTTTACCGGACACGGCCTCAACATCCACCCCCGCCTGGAACTGGGCAGCAACGAAGCCATCAAGCAGGCCATCCTCGCCGGACTGGGCATCTCCGCGCTCTCCCGTCACGCCCTTACCCTTAACCAGCCCGGCCAGTTCGCCGTGCTCGACGTCGAGGACTTCCCCATCCTGCGCCACTGGTACGCCGTTTATCCGGCCGGGCGGCAGCTGTCAGTGGTGGCGCGAGCGTTTCTGGATTATCTGCTGGGGCGGGGCGAGGCGGCTCAAGAGCTGCCTCCCCACGAGGCGACGACCCGCGCGCCGTCATTGCAGGCCCCGCCGTAAATCCGTCAGGTTTCACACAAACCGGGCCGGTCCTTTTGCAGGGGCTCTGCCAGGCTGCCGTAGCGCTCATCCATCGCCTTGAGCGCCTGCTCCTTGGTCTTGAAGATGTGATCGGCCGGAATGGCGCCCGCAAGTTCACCTTTCTCAAAGGCCGCCATGACCTGCCGCTTGAGGCTGCTGAAATACAGCGCCACGCCCGCCTCACGGAGCTGCTGTGTCAGGGCCCGCAGCATTTCCTCTCCCGAGACATCGAGATCATTGATGCCGTTGCCGATGACCAGGATCGCTTTCGCCTCGGGAAAACGCCCCAGGGCCTGCAGCACCACCTCCTCGAAATAGGCCACGTTGACGAAATTGAGCGAGCCGTCAAAGCGCAACACGACATAGCGATCGCTGATGGCCGGTAGGCGGTAGGTATCGATCCCGCCCAACACCCCGTCCGGATGCCTGCCGAGGATTTCTGCGCGTGGGCGCATGTTGCGGCTTAGATAAAGCCCGATCGTCAGCACCACGCCGAGGAGGATGCCGTTGGCCAGGGCAGGCGCCGTGGCAAGCGTCGCCAGGAAGGTCGCGATGCCGATCACCGCATCCGCGCGATTCACTTTCCACGCCTGGATCAGGGGCCGGATGCGCACCAGCCCGAACACCGCGAACATGATGATCACCGCCAGCACCGCCTGCGGCAGGTGATACAGCAGCGGCGTGAAATACAGGATCACCAGCATCACCCCGAGGGCGCTCACGATGGCGAACAGTCCGGTCCTGGCTCCCTCCCGGGCAGCCACGGCCGAGCGTGAGAAGGACCCGCTGACGACGTAGGCGTGAAAGAAACTGCCTACGATGTTCGCCAGACCCTGCCCCATCAACTCGCGGTTGGTGTTGATGCGCTGCCCGGTTTTCGCGCTGATGGCCTTGGAAATCGAGGTCGCCTCCATGAAACCGAGCAGGGCCATGATCAGCGCCGCCGGCAGCAGCGGCAGCACCAGCTTCCAGTCGACATGCGGGACCTGGAGCCCGGGCAGTCCCGAGGGAATCGTTCCGACCACCTCGCCGCCACCGGTCAGCCTGATCTGGTCGCCGTCGATGTCGCCGAAGCGCCAGTGCCCGATCCCCAGCGGTTCGCCTCCAGCAATCCGCCCGGCGACGACGTAATGCACCTCGCCGTTGGGCTGGGGCTGGCGGGCGATGTCGACCAGATGCAGCTGGATGCGCTGATCCATCTGTTCGCGGGTCAGCCTTTTGATCGCGAGCTTGCGGCGCTCGATCTCGGATCTGACGTCCATCTGTTCGTTCAGGGTGGCTTCGCCGCGCGCCTCGAGTGTCGAGAATTGCGCCTGCAGGCGGCTCTGCTCCTCGCCGTTGCGCTTGATCTCGCCAGCGATTTCGCCAAGTCGGACGATCTGGGCGCGCAGACCGTCATCGCGGATGGCGTCGAGATCGGTCTTCACGGTGCGCTCGAAGCCCACTGCATAGCTTGCGATGGTGGTGATCAAGATGGCGATCAGCACGCTGGGCAGGCGCGGCGCACGCTTTTGCAGGAAGAAGATGATGGCGAAGGCGGCGAGGCCGAACATCAGGGTCGGCCAGTGGGTATTGCCCAGCTGCTGCAGCACGATCCACAGATCACCGAGGAAGAATTCGGTGCGCGGCATCGGCACATTGATCAGCTTGTTGAGCAGCGACAAGCCGATGATCAACGCAGCCGCATTGGTAAAACCGATGATCACCGGATGCGAGAGGAAATTCACCACCAGTCCCAGCCGGAAAAATCCCATGGTGAGCCGCAGGATGCCGACCATCAGCGCCAGCATGATGGAAAGGGTGATGAAGTCCTCGCTGCCCACGGCAGCATAGGGAATCAGCGCCGCGGCCGACATCAGCGAGAGCATGGCGGTCGGTCCGGTGTGGAGTTGCCGCAGCGAGCCCCACAGGGACGCGACGATCACCGGCAGGAAGGCGGCATACAGGCCATACACGACCGGCAGGCCTGCCAGCTGCGCATAGGCCATGCTCTGCGGCACCAGGATCAGGGTGACAGTGATCCCCGCCAGAATGTCGGCGCGCACGCTCTCGCGCGTCATCGGAAACCACGACAAAAACGGGAATATCCGTTTCAGGTAAGGCGTCGTGCGTGTATTCATGGGTTTCTCCGTCATGCCAGTCACACAGGGCCCGCCATCCCGGCTTCACCGGGACGAGCGTCCAGCCGTTCCGGCAAGCCACCTTTTTCAGGACGACACGCCCCCTGAGCTCGTCAAAAGAGCTCGTTCAACCCACTGCATTGTTTTACGTCCTGCCCTGCGCCCCGGCGAGCCGGACGTCGCTCGCCTGCTATCCGTCAGCGACCGGTCCGGGAGTGGGCGCTCAGGGCGCTAGTCCGGCCAGACGCGTTGCGGATGCTGGACCGAACCGGCGCCGCTGCGGGCAGCCTGTTTCGCGGGTACGTCCACGCCGTCATCTCGCGTGACACGTGTTCCGCTACCGGAACGTGGCGGCTTTACCGCCGTGGGCGCTTCAGCCTGCTGCGACTTCACCTTGCGCACCCCGGCTGCCAACTTGCTGGATACCTTGTTCATATGCTCAGAACCTCCTTGATGATTGATTCGATGTCGCCCACCGCACTTTTGCCGCGCGCACCCAGACGGTAGACGCTGCCGCCTTCCAGTGCCGCGTTGCGGAATGCCGCACGGCGCGCAAGTCCATTGGCCAGCGCCGGCACCTCGAACTCGGCCAGCGCCTGGCGCATCGAGCGCGACAGCGCGTTGCGGCTGTCGAGCTGGTTGAGCACCATGTAAGCTCGCAGGCTCGGGTTGCCGGATCGCGCCTCCTTTACCATGGTCGCCATGTCGATGCTCGCCCACAGATCGAGCGGCGAAGGCTGGACCGGAATCAGCACCAGGTCCACCGCCCCCAGCACCTGACCCAGCGTCACCGACTGCAGGTGCGGCGGGCAGTCGACCAGCACGAACCGGCTTGCTGCGGCAAATTGCGCAATACGCGTCCCGGCCTCGTCGGCAGCCACCTCATGCAGCGGAGGCAGGTCGCTGTCCGCGCCGCCGACACGCGCCCAGTCACGCGCCGAACCCTGCGGATCCGCATCCAGCAGAACCGTCTTGCCGCGACGCTGGAAGCCCGCTGCAAGGTTGACCGTCAGCGTGGTCTTTCCGGTTCCGCCCTTCTGGTTCGCCACCGCAATCCGCAAGGCGGTCATGGCCGCGCTACGCTGCCGCAGGCGCCAGCGCGTCGATCTTCTGCGCCAGCGCCACGGCTTCGGGTCCAAGTTTTTTGCCGTCGGCGTCGATGGTGACGCTGACGTAAGTCTTGCCAAAGCTCAGGTTGGGGTAATAGTTGGCCGCTTCCGAAACCTTGGCGGCTTCGTCGAGGAAAGATCGGGTTTCGGCATAGGTCGCAAACTCGAATCGCCGGCTCAGCGTAGGCGGCAAATCCTGGCGCCGCCAGAGTGGAATCGGGTTGCCGTCTTCATGCATAACATTTCTCCTTCGTCGATAGTGAAGCGATCATCTTGTCCAGATCGTCCAGATGATGCATTTCGTCGCGCATGATTTGCGTGAACAGCGCGTGGTGATCCGAATCACGCACCCTGGTGCAATAAGACGCAGCCTCCTCGTACAGGCGAACCGCCTCGACTTCCAGCACCCGGTCGATCGCGAGCATCTCCTCTATCGAACGCCCGAGACGTACCGCCGGCAGCTGTGTGGCATGCGGCGTCACGCCGAGTTTGAGCAACGCCTCCATCAGGCTTTCCACATGCCCCAGTTCCTCGATGACGTCCTGCCGGAAATGGCTGCAGTATTCCGCCATACCCCACAGGCCGCAGAGTTTGGACTGGGCCATGTACTGCTGGACCGCCGCCATTTCATGCGTCAACGCCCGGTTGAGATAAGCCATTAATCGTGGATCCCTTGCCATGCCCTTGCTCCTTGAAGCTTGCCTGTCGTCGCCTAAAGGGCGACGCAGATCACCTCGCCGTCACGTCCGCCACCGCCAGCTTCAGCTTCGGTGGGAAGAATGTTCTCCACCTCGCCATGTACGCGGGCAATGATGTGGGCGGCGACCAGGCCGTCACCCACACGCTCGCAGGCGTCGGCGCCGGCACGAACCGCCGCGTTCACGGCACCGGTTTCACCGCGGACGAGAACGGTGACATAGCCGCCGCCGACGAACTGGCGGCCGATCAGCCGCACTTCCGCCGCCTTGGTCATCGCATCCGCCGCCTCGATCGCGGGAACCAGGCCGCGCGTTTCGATCATGCCGAGCGCGACCCCAGTGGTCACGCCCGCCACGCTGCCTAGCTGTACCACACCCCTATCCATGGCACACCTCGATCAAGCCGCGATAACCGCGGGCAGGATGTTTTCGACTTCGCTGTGAACGCGGGCGATGATGTGGGCGGCAACCAGGCCGTCGCCCACACGCTCGCAGGCGTCGGCGCCGGCACGAACCGCCGCGTTCACGGCG
>NCGX01000054.1 GCA_002256995.1 Hydrogenophilales bacterium 16-64-40
GTCCTCGGGCAGGGCATCGGTGTCGATATGACCGGCATCGTCAGCGAATACGGCCATCTGTTCCACAAAGCTTTCCAGCTGGCGAATATTGCCCGGATAGGCGTATCCCAGGACAAAAGTCTCCGCCCGAGGTGTCAGCCGAAGGCCGCTGCGGCCGTATTTGTGTCCGTAGATGGAGAGAAAGCGTTGCAGCAAGTGTTGCAGATCCTGCCCGCGTTCGCGCAAAGGCGGCAGATGCAGGCGTATCCCGTTGAGACGGAAATAAAGGTCGGAGCGGAAATGGCCTTTTTCCATGAGCAAGCCGAGATCCTGGTTGCTCGCTGACATGATGCGGATATCGACCTTCTTGCCTTTGTTGGAGCCCACCCGACGGATGATTTTTTCCTGCAGGACGGAAAGCAATTTGGCCTGCATGGCAGGCGATAGCGTGTCCACCTCGTCCAGGAAAAGAGTGCCGCCATCTGCTTCCTCGAAGAGTCCCACGCGGGATTCCGTTGCCCCGGTAAAGCTGCCCTTTACATGGCCGAACAGTTCGCTCTCTAACAGATTCTCCGGCAGGCTGGCGCAGTTGATACTGATGAAGGGCGCGTGGCGGCGGGCGCTATTGTCGTGAATGAAGCGTGCCACTCGGGTTTTACCGGTTCCGGTTTCACCGGTGATGAGCACGCTGATGTCGGTCCTGGCGATCCGCTCGGCCTTGATCAGGGTGGCACGCATCTGCGGCGTCTCGGCGACGATACCCTCTGCTTCAGTAAATAACTCCGGAGCGCCCGATCCGACCGAACCCACCGGGACGGCCTGGCTGGCGTGTATCTTCTCCACGATGTCTTCTTCCCGGAAAGGCTTGGTGAGGTAGTCAAAGGCGCCCAAACGCATGGCGTCCACTGCGGAATCAATACTGCCGTACGCCGTGATCAGAATAACTGGTAAGTTCGGGTTGATGCGCTTGATCTCACGTAGCAAGTCGGTGCCGGACATCCCGTCCATACGCAGATCGGTAATCACCAGGTCGACCATATGCTTCCCCAGATGAGACAGCGCCTCCTCGCCGCTTTCCGCTTCCTCAGTTTCGAAGCCGGCCCCCTGAAGCATGAGGGAAAGGCTGCGGCGCAGGCTTTTCTGGTCATCTACCAGCAGGATGCGCATTCAGGCGACCTCGCGTCCGACAAAGGTTTCTTCGATTCGGGCAGGCACGCGCAGGAAGAACGCCGTGCCCTGTCCAACTCGGCTCCGCAGACGGATGCCGCCGCCCCACTCCCGTACCAGGCGTTGCACGATGGCTAGCCCCAAACCGGCGCCCAAATGCCGTTGCGAATAGAACGGCTCGAAAATACGAGTTTGGTCTTCACCGGTGATGCCCTTGCCGGAGTCCATCACCACCAGCAAGAAATGCCCAGGATAGAGCCGCAAGGCGACCTCGATCCGGCCCGATCCATGGATGGACTGGGTCGCGTTGAGCAGAAGATTCCATAGCACTGTCTCTAGGCCATCGGCGTCGAACAGCAACAGAGAGGAGGCGGGCTGGATATTCAATGCCAACTGGATAGTGAGGCCCTCCTGACTGATATGTCGCTCCAGCAGGGCACTGGTTTTTCTCACTACCTGTTCCAGCACGATGGGCTTGCTGATCGACACGCGCGGTTTGCCGAAAGACAGAAAGTTGCTGGTGAGTTTGGTCAGCCGTTCCACCTCGTCCTGGATGATTTCCAGCGCTTCATGGCTGCGCGAGTTTTCGATGACATCCGGCCTCAGCACGGCCAGGCAGTTGTTGATGGCAGACAGGGGGTTGCGCACTTCGTGCGCGACCGAGGCAGCCATCTGACCCAAGACTGCCATGCGTTCGCTGCGTATCTTGTATTCTTCTGCCAGCTTGAGTTGCTGATTGAACTCGGTGAGCCGCCTGTAGCTTCGCGCATTGTTGATGGCGATGCGCACCTGGCCCGCGAGCAACACGCCTTTATCCAGTGTGGCGGCGCTGAAACGCACCGGATCCTTGCGTGCCAACACCATCACGCCGATGAGGTTCTCGCCGTCCAGCAGCGGAAACAAGGCAAGCGCCTCCCACGGGCAGCCCTTGGGCTTGCTGAACGGGGTTGCCTGGGAATCGTCTTGCCACATGATGCCAATGGGGTGGTATTGGCCACTGATGCCCTGAAGCAGACTGGCACACTGATCGCCATTCCCGCACCAGGCTTCGATTTCCGCCGATATTTGCTGATCCGTCTGCGCAAACCACTTGGCCGCCAGGAAAAAACTCCCCGTTTCATTGCCCGGCAGCCACACTAGCGCGCCATCGCTTTCAAATAGCGCGGCGCTTTCCTTGCACGCTGACTCCAGTACACGCTCCAGATCCAGGGTGGAGGTGAGCATGTTGGAAACCCGTAGCAGCGCCATCCGGAAATCGTTGGAATCCAGCCGCTGTTGGTAAAGCAGTGTGTTGTGCACGATGGCGCCTGCTTCCACGGCCAGAGCCCGCAACGTATCTGGGTTCCGCTGTTCCATCCCCGGATGACTCAACAGCAGACGCAGACGGCCGACCTCTTCTCCGTTGGCGGTGAGCGACAGGCACACGGAGTTGCAGCCTGATTCATCGCGATAGCCGCAATCGAACACCTCCTGTCGCGGCTGGATGGGATGGCAAATGGCGGAATTGCAGATGGGCACTTCCCGCAGGGCGCGCACCGGCCAGCGGCTGCTCAAGCGGCGCGCTCGGCGATCAAATTCGTCCACCTCGTCCTGAGGCATGCGCAGTATGAGCTCGCAACTGGTCAGCCCCAGCAGCTGGTGTATCGCCTTGGAGACCACATCCAGGGTGTTGTCCAGATTGATGGTGAGCATGCTCTCCTGAACCATGCGGTTGCGGATCTCGAGCTCGCGGTTGAATTGACGGATAGCCTGCTGCGAACGCCCGAGACGGCGATTGGCCTGTGCCAGTGAATGACGCGATTCCTCGATCGTGCGCAAGGCCAGCAGGAACCCGACAAACACGATCAGCAT
>NCGX01000055.1 GCA_002256995.1 Hydrogenophilales bacterium 16-64-40
GATATCAGCATCAATGCACTTACTTTGGGGGGGCTGGTGTTCGCCATCGGCGAAGTGGTGGACGATGCCATCATCGACGTCGAGAACATCCTGCGCCGCCTGCGCGAAAACAAGCGGGCCGCCGCGCCGTTGCCGGCCCTGGATATCGTCTACGAAGGCTCTCGGGAAATACGCAACTCGGTGGTGTTCGCCACCCTCATCATCCTGGTGGCCTTCACTCCCATTTTTTTCCTGCAAGGCATCGAAGGCCGCATCTTCCAGCCCATGGCGATCGCCTATCTGGCCGCCATTGCCAGTTCGCTAATCGTGGCCATCACACTGGTACCCGTGCTGAGTTATTACCTGATGGGAAACAAGGGGCACGCGCGCGAATACGGGCTGGGCCCGATCTCGGAATTTCTGCTGGCGCACTATCAGCGTCTGCTTCAGCACTTGCTGGCGTGGCCGTTGCCGGTCGTCGTGAGCACGCTGGTGTTGCTGGTGGCGGCCACGATCACCTTCTCGGGACTGGGCCGCTCCTTCATTCCACCCTTCCACGAAGGCAATCTGGTGATTGCCACGACCATGATGCCCGGTACCTCTCTGGAGGAAAATTTGCGTATGGGCCGGGAGGTGGAAAAACTGATCGGCATAATGCCAGAGGTTGCGAGCCTGGCGCAGCGCGCCGGCCGCTCGCGGCTGGATGAAGACGCCCAGCCGGTCAACTTCAGCGAATTCGACATCGCGCTGAAACCGGGCACCCCCAACGTACCGGAAGTCATGCAACGCATCCGCGAGCAACTGGCGCAGATTCCGGGCATGTCGACCAACGTCTCACAATTCATTACCCATCGCATGTCGGAAATCCTCTCCGGGGTGCGTTCCCAGGTGGCAGTGAAACTCTACGGCCAGGATTTTGCGGTGCTGCAGCAGAAACAGCAGGAGATCTATCAGGCAGTGCAGGGCGTTGCCGGAATCGTCGACCTGCAGATGGAGCCGATGATCCTGGTGCCGGGCGTGGAGGTGCACGTTAACCGGGCCGAGGCAGCCGCCTATGGGTTTACCCCCGGGGCCATCGTGGCCCAGGTGGAACAGGCATTCAACGGTGTGGTGACCTCCAAAGTACTGGAGCAGGACCGCACTTTCGACCTTTTCCTGCGGGTCAACGAAACGGCCCGCGCCGACATTCGCACGCTGGGCGAGATGCCCTTGATCTCGCCGGAAGGCATGGTCGTCCCGCTGCGGGATCTGGCGCGATTCACCGCCGTGCAGGAACCTTACATGATCAACCGCGACAGCGGCGCGCGCCGCGCCGTGGTGCAGTGGAACACCGAAGGCCGTGACCTGGATAGTGTCGTGCGCGAAGCGCAGGCCCGCGTCAAGGAAAAGGTCAAGCTGCCGCCGGGATACGCGCTTGAGATCGGTGGCGATTTCGAGGGCCAGCAGCGCGCCACGCGCAACCTGTTGATGTCCGGGGCCGCCGCACTGGTGCTGATGATGCTCATCATGTTCCAGGCATTCCGCAATTGGTCGCTGGTGTTGCTGATCATGCTCAACCTGCCGCTGGCACTCATTGGTGGCGTATTCGCTCTCGCCCTGGCCGGCGAGACCCTGAATGTCTCGTCCATGATCGGCATGGTGGTGCTGTTCGGGGTGGCAACCCGCAACAGCCTGCTGCTCATCTCCCGTTACCAGCACCTGATGCAGGCCCAGCCGCAACTGAGCCTGGCTGAAGTCGCCGTCAGGGGAGCGTGCGATCGCCTGGTACCGATCCTGCTGACCGCCTTTACGGCCGCACTGGCCGTGACCCCCCTGATTTTTGGCGACCCCACCGGCAAGGAAATGGAGCGCCCCTTGGCCATTGTCCTGCTGGGCGGCATGTTGAGTTCAACCGTGCTGAATCTGGTGGTCATTCCGACCTTGTTCCGCTGGCTGGCCACCCGCTGGCCGGGTCGGTTTATTCCGGCGGCCGCCTGAGTGGTTGATGGTCAGGAACCGCTATGGCTGGGGCCCGGTTCGGGGCGTAAGATAAACACATTCTGTCGGCTTGGTGACGGTGAAGACCATGTTCGCTAAATCGCCCGTTCCTTACCTTGCCGCGTTTCTGGCCAATTTCAAGCATGCTTCCAGTCAGCGGCGTGCATTCATCAGCCTGCCAGAAGCCGGGATCCTGATCTGGCTACTGCTGCTGTTGGCCATGCCTGTCCTCGTTTTCTCGCAGCTGTCTCTTCCCGACCTGAAACAAATACATGTCGAGCCCCGGAGCCATCTTCTCATTGAGGCTTTTTGCGGCCTGACAGCGCTGTCCATTGCCGGCATGATCCTGACCGTATGCCTGAAGCGGCGCGACCCAAGCATGATCCTGTTCGGTCTGGGATTTCTGGCCATGGGCATACTCGACTTGTTGCATGCCTGGACGGATCCGGATACTCAGCAAGCGGGTTTTGTTCTCTATCACACGCTCTCCACCTTGCTCGGGAGCATTTTCATCCTTGCCGGCGTGGTGGTCCATATTACGGCTGAACGCAACCATGGATTTTCAAGAGCGGATCTGGCGACTGTTGTAATCGGCCTGGCCATTGCCGTTGGCGTGGCGGCGCTCTACCGCTATTCCATCCCCAGCCTGTTCCCAGGGGGGGCCGGCAAGTTCGGCTTCTCATCTATCAACCACACTGCACATTATTTTGCCGGTTTGTTCTATGTGCTGGCTGGCATTGCGTTCTATCGCTATTTTCGTGAGCACCACCAGATACAAGCGTTGCTTGCATTCAGCCTGCTAGTGGTGTTCGCCCAAAGTGCCTACCTTTTCAGTTTATCCAGTATGTGGGACCTGGCCTGGTGGGTGTGGCACGGCGTAAAGCTCTTGTTTTATCTCGGAACGATGCTGATCGTGTTTGTCGGGTTCCTGCTGGCCTTGCGCACGATCGAGGAATCGCGTCATTCACTGGCACAGGCCAATCGCCGTCTCGGGCGTTCGCAG
>NCGX01000056.1 GCA_002256995.1 Hydrogenophilales bacterium 16-64-40
GCACCAACCCATTCTTTGGTGGAACCGATACAACCACGATGTACCAGAACTCGTTGGGCTTCCAGTACAGCTGGAAAATGTAATCGTCAGCGTTCGTTAAGCTGAAAAAAAACCGGGGTCGCAAGACCCCGGTTTTTTATTGCCGGTGTGAAATGCAATCAGTTCAGGCGGTCATGCTGCGCCTGAAGCTTTTGCAGCATGTCCACAAAACCGGCCAGTCGCGCCTGCTCCTGCTGCACCACGGCGGCTGGGGCCCGGTCGACGAAGCTGGCATTGGCGAGCTTGCCTTGCGCCTTTGTGATTTCATTCTGGATGCGGGCGATTTCCTTGGCGATGCGTGCGCGTTCTTCGTCCTTGTTGATTTCCACCACCAGCATCAGCCGCATGGCGCCAACCAGTTGCACCGGCGAGTCGGCCTCGGGCAGGGCGGCGGTGGCGCTGACTTCGCTGAGTTTGCCCAGCGCGCTGATGTAGGGTGCCAGCGTATTGATCACGCTGGCGTCGCCTTCGATGACGAGCGGCACCCGCAGCGCGGGGGACAGGCTCATTTCGCCGCGCAGGGTACGGCAGGCGTTGACCAATTCCTTCAGCAATTGAATGCGGGCAACGCTGTCAGGATAGGCTTGCGCCGCATCAGGTTGCGGATAGGCGGCGAGCATGATGCTGTCGCTGGCGACGCCGGCGAGCGGCGCGACTTTCTGCCATAACTCTTCGGTGATGAAGGGGATGATTGGGTGGGCGAGGCGCAGGGTGGCCTCGAGCACGCTGGCAAGGGTGCGGCGGGTGGCGCGCTGCTGTTCGGGCGTGCCGTGGGTGAGCTGAACCTTGGCGAGTTCGAGGTACCAGTCGCAATATTCATCCCAGACGAATTCGTAGATTGCGCGGGCGGCCTGATCGAATCGATAGGCGGAAAACGCTTCTTGCACTTCGGCGAAGGCTTGCTGCAGGCGCGCGGTGATCCAGTGGTCGGCGTCCGAAAAGTCCATCGGCTGGCTGGCGTCCTGCCCGCAGTCGTGGCCTTCCAGATTCATCAGCGCGAAGCGGGTGGCGTTCCACAGCTTGTTGCAGAAATTGCGGTAGCCTTCGGCGCGCTGCAGGTCGAACTTGATGTCGCGGCCATGCGTAGCGAGGCTGGCGAAGGTGAAGCGCAGGGCATCCGTGCCGAAGGCGGCGATGCCTTCCGGGAATTCCTTGCGGGTGCGCTTTTCGATGCTCGGCGCTTTGCGGGGATCCATCAGCCCGGTGGTGCGCTTGGCGACCAGTTCGTCGATGGCGATGCCGTCGATCAGGTCGATCGGGTCGAGCACATTGCCTTTCGATTTGCTCATCTTGTGGCCTTCGGAGTCGCGCACCAGGCCGGTGACGTAAACCTCGCGGAACGGGACCTTTCCGGTGAGGTGCTTGGACAGCATCACCATGCGCGCGACCCAGAAGAAGATGATGTCGAAGCCGGTGACCAGCACCGAGGTCGGCAGATAGCGTTCGAGTTCGGGTGTCTGCTCGGGCCAGCCCAGGGTGGAAAACGGCCACAAGGCAGATGAAAACCAGGTGTCGAGCACATCGTTGTCTTGCATGAGCGGTTTGCCGCCGGCCTGCTTGACGGCGTCGGCCTCGTTGGTGGCAACGTAGAAATTGCCGTCCTCGTCGTACCAGGCCGGGATGCGATGCCCCCACCACAACTGGCGCGACACGCACCAGTCCTGGATGTTTTCCAGCCACTGGCGGTAAGTCGTGGTCCAGTTTTCCGGCACGAATTTCAGTTCGCCCGACTCGACCGCCTCCAGGCCCTGCTTGGCGAGGCCTTCCATGCTCATGAACCACTGGTCGGTGAGCATCGGCTCGATCACCGCGTGGGTGCGGTCGCCGCGCGGGATCATCAGCTTGTGCTGCTTGGCCGACACCAGCAGGCCTTTCGCTTGCAGGTCGTCGAGCAGCTGTTGCCGCGCGACATAGCGATCCAGTCCCTGGTATTCGGTCGGGCAGAGGTCGTTCATCTTGGCGTCGAGCGTCAGCACGCTGATCGCCACCAGCTTGTGGCGCTGGCCGATTTGCCAGTCGTTGAAGTCGTGCGCGGGCGTGATCTTGACCACGCCGGTGCCGAATTCGCGGTCGACATAATCGTCAGCGATGATGGGGATGCTGCGCTCGGCGATCGGCAGGCGAACGTGCTGGCCGATCAGGTTGGCATAACGTTCGTCTTCCGGATGCACTGCCACCGCGGTGTCGCCGAGCAGGGTTTCCGGGCGGGTGGTGGCGACAGTCAGAAAGCCGGAACCGTCCTCCAGCGGGTAGTTGATTTCCCAGATGAAGCCGTCCTCTTCGGTGCTGACGACTTCGAGGTCGGATACTGCGGTGCCCAGCACCGGATCCCAGTTCACCAGCCGTTTGCCGCGATAGATCAGGCCTTCGCGATACAGGCGCACGAATACTTCGGTGACGGCTTTGGACAGTCCGGCGTCCATGGTGAAGCGCTCGCGGCTCCAGTCGGGGCTGGTGCCAAGCCGCCGCATCTGGCGGGTAATGGTGGAACCGGACTGCTCTTTCCACTCCCAGACCTTGTCGAGGAATACTTCGCGGCCCAGCTCGTGGCGCGAGATGCCCTGAGCGTCGAGCTGGCGTTCCACCACGATCTGGGTGGCGATGCCCGCGTGATCCGTGCCGGGTTGCCACAGCGTGTTGTCGCCCGACATGCGGTGGTAGCGGGTGAGCGCGTCCATCAGGGTGTGCTGGAAGGCATGACCCATGTGCAGCGTGCCGGTGACGTTGGGCGGCGGCAGCATGATGCAGTAGGCGGGGGCGGCGGGCGCATCCCCTGCCTTGAAGTAGCCGGCGCTTTCCCAGTGGGCGTACCAGCGTTTTTCGATGTCGGCTGGTTCAAACGATTTGGCGAGTTCCATGGCGTGCGCGCAAAGGCGGCATTATCCCAAAAAAGCCTGG
>NCGX01000019.1 GCA_002256995.1 Hydrogenophilales bacterium 16-64-40
TACTTGGCGACCGAGCCGAAGCCGGGGCAGCAGTCGGTGATCGGCAGGTCGTTGTCGACGGTCTTCGGCACGTGGATCGCCTGGATGGGATAGCCCATCTGCTCGGACAGCTGGCTGATCTTGAAGCAGGTGTCGGCCGAATCGCCGCCGCCGTTGTAGAAGAAGTAGCCGATGTTGTGCGCCTTGAACACGTCGATCAGGCGCGTGTATTCGCGCTTGTTGGCTTCCAGCGACTTCAGCTTGAAGCGGCACGAGCCGAACGCGCCCGACGGGGTGGAACGCAGCGCGGCGATGTCGGCGTCGGTTTCCTTGGTGGTATCGATCAATTCTTCGGTCAGCGCGCCGATGATGCCGTTCCTGCCCGCGTAGACCTTGCCGATCTTGTCCTTATGTTTGCGCGCGGTTTCGATCACGCCGCAGGCCGAGGCGTTGATGACGGCAGTGACGCCGCCGGATTGTGCGTAAAAGGCGTTCATTTTTTTCGCCATGGGGTTGTCTCCTCAATGTATTAATTTTCTGCAAAACAAAAAGCCAGCGGCGAAGCTGGCTTGAATCATTCAACTGTGGCCGGACGCCTCGCCCTCGGCCAGGCGCTTGGCTTCTTCGTCGGCCTGCATTTTCAGCAGCGTGGTGACGCAGTCGCCGATGTCGTCGTATTCCTCGCGCCCGGTCGCAAAGCGATCGCGGATGCGGTAGAAGAACATGCTGCGATAACGCGAATCGCCGGTTTTCGACAGCACGAAATGACAGCCGTGCTCGTTCCAGTAAAAGCCCGGGCACAGCGTCAGTTCGCGGTCGTCGATATGCAGGCGGATTTCGGTATCGACGTTCTGGATCTCGACGTCCCTGCCGTAACGCTCGTTCACCGCCTGCTGGACGACCCAGCGCTCGGTATCGGTCAGCGGGGAAATCTGCTGCGGCATCGCTGGCAGGACCCCGACTCAGCCGAGTGCGGCGAAGATGGAATCGCGGATGCCTTCGACCTTGCCGACGCCGGAAACCTTGACGTACTTGGGTGCACCGGCTTCGCCGCGCGCCGCCCAGTCGCCGTAGTACTTCACCAGCGGCTCGGTCTGCGCGTGGTAGACGTCGAGACGCTTCTTCACGGTTTCTTCGGTATCGTCGTCGCGCTGGATCAGATCTTCACCGCTGACGTCGTCCTTGCCGGCCACCTTGGGCGGATTGAACACGACATGATAGGTGCGGCCCGAAGCGGGGTGCACGCGGCGGCCCGACATGCGCTTGACGATTTCCTCGTCGGGAACGTCGATCTCGACCACGTAATCGATCGGCACGCCGGCAGCTTTCATCGCCTCGGCCTGCGGAATGGTGCGCGGGAAACCGTCGAACAGATAGCCGTTCTTGCAGTCGGCTTCAGTCAGGCGCGCCTTGACCATGCCGATGATGATGTCGTCGGACACCAGGCCGCCGGCGTCCATGATGGCCTTGGCCTTCATGCCGAGCTCGGTGCCCGCCTTGATCTGCGCACGCAGCATGTCGCCGGTAGAAATCTGCGGGATGCCGTATTTTTCCTTGATGTAATTGGCCTGGGTACCCTTGCCGGCGCCGGGGCCGCCCAACAGAATCAAACGCATTGCGTGTCTCCCTTATGTGGATGTGTAAAACCACGCTAGCCTAAGGCAAGCGCGATTCAAGCAACACTTAAAATTTTTTATTGGGGGATTCAAGCGGCTGCTATGTAGCAGAAAACAGGCCACGCACCCGCGCCAGGTCTTCCGGCGTATCGACGCCCGGCGCTGGCGCGGTGGGCGTGATGCCGAGGCTGATGCGGTAGCCGTGCCCCAGCACGCGCAACTGTTCCAGCATCTCGTAGCGCTCCAGCGGCGAACTGATCAGGCTGGCATAGGTGCGCAGAAAGCCGACGCGGTAGGCATACAGGCCGATGTGACGCAGCGCGCCGAGTTCGTGCGGCATGGCCTGCTGCGCGGCAAATGCATCGCGCGGCCAGGGGATCGGCGCGCGGCTGAAATACAGCGCGTAGCCGGCTTCGTCGGCGACCACCTTGACGACGTTGGGATTGATGAAATCGGCGTGGTCGTGGATCGGATGCGCCAGCGTGGCCATCACCGCATCGTCGTGCAGCACCAGCTGGCGCGCGGCCTCACGGATCAGCAGCGGGTCGATCAGGGGTTCGTCACCCTGCACATTGACCACCAGGGTGTCGTCGGCCCAGCCCAGGGTTTCGGCGACTTCGACCAGGCGCTCGGTGCCGGACTGATGGTCCGGCGAGGTCATCAGGGCCTGATAGCCGGCGGCCGTGACCGCCTGCTGCACTCGCGCGTCGTCGGTGGCGACGACGACCGATTCGGCCCCCGCCTGCAGCGCACGCTCCAGCACGCGCAGCACCATGGGCTGACCGCCGATGTCCGCCAGCGGCTTGCCCGGCAGGCGGCTGGACGCATAGCGGGCGGGAATGACGACGCGAAAATTCATGCGGGCGCGTGTCGGCACTATTTGCCGTGGATTTCGTCGAGATTCAGCGCGCGCGCTTCTTCCGGCAGCATCACCGGAATGTCGTCGCGTATGGGATAAGCCAGGCGGCACGCCCGGCAGATCAGTTCGTTCGCGGATTTTTTCCACTCGAGCGGGCCTTTGCAGACCGGGCAGACGAGGATTTCAAGAAGCTTCGGGTTCATCGGTCAGTGTCCAGGGGTTCGAAGTCGTGCCCGCCGTGTCGGCCTGCTGCGACTTGCTTTGATAAAGATGGATGTCGGCGACCGCCAACAGCGTTTTCAGATCATGGCCGTCGCGCGGGGCATGGCTGACGCCCAGGCTCACCGCCATCGGCAGGCCGTTGCTGTTGCTCCAGGCTTCGGTGCGCGATTCGATGCGCCCGAAAATCCGGCGGATGGCGGCCTCGTCGCGTTGCGGCAGGATAGCAACAAATTCATCGCCGCCCCAGCGTCCGCACACCCCCATTTCAGCCGATTCGCTGAAGATCTGCGCGAACTCGGCCAGCACGCGATCGCCCACGCCGTGGCCGTAGCGGTCGTTGACCGCCTTGAACTGGTTGAGGTCGGCAAACAGCACGGTGGCCGGGATGCCGGGGTTCGCCTGGTCGAAGACCCTGTCTGCCGCCGCCAACAGGCCGTGGCGGTTGAGCAGCCCGGTCAGCGCATCGAAGCGGCTGCGGTAGTCGAGCTGGCGGCGTTGCCCCTCGATGCGGCCCATCAGGATGTAGGCATACAAGGCCAGGGTGATCCAGAACACGCCGAAAAACACATCGCCCGCGCCCACCTCGAACCCGCCCAAGCGGTAGCGCACGGCGAAGGCGACCGCCATGCCGAGAAACGCCCCGCCCAGCACCTCCGCAAACAGGCGCATGCCGTACCGCATGCCGTTGCCCAGCAGCACCATCAGGAATGCCAGTGCCGCTGGCGGAATCGGGTTGGGGTCGTGAATCACGCACAGGGTGACGATCAACAGATCGGCGCTCATGGCGCTGCGGATCTTCAGCAGCGTGACGCCCTGCAGCGCCTGATGAAAGAACCAGCTGTTGAGGAAAAAATAAACGCCGAGCGCGATCAGCAGGTATTCGATGCTGAGCAGCGCAGGGGAAACGGATTCCAGGGTGGAGAAATAAATGACCGCCAGCGAAAAGAACAGATAGCGGGTGAAGAACTGGGTGACGATTTCGGAGCGGTCTGGCATCCAGAAACCGGCATCCCCGGTTTCGGCTTCCCAGCGGCAGGGATGACGGCGATCGCCCCAATCAGCATTCTGCATACCCACTCCCCCTTCCCTGATGCGCACGTGTTGCTTGTTGTTATCGTTTGAGGCGTGCGCTGAGCCAGTCGATGAATCCGCTTTCGGGGGCGACGTCGAGTTCCACCGCCCACCATTCGTCCCCTGCAAAACCCGAACATTTTACCGCGTCTTTTTCGGTCATCAGCACGGCGCCGGCGGCCGGCAGGTCCTGCGGCCGGAATGCGTGGTGGTCGGCGAAGGCGCGCGGGCTGGAGCGGACACCCTGCGCGTCGAGCATGTCGAAGAACCCCTGCGGCCGGCCGATGCCGGTCACCGCGAGCCAGTCGCGTGGCGGCAGCTGGCGCAGCGGCATTTTTTCCTGCGGCGCGCGCAGGCGCCAGGCCTGCCCGGCGCGGTAGTCGGCGCGCCATGCGCGAGGCAATGCCTGCGGCTGCGCCGCGCCGCGCACGACCTGGATCACCGCATCCACGCTGTCGAGCCGGCTGCGAGGTTCGCGCAGCGGCCCCGCCGGCAGCGGCCAGCCATTGCCCAGCCCGCTCGCCGCGTCGACCACGGCCAGTTCGATGTCGCGCCGCAGGCGGTAATGCTGCAGGCCGTCGTCGGACACGATCACGTCCACCCCCGGATGGCGCGCCAGCAGGGTGCGCGCCGCCGCCACCCGGTCGCGTCCGACCACCACCGGGGCAGCGGTCTTGAGGTGGACCAGCAAGGGCTCGTCGCCTACTTCCGCCGGCGCGCTGTCCGGCTGCACCTCGACGCAGCCGCGCGCCGCACCGCCGTAGCCGCGGCTGACCACGCCCGGGCGATAGCCCTGCGCGCGCAGCCAGTTCACCAGCCAGATCACCAGGGGGGTCTTGCCGCTGCCGCCGGCGGTAACGTTGCCGACAATGATCACCGGCACGCCAACAGAAACAGCCGGCAACCAGCCGCGCCGGTAAGCCAGACGGCGCAGACCGGACACGGCCGCAAACAGCAGGGCAAGGGGTGAAAGCAGCAGCGTGAGCACGCCAGTGCGTGCCCAGAGATGCTGTAGGGAAACCACGAAGCGCCCGCTTAGGGGGCGGTCTGGGTGACGAAAGTGATGCGGGTGAGTCCGACCCGGCGCGCTGCTTCCATCACGTTCACCACCGACTGGTGCGCAGCCTGCGCATCGGCATTGATCACCACTACCGGCTCGGCCTGATCGCCGGCAGCCTGTTTCAGCGCGGCGGCCAGATCGTCGACCGCGGCGCTTCTGACCGCCGTGCTGTCGACCTGATAGCGGCCATCTTCAGCCACCGCCACCTCGATCTGCTTGGGCGGGGTCGGCGTCTGCTCGGCGCTGCTGGTGGGCAGATTGATCTTGAGTTCGGCAAAGCGCGCGTAGCTGGTGGTCACCGCCAGGAAAATCACGATGACGAGCAGGATGTCGATGAACGGAATCAGGTTGATTTCCGGGTAGTCCTCGCGGCGGCCTCTACGAAAATTCATGACAGGCTTACTTCCTTTCGCCGTGGACGATTTCCACCAACTTGATCGCTTGCTGCTCCATGTCGACCACCAGCGATTCCACCTTGTTGCGGAAGTAGCGGTAGAAAATCATCGCCGGGATCGCCACGATCAGGCCGAACGCTGTGTTGTACAGCGCGATCGAAATGCCGTGCGCCAGCTGGCCGGGGTTGGTGCCGCCGCCGGTCTGGGCGCCGAAGATCTCGATCATGCCGATCACCGTGCCAAGCAGACCCAGCAGCGGCGCCATGCTGGCGATGGTGCCGAGCGAGGTGAGGAAACGGTCGAGATCGTGGGTGACGGCGCGACCAGCTTCCTCGATCGACTCCTTCATGATCTCGCGCGAGTTGTGGGCGTTCTTCAGCGCGGTCGCAAACACCCGCCCCATCGCCGAACCGTCGGCCAGCCGCGTGACGAGTTCCGGCGTCACGCCACGTTCCTGATAGCTCTTGATCGTTTCCAGCAGCAGGCTGGGGGGTGCGACTTCCTGGGTGCGCAGGCTGTAAACGCGCTCGATGATGATGGCTACGGCAACAACCGACGCCAGGATCAACGGCCAGATCGGCCAACCGGCCGCCTCGATAATGGCAAACACTGAATACCACTCCACAATGAAAACAACAGACGAAATGTAGCCCCCGCATGCGGGTTTCGGCAAGCACCAATTGCGCGGACGGCGATTTTGCCGGCTCCCCGCGAGTTCTCCACAATTGGTGTGGATAAGTCTGTTAAGAACTGCCTGCCATCCCCCCTAAACACCCGCCCACAAAGGGAAAAGCGTTTTGGCACAAAAAGTAGCCACCCCACTTAGTATATTTATATCAATGAGTTACATAAACCCATCTGCCGTCAATAGGCATATCAAGTTTTTTTTATGAAGGCCTGATGACTGTGCATGAACCGTGCCGGCTGTAAGCCGTTATCCTCCACGCCATGGACCTTCTGGACGACATTCCCGACAGCACGCCCGGCCTGCCCGTGCTCACCGTGAGCGAGCTCAACCGCATGGCGCGCCGCGCGCTGGAATCGCAATTGCCGCTGTTGTGGGTGGAAGGCGAAGTCTCCAACTTCATGCGCGCCGCTTCCGGCCACTGGTATTTCTCGCTCAAGGACGCCAGCGCGCAGGTGCGCTGCGTGATGTTCCGCGGGCGCAACCAGTTTGCCGGCTTCACCCCGGCCAACGGCGACCACGTCGAAATCCGCGCCCTGCCCTCGCTGTATGAGGCACGCGGCGAGTTCCAGCTGGGCGCCGAAGCGATCCGCCGCGCCGGCGCCGGGCGCCTGTATGAAACCTTTCTGAAATTGAAGGCCAAGCTGGAAGCCGAGGGGCTGTTCGACCCGGCGAAAAAGCGCGCCCTGCCGCGCTTTCCGCGCGCCCTCGGCATCGTCACCTCGCCGCAAGCCGCGGCCCTGCACGACGTGCTGACCGCGCTTTCGCGCCGCATGCCGGGCCTGCCGGTGATCCTCTACCCGACCCCGGTGCAGGGCGCCGGCGCCGGCGTGCAGATCGCCGCCGCCATCAAAATGGCCGGCGCACGCGCCGAATGCGACGTGCTGCTGGTATGCCGCGGCGGCGGCTCGCTGGAGGACCTGTGGGCGTTCAACGACGAGGCGGTGGCGCGCGCGATTGCCGCCAGCCCGATGCCGGTGGTGAGCGGGGTCGGCCACGAAACCGATTTCACCCTGGCCGACTTTGCCGCCGACCTGCGCGCGCCCACCCCCACCGCCGCCGCCGAACTCGCCAGCCCGGCGCGGGCCGAACTGCTGCAGCAGCTGGGCCATCTGGCGCGCCAGCTGCAGCACCACCTCGCCCGCAGGCAGCACAGCGAGATGCAGCGGCTGGATTACCTGGCGCGCCGCCTGGTCCACCCGGCCGAGCAGCTGCGTCGCCGTCAGACCGAACTGGGTCAGCTGGCGCAACGCCTGCGCCACGCCGGCGGCACCCGCCTGACGACCGAGCACCTGCGCATCTCACGGCTGAGCCAGCGGCTGGTGACGCCGCTTCACGTCATCCGGCGCGAACAGCAGCGGCTGGACGCGCTGGGCATGCGCGCCCGGCGCGCGGTCGAGGGCGGTTTCGGGCAGCGGCAGCTCAATCTGGCACGGCTCGCCAGCAGCCTCGCCCACCTCAACCCGCAAGGCGTGCTGGCGCGCGGCTACAGCATCGTCCAGCTGGAAAGCGGCGCGGTGGTGCAGGATGCCGCAACGCTCGATGCTGGCGACCGCATCGGCATCCGCTTCTACCGTGGGCAGGCCCGCGCGAAAATCGAGTCGGCCAGCACGGATTAAAACCCGCTTGCCGAGATTGCTGTAGGAGCGCCTTCCAAGGCGCGATTTCCCGCGCCGTGACAACCATGGCCAGCCCCTTGCGGGTGCTCGTACAGCGGCTGCTAGGGCCTCAAATGGCGCGCCACGAGCGCCGTTGCCTGCGCGTCCACGTCGTCGGCGAGACTATCCAGCGCCATCATGTCCGCCCATGAGCGCAGCCAGGTGAGCTGGCGCTTGGCGAGTTGTCGGGTGGCGGCGATGCCCTGCTCGCGCAGCGCCTTCATGTCGATGTCGCCGTCGAGATAGGCCCACGCCTGACGGTAGCCAACCGCGCGCATGGCCGGCAGGTCGGGCTTGAGTGTGTAGTCCCGGCGCAGGGTTTCCACTTCATCGAGCAGGCCTTCGGCGAGCATGGTGTCGAAGCGCGCGGCGATGCGCTGATGCAGCACGGCGCGGTCGGACGGAATCAGGGCGAGTTGCAGCACGCGGTAGGGCAATTCGGACTGCGTCCTGTCGAGCAGCGCCGACATCGGCGTGCCGGCAAGCTGGAAAATTTCCAGCGCGCGGCCGATGCGCTGGGAATCGTTCGGCGCCAGCCGTGCCGCGGTGACGGGATCGACCTTGGCCAGATCGGCATGCAGCGCGGGCCAGCCACGCGCCGCCGCCTGCGCCTCCAGCTTCTTGCGCAGCGCCGCATCGGCGCGCGGCAGGTCGTCCAGCCCCTGCAGCAGGGCGCGGAAATACAGCATGGTGCCGCCGACCAGGAGCGGCACGCGGCCGCGCGCGACGATGTCGGCCATCAGGCGCCGCGCGTCATCGCAAAACGCCGCTGCGGAATAGGCGTCGGTGGGGTCGCGGATATCCAGCAAATGGTGCGGTGCGCGCGCCAGGGTGGCGGCGTCGGGCTTGGCGGTGCCAATGTCCATGCCGCGATACACCAGTGCCGAATCGACGCTGATGATTTCGAGCGGGAAGCGTTCGAGCAGGCTGACTGCCAGCGCGGTCTTGCCGGAGGCGGTCGGGCCCATGAGGAAAATGGCGGGGGGGTGGCGGGGCACGGGCATGGGGCGATTATCCCCCAGCTTGGGGCTGCCGCCGATGACGGCAGGGTGCAATGCGGCCAGGCGAAGCGTAAAGATCAGGGTCTACAGTAATAAACGCGGGCATCGACAATCTGCCCGGCCCATCTATCCCTGCAGGAGGCTCGCATCCCATGAACATAGAGGAACTTAAATCCGTGGCCAACGCCATTGTCGCCAATCAGAAAGGTGTGCTGGCGGCAGACGAGAGCAGCCCCACCATCAAGAAGCGCTTCGACTCGATCCAGGTCGAGTCCACCGAGGAAAACCGCCGACGCTACCGCGAGACCCTGTTTACCGCCGACGGCATCGAGCGCTACGTGGGCGGCGTCATTCTGTTCGACGAAACCCTGCGCCAGAGCACGCGCGACGGCATCCCCTTTCCCCAGCTGCTGGCGGGCCGGGGCATTACCCCCGGCATCAAGGTCGACCAGGGCGCCAAGGCGCTGGCGCTCCACCCCGGCGACCGGGTGACCGAAGGCCTCGACGGTTTGCGCGAGCGGCTCGCCGAGTACCGGCAGCTGGGCGCGCAGTTCGCCAAGTGGCGAGCGGTGATCGACATCGATGAGCGCGACATTCCGTCGCCGTTCGGCATCCGCGCCAATGCCCACGCGCTGGCGTGCTACGCCGCGCTGTGCCAGGAGGCCGGCCTGGTGCCGATCGTGGAGCCGGAAGTGCTGATGGACGGCGCCCATGGCATCGAGCGCTGCGAGACGGTGACGTCACAGGCGCTGCAGGCGGTGTTCGCCGAGCTCGATGCCCATGGCGTGCTGTTCGAGGGCATGCTGCTGAAGCCGAACATGGTGATCGCCGGCAAGCAGTGCGCGCGCCAGGCCGGCGTGCTGGAAGTCGCCGAGGCCACGCTGCGTTGCCTCAGGCGTTACGTGCCAGCGGCGGTTCCCGGAATTGTGTTCCTCTCCGGCGGGCAAAGCTCCGAGGACGCGACCGACCATCTGAACGCGATGAACGCGATGGGGCCGCAGCCGTGGGAAGTCAGCTTCTCCTACGGGCGGGCGCTGCAGGCGCCCGTGCTGGCCGCCTGGCAGGGGCAGGAAGACAACGTCGCCGCCGCGCAAATTGCGCTGTTGAACCGTTGCCATCTGAATGGCCTGGCCCGTGCCGGCAAATATGCACGCACCATGGAGGGCACAGCATGACCCACATCATGGCTTGTCGACCAGGTCGACAAGCGGTCGGTGCCGAGGGCGCCTCGCGTCTCCATTAAGAGGCGCTGTGGCCCATGCCAATCCAGATTCATCGGCTCAGGATCGACCGCCTGCCCGGGCTGTGGCTGGCCCTTGCGCTCGGTCTCCATGCGCCGGCTTACGCCACGGAAATTACCGGGGACAGCCAACGGACGCTGGCCATTGGCGTGATCGCGCACGACCGTGGACCCGCCAGCGACCACCATGAAGACGGAATTGACCTCAATCTTGAAGCGCAGTTTGCGCCGCTGGACCGCCATGGATCGCTGCGTCCGCATCTCGGCACCACACTGAATTTCGTGGGGGATACCAGCATCGCCTATGGCGGCCTGGGCTTTCGTTTGCGCGAGACAAGGCAATGGTTCGCCGACCTTCTGCTCAGTGTGGCGGTACATGACGGCCCCTTGCACAAGGATCCGGTCGGTTGCCGGCTATACAGCGACTGCGGCTTCGGCATCCGCGTCATGCCCCGCTTCGGGGTGGAAATTGGCTACCGGGCCAGTCCCGCCGCGTCGGTTTCCCTGTTTGTGGACCACATGTCGCACAAATGGATCATCGGTGGCGAGAATGAAGGCCTCGACCATATCGGCCTGCGCTATATGCGGCCTTACTGAGCCTCATCTTCTCCGGGCAGCGGCCACAAAAAAAGCGGCGGGGTTTCCCCCGCCGCCTTGGCTTCGCTTGCTGCGGCGATCAGACCGCGTCGGCGTACTGCGCCTTGGCCTGGCGCGCTGCCGCGATCTCGTCGGGACCGTAGGCCTTGCCGGACCACAGCATCTCGTAGGCGATTTCCTCGTTGCCGTTCTCGCACAGGTCCAGCACTTTCTGGAACAGCGGTTGGAAGGTTTCCGACTGGTGCGATTTCTCGTGGTTCTCGAAGGTGGTCCAGAAGGTCACGATCAGCGCCTCCTTGCCCTTCATCGGGCTTTCGACCGCCTGGCCGATGGTCGAGCCTTCGTTCGACACCTGGCCGGAGTTCAGCGAGACGAAACCACCGACGAAGCCGGTGTCGGAATGGTAGGTCTTGACGTTTTCACACAGAAACGCCACCCGTTCCTGCAAGTCGTCCACCGAGTACTCCGGCTTCAGCACCACACGGTTGACGGTCACGATACCGTCGGATGGGAAATTAGCAATCAGCCCACTCATGGTTTATCTCCTGTTGGCAAGGGTTGAACAGGGTTCCCAGTCTATATACCTGAGTGAATTAGTCAACTAATTTATTCAATCCGCAAATGACTAGATCAATTATTCTGATCGATGTGTCTACAGATATAACTTAGACACATCAAAGGGTTAGATATAGATCCTAAGTGTGCTCAGAGATAGCTCTTTTGCTCGCTGCGCTTGCCGGGCCGCTTCTTCATGATGACGACACCCTTGGCCACGTCGATGTCCGCCACCGGAATGTTCTCGTACATGGGGTTGAGCGGCTTTAGCATCCAGCCGTCGGCGTGCTGCACGAGTTGGCGAAAAATGAATTCGTCGTTCACGAAAGCCACCACAAAGGAGCCGTCCTTGACCAGGCCAGACGGCTCGACCACGATGATCTCGCCCTCCTCGAATTCGGGCATCATGGAGTCACCCAGCACCATCAGCGCATAGGGTTCGGCGCTGGAGCAGTTGCTGGCCTCGTTGAGTTCCTGGATCGGGATGGTCTTGCGTTCGTCGCGTTCGTTCATGGGGATCTCGTTAATACCTGACTAATTAGCTCGGGATTATAGCCAAAAGTGCCGGCAGCCAAAAGTCAGCGGCCGCGCATGAACATGGCGTCCAGCTCCCTGAGGCTGACCTGGAACCAGGTGGGCCGGCCATGATTGCACTGCCCGCCCCGCTCGGTGGCTTCCATCTCGCGCAGCAGCGCGTTCATTTCGGGCAGGGTCAGGTGGCGGTTGGCGCGCACCGCGCCATGGCAGGCGAGCGTCGCCAGCAGCTCGTTGCGGCGCTCGGCCAGAAGACGCGCGACGCCGAATTCGGCGACTTCGCGCAATACGGCACGAGTCAATTCAACCGGGTCGGCATTCTTCAGCAGCCACGGCACCGAGCGCACCGCCACCGAGGTCGGCGAAGTGACCGACAGTTCGAAGCCGATTTCACGCAAGGACGCCAGATGCGGGCTGATTTCCGCTGCGTCGCGCGCGTCCACCGTCAGCGCGACCGGAATCAGCAGGGTCTGTGCCGGCACCGCACGGGCATCGAGCGCAGTCTTGAGCTTCTCGTAGACGACCCGTTCGTGCGCGGCATGCATGTCGACCAGCACCAGCCCCTGCGCGTTCTGCGCCAGCACATAGACGCCGTGCAACTGACCCAGCGCATAGCCGAGCGGCGGTGCGTCGATGCCATCAGGCAAGGGCTGCGCCGCAGGCGCACCCTCCTCCCCTGAATCCTGGCCCCTGAGCCCTGCCCCCTGAAGCGGCGCATAGAACGCCATCGCCTCGTTCACCTGCAGCGGCATCGACCCCTGCTGCTGCGCGACGAACCCCGGCCTGAACCCCGGTGCTGCGGGCGTGCCGGGCGCCTCGGGCGCAGCGCTGCCCGTCACCGGCGCCGACAGCAGGCGCTCGACCGCATGAAACAGAAACTGGTGCACGCCGCGGCTGTCGCGGAAGCGGATCTCGGTCTTGGCCGGATGCACGTTGACGTCCACGGCATCCGGCGGCAGGCTGATGAACAGGCAATATGCCGGGTTCAACTGATGGTGCAGCACGTCGCGATAGGCTTCCTTCAAGGCGTGGACGATCAGCTTGTCGCGCACGTAGCGGCCATTGACGAACACGTGCTGGCTGTCGCGGCTGGCGGTGGCGGCGCCAGGACGAATCACCCAGCCGGACACCCTCAAGGCCCCCGCGGCGGCATCGACCGCAATGGTGTTGCGTTCGAACGCCTCGCCCATCACCTGACGCACCCGCGCGGCGGCGGAACCGGCGTTGAGTCGCAACTGCACCCGCCCGTTGTGGGAAAGGGTGAACGCCACCTGCGGGTTCGCCAGGGCCAGCCGCCGCACGGTTTCGGCGCAATGGGCGTATTCGGTGGCTTCGGTCTTGAGAAATTTGCGCCGCGCCGGCGTGTTGAAGAACAGGTCCTGGATGTCGATCGTGGTGCCGGTGGCCCGCGCCGCCGGCGCGGGCTCGCCCAGGCGGCCGCCCTCGACCTGCACCGCCCAGGCATGCTCGGCGCCGGGGTGATCAGCGTTGGCGCCGCGGCTGGCGAGCTGCACCCGCGCGATGGCGGCGATCGACGCCAGCGCCTCGCCGCGAAACCCCAGGCTCGCCACCTGTTCGAGGTCGGCCAGGCTGGCGATCTTGCTGGTGGCGTGACGGGTCAGGGCGAGCGCGAGTTCGTCGCGCGCGATGCCGCTGCCGTTGTCGGCGACCCGGATACGCTTGATGCCGCCCTGCTCCAGATCGACCTGGATATCGGTGGCCCCGGCGTCGAGGCTGTTTTCAAGAATTTCCTTCAAGGCCGCGGCGGGGCGTTCGACCACCTCGCCGGCGGCGATTTGCGAAATCAGCACATCGGGCAAGACGCGAATCAACATGTCAGATCGCAAACGTCACACCGCGGCGCGCCGCCATGGCGCGGCCAAGGCGTTCGATCTCGGCCGCACCGAGCACCTGGCGCGCCAGCGGCAATACATGGGTATTTTCGAATTCGAGATGGCTGCGATTGAGGGCGATGAAACGCTGCGTCAGCGCCGCGTCCAGTGCGGACGCGGCGCCCGACCCGATCTGCTGCAGTTCCACGCGCAGGCGCCGCCACAGCAGCGCGAGCTCGTCGTGCTCCAGGGTCAGAGCCTCGACCAGATCGCAGGCGCCGGGCGCGCCGGCGCGTTCGAGCAACGGAAACAGATTGCGCTCCTCGTCGTCGTGGTGATGCACCGCCGCGGTGTCGAAGTAGGCCAGCGCCGCGCGTGCCGCCTGCTGCGCCTGCGCGTCGGCGCCGTGCATGGGCAGGTACGCCAGCAATTTATCCAGGGTGTCGCACTGTTTGGCGATGCGGCCGTGACAGGCTTCAAGCACCGCCAGCGGCCGGTCGAAACCCGGGGCCGCCGCCGCGCCCAGCAGGCTGACACTCATGGATTGAGTGTCAGCCGCGACGGCGCGGTCAGCGGATGCTTGTCGAAGTAATTCCTGACGCCATTGACAATGGCGTCGACCAGTTTGTCCTGATAGGCGTCGTCGTTCAGGCGCCTTTCCTCTTCCGGGTTGGAAATGAATGCAGTCTCGATCAGGATCGACGGAATGTCGGGTGCCTTCAGCACCGCGAACCCGGCCTGTTCAACGCGCGGCTTGTGCAATCTGTTGACGCCACCGATTTCCTTCAGCACGGCGGTTCCCAGCTTCAGGCTGTCGTTGATGGTGGCGGTCTGCGAGAGGTCGATCAGGGTGCGCTTAAGGAAGAGGTCCTTGACGTCGATGTTGATGCCGCCCACCAGGTCGGCCTCGTTTTCCTTCGTGGCCAGCCAGCGCGCGGCGACCGAGGTTGCGCCGTTCTCGGACAGCGCGTACACCGACGATCCGTGCGCATGCGACTTGATGAAGGCGTCGGCGTGAATCGACACGAACAGATCAGCCTTCAGCGCGCGCGCCTTGGTAACCCGCTGCCCCAGCGGCACGAAATAGTCGCCGTCACGAATCAGCACGGCACGCATGTTTTCCTGCGCATCGATTTTTTGCTTGAGCTTTTTCGCCAGCGCCAGCGTGATGTGTTTTTCGTAGGAGCCCTTGGCGCCGATGGCGCCGGGATCTTCGCCGCCATGGCCGGCGTCGATCGCCACGGTAATCAGCCGCGCGTATTGTGGAACACCCGGTTTGGCAGGACGCTGCAGCTCGACCGTCGCCGGTTGGGAAACGGCGGGGTTCCATGTGATATCGCCCGCCTGCGCCGGATAGAGGTCGACCACCAGCCGGTGGCCATACGCGCCCAGCGGGGGCAATTGAAACACGGACGGCCTGACGGCGGCTTTCAGGTCCAGCACCATCCGCATCACGCCGGGGCGGTTGACGCCCACGCGGATTGCGCCAATGTAGGGGTCGGCGGCGGAAAGTTGTGCGGCCAGGGCATCGAGCGCGGCACCCGCCTCGACGCCTTCAAGGTCGATCACCAGGCGCTCGGGATTCGACAGGGTGAAATATTGATGTGCGACGGGCTGCGCAGCTTCCAGCGTGATCCGGGTGTAATCGGGCGACGGCCACAATCGCGTGGCGGACAGCTGCAGCGCCTGGGCCCAGCCCGACGCCAGCACACCGCATAGCAGGAAAATTTTCAGCAGAGCGTGCAAAATGACTCCAGATAATGGGCGCCGCGCGGACTGGCGGCTTCGCATTCGATTTCGCGCGCCTCGTCCGCAATCGCCAGCCGGATGATCACGTCGGGCGGCGGCAGCCAGCCCGCGGCCTTTTCGGGCCATTCGATCAGGCTCACCACCCGACCGTCGCTGATGTCGCGAAACCCCGCGTCCAGCCATTCGCGCGGGTCGTGCATACGATACAGGTCAAAGTGGTATAGCTCAAACGCGGGCAGGCTGTAGATCTCGGCCAGGGTGTAGGTCGGACTCTTGACCCGCCCCTCGTGTCCCAGCGCCCGCAGCAGCCCGCGCACCAGCGTCGTCTTGCCCGCACCGAGATCGCCCTCGAGGTAGAACGTCAGCCCGGGCATCAGTTCCCGCGCCAGCTGCGCGCCGAATGCAAGCGTCGCAACCTCGTCGGCCAGATGGCGGCGGCAACGCACGGTATCATCGACGGTATGCATGAGCAGGATTTAAGCCGACTGGCGCAGAAAATCAAGCAATGGGGGCGCGAGCTCGGCTTTGCCGCGGTGGGCATTGCCGACGGCGACCTGAGTGCGGCCGAAGCGGGCTTGCAGGAATGGCTGGATCGGGGCTTTCATGGCGAGATGGATTATATGGCCGCGCACGGCACCAAGCGCAGCCGGCCGGCCGAACTGGTGCCGGGAACCGTCCGCATCATCAGCGCGCGGCTGGACTATTTTCCGCCGGTGTCGGCCGACCCCCATGCGGTGCTGGATGACGCCGACGCCGCCTATGTTTCCCGCTACGCGCTGGGGCGCGACTACCATAAAGTCTTGCGCAACCGCCTGCAAAGCCTGGCCGAAAAAATCGGCGCGGCGGTGGGCGCGCATCATTTTCGCGTCTTCACCGACAGCGCGCCGGTGCTGGAAGTGGCACTCGCCGCGAAATCCGGGCTGGGCTGGCGCGGCAAACACACCCTGCTGCTGAACCGGCAGCACGGATCGTGGTTCTTCCTCGGCGAGATCTACACCGACCTGCCCTTGCCGGTGGACGCGCCCGAAGCCGGCCATTGCGGCACCTGCTCCGCCTGCATCGACATCTGCCCGACGCAGGCGATCGTCGCGCCCTACACGCTCGACGCGCGGCGCTGCATTTCCTACCTCACCATCGAACTCAAGGGCAGCATCCCAGTTGAACTACGCGCACTGCTCGGCAACCGAATCTACGGCTGCGACGACTGCCAACTGGTGTGCCCGTGGAACCGGTTTGCGCAGACTGCCGCGCTGCCGGATTTCGAGGTTCGGAACGGGCTCGACAGCGCCCGACTGGTGGAACTGCTCGCCTGGAGCGAGGCCGACTTCAGCGAGCGCCTGGCGGGATCTCCGATCCGCCGCATCGGGCATGAACGCTGGCTGCGCAACATCGCCGTCGCGCTGGGCAATGCGCCGCCTTCTCCTGAAATTCAAGCCGCGCTCAGCGCGCAGCTCGGCCATCCGTCCGCGCTGGTGCGCGAGCACGTGGCGTGGGCGTTGGCACGCCAACAAAAGGCTTAAGCGTGTCGAAACAGTTCGTCACACCGAAAAAAAATCGGTAGGAGCGGCGTCCTTGCCGCGATCTTCGTACCTTTGCAGCAATCACAGCATCGCGGCGAGGACGCCGCTCCTACATCCCATCTGCCCGCAGTTCCTGCCGAGCGTGGCGGATCACCGACGCCCCCGAACTCAGCGCCAGCCCGGCCAGCACCAGCGCCACCGCGATGTCCGGCCAGCCGTGCGCGGTCGCCCACACGCCGCCCGCCGCCCCCATCACGGCCAGGTTGCCGAGCGCGTCGTTGCGCGAGCACAGCCACACCGAGCGCGCCTGCGCGTCGCCACCCCGATGCGAAAACAGCAGCGCTGCGACGCCGACGTTGACCGCCAGCGCCACGAGGCTCACCCAGCCCATGATGAACGGCTCCGGCACCACGCCGGCCGACCATTGCCAGGCCGACTTGCCGAGCACGAACACGCCGAAACCGACCATCAGCCAGCCCTTCCACAGCGCGGTGCGCGAGCGCCACACCGGCGCCAGGCCCAGCACAAAGAGCGCGACGCCGTAGTTGCCGGCGTCGCCCAGAAAATCGACTGCATCGGCCAGCAGCGACACCGACTGCGCCTGGAGGCTGGCAACGATTTCGACGCCGAACATCAGCGCATTGAGCACCAGCGCAATCCACAGCGCGCGCCGATAGCGCGGATCGGGCGGCGCCGTGTTGCACACCGAGTCGCAGCCGCACTCGCTCATGATGGCTGCCGCGCCGGAGAATACGGTGCCGGACGGCCCTGCAGGTAAAATCCCGTCTTTCTCATAAGCGCTATCCTGCCACCCATGTCCACGAATGCAAATTCTCCCATCGGCGTATTCGATTCCGGCATCGGCGGGCTGACGGTGGTGCGCGCCCTGATGGAGCGCCTGCCCTACGAGAACATCGTCTACTTCGGCGACACCGCGCGCGTGCCCTACGGCGTGAAGTCGGTCGAGACCATCGCCCACTTCACCACCCAGATCGCGCAGTTCCTGCTGGAAAAGGACGTCAAGCTGCTGGTCATCGCCTGCAACACCATGGCGGCCGTGGCCTCGCAGATCGTCAAGGATCTATCCCCAGTGCCGGTGCTCGACGTCATCGACGCCGGCGCAGCCTCGGCGCGCGGCGGCAAGAAGATCGGCGTCATCGGCACCCCCACCACCATCAACAGCAACGCCTATGCGCGCGCGATCCACGAATACGCGCCCGACTCGCGCATCCATTCGCAGGCCTGCGCGCTGTTCGTGCCGCTGGTGGAGGAAGGCTGGCTCGATCATGAAGTCACGCGATTGACCGCCCAGGACTATCTGAAGCCGCTCTTGGGCGAGCACATCGACACCCTGGTGCTCGGCTGCACCCATTACCCGCTGCTGAAACCACTGCTGCGCCAGGTGGTGGGCGACGACGTCGCGCTGGTCGATTCCGCCGAAGCCATGGCCGAGCAGGTCGCGGCGGTACTGGCTGAAAAGAAGCTCGCCAACCCCGGCCCGGCCCAGCCGCGCTACGATTTCTACGTCACCGACGTGCCGCTGCGCTTCCAGACCATCGGCGAGCGCTTCCTCGGGCGCACGCTCAACAACGTGCACGTGGTGAAGTGGTGACCGCACGTCCGCGGACATGATCCGGGTCAACGCCCAGATCGAACTCGACGAGCGCGAAATCCAGGAGGATTTCGTGCGCGCCTCGGGCCCCGGCGGACAGAAGGTCAACAAGGTGTCGACCGCGGTGCAACTGCGCTTCGACGTCGCCCGCTCCCCTTCTCTGCCCGACCCGGTGCGCGCCCGCCTCATCGCCCTGGCCGGCCGTCGCGTCACCCAGGAGGGGGTGCTGATCATCGAGGCCGAACGCTATCGCAGCCAGCGGCGCAACCGCGACGACGCCCTGGAACGCCTGATCGAACTGATACGCGAAGCCTGCGAAGTGGAGAAGCCGCGCCGCCCCACCCGTCCCACGCTGGCGTCAAAGAAGCGGCGGCTGGACAGCAAGCAGCGGCGGGGTGAAACCAAGAAACTGCGGACGGTGAAGCCGGGAACGGACAGCTGAACCGTCGCCGTGCCGGGCGCATGCCTGCTTTGGCAAGTGCGCTCGGCGCGCCTTAAAGAAATTTGCCCCCAGCCACTTCGCTCACTTTTTCACGAATGGCATGGGTCAGCCCGGACAGGCCTGAGAAGACCGCACCAAGGTTCAAACCATCCAGCAGTCCGGCGGACAGGCCTTCGGATGGGCTGATGCCGTTTTCCTCGAGCTTGCGCTTGGCGAACGGGTGGTCCTGTTCGGCGGCCCGTCGCAGCCAGAACGTGCCGAGCCTTTTGGCCGCGTCGGGTTCCACCCCCGGCACCCGGCCGGTGTAGAGCATCCAGCCCAGGTCGAATTGCGAGTTGAAGTGTCCCGCCCGCGCCGCCACCAGGTGCCAGGCGTAGCCCTGGGCCGGATCGTCCGGGAACGGCACACCGACGCTGGCAGCCTCGAAAAACAGGGAGCCGATGCAGTTGGCCCCCACACCGGACCCCAGCGCGGCGCCATGCCGGCACAACTCGACCACTTCGCCGAACGATTTTCCGGGCAGGCCGAGGCCGCCGCGCAGGTGCGCCATCATCAGTTCCTGCAAAGCGAGCGCATGCCCCATGGCGGCGGCCATGCGGTAGTCCGCGCGCGCCGCTTCGATATTCCCAAGTTGCTTGTTGATCCGGCCACGCAGGTTGTAGGCCTTGTCGTCGTCCGGGTATTCGTCGATCAGGCGGTTCGCCACCGGCAGGGCATCGTGCCAGTTTCCCAGCCTGACGAAATCATGCAGCAGGCTCGTCAGGCGATCATGCGTCGGATGCTTGCTGATCGCGGCTTCCCAGTAGGCGCGCGCCGCCCCCGGCGTGGACATCTTCCCCGGGCGCGCGACGTAGTCGTCTTCCATGTCGAGCAGCGCGGATTCGCGGACCCCGGCCTGCCGCGCCTGCGCCAGCGCAGCGCGAACGGCTTCATCCGAGCCGCCCCATTCCGGCAGCGCATAGCGCATCCTCAACCAATGGATGCTCGCATGCTGCGGCATGATGGCTTCTGCGCGTTGCAGATACGCCTCTGCCTGTTGCGCATCACCGTCCGCGAAATGATTGTCGGCCAGCATCGTCAGCACTTCGACAGGCTTCGGCGTCAGGTCGAGTGCACGCGCCAGCAAGGCGTTGGAGCGTGCGAGCCGCTCCCCCATCAAGGCGAACCGGGCAGCGCCGACCTCGCTCGCGTACTTGCCGCCGCGCACGGCCCAGGCTCCGCTCCGCCAGACAGCGCCGCACACCCAATGCGCGGGGTAGGAATGGGGCATGGCCTGCAGCCACTCGGCGCAGCGGTCGATCCCCGCCAGCTCCGTGTCGCCAATGCTGTCGACAAGCGTTTTTGCCGGGTTGCTGTCGCTGCGTCCGCCGAGGTACGCCTCGCGCGCTTCGAGCAAGGCCGCATCGAGGCGGACAAAATCCCCTGCAAAAAATGCGCGCTGAAGATCGAGTCGGGTCTGCGCCGATTCGGGAAGGGGCGGTGCCCCGGTCAGAAACGTCTGCGGCTCGATCGTGGGACGTGGAAGTGACATGGACTCGGCGGCGAGGTCAAAGTGAGGTATCTCTGACTGCCCCCCGTCCAGGCCCCTCCAATACAACGCCAGCGGAATTGCAATGGCGGCGATCAGAATCAGAACCACCACCAGCTTACGCCCGCCTTCCCCACGCATAGCAGAATCCCGCATATCCCTCCCCCTTTTATATTTTGTGGGGGATTATTCCACCATTTGGACGGGTTGCGATTGGCGTGGGCAGACTGCGTCGCAGGATCGCTCATATTCAGGAAAGGATCCCCCATGACTTACGTGCGGACAGATTGGGTCGGGTGGCTGGTTGGCTGGATGCTCGCGCTGTGGGTGCTGACGCCCCCACTGGCCACGGCCAGCGAAAACGAGCTCGCTACCCGCCTGCAGCAGGGTGGCCACGTGCTGATGCTGCGACACGCCCACGCGCCCGGTTTCGGTGATCCGCCCCATTTCAAACTGGACGATTGCACCACCCAGCGCAATCTGGACGCCAGCGGGCGTGCCCAGGCGATGGCCGCCGGCGGCTGGCTGCGTGGGCAAGGCGTCAAGGCAGCGCGGGTCTATTCGAGCCAATGGTGTCGCAGCCTGGAGACCGCCCGCCTGCTCAATCTCGGCGACGTGACGCCCCTGCCTGCGCTCAACTCGTTTTTCGAGCGTACGCATGACCGTGTAAACAGTCTTGTCGCGCTGAACGCGTTTTTCGCCCGACAGCCTGCGGACGGCCCGCTGCTGATCCTGGTGACCCACTTCGTCAATATCCAGGCGATTGCCGGGTTCGGCGTCGGCTCAGGCGAAGGCGTGTTGCTGCAGCTGCAGCCGGGAGAGGCGCCGCGTGTGGTGGGCCGGCTGGACGTCGGCGCGCCGGGCGCCGGCACGCACCCGGCGCCGCAGCGTGCTATAGAACGTGCGGGACCGCCTGCGCCGCTTCGTCCGCAATGACGGGTGACGTCGGCTGTGCCGCAAAGAAGCGCGCCACCACCTCCAGCTTCCTTGTCCGCGTCATCGCTGGCAGCGCGTTCAGCAGCAAACGGCCATAAGGCTTGTCCGCCAGCCGCGTATCGCAAATCATCAACACCCCGCGATCGGTCTCGGTGCGGATCAGCCGTCCCGCCCCCTGCTTCAGGCTGATCGCAGCATGCGGCAGTTGATAGTCCATGAAGGGTTTGCCACCGTTCTTCTCGGCCTGGGCGATGCGCGCGGCGACCACCGGGTCGTCGGGCGGCTGGAAGGGCAGCTTGTCGATGATCACCACCGACAGCGCGTCGCCCGGCATATCGACGCCTTCCCAGAAGCTTTGGCTGCCCAACAGCACGGCGTTGCCGGCTTTCTGGAAGCGCGCGAGAAGTTCGTTCTTCGGCGCATCGCCTTGCACCAGCAAGGGATAATCCCAGCCGCGCGCCTTGAAGGCGTCAAACAACAGGCCGCGCGCTTTTTCCAGCGCGCGCAGGCTGGTGAACAGAATGAACGCACGGCCGCGGCTGATTGCCAGCACCGGCAGGGCGGCCTTGACGACGGCGTCGGTGAAGTCCGGCGTATTGGGTGCAGGCAAGCCCTGCGGCACGTAGAGCACCCCCTGGCGCGGGTAGTCGAAGGGGCTGTCGACGCACAGGGTTTCGGCGCTCTCGATGCCCAGGCGCGTTTTGAGATGGGTGAAGTCGCCGCCGACGGCGAGCGTGGCGGAGGTCAGGATCCATGCTTGCGCGCGCTCGGTGAGCTTGGCGCCGAACATCGCGCCGACCGACAAGGGGGTCGCATGCAGCAGGAGCGAACTCAGCGTGGTTTCCAGCCAGCGCACGCGCGGATGGTCGGGATCGTCGGCGCGCTGCCAGCTGGCCAGGGTGGCCTGCACCGCCTGTGCCCGCTCGAAGCAGTTCTTCAGGTCGGCGTCGCGCTCGGCCTGGGTTTCCAGCAGCTTTGCCGTTTCATCCAGCGCCGCCGACAGGGCTTTCAGCGCATCCGGCCATTTGTCGTAGCGCGCCAGTTCCGCGAGGGTCGACTTGACCGGGTTCTGCGGAAACGCCAGGCGCAGGTCGCGCGTCGCTTTTCCCAGGTCTTCGGCCGCGCGGCGCAGTGCGGGAAAGTCGCCCGCCTTCACCGCCGCGAGGCGCTTGGTGTCGCCCGCCAGGTCGAGCAGTTGCGCGGTGGAGAGGGTTTCGCCGAAAAATTGCGCGGCGGTTTCGGCCAGCTGGTGCGCTTCGTCGAGGATCACGGTATTGCATGCCGGCAGCAGCTCGGCGACGCCTTCGTCTTTGAGCCACAGGTCGGCGAAGAACAGGTGATGGTTGACTACCACCACCTCGGCGTCGAGCGCGGCCTTGCGCGCGGCCATGACAAAGCAGTCCTTGTAATGGCTGCATTCGCTGCCCAGGCAGGTGTCGCGGCTGGAAATGGCGTAGTGCCAGGCGGTGGCGTCCTCGGGGATGCCTTCGGCCTCGGCGCGATCGCCACTCGCGCTGGTTTCGGCGAAGCGGGCGATTTTCTGCAGCCATGCCGCATCGTCGCGGTGGGCAAAACGGCCATCGCTCAAGTTGCGCTGCAGGTGATGGTGACAGACGTAATTGGCGCGGCCTTTCAGCAAGGCCACCTTGACCGGCGATTTCAGCGCGCGGCGCGCGGCCGGCAGGTCGCGATGAAACAGCTGGTCCTGCAGCGCCTTGGTGCCGGTGGAGATCACCACCTTGCCGCCCGACAGCAGCGCGGGGATCAGATAGGCCAGCGTCTTGCCGGTGCCGGTGCCGGCTTCGGCCAGCAGCACGCTGTTGCCGGCGATCGCGTGCTCGACCGCCTCGGCCATGGCGAGCTGCTGCGGGCGCGAGCGCCAGCCCGGCAGCACCGTGGCGCACGCGCCTTCAGGGGAAAATAGGCTTTTCAGATCAAACATTTTTGGACAGGATTTCGAGGCGGAGTGTAACATCCAGCCGCGGCCAGACCGATTGCACCGGCTTCAGTTTGATTGGTTTGCTGCCGTTAGTTCTAACGTTTCCGTCCATCCTGCCCCGCCATGCGCCTATACCTGTTCTGCCTGCTGATATCGGTATTCCCGGCCGCGGCCCATGCGGCAGTCGCCCAGCAGGAGATGCGTCCGGGCATTTCAGCCAGCGCCGACTATCTGATCGGCGAACCCGGCAAGCCCGCCGTGTTGCTGCTGCACAGCTTTTTGCAGACGCGCGATTTCCGGACCGTGGCCACGCTCGCCCGCGGCCTGCAGGAAGCGGGCTATACGGTGCTGGCGCCCACGCTCAGCCTGAACATTCCCAACCGCGCACAAAGCCTCGCATGCGAGGCGGTGCACCGCCACAGCCTGGATGACGATGTGGCCGAAATCGGACGCTGGGTGAGTTGGCTGAAGTCGCATGGCCACCGCTCGATCGTGCTGGTCGGCCACAGCTTCGGCAGCCTGCAGCTGCTGGCCTATCTGTCGCTCAAGCCGGATGCGGCGGTAAAAGCCTATGTCGGCGCTTCGTTGATCGAAGCCAAGATCGGCACGGCTGCGCGCGCTGCCCTGATCGCGCAGTTGGAAGACCGCGTAGTCCGCAAGCAACGCGCACTGGTCAAGCAGACCTTGTCTTTCTGCAGAAAATACCCTTCGACGCCGGAAGGACTGCTGTCGTATGTACGCTGGGATCAGGCCCGTCTGCTGGCGGCATTGAAGCAATCGCCGGTGAGCGTCAAGCTCATCATGGGCGATCGGGACGATGTGATTGAACACGGCTGGTTCAAGGCCTTGGCGCTGGTGGAGGTGCCGCTGGTGATTGTGAAAGGCGCCAACCACTTCATGGATGGCGCGCATGAGTTCGATCTGCTGGAACACACGCTCCAATCGCTGGTCACGATTCAACAGGCCCCATCCCGATGAAGATGAAGTGGCCGGACGCCATCTCCATCAAGCAGATCGCGCTCGCGCTTATCAGCGGGCTGCTGGCGCTGGTGAGCCTGGTGGGGGGGTTTGCCATTTATCAAACCCGTGCTGTCACACACAGCCTGGAACAACATAGTCAGAACGCAGCCCAGTCCGAGTTGGCGGCCGCCGTCCAAGGGCTGCTGAGCCGGACCGAAGAACAGTCCGTCAAACTGGCGGGCTGGGATGAAACCCGGCAACAGCTGGTACTGCCCGAGTATTACACCTATTGGCGGGATCAACGGCTCTACGAAAGCGGCATGCTGAACAGCAGCCATCTGCGGGCGGCGTTGTACGCCCCATCCGGCATGCTGCTCGAACCCAGCCCTGCGGAAATCAGCATGCCGGCGAGGCTGCCGGCCGGCACCCCGCCGCATCAGAGCGCCAGTTGGTTGATCGACGAAGCAGGCACCGTTGCGTTGTATTACGCGTTCCCGGTATACAGCGACGAGCAGCGGCAAACCCTGCTCGGCCACGGCCTGATCCGGCTCGATTTCATGCCGGCCCTGCTGCGTCAGAACGCGCTCCATTTCACCGACACCGCCAGTGTCAGCCTGGCACTCAAGCCGGGTGAAATACTGGCCACGTCGGACCTGTTTCCGCGCCTCCGTTTCAACACCCGCCCCGACCCCGACCAACTCCGTTTCCAGACCATCCTGTCGCGCACCCTGCTCGCCCTGTTCGTGCTGCTGGCGGCCATGGCATTGCTGGGTTTCGTGGCGTACAACCGGCTGCTGGTGCGTCCGCTGGGGCGCCTTTCGCAGTTCATCGATGCCATGCAGCACGGCCGCTTCAGCCCGAATCCGTCGCGTTCGCAGAGCATGCGCATCAGCGAACTGGAAAATATCCGCCGTTCGCTATTCGACTACCAGTTGCAATTGCGCGAGCTGCACGGCTCGATGGAACACCAGAACCGTGAATTCCACACGCAGGCGCGGCAGGATACGCTGACCGGCTGCCACAACCGGCGCGCGTACGAAGAAGACTGGGAACGCTTCCGCCAGGAACTGAAAACCGCACCGCAGGGCGTGGCCTTTCTGCTGTTCGACTGCGACCGCTTCAAGACCATCAACGACACTTACGGCCACGCCAAGGGCGATCGCGTGCTGTCGATCATTGCCGATGCGCTGGTGATGGCATTGCGTGCCAATGATCGCTTGTATCGCATCGGCGGCGACGAATTCGCCACCTTCCTGTCGCGCACCACGCCGGCCCAGGCCAAACAGGTCGCACAACGCTGCCAGAGCCTGATCGAAGCGGCAGGCTTTGCCGACCTTGGCATCATCGAGCCGGTCGGCCTCAGCATCGGCATCGCCTTCTGCGCGGCCGATCAACTTGAACAGGTCAACGAGCTGCCCAAGCAGGCCGACATCGCCATGTATACCGCCAAGCAGCCCGGTCGCACCCGCATCGCACTGTATGGCGAAGATACCGAGCGTGCGTCGCAGACGCTGGTGGCGAGCCGCGAAACCAGCGCCCTGTTCCAGGCACTGGCCAGCCCCGGCATGATCGAAATGCACTACCAGGCGGTCCATGCCCTGCCAGGACGTCAAGTGGATTATTACGAGGCACTGGCACGCATCCGCTACCACGGCAAACTCATCATGCCGGATGCGTTTCTGCCGGTGGTCAGCAGCCGCCGACTGGAAACCGAATTCGATCTGGCGGTCCTGAACCAGGTCGATGCCGACCTGTCGTCAGACCAGTTGCCGACCGGATGCGGCCTCTCGATCAACTTGTCGGCGCAGAGCATATCGCGCCCCGAAGTCGTCTCGCAGCTGCTGGAACTGTCGCGCCACAACGCCCGCCACCCCTTGATGCTGGAAATCACCGAAACCTCGCTCATCACGCAAATGGTCGAGGTGCGCACCTATCTCGACTTGCTGCGCACAGTGAATTACCGCATTGCGATGGATGACTTCGGCACCGGTTATTCGCCGCTGCGCTACCTGGTCGACCTGCCGGTGGATGTGGTCAAGTTCGACATATCGCTGGTGAACAAGCTGGGAGAAGACAACCGCGCCGGCCAGGTGGTGGCCGACTTCGCCCGCATGATGAGCGAGGTGGGTTACTCGCTGGTGGCCGAGGGGGTGGAAACCGAGGCCGTGCTGCTCAAGGTCGAAAGCCTGGGCATTGCGCATGCGCAGGGTTACTTGCTGGGGCGGCCCATTCCGCTGACGGAGCTGGCCGCCAGCTTCACCGCCGAGGGCGCCGCAGCCACGTGTAATGCGTGACGCTAGGCCTCAGTGCTTGCCCGAGCGCCAGATGGAAAAGATGATCCACAGGCTGTTGAAAAAAGCGATCAGGAATCCCAGCAGTCCGAATAAAGGCAGACCGAATAGCTGAGGGCCGCCTTCCACCGTCATGATGATGCTGGAGCCCACCACCAGCGAGGCGGTCAGAATGCCCATGGTCAGCCGGTTGCTGGCGCGGTCCAGTTGATGGCCAAAATGATCCAGCCGCTTCAGGTCGAGATCAACCCGCACCCGCCCCCGCCGCATGTCCCGCACCAGGTGCTGCACGTCGCGCGGCAAATCGGCCACCACTTCCAGCGCCTCGCGCATGCTCTTGCGCCCGCGCGCCAGCAAGGCCTGCGGGGTGTAGCGCTGCTTGATGATGCGCTCCACGAACGGCGTCACCTGGTCGATCATGTGAAATTCGGGGTCGATCTGCTGTCCCAGCCCTTCCAGCGTGATCAATGTCTTGAACAGCAAGGTCAGGTCGGCCGGCAGCACCAGGTTGTTGTCGCGCATCAGGGCCGTGACGTCATTCAGCAGCGTCCCGATCTTCACGTCCTTGAGCTGCAGGTCATCGTAATTTTGCAGCAGTTCGGTGACGTCGTAGGCGAGGCGGTCCTCGTCGCCCACCGATTCGCCGCTCCAGTCGAGCAGCACCTGCAGCATGGCCTGCTCGTCCTTGCGCGTCAGGGCATGCAGCATGTCGACAATCTGGTTGCGGCGGTGATGGGTCAGCATCCCCACCATGCCGAAATCGATGATGCCGATGCGGTTGTCGGGCAGGAACAGGATGTTGCCGGGATGCGGGTCGGCATGAAAATAGCCGTGTTCCAGCACCATGCGCAGCACCGTGTCGGCACCGCGCGCTGCCAGCAGCTTGGGATCGAGTCCACTGGCGCGCAGCTTGTCCGGGGCCACGCCCGCCAGGCCGACGATTTCCTCCTGCACGTTGACGCGGTCATTGGTGAATTCCCAATACACCCTGGGAATTTTCACCAGCGGGTCGTCGGCGAAGTGGCGCGCGAACTGGTCGATGTTGCGTGCCTCCTTGGCCAGGTCGAGTTCGCGATTCAGCGAGCGGCGGAACTGCGAGACGATATGCACTGGATCGTAGCGCCTGGCGTCCGGCATTTCGCTTTCCAGCAATTTGGCAGCGTGTTCCAGAATGCGCAGATCGGCCCGGATCACGTCCTCGATGCCGGGACGGCGGATTTTGACGACGACCGGCGTGCCGTCCTTGAGCGTGGCGCGATGCACCTGCGCAATGGACGCTGCCGCCAGCGGCAGCGTGCTGAATTCGGCGAACACCTCGCCGGGCTCGCCCTTGATGGCGGCCACCAGATCGGGATACAGCACGTCGTAGGGCACCGCCGGCACCTGGCTGTGCAGCTTTTCGAATTCGGTAATCCACTGCGGCGGAAACATGTCGACCCGCGTCGCCAGCAGTTGTCCGAGTTTGACGAATGTCGGTCCAAGCTCTTCCAGCGCGCGGCGGATGCGCACCGGCGCGTCGAGCTGGCTGATTTCGCTGGTGCTGCGCCAGTGCAGAACACGCCCGGCCCGTTCCAGCGCGCCGCTGATGCCGAGGACGCGCACCAGATCGCCCCAGCCATAGCGAATCATCACCGAGGCGATTTCATGCAATCGCGGCAGGTCGCGCACGACCGAAAGGGTTTGCCAGAGCATCGTTTTATTTCTTGGAATCAGACATGCCGAGAGTGTACCCGCAGGGGGGTACGCCGGATTCGTAAGCCGCCAAAGCACCAACGACCCCGTTGTAGCCGCAAGCAACGCAGCGGAGCGCAGCCCGGTGGTGTGCGGTCAGGCCCGCCGCGCGGACGAACAGCCGCGATCAGGAACGCAGGCGTTCGCTCTGCCGTTTGAGCGAATCGGACAAGGCCGCCAGAATGCCGCTCGCCACCTGGGACAGGCGCACGGTGGCCGTGCTCGCCGTCTCGCTCAGCCCGGCGCGCCCCGCCTCGCTGCCAGCTTTCACGCCGGCCGCCAGCTGTTGCAGCGCCTCGCGCACCTGCTCGCCGGTGCGGGTGCCGCTGTGTTTCAGGTGGTCGCGCAGATAGCCGAGCTCCTCTTTCAGCTTGCCGCCGGACTGGCTGGCGGTCTGTTTCAGGGTGTCGACAAGCTGGGTCTCGAGGTCGCGCAGCTGTTCCAGGCTGGCTTTGAGTTCGGTGTCCTTGAACGCCTTGCCCTGGGCGGCGGCTTCCTGCAGGGCGTAGGAGGCGGCCTGCGCGGCACTGCCGACGGCGTCGTCGATGCCGGCCATGGCCTGCTTGAGGCCGACCTTCATCTCGCCGCCGCGCGCGGCGAGTCCGCTGCCGACGCCGGCGGTGATCGCACCGACGATTTCACCGATGTTTTGCAGCGCCAGCCGGCGTTCGTGCAGCGCACGCGCAGTCAGTTCGCGCACCCGCTCGTGCAGGTCAGGCTCGGATGCGGCGGCTGCGGCATCGTCGTGCAATTGCTTGAGCTGCGCGTTTTCGAGGATACTGGTTTCACGTGTAGGGGATGGCGCGTCATTCATGGTGCAGTCCTCAAGGTCAAGATTCTCTGGATCCAACCGTTCTCTAACTAACTATAGAGCAGATTGTTATCCCATGAAGCCTGTCGCGCTGCTGTCCCTGTTGGCTTTGCTGCTGGTGCTGCCCGCTCACGCCAACCCCCCGCCTGAAGATATCCCGATCTATGCCGTCAGCCTGGTCGGCAGCCCGTATCGCCTGGGTGGCACGTCGCCCGAAACCGGGCTCGATTGCAGCGGCTTCGTCGGCCACGTGTACCGGGAGGCGAGCGGGATCATGCTGCCGCGTGACAGTCGCGCGATCAGCCAAGCAGCGCGGCCGCTGACGCAAGCCGAACTTCAGCCGGGCGATCTGGTCTTCTTCAACACCCTCAACCGCGCGTTTTCCCATGTCGGAATTTATCTGGGCGATGACCGTTTTGTGCACGCTGCGAGCAGCCGCTCGGGGGCTGTCATGGTCTCCAGCCTCAACAACCGCTACTGGCGCGAACGGTATGACGGCGCACGGCGCGTCACCCCGCCGGACAATGCCCCTTTCATTGATGCGATGCCCGACTGATTTTGGCTCCCGCCTGTTCCGGGGCGGCTTGCTGGGGGCTGCGATGGTCTGTGCGGGCATGGCGCATGCCGCCGAACGCGATCTCAGTTTTGAAAGCGCAGGCGATGTCAACGAGGGGCCATTGCACTTCCTGTTAAGTTTGCCCGCCAAGCCGGTTCACCATCACCAGAACCGCATCCGCATCGAGTCCGACAGCCTGGCTTCCGGCTGGGTCAGCCTGTCGCAATGCCACGACCACCTCGACGCGGTTCCCAGCGCGCAGATCACGTTCCGCGAAGGCTTCGTGCGCGACCTCAGGGTGGATGCTTTCAGCCACATCAGGGATGCCTGGATCGACGGCTCCAGCGTGCAATTGCGGCAGGTCGAGCCGGGTGCACGGCTGTGCCTGTCCGCGCAAATCCGCGCCCTGCGCAACACCGGAAATGGCTATTTCAATCTGATCAACGGCCCCTATATGCGCAAGTTTCTGGATGGCTATTACCCGATGCGGGTCACGCTGGCCGTCGACTACCCGGCCCAGACGCTGACCCTGCTCGACATCTCACCGTCGGTGCAGCCCGGCTTGCTGATTGTCGAGCAGCCAGGCGCCATCTGGATGGAGGCGGTGTTCGAGGGCGAATTGCAAACCATGATCCAGTTCGAGCGAAACTGAGCAGGCAGTTTTTTTATTCTATGTATTGATAACGGTTATCATTTACAGTACGATTACCAACACCTAATATTTTCAAGGATCAACCAGACATGAAAACGACCAAACTGCTTGCTGCGCTGACCCTCGTGGCATCCGCCCTGCCCGCGCTGGCTGAGGAAGTGGTGGTGTACTCCGCGCGCAACGAACAGCTGATCAAGCCGCTGTTCGATGCTTACACGCGCGATACCGGCGTTGCCATCAAGTTCATCACCGACAAGGAAGGCCCGCTGATGGCGCGCCTCAAGGCCGAAGGCAAGAACACGCCGGCCGACGTGCTGCTGACGGTGGACGCGGGCAACCTATGGCAGGCATCCGAAGAAGGCCTGCTGCGCCCGATCCAGTCGAAGACCCTGCGGGCCAATGTGCCGGCCCACCTGCGCGACCCGGACAACGAATGGTTCGGCCTGTCGGTGCGCGCCCGAACGATCGTTTACAACACCAACAAGGTCAGACCCGCCGAGCTGTCGACCTACGAGGATCTGGCCAATCCGAAATGGAAGGGTCGCCTGTGCCTGCGCACTTCGAAGAAGGTCTACAACCAGAGCCTGGTGGCGATGATGATCACCGAATACGGCGAAGGCAAAACCGAGGACATCGTCAGCGGCTGGGTCAATAACCTCGCGACCTCGCCCTTCCCCGACGACACCAAGGCGATGGAAGCCGTGGCTGCCGGCCAGTGCGACGTCACCCTGGTCAACACCTATTACTTCGGCCGCCTGATGGAGAAAAACCCCAATCTGCCGCTGGCGATCTTCTGGCCCAACCAGAATCTGAAAACCAAGACGGCCGGCGTGCACGTCAACATCTCGGGCGCCGGCGTCACGCGCCACGCCAAGAATCCGGCCGGCGCGCAAAAGCTGATCGAATGGCTGTCGTCCGACAAGGCGCAGAACCTGTTCGCCGACGTCAACCTGGAATACCCGGTCAATCCGAAAGTGGCACCGGACAAGGCCGTGGCGGCATGGGGCAGCTTCAAGCAAAGCCTCATCAACGTGAAAGAGGCTGGCAGCCTGCAGGTCAAGGCCGTAAAATTGATGGATCGCGCCGGTTATAAATAAGCCGCTCAAGAGCCCATCGAAGTGATTCATCTTGCCTGATACCGTTGCCGCATCGACAAAAACGCCCGTTGCGGGCGTTTTTGTCGTACCGGGCGGCCGTCCCCGCATCAGCGGCTGGATGCTGTTCGCCCTCGCCGTCGCCGCACTGGTGCTGGTGCCGGTGGTGGTCACCTTCTCGTCGTTCGCCCAGGTCGAGCGCGACATTCTTTCGCACCTGATCGAGTTTGCCCTGCCCGAACTGGTGGTCAACACGCTGTGGCTGGTGCTGGGGGTGGGGCTCGGCGTCAGCGTGCTGGGCGTATCGCTGGCCTGGCTCACGGCGATGTGCGAATTCCCCGGCCGCCGCATGTTCGGCTGGGCGTTGCTGCTGCCGCTGGCGCTGCCCGCCTACGTGACGGCGTTTGTCGCGATCGGCCTGCTGGATTTCACCGGCCCGGTGCAGACCTGGCTGCGCGACGGCTGGGGCATCACCGGGCTGCCGGAAATCCGCTCGCGCGGCGGCGTCATCCTGGTGATGTCGCTGGCGCTCTACCCCTACGTCTACCTGATCGCCAAAAACGCCTTCGCGACGCAGGGCGCGATCGCACTGGAAGCGGCGCAGTCGCTCGGGCTCTCCCGCACGCAGGGCTTCTTCCGGGTAGCGCTGCCGATGGCGCGGCCGTGGATCGCCGCCGGGCTGATGCTGGCGCTGATGGAAACCCTGGCCGACTTCGGTACCATGGCGATCTTCAACTACGACACCTTCACCACCGCCATCTACAAGGCGTGGTACAGCCTGTTCTCGCTGGCGGCGGCCGCGCAGCTGGCATCGATCCTGATCCTGTTCGTGCTGGTCGTGGTGGTGTTCGAGCAGCGCTCGCGCGCGCAGATGCGCTACAGCACCGTGGGCCGCAGCGCCGCGCAGCGGCGCATCAAGCTGCCGCCCGCGCTGGCCGGACTGGCCCTGCTGTACGCGGGGACGGTGCTGGCGGTGGCCTTCATCATCCCGGTCGTGCAATTGATCCTGTGGACGCGCGATGTCATGGCCGACGATCTCGACGCCCGCTACTGGGCCTTTGCCTGGCATTCGGTGCTGCTGGCCGGCATCGGCGCGCTGATGGTGGTGGCGGCGGCCCTGCTGCTCGCCTACGCCGGGCGCCAACGCCCCGGCACCGCGATGATGTGGACGCAGCGCCTGGCCACCCTCGGCTATGCCTTTCCCGGCGCGGTGCTGGCGGTGGGCCTGTTCATCCCGGTGGCGGCACTGGACAACTGGCTGATCGACACCGGCCAGACGTGGTTCGGCTTCGAGGGCACCGAGATTCTCAAGGGCACCCTGCTGATCATGCTGCTGGCCTATCTGGTGCGCTTTCTCGCGGTCGGCTTCGGCCCCATCGACAGCGGCCTGCACCGGATCACCCGCAACGTCGACGAGGCCGCCAAGAACCTCGGCACCAGCGCCGCCGGCCTGTTGGCGCGGGTGCATCTGCCGATGCTGCGCGCCAGCCTCTTGACCGCAGCGACCTTCGCCTTCGTCGACATCATGAAGGAAATGCCGATCACCCTGATGACCCGCCCGTTCGGTTGGGACACGCTGGCGGTGCGGGTGTTCGAGATGACCTCGGAGGGCGAATGGGAGCGCGCCGCGCTGCCCGCGCTGGCCATTGTCATTGCCGGTATCATCCCCATCATTCTCCTGACCTGGCGCAATGCGCGCTCGCTTGACTGACCCCCATGGCTGAATTGATCCTCGACTCTGTTTCGCAGTCGTACGGCGAACGGCAGATCATTGCCGACCTGAGCTTCACTTTGCCGGAAGGCGCGATCGGCTGCCTGCTCGGCCCGTCGGGCTGCGGCAAGACCACGGCGTTGCGCTGTATTTCCGGCTTCGAGCCGATTCAGCACGGCGAGATCCGTATCGGCGGCGAAGTCGTGAGCCGCCCGGGCTGGATGCTGGCCGCCGAAAAACGCCGCGTCGGCATGGTGTTCCAGGATTACGCGCTGTTTCCGCACCTGACGGTGGCGAAGAACGTCGGCTTCGGCCTCCACGGCAAGTCGGCTGCCGAAAAACAATCGCGCATCGACGAACTGCTGCAACTGGTCGGCCTCGCCGCCCATGCCGGGCAGTTCCCCCACCAGTTGTCCGGCGGCCAGCAGCAGCGGGTGGCGCTGGCCCGCGCCCTGGCGCCGCGCCCGCGCCTGATCCTGATGGACGAGCCGTTCTCCAACCTCGACGTCGAACTGCGCGAGCGACTGTCGCTCGAGGTGCGCGACATCTTGAAGCGCGAAGCCACCACCGCGCTCATCGTCACCCACGACCAGCACGAAGCCTTTTCCCTGGCCGACTGGGTCGGCGTGATGCACCAGGGCCGCATCCAGCAGTGGGACACGCCCTACAACCTGTATCACGAGCCGATCAACCGCTTCGTCGCCGACTTCGTCGGCCAGGGCGCGCTGGTCACCGGCGAGGTCATCAACGACCATCAGGTGGAAATCGAACTCGGCGTGCTGGACGGCCACATCCCGGTCGAGTGCGACGCCAGCGGCTGCGACGAATGCGTGCGCAACTGCCGTGTCGACGTGCTGCTGCGGCCGGACGACATCATCCACGACGACGATAGCCTGCTGCTCGCCGAAGTCGAGAACAAGGCCTTCCGCGGCGCCGAATTCCTCTACACGCTCAAATTGCCGAGCGGCCAGCGCGCGCTGTCGCTGGTGCCCTCGCACCACAACCACGCCGTCGGCGAAAAGATCGGCATCCGGCTTGCGGTCGATCATGTCGTGGCGTTCCGCCGCGAGTAAGCCGGTGTCGCCCCTCGCGTCCATTGATGTGACGACCCCGCCCGCAGGCGGGCAGGTCGCCGCCTACCCGCTGCGCGGCCTGCTGTTCAATGTGGGGCTCGGCTTTTCCGCCGCCATGCTGCTGATGGTTGCGGTGATCGGGCTGGGAGTCACCCAGATGGCGCATCTGAACGCTGAGCTGGCCAATGTGGTGTCGGTCAACAACGTCAAGTCCCGGCTGGCCTCGCAGATGCGCGACTCCCTGCGCGACCGGGCGATGCTGATGCACAACATCGTGGTGTCGATCGACCCGTGGGAAAAGGATGCGATGTTCATGCAGTTTCTGGAATACGGTGAACGCTACTCCAAGTATCGCAGCCAGCTGGTCGGCATGCTCAGCACGCCGGACGAAAAAAGGCTGATGAATGAGCTCGACAGCATCATTGCCAGCAACCAGCCCGTCATGTTAAGCGTGGTCGAAGCGGCGCTCGACGAGAACAATTACGGCGCACTGACGCAGCTGCAGGACGAAGCCATCCCCCTGCAAAACCGCCTGGTCGAAGCGCTCGACAACATGACCAGCCTGCAGCGCGAGGCCAACGAAGCCGCGCTCGGAAAAACCTTCACCGCCTACCAGGCCACCCGCAACCTGATGCTGGTGCTGGGCATCGTCGCCACGCTGCTGGCCGTGCTGGTCGCCGTGCTGGTGAGCCGCCGCATGCTGACGCAGACGCGGCAACTGGATATGGAAAAAAAGAAATACCAGACCCTGTTCGAAACCAATCCCGACGCTGTCGTCATCCTCGACGACAGGGGATTCACCGATTGCAACCCGGCCACACTGTCGCTGTTTGGCATGGACTCGGTTGCCTCGTTCCTGCGTCTCCCCATTTCACAACTCGGCACCCCGGTCCAGGCGAATGGCCTGACGGCCTACGACCACGCCAAGCGCACCATAGACCAAGCCAAAAGCCAGGGGCATGCGGTGATGGACTGGCAGGGACGGCGTGAGGACGGCTCGGTGTTCTCGGCCGAAATCGCCCTGCACGCAATGCAACTGGAAGACCGGCCGGTGATCCAGGCGATCATGCGCGACGTCTCCGAACGCCGCGCCGCCGAAGCCGCCAAGGAGGCTGCACGCGTGGCCGCCCTGCAAATGGTGCACGCCAAATCGGCGTTCATCGCCAACGTCAGCCACGAAATCCGCACTCCCATGCACGGCATTCTGGGCATGAGCGGTCTACTGCTGAAAACGCCGCTCGACGGCCGCCAGCGCGAATATGCGTCCACCCTGAAAAGCTCGGCGGAAAACCTGCTCACCATCATCAACGACATCCTCGACTTCTCCAAGATCGAGGCCGGAAAACTGGCCATTGAAGCGATCGCCTTCTCGCCGGCCGCGTTGGCACAGAGCGTGGTCGCACTCTTCCAGTCGCACGCGATGGAAAAAAACCTGCGCCTGACGCTGACGCTCCCCGATAATCCGCCCGCCGCCCTGCTGGGCGACCCCACCCGCATCCGCCAGATCCTGCTCAACCTGGTCGACAATGCCATCAAGTTCACCCACCAGGGAGAGGTCGAGCTGCATGCGACATTCGAGGCGACGAACGGCACGGTCGATTGCCTGTTCAGCGTGCGGGACAGCGGGATCGGCATCAGTGCCGAAACGCAGACGCGCCTGTTCCAGGCCTTTTCACAGGCAGATTCGTCGACCACGCGTCGCTACGGCGGTACCGGACTGGGGCTCGCAATCAGCAGCCAGTTGGCCGAACTGATGGGCGGGCAGCTCAAGGTCGAGAGCGCCCCCGGAAAAGGCAGCCGTTTCAGCCTGACGCTGCGCCTGCCGACCACCACCTTGCCGCCAGTTGAATTGCCTGCGCAGACGGCCATCCAATTGCAGGGGCGCATCCTGGTCGCGGAAGACCATCCCGTGAACCAGAAAATGCTGGCGCACCAGCTGCGCGAAATGGGCCTGCAGTACGCCCTGGCCGGCAACGGCAAGCAAGCGCTGGAGATGCTGGAAACGGACGACTTCGACCTGGTGCTGATGGACTGGCAAATGCCGGAAATGGATGGCCTGGAGGCCACCCGGCAGATTCGCCGCCTGTCGGCGAGCACCCGCCACATCCCCGTCATCGCGCTGACCGCAAATGCCAACGCCGGCTTCCGCGAAGCCTGCCTCGCGGCCGGGGCCAACGATTACCTGAGCAAACCCTACACCGAGGCGGCGCTGGCAGCCCTGCTGCTGCAATGGCTGCCCCCGGCTGCGCCCGCCACCCGCGCCCCGCTGCTCGACCTGCCGGCGCTGCATGCGCGTTATCCCGGCAATCCGAGGTTGGTACAGGAGTTGGAAGCGGTCTTTCTCAGCACCACCGCAGCCAGCCTGGCTGCGCTGAAGCGCGCAATCGAAGACGGCGATACCCTGACGTGCCGCAAGGAAGCCCATGCCCTCAAGGGCGCTGCGGCCAGCGTGATGGCCCGCGAAATCCAGGCGGGTGCCGCACGCATCGAGGCCAGCGTGCAAGGCGGCGATCTTGCGGCTGCCGCGGCCGAGCTTACGGCGCTGGAAAGCCTATTTCTCGCGCACGCCTGAGCGGGACAATTCGCCGCACCCGGCGCCAACGGCACGCAGCAGATCGCCCCTAAAGCTCGATCACCTGTCCCTGCATCAAGGCTTCCACCCCCCAGCCGGGGGCGGCGACGCGCAGCTCGTTCATGATTGCTGCCTCGTTGCCCGGTTTCAGGTGGGTAATCCAGAGCTCGGGGCGCACGCTGAGCGCCTGCAGTTCTGCCGCCAGCGAATCCGGCCAGTGATGCTTCGATGCCTGCGCGACGTCGACCAGCGCGTTCTCGAACGAGGTATCGATGATGAGGTGGCGCAGGTCGGGAATGGCGTTGAGCGCGGCGATGAAGGCTTCGCTGTGCGTGGTGTCCCCGCTGAACACCAGGCTCCCCGCGGCCGTGGCCAGATGGACGCCGCACGCCGGCACCACGTGATTCACCGGCAGCGGCCTGAACGTCCGCCCCTTGAGCGTGAACGCCTCGCCAAAGTCCAGGGGTGCAAACCGCATCCACGGCGACGCCGCACTCGGAATCTGGCGAAAATCCGGCCACAAATGCCAGTTGAACAGGTGCATGGACAAGACCGCCAGCACGTCGGGCAGCGCATGCACCGTCAGCGGGGTGGCGCGCAGGTCGCCGACGCTGTCGAGCAGCAGTGGCAGGCCCAGCGTGTGATCGAGATGGGCATGGGTGAGGAAGACGTGATCGATCGCCAGCAGCTGCTCGAAGTTGAGCGTGGTGATGCCGGTGCCGGCGTCGATCAGCACGTCGTCGTCGACCTTGAGGCAGGTGGTGTGGCGCCCGCTGCCGATGCCGCCGCTGCAACCGAGGATGGTGAGTTTCATTGCTGTTTTATCGTGTTGTATCGTGGCTATTTGGTGGTGTAGACGTACACGCCGTCCCAGTCTGCGGGCGGCGGCACTTCGCGGAAATGCGCGATGCGCGCAAGGTAGATATCGTACAGCGTACGCGGGCGGCGGACGTTGAGCGCGCGCAAGGCGGCTTCGGCAGCGTCCCAGTCCTGCGCCTGATAGCGTGCAAACGCGGCTTCGAAGTCGGCCGCGTCCTGGCGCACCGCATCGGCGAGGCCGTCCTTCTGCCCCAGCGGTTCGTAGATCGACACCGGGGTTTCCTTGCCCTTGACGCGCACGTCGTCGACTTTCATGAAGGCGTGAACGGGATCGGCCTCGACCGTGGTCTGCGTAACCAGGATGCCGACGCCGTACTGCTTGGTAATGCCTTCGAGGCGCGAGCCGAGGTTCACCGCGTCGCCCATCACGGTGTAGGCCATGCGGAACTCGGAGCCCATGTTGCCGACGCTCATGCGCCCGGTGTTGACGCCCACGCCGATCTTCACGTCGGGCCAGCCGCGCGCCGCGAACTCCTGATTCAGCTTCGCGAGCGCCGCCTGCATGTCGAGCGCGGTCTGCACCGCGCGGGTGGCGTGGTCGGCGAGGTCCACCGGCGCGTTCCAGAACGCCATGATGGCGTCGCCGATGTACTTGTCGATGGTGCCGCGATGCTGCTGCACGATGCGCGTCATGGTCGACAAATAGGCGTTCAGCACTGCGGCGAGTTCGGCCGGCGGCAGCTGCTCGGAAAAATTGGTGAAGCCGCGGATGTCGGAGAACAGCACGCTCATGTCGCGCGACTGCCCTTCCATCGTGTAATGCGCCGGATTCTGGCTCATTTCGGCGGCCAGTTCAGGCGGCACGTACTGGCCGAACAGCTTGGTGATCTGGCGCTTGCTGCGGGTCGCGGCAAAAAAGCCGTAGGCGGTGTTGAGCGCATACAGGCCAAGCACCGTCAGCATCGGCGCCGCCATCGGCACCACCATGAAGCGCGACCAGGCTGCACCGTAGGCGGCCAGCAGCAAGGCCAGCATCACCATGCTGGCCGCCAGGCCGATGGTCGGCCCGAAACGCAGCAGCACCGCCGTCAGCAAAGCGCCCAGCAGCAGCACGGCGGCCAGCCGCGCGTCATCCGCCCACGGCGGCGTGGCGCGGATGGTGCCGTCGAGGATGCCGGCGATCAGGTGGGCATGGATCTCGACGCCCGGAAAGGCGTTGGAAAACGGCGTCACCCGCAGGTCGGCCAGACCCGGTGCGGTCGACCCCAACAGCACGATGCGGTTTTCCAGCTGCGCCAAAGGTGCCTTGCCTGCCAGCACGTCGGCCGCCGACAGGTAGGGAAACGGCGCGCCAGCGCGGTACGGCACATGCACCCGGCCGTCCACGCTCAAGGGCATGCGAATGCCGCCCACTTCCAGCCACGGCGACAGATACTGCCGGCCGAGCACCGACTGCCGGTCAACGCCGGCAAGCGCCGGATCGCCACCGAACGCGACCTGCAAGGTGGAAGCCGACAACGCCAGGTAGTAGCCTGCGCCATACCGGCTGACCAGACTCATCTGGCGCGCCGTGCCATCCTCGTCGGCGCGCATATTGAAAAAGCCCGCGCCCTGCGCCGCCTGCTGGAACGCGGCTAGATTCGCGCCATAGCCGGTGGGCGGCGGCGTACCCGGCTGCAACGGATCAAACGCGGCGGCCGGCAAGGACGGTTGCGGCAACAGGCCGGTTTTGGCATCACCGTAGCCTTGCGGAATGAAGTAGTAGCCCAGGGACAGCGGACGTTCGGCAAGCACCTGCGCAAAGCGGGCGTCGTAGTCGAGTCGCGGCGCCAGCTTTTCGAGTGCCGCCCTGAAATCGCGGCTGCCCGCCAGATCGCGGTACGCCAGCTGCTTGAGGGTATCGAGGCCCGAACTCGTGTCCGGTTCGGCAAACACCACGTCGAAGCCGACCGCGGCCACGCCATAGTGGTCGAACAACTGCTCGACCAGCGCGGTTAGGGTGTCGCGGCTCCACGGCCAGCGGCCGAGGCTTTTCAGGCTGGCCTCGTCGATGTCGAGGATGGCCACGCGATCATCCAGGCCGGCCGGCGCAGTACGGATCAGCCAGGCGTCATACAGCCAGGCTTCGGCGCGCTGGATCGGGGCGATGTGGAGCAGTCCCGCAACGTGCGCCGCGATCAGCAAAACAAGCAGCGCAGACAGCCCTGCCTGCGCCAGCCTGGACAGGACGCGCTTCACCGAATGCGGTAGAAACGGTCGGCCAATTCCTTGCCGCGAACGGCATCGAGACGTCCATCCACCGCCTCGCCCAGCGCCGCGAGGCGATCGGCCGGATGCGGGTGGGTTTTATAGAGCAGGCTGGTGCGGTTGTCCCCTGCAGGCAAGGCCGCCATGTCCTGCAACACGCTGGGCAGTCCCCAGGGGTCGTAGCCGGCGCGCGCGGCATACACCATGCCGACGCGATCCGCCTCGTGTTCTGCGTTCTTGTCGAGCCCGCGCGCCATGATTTCAGCGCCGTTGCCGATCAGGTTCTGCACCACCTGGTCGCTGCCTTTTGCCTTGCTGCTGGCGGCCTGCCCCAGCGCCCCGATCAGGCTGGATTGCTTGAGCACCTTGAGGTGATGCTTCTGCGTGACGTGGGCGATCTCATGTCCCAGCACGCCGGCCAGCTCGGCCTCGGTGTTGAGCAGTCGGTACAGGCCCTTGGTCACGAAGATGTAGCCCCCTGGCGCGGCAAAGGCGTTGATGGCCTCGGTGTCGAGCACGCCGAAATGCCAGGTGACCTCCTGGCGCCCGCTCTGCAGCGCCACCCAGTTGCCGACCAGGTTGACGTAGTTCTGCAGCTTGTTGTCGCGCACCAGCGGCACCGCGCCCAGCAGGTTGCCGGAAATCTGTCGGCCGATGCGGTTTTCCTCTTCCAGCGAGTAACCGGTCAACAGCGTCTGCCCCAACTGCCGCAAATCGACTTTCTGCTTGCTCTGCGGCGGCGTGGCAGCATCGGGCGCGGCTTCGGGAGCCGGCTGCGTCTGCTTATCTTTGTTCAGTTCCTCCTTGATGCGGTCTTCCAGCATCTTGCCGAAGTCGATTGCGACGGCCGCGCCGCTGAGCGACGCGAGCGCGACGGCCATTAGTGTCAGTTTGATCTTCATCAGTTGCTCTCCCATGTCGACGATTGCTGTGCCTGCGGTTTCGGCAGGTCGGGTACGCTGACCGCCGCGAGCCGCGCCTGGCCGGCGAAGGTCCTCGCCTGCGTCGCGCTCACGCGCAGCGCGTCCAGGCGCGCGAGTTCCTCGGCGTTGAATTTAGCCTCCTTGAGGTCCTCGTCGTTAAGACCGCGCAGACCTGCGACGGCGACGACTCGAGTGGGGTCTGACCGCGTCGTCGCCGCGCCGACGACGTCGCCCACGCCCGCGCCGCCGAGGCCGCCCGACCCTGCGCGCACCGAGAGCAGCCGGATCCAGCCGCTTTGGCTGCCCGCCTTCACGCGCAGCCAGCCCGCTTGCTTGCCGAGGATTTCGACGCGCGCGCCCTTGGCGACGCTCGCCGTAACCTTCGACGTGGAAGCCGGTTCGCGATAGAGTTTTTCCGCGCGCAGGACCGTGCCTGGGGCAGACGATACCGCGGCGGGCGGCGCCGCCGGAGGCGCCGCGGCCGCCGGCCCGGGCGCGGCCTCAGAGGGCGCTTTAGCGACGGCAGAAGGCGTCACGATAGTGGTCTGCGCTGCGTCCGCAGCGGGTTCGCTTGCGGGCGCCGCAGGCGCTTCCGCGACGGCGGGCGGCGTAGCGCTGTCGACGCGCGGCGCCGCCGGTTCGCTCACGGGCGCGCCGGCCTCTTCGCTGCGATCGCCGCACGCGCCGAGCACTGCGGCGAACGACACGATGAGCACCATCGCTTCGGGTTTCATGGCATCCACCGCTTGGCCGTCAGCACCATCAGTCTGGTCTTCATCAGTTGTTCCCCCACGGCGAAGAGGACTGCTCGGGCTGGGGCTTGGGCAATTCCGCCACCTTGACCGCGACCAGGCCGGACTGGCGGGCAAAGCTTCTGGCCTGCGCCGTCGTCACGCCCAGGGCTTCCATGCGCGCCAACTCGTCGGCATTGAACTGGGCACGCTTCAGATCTTCGTCATTCAGGCCGCGCAGACCGGCCACCGCAACCACGCGAGTGGGGTCGGACCGCGTGGTCGCGGCCCCCACCACATCGCCCACCCCGGCTCCCCCCAGTCCGCCCGCCCCCGCACGCACCGAGAGCAGCCGGATCCAGCCGGTGGAATTACCGGCCTTCACGCGCAGCCAACCACCCTGCTTGGCGAGGATGTCAACGCGGGCGCCCTTGGGCACGTTGGCCGCCACGCGGGCGCTTGCACTGGGCTGGCTATAGAGTTTTTCATTGCGCAAGACCGTGCCGGGCGCGGCCCAGGCAGTCGCCGACGCGACGCACAGCACCAGCGCGGCCGCCGGGATCAGTGTTGTTTTCATCGTAGGTCTTCTCCATTTGAAGCGGAACTGCATGAACTGCCATTCTATGGCGTTAAGATGCCGCAATGAACTTTCTTGCGGCCTCCATCGAATCGCTCGGCGCCAAGGTCGTCGGCTGGTTTACCGTTGGTTACGCGATGTTTGCGTTTCTGGCCAAGGCCAGCTTGCTGCTGCTGGACCGCACCACCTGGAACCGCGCCACGTTCGACGTGGTGGTGAAGCAGGTTTACTTTACGGCTGTGCAGATTCTGCCTGTTTTCCTCGGCTATGCACTGGTCATTTCGTGGCTCATCATCACCATCATCCTGTCCACCGCACGCGATTTCGGCCTCACCGCATTCGCCAGCGAAATGACCATTCGCGTGCTGGTGCTCGAGCTGCTGCCTTTTCTGACTGCGCTCTTTGTCGCCTTGCGTTCCGGCAGCGCAATCAACACCGAAGTCGCCCTGATGCAGGTCAACAACGAATTGGATGCACTGGCGCACTGTAAGGTTCCGCCGATGCAGTTCGAGTTTCTGCCGCGGCTGATCGGCGGGGTGGTCTCGGTCGTCATCCTCGCCGGCCTGGCCGGCCTGCTCGCCCTGTTGTTGGGCTACCTCTCGATTTACGGCGTGAGCACGGCGGGCTTCGAGCCGTACACCCAGACCATCGCAAAAATATTCGATTTCAAGATCATGGCCGGGCTGATCGTCAAGTGCGCGCTGTTCGGGCTGGCGGTCACCCTGATCCCGGTCACCGCCGGGCTCGAAACGCCAAAAAAACTCTTCATGGTTCCGGTCTCCGTGCTGCGCGGCATGATGCGGGTGTTCTTCGCCATTGTGACGATCGAGGTGGTGTCATTAGCGCTCAAATACATCTGACCCCGTTTGCCGACCGCGCCGCGCTGCTGGTTGCGGTTGACGCCCTGCCTGAAGACGTGGCGCGCGTTGCACTCGATCTGCCGCTGCGGGCGAACCTGTCGGCGCTCGAAAACATTGCGCTGATTCCGCTCTACCAGCGCCATTACGACGCGGCCGAATCGACCCGGCAGGCGCAGGCCATGCTGGACCAACTGGACCACGCCGGGATTGCGTTGCTGCGCGACCCTGACATGACGCCGGCCCAGCGCTTCGTCACCAAGCTTGCGCGCGCGCTCATCCTCAAGCGCCCGCGCCTGGTGATCGACCGTCCCGGCGCCATGCTTTACGATGTGCCGTATCCCGCCTTCATCGGGAAACTGGCGGCGCGGGCAGACATGACAGGCACCTGGGAAATTTACGACTTCAACTGGAACCAGGTTCTCTATAACCAGGCACTTGATTCGGAATGAACAAACTACATTTCAAGGTCGGCTTGTTTGCCGCCGCCTCGCTGCTGCTGGCGGGCGCATTCGTGGTGTATCTGCTGCATGCGCGTGGCTTTTTTGAAGAGACCTTCCACCTGCAACTCGCCGCATCCAGCGCCGATGGCGTCGCGCCCGGGGTACCGGTGGTGTTTTCCGGCATCGAAATCGGCCGCGTCACCACGCTGGGGCTGAACGAAGAAGGCGGCATCATCATCCACGCCACCTTCTTCAAGCGCAATGCAAAATGGCTGAAGGAGAACAGCACCTTCACCCTCGACAAACCCATCGTCGGCGGCGCCAAGATCCGCGTCGACTCGCCCGACCTCGACGCCCCCGCGCTGCCCGACGACGCCACCGTGCTGCTGCTCACCTCCGACATCAGCAAGGAGCTTCCGGCACTGGTCGAACGGGTCAAGGCAGTTCTCGACAACGTCGAGCACCTCACCCGCAAGGACGGCGAGATCACGGCCACCCTGGCCAACCTGCAGACGGTGACCGGACGCATGACCGGCGAATACGGCATGCTGGAAGGCATCCTCGGCAGTCCGGAAAAGGCCCGCGCGGTGACCGACTCGCTCGACGGCATTCGCGCCCTCGTCGGCAGGCTCGACAGCCTGGCGCTTAAAGTGGACGGCATGGCCGTCAAAACCGACCAATGGCTGTTTGCGCCGGCGGGCGTGGCCGAGCAGACGCACGAGGCGCTGGCCCAGATACGACTGATGCTGAATGACGCGCAATCCAGCCTGGAAAAGGCCGATGCCATGATGACCAACGCGGTGGCGATTTCCGCCGACGTCAAGGAAGGCACGCAAGACATCGCCACGCTGCGCGCCGAAGTCGACGATGCGGTGAGCAAGGCCAATGCGCTGGTCAACAAGATCAACAAGATGTGGCCGTTTGCGAGCGAGCCCGAGGTGAAGCTGCCATGAAGCCCCTGCTCGCCCTCGCCTGCCTGCTTGCGCTTACGGCCTGCAGCAGCGGCCCGCCGCCGCCCGACTGGAAAACCGATGCGGCCGATCTGATCGAGCGTTACCAGAAACATGCCCTGCAGGGCGAAAACGTGCTCGCCGAGCGCTACTTCCAGCGGGCTGTCGGCGCCACTGGCGGCGCCGGCCGCGTCACCGAGACCGCGCGCCTGTGGCTGGTGCGCTGCGCCACCCGCCGCGCCATGCTGATCGACGATGCCTGCGCCGAGTACGCCGAACTCGCCGCCATCGCACCGAGCGCGGCGGACCATGCCTACTATCAGTTCCTTACCCTGCGCTGGGACGCGTTCGATGTCGCCCTGTTGCCCAGCCAGCACCGCGATCTGGTGCGCGCAGCGGCTGACAAGCGCCCTGAAACTTTGAACAGGATCGCCGACCCGCTGGCGCGCCTGCTCGACGCCAGCCTGCTGGTGATGCGCCAGGAAGCCGATGCTGCCACGCTGGCGCTGGCCGCGGAAACCGCCTCGGAACGGGGCTGGCGCCAGCCGCTGCTGACCTACCTGAAACTGCAGCACGCACAGGCTACGACCCGGGGCGATGTCGCCGAAATAAGCCGCCTGACCGGGCGTATCCGGCTGGTCGAGAAGAGTCTGCTGCCGCATTGACAAGCCCACGGGCCGCGACTATCTTCCCGCTTCACGTGAGCTTAGTAGTTGTATACCAAACACGTTGAACGAAACATCAATCCAACAAGAGGAGACGTACATGAAATTATCGACCATCGCGCTGGCTGCCCTGGCAGTGCTCGCAACCACCGCACACGCCGCACCCGCCATGATGTCCCCCGAGTGGACCGCGCAGGCTTGCGACGCCTGGAACAAGGACGCCACCCTCACCAGCGGCCTGGCTGACCAATGGATCAAGAATGACAAGGCCCGCGGCTACAAGATCATTCACCTGTATCGCACCGACTGCGGCGAAGCCACCAAGACCGAGCTGAAAATCATGGGCAAGGATGGCAAGGCCATGTGCGTCTACGGCGGCGCCGTGCAGAACACCAAAATGGATCATGGGGTCGACTACACCATGCACGCCACCACCGAGCGCTGGAACGAAATGGGCGCGGGCGAATACGGCCCGATGAAGGCGATGATGTTCGGCCGCCTCAAGTTCACCGGCCCGAAGGTGGAAGCCATGGGCGTGATGGGACCGTTCGGTGCCTTCCTGCGCTTGCCGGGCAAGATTCCCGGCGACCAGGCCTGCCCTGCGAAGTAAGCGGCTTACGCCACACGAAAAAGGCCGGGAGCAATCCCGGCCTTTTTTTGCGTCATCAGGCCACCGAACCGGCCTGGTTCGATTTAATGGACCGTTCCGGTTTTAACGTCGAGCGGCCGGCCGTTGCGGATTTCCTCCGGCGTGGCCTCACGGATATCCATCACGTTCACCAGGCAGGTGACGCTCTGCCCGGCCAGCGAGGGGTTGCCGTCCAGCGTGAGCTTGTCGTCCTCGATCGCGGTGACGTAAAAGACCTTGGTCTCGCCGGTGTCGTTCTCGAACATGACTTCAGCGCCGACGCGCCTGAATTGCGGCGGCACGTTCTCGATGTCGTCCGTAAACACCAGGCTCTCGTCGCGCAGGCCGTAGCCTTCTTCGGGGGACAGCGTGATCTCGATTCGGTCGCCCACCTTGCGGCCGGCCACCGCCGACTCGATCGCCGGCAAAATGCCGCTGTTGGCGCCCTGCACATAACCCACCGGAATGTCGTACTGCTCGACGACCATGCCGCGCGCGTCGAGGATGGAATAGGTGATGTATACGAGTTTGTTCTGTGTCACGGTGACCATGCTGTCTCATCCTGAAGCGTCGAAGAAAACGCTGCGCCGGCACCGGATCGGCCCTGCACTGCATGCTTATGATACCTATGAAGGGTGCCCCCGCAAATCGCCCTGCTTGCCGGGCACCGGCGGCGCAGGCTCAGTACTTGACGCGCACGCGGTAGCCGAGTGTCGCCTGCCCCCCGGCGGGCACCGACACCGACCATTCGGCCATGCCGGACGCCGCCTTGGTGTGCGGCTGCGATTCGCTCACCATTTCCCAGTCGCCCGGCATCGGCTCGCGCACCATGACGGTCACCGCTTCCGGCTTGGCGTTTTTCAGCACGATTTCATAGGCCGACTCGAACACGGCGTTGTAGCGGCTGGTACCGGCCAGCTTCTTGAAGTCTGTCTGCTTCCTGTCGGCGGTGACATCAAATGCGTCGCCCAGCTTCAGGCGCACGGTTTCGTTCTTCGGCGTGTGCTCGATTCGGTCTTCGCCGACGAACTGCGCGTTGCCCTGGCTGTCCTGCTTGTATAGGCGGATCACGCCGCGGGGCAAGGGAACGCCGAGGCCTTCGCCCTTGTTGTCGAACTCGACGAACACCCCGACCTTGATTTTCTGCCCCAGCTCGCCGTGTTGCCCCGAGTAATAATAGTTCGCGCCTTGGAGCAGGAATTCCTTCTTCACCGGCACCCGGCTCGCCGTCATCAGCGCCACCTGCTTGGTCTGGTTCTGTGCCAGCGTGGTGGGGCGCTGCAAGGTATAGAGGTGATACTCGAACAGCGACTCCTGCTGCATTTCGGCCGCATCGGCCACCTTGGCCATCGTCTCACGCAGCATCGGCTGGGCATCGTGCACCCGGTTGACATCCCCCGCCACCAGTTGCAGCCGGGCATTGGGGTAGGCGGCGCCACTCTGGTTGGTCAGCGTTACCCAGCCGTTCAGATCGAGTTGGTCGTCGCGCGCGTTCAATTCGGCCACATAATCGGCACGCCACGACAGCCCCCCGGTCAGATAGGACAGCTCCAGGTTCTGGCTGCCCGCTGTCGGATTGACCAGCGAGATGACCAGGCTGGGCGTGTCGCGCAGCGTGTCCGGCACGCCCGCAAACGCAAGCCGCCCCGGCACGCCGGTTTCGATGCGGTCGGCGAACTTGAGCACGATGCCGCCATGGGTCGACAGCACCGTCGCGGTCTCGCGGGTGTCTACGCCGGTGGTAGGATGGGTGCGGATCACACTGACTTGCTGTCCGACGTATTGCTCGAGCAGACTTTCCGGCGTCAACAGATTGAAATCGAAGGTCTGTTCCTGCAGCCGGAACCCCGCCGGGTTCGTCAGATTGCGCAGTTGCGCGGTTTCCGGTCGCATCTGCGCCGACACGTCGCGCCACGTCAGCTGGTTCATGTCGCGCGCAACCGCAACCCGCCGCGCATCCTTGATCAGCGCCAGGTTGTCGTTGTAAATGGTGACCGCCACACTTTGCTGGTCGGCTGCGGTCGTGACAAGCGCTTCGCGCGGCGCGGCCCAGCTGACGTGGGATGCGGCGATCAGCCCGGCGATCATCGTATTCAGCAGTTCTTTCTTCATCATGTCGGACTCGTGCACACCTTGCGGCAATACGCCATGATGACCGAACCGCACCAAAAAGGGTTCGCGGCGCTAGAATGATCGAACACCCCCCCGCAGCGACAAACATGACCTCAGACGACCCCCATCCCTCGCGCATCGTCGGCGGCGGCATCAACACCCGCGAATCCGATCAGCCCGTGGTGGTGACACAAATGCTCGGCATCGACAACAGCGCACCGGTTCGCGAGGATGCCCTGCGCGCGCGCTTTTTGTCGTTTGATCCCTTGTTCGACGCCGCCTCCAATCTGGTTGCGCATCAGCTGGTCCTGCGCGGCCGCGCCGCGCCCGCCGATGCCCCGCCCGAGCTTCGGCAAATGGAAGAGGACATGCTGCTGACCGGACTCTATTCATTGACGCAGGGCGGCCTGACCGGCAAGCTGCCTTTGCTGGTCCAGATCAGTGCGGGGGTGCTGTTCAGCGACATCCCGCAGCAAATCAATCAACGCCAACTGATCTGGTGCGTGGCCCTCGACAACGAACAGCATCTGGCACGCGCCCTGGCGTTGCAGGATGCCGGCCTGACGTTCTGTCCCACGCTCAATCGCAACAGCGCGATCGTGCTGGACAGCGCATCTGCCTGGCCCTACCTGGCCTGCCACGCCGACGACACGCCGCCCGTGGTTGCTGCGCGCCTGGTCGTGGGAGGCGTTCGGCACGCGCACACCCAGGCGCGCTGGCCCGGAAACGCCTGGTTCAAGGGCAGCTTCTTTACCGGCGACACCCAGCCCGCCGAAGTCAGCCACGAACAGGCGATACGGCTGGACTTGCTGGCCATCGCGCTGCGCCAGTCGGTCGAGACCCTGGTCCAGTTTTTCCGGCTGAACCCGGACATGACGCCGCGTCTGCTCGCCATCGCCAACTCCCAGGTCGGCGGCCTGAGCCGGCCCGCCGAATCGGCCGCCCATGCGCTGGTCATGCTGGGGCCCGAACGCGCCCGCCGGGTCGCGGCACTGCTGGCGCTGGCCGGGGCCCATCCCGACGAAACGGCGCGCCAATATGCCGTGACTGCCCTCACGCGGGCGCTGTTCATGGGCAAGATCACCCGTCTGGGCGCCCCCGCCGAGAGTGCCGCCAGCGCCTTCGAAATCGGCCTGCTGTCGGCGGTTCCCCATGTGTTGTCGCTGCCGGTTGAAACGCTCATCCGCAGACTGGGCCTGTCGGCGACGAGCGCGCGCGCGCTGAGTGCGCATCCCTCCCCCGAAGGCAGCCTGCTGCAGCTGACGCATGCCTGCGAAAAAAACGACGTCGACACCCTGGCCGAACACGCGCACAAGCTGGGGATTCCGCTGCACCAGATTTCCGTGGCCTACCTGGATGCCCTGATTGCCGCCTCGGCGCTCGACGAAGCCCTGCATTGACAGCGTAAAATGGCGGTTTTTCCCGCACCCACTCCCATGCATCCCACCCTCGTTTTCGACATTGAAACGGTTCCCGACCTCGCCGGGTTCGCCGCAGTCAACGGCATCGACACAGCGGCGCTGCCGCAGGCCGAGCTGGCCGAAATGACCCTGCTCGCCCGGCGCCAGAAAACCGGCAGCGACTTCATGCCGCATCATCTGCACCGCATCGTCGCCATTTCCTGCGTGCTCAGAAGCGGAGACCAGCTCAAGGTCTGGTCACTGGGCGAACCCGACAGCAGCGAAGCCGAGCTGATCCAGCGCTTCTATGACGGCATCGAGCGCTACACCCCGCAGCTGGTGTCGTGGAACGGCGGCGGCTTCGACCTGCCGGTGCTGCACTACCGCAGCCTGGTCCATGGCATTGCGGCGGCGCGCTACTGGGACTGGGGCGACGACGACAAGGATTTCAAGTGGAACAACTACCTGTCGCGCTACCACACCCGGCATCTGGACTTGATGGATGTGCTGGCGATGTTCCAGCCGCGTGCCAACGCCCCGCTCGACCAGATGGCCAAGCTGTGCGGCTTTCCCGGCAAGCTGGGGATGGACGGATCGATGGTGCTGGACGCCTTCCAGCAGGGAGAAATCGACGCCATCCGCAACTACTGCGAAACCGACGTGATGAACACCTGGCTGGTGTACCTGCGTTTTCAGAAAATGCGCGGCACGCTATCCGATGCTGCCTATGCTGCCGAAATCGAGCTTGCGCGCAGCACCGTGCAAGACCACCCCGCCCCCCACTGGCAGGAATTCCTGGCGGCCTGGGGGTAAACCTTTTTCAGACACAAAGGCAGAGAAGACGCACGGGTTTTCTCCGCGCCTCTGTGCTTAATGCATTGAACCCATGAATCCCATCGTCGACATTCTTTCCCTCGACCACGAGGGCCACGGCGTCGCCCGCATCGACGGCAAGGTCACCTTCGTCGACGGCACGCTGGCAGGCGAGCGTGCGGAAATCGCCGTATACCGCGAGCACGCCAAATACAACTCGGCCAACGCCATCGCCATCCTCAAGGCAAGCTCGCAGCGTGCCGAGCCGCGCTGCCCATATTTCGGCCGCTGCGGCGGCTGTTCGATACAGCATCTGGAAGTCAGCGCCCAGGTGGCCGCCAAACAGCGCGTGCTGGAAGACAATCTTGCCCGCATCGGCAAGGTCAAACCCGATGTGATGCTGCCTGCCCTGCACGGGCCGAGTTGGGCTTACCGCACCCGCGCACGGCTGTCGGCACGGTGGGTCGACAAGAAAGGCGGCGGACTGGTCGGCTTCCGCGAAAAGCGCTCCAGCTTCATCGTCGACATGGCGAGCTGCGAAGTCCTCACCCCCGACGTATCAAAGCTGCTGCTGCCGCTGCGCGAACTCATCAACGCGCTATCGAACGCCGACCGCATTCCGCAGATCGAGGTCGCCGTCGGCGAACACGTCACCGTGCTGGTGTTCCGCCTGCTCGCGCCCTGGAGCGACGAGGATGCCGTCAAGGTGCGCGCGTTCGCCGATCACCATCGCGTACAGATTTGGGAGCAGGCCAAAGGCCCCGACACGGTGCGCCCGTTCTGGCCCCACATCGCGCCCGAACTCAGCTACAGCCTGCCCGAGTTCGGCCTGGTGATGCCGTTCAAGCCGACCGACTTCACCCAGGTCAATGTCGCCATGAACCGCGCCCTGGTCAGCCGCGCGTTGCGCCTGCTGGCCCCGCAGCCGGGCGAACGCATCGCCGACCTGTTCTGCGGGCTGGGCAATTTCACCCTGCCGCTCGCCAGGAGCGGTGCCGAGGTGCTGGGCATCGAGGGCAGCGCCGAACTGGTCGCGCGCGCGCGCGAAAACGCGCTGCACAACAATCTGCCCAATGCCCGCTTCGCGCTCGACAACCTGTTCGAAATGACGCCGGCTAAGTTCGCTGCGCTCGGGCCCTTCGACAAGCTGCTGATCGATCCGCCGCGTTCCGGCGCCATCGAAATGGTCAAGTCCCTGCCCGAGGCAGGTGCGCCGCATCGCATCGTGTATGTCTCGTGCGACCCCGCCACGCTTGCGCGCGACGCCGAGGTGCTGGTTCACACCAAGGGCTATCGGCTCGAAGCGGCCGGGGTCGCCAACATGTTCCCGCATACCGCGCATGTGGAATCGATCGCGCTATTCGAGCGCTAATCCATTAAAATCCGCCGCTTAACTCACTTTCAACCATCATGGCACTCATCGTACAAAAATACGGCGGCACCTCGGTCGCCAACGTCGAACGCATCCGCGCGGTGGCGGAGCGCGTCGCCAAATTCAAAATGCTCGGGCACCAGGTAGTGGTGGTGCTCTCGGCCATGTCGGGCGAGACCAACCGCCTGATCGCGCTGGCCAAGCAGATCCAGGCCAGCCCCGACCCGCGCGAACTGGACATGATGGTGTCGACCGGCGAGCAGGTCACCATTGCGCTCCTGGCGATGGCACTGAAGGATCTGGGCCTGAAGGCGAAAAGCTACACCGGCGCGCAGGTGCGCATCCTCACCGACAACGCCCACACCAAGGCGCGCATTCTCAGCATCGACGAAGCCAGGATGCGCGCCGACCTCGATTCCGGCCACGTGCTGGTGGTCGCCGGCTTCCAGGGCGTCGACGAACAGGGCAACATCACCACCCTCGGACGCGGCGGTTCCGACACCACCGGCGTGGCACTGGCCGCGGCGCTGAAAGCGGACGAGTGCCAGATCTACACCGACGTCGACGGCGTCTACACGACCGACCCGCGCATCGTGCCCGAAGCGCGCCGCCTGAAGACCATCACCTTCGAGGAAATGCTCGAAATGGCGAGCCTCGGCTCCAAGGTGCTGCAAATCCGCTCGGTCGAATTCGCCGGCAAGTACAAAGTCAAACTCCGCGTGCTGTCCAGCTTTCAGGACGAAGGCGACGGCACGCTCATCACCTTCGAGGAAAACAACACCATGGAACAGGCCGTCATTTCCGGCATCGCCTTCAACCGCGACGAAGCCAAGATCACCGTGGTCGGCGTGCCCGACCATCCCGGCATCGCCTACCAGATTCTCGGTCCGGTCGCCGACGCCAACATCGACATCGACATGATCGTGCAGAACGTCAGCCACGAAAACACCACCGACTTCACCTTCACCGTGCACCGCAACGACTTTGAAAAGGCCATGGGCATCGTCAAGGCGACAGCGACCAGCATCGGCGCACGCGAAGTCACCGGCGACGACAAGATCGCCAAGGTCTCGATCGTCGGCGTCGGCATGCGCTCGCACGTCGGCATCGCGCGCAAGATGTTCGAAACCCTGTCGAAGGAAAACATCAACCTGCAAATGATCTCGACTTCGGAAATCAAGATCTCGGTCGTGGTCGAAGACAAATACATGGAACTCGCGGTGCGCGCGCTGCATCAGGCCTTCGAACTCGACAAAGCCACCGCGTAAGGTGGCTTTCCGCCGCGCATTCCGCTACAATTCGCGGCGGTTCGGAGACGTGGCCGAGAGGTTGAAGGTACTCCCCTGCTAAGGGAGCATGCGGGCTTAAACCTGCATCGAGGGTTCGAATCCCTCCGTCTGTGTCCCCAACTGTCCCCGTTTTGTCCCCGTTTGTCCCGAAAGCGCTGTCCCCGTTTTGTCCCCGCGACCTCGACCGCCGCAAGTTGTCCGCAAAAAATGGACAGTTTGTCTCCGGCAGCGCACTCTCGCCCTCATCCACCAAAGCTAAACCAGACGTCATCTGCCGCATCGAGAAACGCCGACAATTGCTGAATGCGATCCTTCATCGTCTCCACGTCCCCTGCCTGGTCGAGCCAGGCGAGTACGACTTCCGAACGAAGCCCAGGCTCCGCGTGCATCGCGATCCAGACATTCCCCCCCCTGCTCGACAGCGCCCGACGGCCGGCATCGAGCGCACCGCAGAAACCAACGGGCTTATGTTTTTCGAGCCAGTCATCACTGTCACTGTCGCTCATGACGTTGGTTGCTCATTGGCCTAGCTCCGTCATGTATGGATCCTGGCCGTCAACTCGATCCCCAGCGCCTTCATCACCGCCAGCGTGGTCTTGAGTGTCGGATTGCCGTGCTCGCTGAACGAGCGATAGAGTTGTTCACGGGACAGTCCGGTATCCCCGGCGATCTGCGCCATACCTTTGGCGCGAGCAACAACGCCGAGCGCGTGCGCGATGTAAGCTGCGTCACTCGTCTCGAACGCCTCGGCCATGAAGGCCGCAATGGCAGCATCGGATGTCAAATCCTCTGCCGGGTCGTATGTAGTCAACTTTTCAACCATGTCATTCGCTCCATTCATCAGCCAGTCGCTTTGCGGTCTTGATGTCCTTTGCTTGCGTGCTTTTGTCGCCGCCGCACAACAAGACGATGATCGTGTCCCCTCGCTTCTGGAGGTAGACGCGGTATCCAGGGCCATAGTGGATGCGCAGCTCACTTAACCCCTGCCCTACCGGCTCCGCGTCACCAGCGAGCCCAAACGCGAGACGATCCAACCTCGATGCGATGGCAGCACGGGCACGCTCGTCCTTGAGATTTATGCGCCACTTTCGAAAAGTCTCGGTCTGCTTAATCTCAATCATTGGCCAAAATGTAGTTTATAAACTACTCATTGTCAAGAGGTGCTTCTGCAGTAGCGTGCGTCAGTTACCGAAGCTAAACCACACATCGTCTTCAGCATCGACAAACGCCGCTAATTGCCGAATGCGATTTTTCATTGTTTCGATGTCCTCCGCCTGGTCGAGCCAGGCAAGCACGACTTCTAAACGAAGCTCAGGCAACGCGTGCATCGCGATCCAGACATTCCCCCCCCCTGCTCGATAGCGCCCGACGGCCGGCATCGAGCGCACCGCAGAAACCAACGGGCTTATGTTTTTCGAGCCAGTCGTCATCACTTTCGCTCATGACGTTCCTCCGTTTGCCGTGAACGAAAGTGTCCCACAACTTCCGTTCTCCAAGATACCCCATGGGTTGAATATCCGGCGGCCACAAAACCCTGCAAATGCTCAAGTGCGTATAGCGCTTGAGAGAGCGCTTGAGAGCTGAGGATCTGGCGAAGGTGTCCCTACTAGGGACACCTGGGGTTGCTTTGTCCCAAGTTGGGACACGGAGTAACAGCCTGATTCTGGCACGAATGCGCGTAAATATTGACATAAATATCAACACGGCGTAATTTTAAGCATCAAAACCATAAGTATTGATCTGTATGCCGAAAAGACAACGACGCAACCAGGATGTTTCAGTTCTGCTTTCAGAAATCGTTCTGGCCGGAAAGACGATGACCCCCCCTGTTACCGCCGGTGAGATGGCTAAACGCGCTGGCATTTCGCCAGAGACGCTATCCAGGATGAAGCACCTTGGGCGCGGAGATGCAGCCGTGATCGGCGATCTGGCGGCTATCGTGGGATTTCGTCTCAAGCTTGTCAGGGAAGACGGTCTTCAGGAAAAAATGTTGACCGGTGGGTTCTTTGATGATGACTGACCGGCATGCCGTAATCTGGACCCGCGCAGGCAGATCGCCGATCAAGATGGCAAGCGTTGTGGCAACCGCGCGGGAATGCCGCATCACTTATACGAAGGATTTCATCGACTCCGGTTTGCCTGGACTGTCTTTGCTGGCGGATCCGACTGTTGTTCAGCAAGGAACGATGGTCTGGGCATCGACAGAGAGTCGCCCGCTCCCCCCTCGCCTGATGGCCATGATCCCGCCCAACCATGCCGGCAACCTGCAGCGGCGCATCTATGCGGAAATACTGGCGCGCAGGGCGACGCCGCCCGCGCCGGGCATGGAAACCGAATGGGAAATGCTCATATTGTCGGGTCGCAATGGCATTGGGCACCTGGATGTTTTTTCGAATGACGTTGAAGCCTCCGCCTGGTACACGCAGGTTGCCGACCAAACTGTTGCCGTGCTCAAAAAGGGCCGATCAAAGATATGGGCCATCCTGAAAGATGAGGTTGGGCAACACGCCGGAAACCATGGCGGATTGGCCGACCTGGCCGACTTTTTTGGACCCACCCCAACTGCCGGCGGAATGATTACCAAAGTGTTGATCGCCATTCCGGATCGTCCTGCATGGTCAGGCGAATTTCTGCATTCCGGCAGTCGGACAAAGCGCACGCCATTTGTTGATGTAATCGTCAAAATCGAAGAGCCTCAGTACGATGGACTGCTCGATCTGGAATCGCTTTGCCTTAATGTTCACCGTGCCGCAGGATTTGATGTTCCGAGATCATGGAGACAAGATATCGATGGATTGAGGTCATTGGCCATCGAGCGATTTGATCGCAGCAAAGAAGGGCTTCCTATCCCATTTGAAAGCCTGATGACGGTGTTCGCTTCGGGATCAAGAAGAATCCAGAACTCGCAGGATGTGATGTGGATCGAGGTGGGCAAGATGGTTGCGAAAATTGGCCGTGTATGCGACCTGGACATTCGCAAAGCACAGGAAACCTTGTTCCGCCGCCTGGCATTCGCGCTGATGACAGGGAATGGCGACATGCACCTGGATAATCTCGGTTTCCTGGGCGGGAAGCGCGAGGTTTTCCTGTCGCCGGTTTACGACCCCGCCCCTATGCGGGCGTGGGCTCGGCACAACATGCGGATGGCGGTGCCGATGGACTTTGAACAAGGAAGACCCATCTACCGGCAGATCGCCGACACCGCCACGTCATTTGGACTGTCAGCATCACAAGGAAGGGACATCCTGCTCAATGCGGCCGAAGCCACGAAAGATTTCTGTGAACAGGTGATGGCTATGGGTAACGTTCCGGAAGCCCGTCGCCAGGCGTTGGTTGATGTTGTTACGGGGGAACGGAAGCTCTTGTGCAAGGCGTTTCCTTAAGAAAATCCCCATGATGAAGCTATGCTGACGGTTCGAACGCTTCACTCCAGCGACCTGTGCGATCTGCTCGCGCTCTACGCGCATCTTCACCGCCAGGATGACCCGCTTCCGTCCGGCGCAGTCGTCCAGGATACATGGCAGGAGATCCTGTCCAATCCCCATCACCGCGTCTTCGGCGGCTATGTTGGCGATACGTTGGTTTCCAGTTGTGCACTCACCATCGTCCCCAACCTGACGCGCGGCTGCAGGCCTTACGGCATCGTCGAGAACATGGTGACGCACGCCGGCCATAGGAATAAGGGGTACGGCAAGGCAATACTCGCGCACGCGCTGGCTCATGCCTGGGCTGCCAGGTGCTATAAGGTGATGATGCTCACCGGAAAGAAAGACGAAGCCACAGCGCAGTTTTACGAGGGCGCCGGCTTCGACGGCGATGAAAAGCGAGGCTTCATCGCGAAGCCGGAAACCAGAGGAATATGAGTATGGATTGGCTAGCAATGCTTCAGTTTGCAATCGGCGCCACCACCGTCCTGGGGGTAGGCGTGTGGCTGCTTTATTTCACGGTTATTCGCCCCGCAATAACGCGGCAAAATCTGCAAAGTCTTGGCGAGACATCAATGAGCACCCCTGAAGAAGCCCAGATGCTCACCGCGTTTCGAGTGCTACCGAAGGAGCGCAAACTGATAGCAATCAAGCTCATCGAGGCTTTGATTTAAGTGAGGCCTCGACTAGAGGAATATGAGATATGAGTGTGGATTGGCTGGCAATCCTTCAGTTTGCGATCGGCGCCACCACCGTCCTGGGGGTAGGCGTGTGGCTGCTTTATTTGCTTTTCATTCGACCTGCGTGCGGCCAGGAAGCAAAATCTGCGCGTCGTCCGGGACGACCGTGAACATAATTGACGGCCAATTGGATGCGTATTCCAGGCCAAACTGGACACCGATTCCACGGCAAACTGGACAGTCATTCCACGGCAAACTGGACACTGATTCCAGCGCAAACTGGACAGTAAAAATGTGACGTAGCGCGCGGGATAACCGTGGCACGCTCGAAGATTTTTCTTCGGAGGCCACATGGCGAACAGCAGGTTATCCATGCGCAAGATTACAGAAGCACTGCGGTTGCATCACGAATGCAATCGCTCCCATTGAGAGATTGCCCGCGCCATCGGCGCCTCGCCGACCACCGTCGGCCAGTATCTGCGCCGCGCCCGCGAAGCGGGCATCGGCTATCCGCTGCCAGACGGTCTGGATGAGGCGATCCTTGAGTCCCGGCTGTTTCCAGCGGAGGTGTCAGCGGATGTCGTCCGCTCGGAACCAGACTGGACACAGGTGCATCGCGAGCTGCGACGGAAGAGCGTCACGCTCGACCTCTTGTGGCAGGAATACAAGGCAGACCACCCGGACGGTTACCGCTACAGCTGGTTCTGCGAACATTACCGGCAGTGGGCGGGCAAGCTGTCGGGATGTGGCGACCTCGCGCATAGTGTCAGCATGCGGCAGACGCACACCCCCGGCGAGAAGCTGTTCGTCGATTATGCGGGGCAGACGATTCCGGTCATCGACGGCGCCACCGGTGAAATCCGCCAGGCGCAATTGGACGTGGCGACCTCGCGCATAGTGTTCGTGGCGGTGCTGGGCACCTCGAACTACACCTATGCCGAGGCCACCTGGACGCAGCAACTGCCAGACTGGATCGGCTCCCACGTCCGCGTCTTCGAGTTGACACGCGCCGGTTGACACGCGCCGATATACAGCCAATCCACCGACGTGCCTTTCATGCGCGCAGGGTTCCCGGCTGCCTATGCGCAATTTCAGGAAGCAGGAAGCTACGTGACTGGGTTTTTCGCTTTGACGTCGCCCAGGAGGTCGACTGTCTCCCGCTGATGCAAGGGCACAATCAAACGCATCAGTTTCCAGGCATGCTGCACCCCATAGAAATACAGGGTAAACACGGCGAGAAAGCCATAGAACAGCACCGCATCGGGCACACCCCAGCGCCAGCCGAAAAAGCCAACCAGGCCGAACGCCACGGCAATCAGATGAATAAACAGCACCACCTGGCCATCGGTATACCCGATACGCAACAGAATATGGTGGAGATGGTCGCGGCCGGGGTGGAACGGGCTTTTTCCCTTGAGCATGCGACGCAGCATCAGGCTCACCGTATCCAGAAGCGGGATGGCAAAAAACCACAGTGCAGCGGCCGGCGGCAGCGCATTTCTCTCCGACTGCGTCACCCGGATGGCCGCCCAGGCCAACAGAAAGCCCAGCATCAGGCTGCCGCAATCACCCATGAACACCCGGGCGCGGCGCTGCCACGGCAAGCGCATGTTGAAGAACAAAAAACCAAGCAGGGCGCCCCCCAGAATCAACAGGACAATGAGCGTATTTTCCCTGCCCCCCACATGGGCGGCGGCGGCAATGAAAGCGGTCGAAATCAAGGCCAGCCCGCCCGCCAGGCCATCCAGGCCATCGGACAGATTGAGCGCGTTGGCCATGCCCACCACCGCAAAGACAGTAAAGGGCACAGCCAGCACACCCAGCGCGACGGGGCCAAAACCGAACAAATCGCCAAGACTTGCAAGCGGCGCCCCGGCAAACAAGGCCATGATCAAGCCCGCTATGCCTTGCGCCAGAAAACGCCACTGCACCGACAGGCCGCTCCGGTCATCCAGAAAGCCGATCGCAACAATGATCGATACCGAGGCCATCAAGCCCCAGAAAATGGGGGCTTCAATAAGATGCAACGAAGCCGATACCGCGATCGCAAACGACATCGCCAAACCGCCCACCACCGGGATCGCGCCCACGTGATGCTTACGCTCATCGGGGTGGTCTAGCAATTTGAAATGATGTGCAGCCCAGATCAAGACTGGCATGGCCAGCAACGTAAGGAGAAACCCAAAAATCCACTGCATTAGCTTTTATTCCCAACTTGCTTTTCAATAAATCATCTACGACATTACGGCAAGGCCAGGTAAAGCCTGAGTACCTCTGCCCAGAAAAAACCAACACGCAGATGTAACCCTTTCCGTTCCCCACGATTTTAACCGTGCGGCCACATCCTGAAACGGCAATCCTGCTTGCTCTTGGGAAACACTGATTAATTCGTCATTGCGAGTCGCGAAGCGACGCGGCAATCCAGAAATGCCTGCTTAATCAATGCGCTGGATTGCCGCGTCGTCATTGCGAGTCGCGAAGCGACGCGGCAATCCAGAAATTCCTGCTTAATCAATGCGCTGGATTGCCGCGCGGAGTTTATGCCCTCCGGGTGCTCGCAATGACAGCCATATCGAATTAATCAGCGTTTCCCTAACTCCACCCCTCAACTCTCCGCTCCCCCCTCACCCAACCAGAAATTCATCCCTGGAACGCCCCTTGGCCTCCTCATCCGCCAGCCACTTCGGCGCGCGGCCACGGCCCGACCAGGAGTCGCCAGTGGCCGGGTTGCGGTACCTGGCCGCCACCGCCCCACGGGACTTGGCCTTCTTCGCCCCGCCCTTCAGCCTCCGCCTGCTTCAACAATGCTTCCGCCTGCGCCTTCAATTCCTTGTACGTTGCCATCGTTTTTCCTTTCGTTAATAAATCAAACCAACATCAGCGCAGTCTGGCTCAATCAAATCACCCGGTAAAAGCTTGATGCCTCGCTGCCTCCACAACAATTCCTCTCTCGGATTCCGTACGGCAATCTGGCCCGGATATCTGACAAGTATTTCTGTGCCTCTTGAGTTCATTCGGCTGGCGCCCATTTCGCCAACTCTTTTGCCTGCTCGGGATTAGCACCCGACCAGTTCACGTAATTTCATGAGAAATTCCTGCCCTTCAGAAGTCCCTTCATCAGGCGACCAAGGCGCGGGCTCTTTTGCGGCAGACGGATCGAATGGACCTGCCTTCAACTCAAGCAGTACAGAGCCCGGAGCCAAGGCAATGATGGTGTGCCAAGTTCCAGGTGGCAACTCAACGCCCACGCTGAGACCATCATCTTCGCCATACTCCTCAGTGCCAAACCGAATCACCTCTTGAATAGCCCCGTCATCCTCGAAGGTCAGCAAAGCAAACATCCCTCGTACCGCCACAAGGCATTCAGACTTCGGGTCTAATGAGTGCCGGTGCGGTCGGATATAACTCTCCATGCCGATTGCATTGAGAAAACGCTGGCAGGGATCGTCAAAGCTCTCGTGAATATTGCGATGCTGCCGCGCCCGTGGTGACCCAGCGGCTTCTTCAACGAGCGACCCCAGGAATTCGGGCGAAAATTTTTTGACAGTCATACCCGCAAAGCCTCCACGATCTGCTTGACGGCCACCTCGGGCGAGAACAACCTCGCTGCAAGCGCTTTGCACCGGCCTTTAAATCCATCGTCCTGGGCGATGCCGGTCACGAGTTCCAGGGCCAGAGACCTGAGCGAATCGACAGAAGTATCGGTACAGACATGACCAAGCTGTTCCCTTTCGATCAACTCAACGAGGTCATTACCCGGATTGATGCTGGCCAGAACCGGCAAGCCGGATTGCATGTACGACAGGAATTTACCAGGGATGTTGTGCGTCTTGTGCCGAGGATCGAGTGCCACTAACCCCACGTGGCATTGAGCATACAGTCCGGGGATTTCATCAGGATCGATTTCGTCGAAAAACACCACGTTATCGAGCCCACGCGCAGCGGCATCGTTGCGCAACCGTAGCGCATCGCTACCCCGACCAACAAACAGAAAGCCAATGTCTGTTCTGTCTTTCAAACGTTCGGCAAGGTCAAGCAATATCCCCATGCCTTGGGCAATGCCCATGTTGCCGGCGTAAACAAAAACTATCCGGCCTGCCAATGGAGTATCGCGAACGGTAATGCTGCAACCCGCATCAGGCGCATCGGCCAACCAGTTTTGCAACACTTCGACACGACGGGGTGAACGCTTAAGCCACTCAGTAAAATACGTCCGATTTCCCTGGGTCTGAACGCCAATCACATTGGCCACCGAGTACTGGTAATTCGCAATCGCCTTGAAGAATTGGTACGGCAACCCCCGGCCCATCAACCCCATATCGACCGCCCATTCCGGGAAGATGTCGCGGATGACGAGGTAGCCCCGGCAACCGTTGGCCCGCTTCAAAGCCCTGACGATTGGCCCCAGGAAAATCGTCGGCGAATACCAAACGACGCCATCCCAGCGCTCTTCTGCAAGCGGGCTCTTGCGCAAATTGCGCAGCATCGAGAACGGCATCAGAAACTCGCCGATCGTGCGACGGACGTAGCTGATATCCTTGGTCTTCGGCGACTTCAGACGCACTATCCGCACGCTGTTCCACATTTCAACCTGCCAATCGTCTTCCAGCTCGGGGGACGGAATCAGGACAGTAGGCTCATATCCCTGCCTGGCAAACTCAAGTGATAAATCTCGAAGCTGTATGGCACCTGAAGAACGCATCGGTGGAAAAGCATCTGCAACCAAGACAATACGCACGATCAATTCACTTTGACCAGACCGTGCGATTCACATAATCGACGTAACTCAGCACAACTCGCAGCAATTGCTTGGATACCGCGCCGGCCTCATAATCTTGCACCGGCTGCATTACACGCTTTGTCTTGTCATGCTGCGCGATGATGATTCGCACCGCATCCAGCACCCGCTCCTTCTTCAGCCCACTCATGATGAGCGTGCCCACGTCCATTCCTTCCGGCCGTTCGTGTGTGTTACGGATAGTAATCGCCGGCAAGTTTAGCAACGAGCCTTCTTCGCTGATTGTGCCGCTATCGGACACGACACACAAAGCCTCCATCTGTAATTTGATGTAATCGCAAAACCCGAAAGGCTTGAGGAATTGGATATGCGGATTGATCTCCCCCAACTCCAAAGCGTCCAACCGCTTTTTGGTCCGAGGATGAGTAGAAACGATCACTGGGACATCATATTGCTCAGCCAGTGCGTTCAATGTCTCTATCATATCCAGCAAATTTTGCGGTGTATCGACATTTTCTTCACGGTGAGCGCTCACGATAAAGAATTTGTCCGTCTCTAGCCCCATGCGTTGCAACACATCCGATTTTTGTATCTTCGGCATGTAATGATCCAGCACCTCGCGCATGTGTGAGCCGGTCTTAATGATGGTCTCAGGGCGAATCCCCTCTGCAATCAAGTAACGGCGAGCGTGTTCAGTGAGCACTAGATTAATGTCGCTCAGGTGATCCAGAACCTTGCGGTTCAATTCTTCCGGCACACGCTGATCGAAACAGCGATTTCCAGCCTCCATGTGGAACACAGGAATCTTACGGCGTTTGGCCGCGATAACGGCCAGACAGGAATTGGTATCACCGTACAGCATGACAGCGTCAGGCTTTTCTTTCTCCATCACCGCATCGGATTTTTCGATCACGCGCGCGATAGTCTGTGCTGCATTCTCACCCACTGCCTCCAGGAAATGATCCGGCTTGCGAATACCCAAATCCTCAAAGAAAAGTTGATTCAGCTCGTAATCATAGTTCTGGCCGGTGTGCACCAGAATGTGCTGGGTGTGCCGATCAAACTCCGCGATGACGCGGCTCATTTTGATGAGTTCGGGGCGCGTCCCGACGATCGTCATCACTTTAAGCATTGAGTTCTTCCTTGATGAAATCCAGATTCAACAATAATTTCTTTACTTGTGCGACATTCAGGCGTTCGGTGTTGTGTGAGGTGTAGTCTTCCTGATGTGAAATCCTTTCTTCACCCTCGGTGAAATACTGCGCATAGTTCAGGTCGCGATTGTCCGCTGGGATGCGGTAATAGCCGCCCATATCATGGGCTTTAGCCATTTCCTCACGCGAGATCAGCGATTCGTATAGTTTTTCGCCATGTCGCGTGCCGATTTCTCGCACTGGATTATCTTTTTCAAATAGCTCTTTCAGTGCCTGCGCCAGATCGGCAACGGTGGAGGCAGGTGCTTTCTGCACAAAAATATCACCTTGTTTGCCATGTTCAAACGCATACAGTACCAAATCCACGGAATCTTCCAACGACATCAGGAAGCGCGTCATGTTCGGATCGGTTACGGTGAGTGGCTTACCATCTTTGAGTTGCGATACAAACAACGGTATGACCGAACCGCGCGATGCCATCACGTTGCCGTAGCGGGTTGCACACAAGACTGTCTCACCTTCGCCTTGCATACGCGCTTTGGCAACCATTAGTTTCTCTGCCATCGCTTTGGAAATACCCATCGAATTAATCGGATACACCGCCTTGTCCGTGCTCAACACCACCACGCGTTTTACGCCATTGGCTGTCGCAGCATTCATGACATTCTCGGTGCCAATGACGTTGGTACGCACCGCCTCCATTGGATAGAACTCGCACGATGGAACTTGCTTTAATGCTGCCGCATGGAACACATAATCCACACCCTTCATCGCCTGATGGATGCTGTCGTAATCGCGGACGTCGCCAATATAGAACTTAAGTTTTGGATTATTTAGTGCGATACGCATTTCTTCCTGCTTCTTTTCGTCACGGCTAAAAATGCGAATCTCGCGCACTTCCGTCGAAAGAAAGCGCTTGAGCACGGTGTTCCCGAAAGAACCCGTTCCCCCAGTAATCATCAGCACTTTACCTTTGAACATAAGTAATCCCTTTTTATTTATATGCGTGCATCAATTTAATCAAATCTGGCCACTCAGGAGCGATGTACCCCGTCGCTGATTGAAACCGCTTTGCATCCAGCGAACGATCGATCACCAACTTTTCATCCGGCACAATATCAATGGTCTTGCCGTACACATCAGCGATCAATCTTAGTAAATCAAATTTATTGATCGGCTTGGCAGCGACATGGTACAGCCCTGACAACTCAGCATGAGGAATCACCACATCCCGCACAACTTGTGCAAAGACCACCGTTGGCAGCCCCGAAAAAATGGCGCGAGCGTAACCTCTGCAGCGTCCCTCTTGCGACAGGAACCAATCCAGTAATCCGTATTTGCTTTGCAACTCATGTCCAATTGTGGAAGTACGCAAGGTAATCGTGTGTGGATAAATCACCTCGCCCAAGGACTTGGATTTACCATACACATCACGTGCGTCGGCAAAATCCTCTTCGGTATAACCGCCCTTCTCACCGGAAAACACACAATCCGTACTAACGTGGATTAAGCGCGCGCCAACCAGTTTGCACAACCCCGCCAACCGATGTGGCATCAACGTGTTGATCGGGATAGAAACCAACGGATCTTCTACTTCCGGCTTGTGCTTCGTCAATCCGGCGCAATTGACGACGACATCCGGTCTGGTTTGATCGAGAACGCTTGCCAGAGCATCCGGGTTCACGACATCAATTCCCGCTACCAGTCGCTCGCCGATGTATGCGGGAAAATACCGCATAACGCTTTCGTCGCGAATAGTTCCAAAAACTTCCCATTCGGATTTCTCGCCCAATACACGCAGCACCGTGCTGCCTATCATGCCGCTTGCACCTATTACCAAAACTCTCATTGACTATCCCTTTTAAAAACAGATGCCACAAACTGCGCAGCATCCAACAGAGGCAATGGTTGTTCGTCCACACCCATAAATCGCTTAACCGCTCTGGCGATAGATAGTGGTGAATCAGGATCAAAGGATTGCTCTGGGTCAAGAACATCACGCACAAAATCCAACTCCGAGGCCAACACTGACAAACCCGCCTGCCTTGCTTCAATCAAGGGCAAACCGAACGACTCGAACTTGGAGGGGTAAATTACTGCTCCCGATTTTCCACACAACTCTAAAACATCATGGTGAGGTAAAACGCCTACATTGCTCACCTTCATCCCATACCGTTGCCGCATATCCACAATCAAACTACATAACCCCTCAAAACGAGCCTTATCCAACGTCAGACACAGCGAAGGAAACAAGCCTTCCGATGCCAGCAAAGACCAAGCCTCCAAAAGTCGCTGGTGGTTCTTGTGAGGCTCACCTGATGCCACATACACAAAATCATAATCAGTGTCTTTGTGCTCTTTTAGCGGCTGATTACGTTCATAACCGCAAGGCTCAGCCACAAAAGGCAACACTCGCACAGGCACCTTCCCTTGCACCTTGCTTTCCAACAACCTTTTCATCGTCGGCGTCTGCACAACAAACTCATCTACGTTCATCAACCTTTTGGATAACCACAGCCGTTCCACTTCAAGCCGGAGACGAATCTTAAGGGGAAACCCATTGAGTGGAATATCCTCAATCAAATATCGATTTTGCAGAAACACCATCGTGTGACCACGCAGTTTGAACAAAGGTGGAAGGTTACCGAAGCACAAAACAACATCTTCTTTTTCAACTGTGTCAACCAGCCATTTTTCAGCCAAGAGCCGCTGCACAACAGATGGCTTGACAAGCTTAATTTGTATGCTCTTTGCTAATTCATCTGGCATTAGCATACGTTCATCAACAAGCAAAGTCGTTTCTCTATCTACAGCTTTCAATAGCGCTTCTAGCAGAGACCTCCCGCCGCCTTGATGCACGTTCGAGGCTTGTATGATCAACTTAGGATAATGCTTCAAGTAATTGCTCTACTCGATCGCCAAATGAATTTTTTCCGCTTGTGATTTTTTTATATCCATTTAAAGCAATTGATGATAAATCAAAGTTACCGGCCAATATTTGATTGACATCTTCGGCTGTGTTGTACATCAGACAATCTTCACCATCGATCAAATATGATGTTGAAGATTCATTGTTTTCTGTAATAAGCAACCCGCCAGACGCGCAAACCTCAAAAAATCTCAAATTAGAAAGATCTCTATTTTCGTGGGTAATCAAATTCAAGCTATATTTAGAAGATGAAAATATCGAACTCATCTCTTTTTGTGAAATTATTTTGGCATTGACTTGGTGGGCCCCCTTAAAACTTGCAGATGACTTCTCCCACCCCCCCCCCCAAATTGCGATTTGCGAAGAAATTTTTGAAAGGAACTCCTCCCGAAATGGACTCCAGCTACCAACGAAGGTCAATTCATGTTTGAATTCACCACCGCGAGGATGGTGTAACTCTGGCACGTAATACCAATCAATAAACAGCAATTGGTTGCCCCCCCGATCACGGTATTCATCAAATAACTGCGGCCTAGAAGATATGATCAGGTCGTAATGCTTGAAACTTTTTATTAAATTATCGTTTGTATTTTTTACATTAAAAAAATCGTCGGGGTTCCAGTTAATGAGCTTTGCGCCTATCTGCCGAAGTGAAACAACCGTTTCCGGGTAAAGATTTAATCCTTTTGAAACGACAATGTAATCTGGTTTTACTTCAATGGCATACTCAACAAAGTTGAGATTCACTCGTCGCTCATACCATGCTGAAAATATTTTTCTTTTTAATCGGTTAATTATTCTACGATCGCTGATGCCTGGAACGATTTTTGTGAAATCAAAAATTTTTACATCATAGCCGCGCAGACGTAGCTCATTTTCGAGCAATGAAGGAAGCGTACCTTCCCAAAACTCGCCATAAATCAGGAATTTTTTCTGCATGCTTTTATAAAAAGATGGCTGGTTAACGTTTCTTTGAACAAACCCAATGTGAGAATATTCAGGAGCCCAACTTTGCTGTTTGATGGCAAATCAAACTTCACAGATTCGACTTCAAATCCGCAATGTTGTAATAAGTTTGTAATCGAAGAGCGAGTAAAAAACCTTAAATGCGTACGATCAAGCAAACCCTCGTCTTGATACTCAAACCGCCCCAAAAAAACCAAAGGCAGTGTTACACGAAAATTTCTCACATTGGGAATGGCGAGCAACAAGGCACCATCGGCACGCAGCATCGCCTTGGCTTTCATCAGGGCTGACTCTGGATCAAGCAAATGCTCCAAGCTGTCAGAAAAGATAACGTAGTCAAATTGATTTGCATACGCAGAGAGATCCAATTCTTCGATGTTGCCGCAAAGCACCTCATCCAAACACCGTGAAGCCTCTCTCGCGTGCTCTTGAAATATTTCTATACCTGTTACTTTTGCAGCAAATCGATTCTTCAGAAAAGAACCCAACCTACCTTTTCCACAACCAATATCGAGAAAAATGCCGCCATGTTTAATTTGAAACAACGCCGGCCAACTTCGCTGCCTGGAATAGTAATCACTCGATTCTGCAGCAATTAAATCGCTCATCGATTTTCCTGTTTAGTTGACATTTTTAACACTTGGTAAATATTCCAAAAAATTGCCCCTGCCAGCATAAGAGGGCCGATTACAAAACCTGGTCGTCGGATCCTTTTTGTTGAAGGATCATCTTTATCACCTCGCAAACCAAACATGATCAAAAGCAGTGCTGCCGATTTTTTTAATGCTTCTTTGGGCCTGTCATTTTTTATTTCCAGGAAAAGGCAATTCCTTATTGCATACCACGAATTCATTATTTTTGATTTGCCTGACTTCTCGGCAGCATGTGATATCTGTATTCCACTTTGTACAATCTTGTACCCCTTGGCAACGACTCTGCGAAAATAATCAGTCTCCTCGCCATACATGTAAAACCGCTCGTCGAGATAACCCACCACTTTCACAATATCAATTTTTATCCAAAACAAGAATCCAGATATATCGGATACATCGCGGCTTTGCGGCTTGAAGTCATTCCGCTCAATGAACCCAATTACTCCGACTGCGGGATCTTCAAAAAGGTCGTCGAAGGATTTGCAAATATTGGCACACTCTTCAGCACTAGGCACCAAATCGCTATTACATACGAGTGCAAAATCGACTCCATTTGAATGCAAATGCTGAAGCCCAGTATTGACTGATGCCGCGAATCCACCATTAACCGCACGCTGAAGTACCTTAATTCCATTTGATTTGAGGAGCACAACTGAATTGTCAGTTGAAGCGTCATCAACAGCAATAATATCTATCTTTGGAAAACCAACGGTAAGCAACCGAATGGTTTCCATGATGAATTTTTCACCATTGAAATTTGGAATAACTATTGCAGCGTTATGTATCTTCACGATATGCCGCTCAATTTACTATTGAGCGAAAATAATTTATTGTTTCCTTCAGTCCATCTTCCAAAGAAACTTTAGGAACCCAGTCTAATTTTTCTTTTGCCAAGCTGATATCAGGCTGTCTTTGCTTTGGATCGTCCGAAGGCAATGGCAAAGTGACTAATTTCGATTTGCTGTTGGTAAGCGTTAAAACCTTTTCGGCTAATTCAAGCATCGTGAACTCGCAGGGATTGCCTGTATTCACTGGCCCGACAAATTCCGCCGGCGATTTCATCATTCTTATCATTGCCTCGATCAAATCATCCACATAGCAAAAACTTCGCGTTTGTTGACCGTCGCCGAAAATCGTTATGTCATCTCCCTTAAGCGCTTGAACAATAAAATTACTGACCACGCGCCCATCATTTGGGTGCATACGTGGGCCATAAGTATTAAATATGCGAACTACTTTAATCTCAAGATTATGTTGCCGCCAATAATCAAAAAATAAAGTTTCCGCACAACGCTTGCCCTCGTCGTAACAACTGCGGATACCGATTGGATTCACTTTGCCCCAATAGGATTCAGGCTGCGGGTGAACTTCCGGATCACCGTACACCTCCGAGGTTGAAGCCTGAAGAATGCGCGCATTGGTGCGCTTGGCCAAACCAAGCATGTTGATAGCCCCATGCACAGTTGTCTTTGTGGTTTGAACTGGGTCATATTGATAGTGAATGGGGGACGCTGGACAAGCCAAGTTGTAAATCTGATCCACCTCCACATACAGCGGAAAGGTAATGTCATGCCTCATCAACTCAAATGAAGGATTACCAATCAAATGAGAAACATTCTGCCTGCTACCCGTAAAAAAGTTATCTACGCAAAGAACATTGTGCCCTTCAGAAATAAGTCTGTCGCACAAATGGGAACCTAAAAAGCCCGCACCACCCGTAACCAAAATTTCTCTTATGTCCATTTTCCACCTCTAAATATTACTCATGAACTTCAAACTACAATTTTATCCAGCCTGTGGGCTGGTCACCCGACAAATTAAACGGGGCGGATTTATCTTGCCTCATCTCTAAATCTGGATAAATGACAATCTTCTCCTTACAACCACCAAGCCAGCCCCCCCACCAACTAAAAGTGCTGTTGGCAATGATGAAGTGCTGGCACTGGGTCATCAGCCAGAGGTCAGCGTAGGCGTTCTCATCGCCCTGGTTGTGCGAAACGAGGGTAATCCGATCATCCGGCAATGGTATCCGGTCGCGTGCGGCGGCGGGTTGGTCAGAAAACACGAAGTAGTGCGCATCGGGCGCGAGGCATTCCATTCTGGCGACAGCACGCGCGTAGTAGTCACCCGAGGCGTTGTTCACCCCAATCTCCTGCGGCGCGTCGAAGAATCGCACATGCACCGCCACGGCCAAACAACTGCGTATGCGCTCGGCCATGGCCCGATTGATTTTGTCCTTAGGCGGGATGATGCGCAACTCCTCCCGAATCGTGGCCTCCACATCTTTGAAATACTGTTCGCTTTGCCAATAGCCCTCCAGGTACACCGTTCCACGCGGCTTGACGGTCAATAACCGGCAATCGAAATCAATCCCTTCCTGCTGGATGTACCTGCGCGCTTCGAACGGCCGCCGGCGATTCATCGCCCGTTTGAGATAACGTCGCACGCGGGACATGGGTTCGAGCCGCTCGGCCGGTGTCGCTTTGCGGAAGGGGATATTGAAATGACCGAGCTGGTAGTGGCGCTGGTATTCGTGGTCGCGCACGAAACCACTCACGTCGTCGAGCACCAGTTCAGCATGGTTCGCGAGCGCCAGCCGGCGAGCTGCCGCATAGCAGAAGAGTTGGTTTCCAAGACCACCTTTGATTCTAGTGATGATTTTCATGATTTGGATGCTGGAACAACTGAGCATTGATCCAATTTCTTCTTTCTGCAGAAACTTCTGGCTGACATCTTAGGCAGCAACACAATCAAGATGAGAACAGATAAAATACCAAAAAAAACCTTACTGCCTGAACCCACATAAAAAAATAATATGTAGAGCCCTCCCACGATGTAGTAATACGTTGGGACGGCATACTTTAAACTGACTGAACGCGCAATCCATTCGCCTATCAAAACATATGCAGCAACATTAATCGCGAAAGCAGCTATATACAATGGTTCCGATTGCGTCACCAATAAAGCTTTGGATAATAATCCGCCGCCTCCAGAAACAAACCCTTCAGGCAACGTAATTCCGATTAATTCTATGTGATAGTTATCTGCATCGAAAACATTCCATGGATTAAAATTAAACCATTGAAATGCAGCAGCAACTCCCCCAATAGCATCAGCATTAAATTTTGAAGCCAGTATAATATGTTGTGCGCCTTCTATTCGATCCACAATTAATGAAAAAGTATTTGCGATTGAGAAATTATCAAAACCTGCGCTCACCATTTTGTCTAACGTCAACATTAAACCGTCAACTGAATCAGCGCCGGATTTTCCTGCAATTACAACATAGACTACGTTGCGCAACAAGCTAACCAGTTGCACTGCAACCAATGTAAATATGGCCGAAATACTCAGTAACAAATACTTTCTGTCTACAACCGCGCAATACAAAATTGGAAGCATCACCAACAACAATGTGCCCTTGCTCACTTGCGTGGCACCAAGCACGAATGCATATATCATCAAAAAAATGGCTGGCACGTAGGACCTAGAAGTTTTGGCATAAATCACAGCCAAAACAACTGGCACTACAAGAGAAGTTAAATAATGCAATATGCCACTAAGCCTAAATGGCAATCGAGGAGGATCGACCCCTGTAAGTGATATGCCATTGTTAAACATCCACAAATTTAGGGGCGCAATTAAACTTAAGACCAGAATCAATAAAAATAGATAGTAGCCAGTGTTAGTCGTCGCTGATGGTTTTGAGGCGAAGCTACCAACATTTTGACTAGGGCGCAATTTTGGAAATCTAAATATATTGATAAATAATGCAACACAGCAAACTACAACAACTAAAAAGAAAGCAAGTTCAGAATATATCGGGACAAATTCAGCGACAGTGAACGTGAAATCTTTAACTGCAGTCCACCCACTTGTGGTGTAGGTATCCCTACTGATGATGAACACAGGAACTGAAACCATCTGCGTAACAAGAGCAATACCAATGAGCATGTGCAACAAAAACGACTTGACTAATTTAGACGCTAGATAAATTGGAAAAAAGGAAAGTAAGACAACCAAACCAGCACTGACAGCAACATATTCACCAATCAAAAGCAGGTAAACCCCTATGCTGAGTATAAATAATGAAGCAACCAAACCAAACTTTAGTTTTGCTCTGCTCAAAATTAGGATGGTATTTTTCACTTAACGGTTTCTTTCACTATCGTGAATCCATGGTCTTCTTGTCCACGATCAATTAAAACCTTTTTAATTATTGACCCGAAGATGGATTTTATTCAGCCTAATTATTTCTTCAACAAAGGCTATTGGCAAACCTGAATAGCTCATCACCTTCTCAATATCAGATAAATGCTTCACAACCATGCCCAGGCGGCCGAGACAGGCCATCCAGGTCAGCGGACCGGAATAGCTCTTCCTGAACTTCCGCCAGTCATGCACAAAGCGCGGTAGACCGCGCATGGAACGCAGCAAACGGCGGGGATCGAAGCCGAATTGGCTGGAGAGTACCCAGTGGAGTTTGTGAAGTAATCGATGGGTCATTAGTAATTCGCGTCATTTAAATGCAGTTTATTTAAGTAAATGGCCTTAGCTACAACTTCGTCGGCCACGCCATACTCGCGCAAAACCGTCTCTAAATCTGATAAATGGTCGGCTGCCGTGTAGACAGGATATAGTTTTTTCTTATTTCGGTAGGAAAGGATACGACTTATCGCAAGCATTTTGTCGAAGAGATGCCCAGGTGGAAAATATTTGTATCTTTTCCGAAGAATAGCTTTCCTAACAACGACACCTTTCATTTTTAAAACGGTATACTCATTGTGAATATTTCCAATAGAAAAATATTTAACTTTGCCAGACAAAACGCTCATCACTTCCCATAGGTCTGCTCTTTTAAATACTCCATATGTGAGATTATCCTTGAAAGAAGTAAACGGTAATGCCGTAAATTCAAGCATTCTCTGCACTGGGTCGGTATTTTCAAGAAAATACATATTTGGCAAACCAATTCTTCTAACATACGGAATAGTTCTGGATTCGCAAATCCATCTTGGAATTGCATATGACGCAGATGGTGCCCGCTCAATGGCTTGCAAGCAATTCCCAATGAAATCTAAATTCCACAAATCATCCTGCGAAGCCCACATAAAATATTCCGCCTCAGCGAGCTCCAGAACAAAATTAAAATTACCGAGCGGCCCGAGATTTGTCATTTGACTGAAAACGCGGATCCTGGAATCAAGCTTTGCAAAGTTTTCGATAATACTTAATGTTTTGTCACATGAACCGTCGTCTGAAATTATCAGCTCAAGATTAGAATGACTCTGATTCAGCAATGAACGGATTGACGCCCCAATGGTACCTTCACCATTATACGCAGCCATACCAACAACGATCTTTTTACTAGTCTGTGTCATTGTATATTTTTACTACAATATAAAACTGAAATCCAAATATGCCGGGAAAAGTTTTTAGTAAAAAACCATCAATGACCCTAAAAATGCTACTTTTTCGCTGAAATAGCCCGCCCGTGGCTTCTGCTTGCAATACCTCGAAGCCATATGTTGCGAGAATTCTTTGGATAGATTTGTAGGTGTACCACCTGCAGTGTGTATAGTCCATTATTCCGAGGTTTGAATATTCGAATATCCCCAGTAGCAGCTTTACGCGATTTCTCCAAAACAAAAGATTCGGTATTACGATAATTGCCCCTTGCGTCCCAACACGCTTAATATCTTGCAAAAGTTTTTCAGGGTAAAATATGTGCTCCAGTACGTGTGCGGCAAGTACTAGATCGAATCTTTGATTTAGGTTATTCGGAAGCCCCTCCTCTAAATTATGTATTAAAACTGGCGCGTGCTTAGATGCTTCATTCTTTTCTTCCGGGCTTAATGTTATTCCGATGCAATCAAAGCCGATGCCTCTAAACATTTTTAGATTGCCACCGCTTCCACAGCCCAGATCTAATAGTGTTTTCGCATGCGGAAAGTTAGCAGTGGCGAGATCTCGCAATTTAAAATCAGCCGATTGCGGATATTTTTTTTCATGTTGCTTTTGCATATTCATAATTTCAAGCGACGATTAGATAACTGGAACAACCAAGTAAGATTCAAAATAGCTAAAGGAGAAATGCTACCATCACACTTAGTTTTGTGGGTTGCCAGCGGCCCATATGGGGTGCCATGCTCTATGGCGTAGCTCGCCTGGAACCCGAAAGACATTGTCTATGCGTTCGGGATGCAGAATTCCCCGGTCCGATTTACCACACACCGGACATTGTGCGACCAAATCCAGGCCGGCCGCGGGCCATGGCTTCGTCCATGGCCCATCCGGATTTTCGACGGTATTCATATTCCTGTTCATGAATTATTTAAGGTTTTGTCTGGAAGGCGGCTAACGGCTTAAGCCGGGCAAATACGAATTCACGGAGAGTGGCCGGTGCTTGCCGCCAGGCCCAGGTCATCGTAATCAGCAGATTAACGGCAACCAGCGCAAACCATACGGGTTGCCCCGGGCTGCTTTGCGTTGCGATCCAAAAAGCCGCGCCCAGCAAGAGTGCGGGCGTTAACAAGCTGCGGAGCGATAGACGCAATATACCGGAGAGACCGGCGAGAAGTGCGAAATCCACAAGAGCGCGCAAGGAAAATGCCACCGCGGCCCCGATCATGCCGAGGGTGCTCAAGCCCAGGTACAGCAGGCCGAAATACGGCAACACCTCTGCCAGATGACATTTGGCGACAAGGTCCGGGCGCCCCCTTGCCTGCAACTGCGCATACGGGATGGTCGCGAAGTTGTTGGCCCAGAAGCCCAGCAGGATGACCTGGCCCACCCGTGCGGATTGCTGGGCGAATGCCGGCGCGATCCACCATGCCAGAAAGGGTTCCATGAACAGGATGCCGGCCGCTACCAGCGGGGTCATGACGACCACAAGGGTGCGCAGTCCTTCATGTGCAAGGCGCTGTTCCTCCTGGAGCGTGGCAGCGGCGAAGCGTGGAAACAGCGCTGAGGAGAGGGCGCCGGAGATAAACGTACTGCGTTCTCCCAGCTGAAAAGGTACGGTGTAGTAGGTCACAGCCTTGGCGCCGGCCATGGCGCCGATGACGAAGCGGTCGAGGATGACCATCATGGGGCCTACGAATGAGGTCACGGTCACCCAGCCGCCGAAGCGGAGCAGTCGACCGGCCTGTGCGCGCACAAAAGTGGCTGCATGGCCGAGAAATATGTGGCGCCGGCAGCGTTCGAACAGCAGGAGCAATGTAAGCAGACGGGCGAATAATGCGGCGGGGAGAAGCACGCCCAGATCGGCACCCCAGAGCATTGCAGCAGCAAGCGGCAGCAGTTGAAACAGTACCGTGCCGGATACCGAGATCAGGTTCAGTTCAAGAAATCGCTCCCGGCCCTGAAGCGCTCCGCTCAATACGCCGGAGAGGGTGGCCATAGGCACTGCAAGTACCAGCCATAGGACGGCGGCCTGCACTTCGGGGCGCAGGGCGTCTTCGATCTTGAAAACATTCCCGAAGAAATAGGCGGCGATCGGCCAGATCAGCAAGCCGCCGATGACGCCGAGGCCGGTATTCAAGATGAGCGCTGTCCAGAACGTCTGTGCGCGTTCACCGGCTGGGCTGTCGCGCAGCACGGCGATGCGTTGCGCGGTTGCCCGCCCCAAGCCGAGATCGAACAACCCGAAATAACCCAGCAGCAGCCAGGCAATGGCCAGCACGCCGTAGCGCGCCTCGCCGATCAGTCCCAGATAGATCGGGATGGTGACGAGGGAAACCGCGAGCGGTATGACCGAGCCGAGCAGGTTGTAGGTGGTGTTGCGGCGAATGCTCAAGACGGGTTACCTGGGTGCGGTCTTGGTGCTTTTTGCGCCTTTCCGGGCCGCTGGCTGAGTGGGTTCGAGGTCGCCTTTCAGGGCTTCGATCTCGCGCTGGATGGCTTCGAATTCGGCTTCCTTGCGCTTGAGGAAGGCCGCTTGAGGAAGGCCAGGGTGATACGGGTTTTTTCTTCCACTCCGGCAGGGGTAAGCAGGTAGGCGTACTGGCGTTTGTTCTGGTTTTTGCCAGAAATGGGGTCAGACACCATTCGAAGGCCAGTGCGGAGTTGCTGACCGCAATCGGCCCGGGGCGGGCCTCCTTGTATGTTATTCCATGTGGTGGTTAAGCTTCCACTAGTGGTTGCCATGGGAAACGCTGAACAATTCGTCACCCCAGCAAAAGCCGGGATCCAGGAGCTGACTTTAGCCGGATTTCGGCACGCGCCGTAATGACGAATGTGCGTTTGTTCAGGGCTACTCTTGTTCTTCAACCCAGCCATCTTATTCCCCTTCCCAACTCTGCAACCGTTCCCGAATTTCTTCTTCGCTCGGCAGCAAGTGCTGGTAGGCTGCCGGTAAATGTGGGGTGAGGCTGTAGGTGGCGATGCCGATGGGTTGGGTGGCGCTCTTCAGTGCATATTCGACCACTGTTTTTTTCTTGCTCTTGCAGATGATGATGCCGATGGCGTCGTTTTCGTCTGGCAGTTTGATTCGCTCATTGAGCGCCACGAGGTAGAACTCCATTTTGCCTTTGTGCTCGGGCTGGAATTCACCGATTTTGAGCTCCACAGCGATCAGGCTTTTCAGCGCTCGGTGATATAGCAGCAAGTCGATGTAGTAGTCGTTGCCTTCCACGATCAGCCGGTATTGGCTACCCACAAAGGTGAAGTGCGGCCCCATTTCGGTGAGGAATTTCTGAACATTGGCGATCAGTGCGGTTTCGAGTTCTCGCTCCTCGTGTGCGTCGGCGAGTTCGAGGAAATCGAAGGTATAGTGATCCTTGACCGCCAGCTTGGCTTGTGCGGCGGCAGCTTGCGGCAGAGCGTTGTCGAAGCTGGTTTGGTTGAGCAGGTATTTTTCGTAGGTCTGGTTGTCGATCTGATGCTCTAACACGCGGCGTGTCCAGCCGAAACGAGCGCTGGCGCGTAGGTAAAACTCTCGCTGCAGTGGGTTTTGGCATCGATCCAGGATCAGTGTGTTTTTGGTCCAGGCTATTTCTGCAGCCAATGGCTGCAGAATTGGTTGCTCCTTATATTCACGGTAAAACGTGCGCATGTACCAAAGGTTGCGCCCAGAGAAGCCGCTCTTCTCGCCAAACTCTGCTCGCAGATCGGCGGACAGCCGTTCGACTACCGCCTTGCCCCAGCCTTCTGATGCCTGCCGCTCCTCGATCAGCTTACCAATGTCCCAGTAGAGGGCGATCAGCTCTTTATTGACCTCACGCAGCGCCGCATATTGCGCCGTGTGTATGCGTGTTTTGAGTTCGGTCAGCAGCTTCCCGTAATCAGCGCCCTTCAATACGTCGCTCATCCAAGTGATTCCTCAACGTTGCCTTGGACAAATTCGACGGCAGGGAAATGGTCGGGGCGGACACGATTTCGAAGGCTGGCGCGGAGTTGCTGACCGCTATCGGCCCGGGGCAGGCCTCCTACAATTTGGCTGGGGTTTGACTGGTGAATGGATGGGTAGCTTGGGCTGCCAAGCCCAATGCGACGGGTGGCACGCTGCGATTGTTTGGTATGGGCAACAGCCTTTGCAGGTGCCCCGCCCTGGGGGCGAAGAACTGATGGTTGCTGCCGCCGAAACGACACCAGCGGCAGGCTCACGGCTTAAGCGCGCGCCCGAATCCGGCGCGAACGGCGGCCAGCTTGGCGGCGCTTTCGGGGTCCTGGCCGGCATTTTGCAGGGCGCGACGGACAAACACGAACAGCAGCAGGACAATGCCACTGGCCAGCGTGGCTAGCATGGCGATCTGCGCTTTTTTGGGTTTGGATTTGCGCTCGGGCGGTTCGGCTGTGTCCACCACCTGGATAACAGTACCTTCGCGGGATTCGTCGATTTTGGCCAGTTCGTATTGCCGGGCCAGTTGCTCGAACAGCACTTCGTTGTATTTGAATTCGCGGTAGCGATTGATGTAGTCGGCGTTGCCGCCGGAGGGCGGATTGCGGGCGGCCTTGGCCAGTTGGGCGCGCAGGGCGGCGAGTTCCTGCTGGGCCTGGCGGAAGTCGGGGCTGTTTGCGGTGAGGTAGCCGCGCATGCTGGCGAGTTGCACTTCCTTGGCCACGACCTGGGCTTTGAGGGTGGCGATGCCTTCGCCCATGGCTTCGGGATTGAATTTCAGCACGCTCTCGCTGACGCCGGCGCCGCCCAGGGCGGTTTCGGCGCGAACGAGGTTGGCTTTGGCCTTGGCCAGTTCCCTTTCGAAGAATTGACGGCGCTGCTGGGCTTCGGTCAGCGCCAGGCTGCCGTTCAGCCTGGCAAGCTCCTCGACATAGGCATTCGCCATCGCGGCGGCGCGCTTGGGATCGTGGTCGTCGACTTCGATGGTGATCATCCCGTCCTTGCCTGCGCTGGCCCTGGTGGCGCCGCCCAGCGCATTCCGGGCGTCCTCGCGATATTGGGCTTTGTAGACGTCCATCAGCTTGAAGCGATCGATCATGCGGTCGGCAAGGGTGCGGCTTTTAAGTAGGGCGATGTAGGTGTCGGCGGCGGCTGCGCCGGCCATGCCGGCCAGCGCACCCAGTTGCGCCAGTGCCGCGGAAGCCGAGCTTTGCTGCTGCTGGGGCGTCATGATGCGGGTGGTGGCAGTGAAGGTGGGCGTGATAGTGTAGGCCCAGCCGAGGGCGGCCAAGCCGATGAGGAGCGGGCCCAGGATCAGCAGGCGGGCGTTTTCGGCCACGACCTGGAGGATGTCGAGCAGGCTGATTTCGTCGTCTTCGGGCATGCTGGATTGCTTCGCTTCACTCGCAATGACGGGGCTGTTGTTTTCGTTCATGTCGCGCCCCTTATTTCAAGGTGTTCCAGGCGGCGGCGCCCAGACCCATCTGGTAGAGGATCTGCGTCCAGTCCTTGAGGCCGGTGACGAACTTGGTCCAGCCGGTTTGGCGATCCAGTTTGGCGGGCACGATGATGGTGTCGCCCGGCATCAGTTCGAGGCTGTCGAAGCTGCTCATGCGGAACAGACCGTTGTGGTCGCGCGCGGCCTTGACGCTGCCATCGGCGCGCAGCACGAAGGCATTGTCCAGTTCGGCGTCTTCGCTCACCCCCGCGGTCTTCAGCACATCGCCCACGGTTCTGCCGGGGCGGTAGATGATGGCGTTTTCGTTGAACACCTCGCCCACGGCGGAAACGAAGCCCGGCCGGCTGGGAATGTGGACGGCGTCGCCGTCTTCCAGCGGCAGCGCCGGCAAGGCGGCCACGGTCACATTGGCGGGAGGCAGTTCGAGGCTGATGCGGCCGTTGCTCTTGAGGGTTTTCATGCGGGCAAGCTGCTGTTGCTGCAGTTGCTGCTGCCGCACGAGGAGCTGGGTTTGCGCGTCGTTCTCAACCTTGCTGTTGGCCAATTGCCGGCCAGATTCGGCCTGCAGTTGGGACTCCAGCTTGCGGATCACGGTGTCGAGGTTTTTCTGCTGCTGTTTGCGCACCGATTCGCGGGTGAATTCGGCGCCATACAGATAGGCGTTGGGGCTCACGCCGCCCAGGCGGGCCAGCAGTTGCGGCAGGGTTTCGCCCGCCTCGACCTGGTAGATCCCGGGCGCGGCGACTTCGCCTTCCACCCGCACCAGGCGGGTCTGGCGGTCCTGCGGTACCCGCAGGTCCTTTTTGGACAGGATGGTGACGATGTCGCCGGGTTGCAGCGCCAGGTTGTGTTGGGCGTCGCCGTCGATCACGGCGCGCGCCAGGTTGAAGGGGATCAGCCGGGTGGTGAGGGTGGCGCGATCGAGGCGTTCGATCACGGCATAGTCCCAGTTGACCTCGTCCAGCAAGTTGCGCACGCCGCGCTCGACAGCGGCGGTATCGGCTTTTCCGGGCTGGGCGCCTTCGCCTGCATTCGGCAAGGATTTGTCGTCCTGCGCCGCGCCGGTTTTGCCGGTTTTTTCAAACTGCACCAGCAGGTTCTTGCGCTGGTAGTAATCGGGGGTGATCAGCGCCTCGCGGTCGGGGATCAGGTCGCGGACGCGCATGCCGTCAGTGTAAGGATAACGCAGGGGTTCGGCCACGTTGCCGCGCAGGGTCACCGCGTTGGCGAACTGCGGGCTGATCTCGAACAGGGTGAGGATGTCGCCGTCGCGCAGGGGCCGCTTGAGGCCGGCGGCGTCGAGCGCGAAGTCTTCGACATGGCGCGCGGTGGCGGCAGCGGGGTCGATCCGTTCCAGCAGGGCCTTGCCGGGCTTGGCCAACACCGACAGCCCGCCGCCCAGGGCAAGCACCTCGCCGACGCTGCCGGCGCCTTTCAGTTCGTAGATGGCCGGCTGCTCGAACGCGCCGAGCACGGCCACGCGCGGGCCGACGGGGGGAATGACGATGACGTCGCCGGGCTGCAGCGGCACGTCGCCGCCGCGGTCGCCGCGCGCGATGAAGTCGTAGAGGTCCATCTTGCCGACGATGCGGCCGTCGCGCTTCAACTGGATGTTGCGCATCGAGCCATTGCTGCCGGGGCCGCCCACTTCAAACAGGGCATTGATCAGGGTGGACAGGCTGGAGACGGTGTAGGTGCCGGGCTGGCGCGCCTGGCCGACGACATAGACCTGGATGCTGCGCAGGCGGCCCAGGGTGGCGTTGAGGTTGAAATTGGTGAAGACGCGGCCGATCTTGCTGCGCAAGACGGATTCGAGATCGCCGGCGCGCACGCCGGTGAGGTTGATCACGCCGACTTTGGGCAGGTTGATCTGGCCATGGCGGTTGATCACCAGGTTGAGTTCGGCATCGATGGCGCCCCAGACCTGCAGGCGGACTTCGTCACCCGGCCCGAGGAGGTAGTCGTTGGGCACCGGCGCCTGGACGATCGGCACATAGCCCGAAGGGGTGCTGAACAGGTTCTGGCCGTAGACGGGCAGCGCGCGGCCGGTGGCCTGCTGCACAAAACGCTGGAAATTGCTCTGCTGTTCATTGGCGCGACCGCTTGCGG
>NCGX01000020.1 GCA_002256995.1 Hydrogenophilales bacterium 16-64-40
CCTGAAGACAGGCGCTGAATCGAGGTGTTGAGCGAGGACTGCGAAGCATTCAAGTTGCGCTGGGCGTTGAGCGACGCAATGTTGGTATTGATTACTGCTGGCATGATGTTTCTCCTTGAGTGGGTCGATTGATTCGGCTCGTGCCGTCAACTTTGGTCTGCCCGCTTGGGCCACATGAACCGCCGTTGTGTGAGGAATCGTCGGGGGTTGGAGAAAGTTAAGGCCATGGTTCAAAAATTCTGCAAGGGCTTCAGGAATGAAGATTCGGGCCGATAGGCCGCGGTGATTGTTGTTCTCGGCCCGATGCCGTGGTGTTTGCGGGGGTGCGAAATCGCGGCGAGGGCGCCGCTCCTACAGGGGGATGCGGCGGTCATCGCGAATTTATGCGACGGCGGGGCTGTATTAATCATGAAGGGGGCGCGCATGGCCATGAGCTTCGGCTAGCCGGCTTCCGCGGTCGCCGCCGGCGCCACGCACACGCGGTTCTTGCCGCTGTGCTTGGCTTCGTACATGGCGCTGTCGGCGCGCCCGACGCTGGCTTCCTGCGATTCGCCGGCAGCGCGTTCGGCGACGCCGGCGCTGAAGGTGATGAGCACCTTCTCGTTGTTGTCGAGGAAGTATTTCTTGGTGAGGCTGCGCTGCAGGCGGGTGATGATTTTGGCGGCCTCGTCGAGCGGCGTGTTGGGCATGATGATGAGAAATTCCTCGCCGCCCAGACGCGCGATGTGGTCGGTGAGGCGCAGTTCCTCCTTGGCGATCTTGACCAGATGGATCAGCGCTTCGTCGCCGGTCTTGTGGCCACGCTTGTCGTTGAGCATCTTGAAGTTGTCGATGTCGAGCACGGCGATGCAGAACGGGGCGCGGTAGCGGTCGGCGCGCGAGGCTTCGCGGGCGAACTCGTCGTCGAGCCCGCGCCGGTTGAGGCTGTGGGTGAGTGGGTCTTCGCGCACCAGGGCGCTCATCTGGGCCAGCTGGTTTTCCAGTTCCTGGATGCGGCTTTCGGCCAGCAGCGCGGAGTCGCGCTCGTGAACCAGCTGATCGTGCGCGCGCCGGTTGTCGGTCTGCGCGCTGCGGGTTTCGTCGAGCAGGCTTTCGAGAATGCTGTTGAGCTCCGCCACGTCTTCGGTGCCCCTGATGCGCTCGACGTGGATGCTGATCTTGCCCTGGTATTCGTCGTTGGCGGCCAGCACGTCGCTGAGGCGGCTGACGAAGGTGGTCATGGTGGCCTTCAGCGTGGCGGTGGCCTCGCGCAGGCCGTGCTTGACCATGCCCTGCTTGTAGATGACTTCCTTGAGCCGCTTTTCGGCTTCCTGTAGCGACTGGATCCGGATCGGGCCGGCGACGACTTCCTGCACCAGGTCGAGCTGGCCGCGCAGCCAGGTGTCGTCGTCCAGCAGCTCGCCGATGTTTTCCACCAGCAGCAGCAGGATGCGCTTGAGCGTTTCCTGCTGGTTGTGGGCGTCGGAGGCTTGCAGCTCGATGCCTACCCACAGGTTTTTCAGCCCGGTTGCGGCCTTGAGCAGGGCGGCGGCCGTGCCGGCCTCGCGCACGGCGACAGCCAGCTGCTGGGTCTGTTCCACCAGGCGCGGGTTGTGCGTGAGCTGCGAGGCGACGCCGAATTCCAGGGTTTTGGCCAGCAGCTCGCGCAGCTGGGCCAGGCTGTCGTCCTGCGGCGGCGCTGTTTTTTCGATCGCCTGCGGCCTGACCGGCTGCGGCTTCAGTTGCACCGCGATTTCGGACAGCTGCCAGCTGCATTGGCGCCAGTCGCTCTTGGCGATGGCCTTGTTGAGGCTGGCCACCTGGGCCGACAGCGCAGGGTGATGTTCCTGCAGGTCGCTGACCAGTCCGGCCAGCGCGGTTTCGGCGGTGGCCTTGTTGGCCGGCGCGCTGGGCACGCCCACGATTTCGTCGTACAGCGTCTGGTAGTTGTCCGGAGTCGGCGCGATCCGCCGCATCGCCAGGCGGCGCAGGGTTTCGCGCGCCACCTCGGTAGGGTTCGACAGATTGATCTTGACGGTGGGTTCGGCCATGTGTGCGTCCCGGCCCCGCTTGGGCCTTTTGCTATACCACGCATGTTAAGGCGGGCAGGGGAGGAGTGAAGGGCGGATTAGAGCCGGAAAATCACCGTATTTCCGCGCGTTGGAGGTTCACCATGCGGGTGGGTGGAATGCGGGCACGCGCGGGAACCCCCGGGCCGCTCAGGTTTTAATCCTGACCCCTGACCCCTGACCCCTGACCCCTGACCCCTGACCCCTAATCCAGCAGGCCTTGCTTGATGGCGTAATGGGTCAGTTCCGAGTTGTTCTTGAGCTGCATTTTTTTCAGCAGGCGGGCGCGGTACATGCTGATGGTCTTGACCGAGAGGGCGAGCTGGTCGGCGATGGCGGAGACGGGCAGGCCGGAGGCGATCATGCACAGGGTCTGGTATTCGCGGTTGGACAGGCCTTCGTGCGGCAGGCCTTCGCGTTCGCCGCTGACCTGGCTGGCAAGCTCCTGGGCGACTTCGGGGCTGATGTATTTCTTGCCGGAGGCGACCAGGCGGATGGCGTCGACCAGCTGATCGGGCGCGCTCTGCTTATTGAGGTAGCCGGCGGCGCCGGTCTTCAGCGCGCGCACGGCGTACTGGGTTTCGCGATGCATGGACAGCATCAGCACCTTGATGCCGGGATGCTCCTTTTTCATCAGTTCCAGGGTTTCGAGGCCGCTGCGGTCGGGCATGGAGATGTCCATCAGCACCATGTCCCAGGGTTCGAGCCGGGCCATCTGCAGGGCGCGGCTGGAACAGTCGGCCTCGCCGGCGACTTCGATGTCGTCGACTTCGGCCAGGATCTGCTTGAGGCCTTCGCGCACGATGGCGTGGTCGTCGACGATGAGGATGCGATACGGTTTTGCGGCAGCCACGATCGTTCTCTGCTTGGAGTTGTGGACAGATTATGCGTCATTTCGCCGCGTCGGGCAGCGGGATGCGCAGGCTGACCTGGGTGCCATGGCGCTTGGCGGGCAGGACGGTGAGCTCGCCGCCCAGGGCGGCGGCGCGCTCGCTCATGCCGAGCAGGCCAAAGCTGTGCCCGTTGTTCTCGCTGTGCCCCGGCTGGATGCCCCGGCCGTTGTCGCTGACGGTCAGCAGCAGGCTGTCCGCCTGCCGCGCAAGGGCCACTTTGACCCGGGTGGCATGGGCGTGTTTGGCCACGTTGGTCAAGGCTTCCTGCACGATGCGGAACACGGCGATCGCGACGTCCGGGCTGAGCGGGATGTCTTGATCGGTCGCGCTGAATTCGCAGGCAATGTCGGTATTGTGGCCAAAGTGCTCCAGTTGCCATTCGATGGCGGACACGATGCCGAAATCCAGCACCGGGGGCCGCAGGCTGGACGCGATGCGGTGCGTGGCGTCGATGGTCTGGTTGGTCACGTTGTCGAGATAGGCGGTGCGCTTGTAGAGGTTGAGTTCGCCGGGTGGCAGATGCCGCATCAGCCACGACAGGCCGATCTTGATGGCGGTGAGATTGCCGCCGAGGTCGTCATGCACTTCGCGCGCCAGGTGCAGGCGCTCCTGCTCCCTCACCGAATCGACGTGCGCGGCCAGCGCGGCGAGCTGCGCCCGGGAACGCCGGATTTCGGCTTCGGCCAGCCGGCTCTTGGTCACGTTCAGCATGATGCCGTCCCAGATCAGGCCGTCCGCCGCCGCGCGCTGGCTGACGCGGATGTTCACCCACTTCACGTCCTTCCAGGCCTTCATCCAGATGCGGCCTTCCCAGTTGAAACTCATGTGGACGCCGTCAGCCGCGGCCAGATGCGCCAGATAGTCGGCTTTGTCCTCTTCCATGATCAGCTTGAAGAAGCGTTCCGGGTTGGCACGCAGGGCGGGCGCCTTGATGCCGAGCAGTTGCGCGGATTGTTCGCTGACGTAGCGCAGGGAGGTGCTGCCGTCAGGTGTGCGCAGAACCTGGTAGGCCATGCCGGGGATGTGCGCGACGATGGCGCGCAAATCCGACGCCGAGTGTGCCAGCGCCTGCCGCGATGCTTCGCGTTGGCTGACGTCGTTGGCAATGCAGATGAAAACGGGCCGGTCGTGGTCGCTCGAGCAGAACAGCCGGGCTTCGACCGGGTAGCGGGTGCCGTCGCGACGGCGGCATTGCACATTGAGCGCGGTGCGGCGTCTTTTCCCGGTTCTCAGCAAGGTAATCAGGGTGTTGAATGCTCGCCCGTTCTCGGGTGCCAGAAAGTCCAGTGGTGTCAGCTTTTGCAAGGCCTTGAGCGGGTGTTGCAGGTTGCGCGTCGCGGCGGGATTGGCCTGGATGATCCGCAGGGTCTCCGCATCAAAGACCAGCACCTCGGTGGCCGATTCCTGCAGGATCGCCTTCAGCAGCGCGTCTTCGTCGGCAGCTTTGAATGAACGCATGCTTTTCTCGTGGGTTGAAGCTGGAAACGATGGCGATTCGGTCGCCCTGAGCGGAACATTATCGGCCGAAACGCGCTGTCTGAAGGGCGTGTGCTTGAAAGCCTGGCAATTCCCCCGCATCTACTAAGCTTGAATGAGGAGGGAATGCCCCATGTCTGCTATCCGCCCCGCCGCCGTGGCGGGAATGTTCTATCCGGACAATCCCGTTGTGCTTCGGCAAACGCTGGCCGACCTGCTGGCGAATGCCCCGGTGGCCGACGCGCCGCGCGCGCCGAAGGCGCTGATCGTGCCGCATGCCGGCTATGTCTATTCCGGCGCGGTCGCCGCCAGCGCCTATGCGCGGCTGGCTGAGCTGCGCGGCCGCATCCGCCGGGTGGTGCTGCTCGGGCCCACCCATCGCGTCTATGTGCGCGGGCTGGCGCTGCCCGGGGTGGAGCGCTTTGCCACGCCGCTCGGCGAAATCCAGTTGGATCGCGAGGCGATGCAGGGCATCGCCGATCTGCCGCAGGTGACCACCAGCGCGGCGGCGCACCAGCTGGAACACTCGCTGGAGGTGCAGCTGCCTTTTCTGCAGCAGGTGCTGGGCGACTTCATGCTGCTGCCGCTGGCGGTGGGCGAGGCCAGCGCGGACGAGGTGGCCGCGGTGCTGGAGCAGGTGTGGGGCGGCGACGAGACGCTGATCGTGATCAGCTCCGACCTGTCGCACTTTCTGCCCGACGCGGTCGCGCGCAAGGTGGATGGCGCCACGGTGGACGCCATCCTGGCGCTGGATCCGCATCTCAGCCACGAGCAGGCCTGCGGCGCCACGCCGGTCAACGGCCTGCTCGTGGCGGCACGCCGGCACGGCCTGCACCCGATGGCGCTGGATGTGGGCAATTCCAGCGACACCGCCGGAGACCCCGAGCGGGTGGTCGGCTATGCCGCCTTCGCGTTTACGGCCGCAGCCAGTCCCGAGAAAAGCCGCAAGGTCGAGGCCGACCAGGCGGAGGCGGAAAAAGGTGCATCCCTGCTGACGCTGGCGCGCGCCGAGATCGCCAAACAGTTTTGGGCGCATCTGCCGGCGCCGTCGGCCCAGCCCTGGATGGCCGAGCCCGGGGCCAGCTTCGTCACCCTGACCCGGCAGGGCGAGTTGCGCGGCTGCATCGGCACGCTGGAGGCGCATCGCCCGCTGGGGCAGGACGTGCGGGAGAACGCGCTGGCCGCAGCCTTTCGCGACCCGCGCTTCATGCCGCTTTCGCGAACGGAATTCGACGACGTGCGAGTCGAGGTTTCGGTGCTGTCGCCCCATGAAGCGCTGGCAGCGGGCAGCGAAAAGGATGCGCTGGCCGTTCTGCGCCCCGGCGTCGACGGCGTGGTGTTCGAGTACGCCCATTACCGCAGCACCTTCCTGCCGCAGGTGTGGGAACAGCTGCCCGACCCGGCTGAATTCATGGCGCACTTGAAGCGCAAGGCCGGCGTGCCAAAGGAATTCTGGGCGGACAGCGTGCGCCTGTCGCGCTACACCGTCAGCAAGTGGAAGGAGTCAGCAGCATGAGCATCCCCGAATCGCATTACCCGGCGCGCTGGTGGCGCGTGCTGCCCGACGGCCGCATCCAGTGCGACCTGTGCCCGCGCTATTGCAAGCTGCACGAGGGCCAGCGCGGCCTGTGCTTCGTGCGCAAGATGGAAGGCGGCAAGCTGGTGCTCACCACCTACGGCCGCTCGTCCGGCTTCTGCGTCGACCCGATCGAGAAGAAGCCGCTCAACCACTTCTATCCCGGTTCGTCGGTGTTTTCCTTCGGCACCGCCGGCTGCAATCTGGCCTGCAAGTTCTGCCAGAACTGGGACATTTCCAAGTCGCGCGAGACCGACACCATGGTCGACCAGGCGATGCCGGACGAGATCGCCGCCGCCGCCGAGCGGGCAGGCTGCAAGAGCGTCGCCTTCACCTACAACGATCCGGTGATCTTCGCCGAATACGCGATGGACGTGGCCGACGCCTGCCATGCGCGCGGCCTCAAAACCGTGGCGGTCACCGCCGGCTACATCACCGAGGAACCGCGCCGCGCGTTCTATTCGAAAATGGACGCCGCCAACGTCGACCTCAAGGCCTTCACCGACGAGTTCTACGTCAAGCTGACCGGCGCGCACCTGCAGCCGGTGCTCGATACGCTGGTGTACCTCAAGCGCGAGACCGACGTCTGGTTCGAGATCACCACGCTGCTGATCCCCGGCCACAACGATTCCGACGCCGAGCTCGAGGCGATGAGCCAGTGGATCCTGCGCGAGCTCGGCCCCGAGGTGCCGCTGCACTTTTCCGCGTTCCACCCCGACTGGAAAATGATGGACGTGCCGCCCACCCCCGCGTCGACGCTGACCCGCGCGCGCGACATCGCGCTGAAGGCCGGCCTGCACTACGTCTACACCGGCAACGTGCACGACACCATCGGCGGCACCACCTTCTGCCCGAATTGCCACGAAGCGCTGATCGTGCGCGACTGGTACCGCATCGACCACTACAGCGTCACCCCCGACGGCCACTGCCCGCACTGCGGCACGGCGATTGCCGGCCGCTTCGGCGCGTTCAGCCATCCCTTCGGCAACCGCCGCATCCCGATCGCCATGCACCGCGAGCACCGTACATGAGCACCTCGACCCTGGCCTACATCCCCGCCGGCACGGCCACCATCGAAGGCATGCTGGAGATTCCCGATCATGCCGCCGGGCTGGTGCTGTTCGCCCACGGCAGCGGCTCGTCGCGCCATTCGCCGCGCAACAACTACGTCGCCGGCGTGCTGCGGCAGGCCGGCGTCGGCACCCTGCTGATGGACCTGCTGACGCCGCAAGAGGATCGCGATTACGCCCGCCGCTTCGACATTGCGCTCCTGACGCAGCGCCTGCTGGACGCCGCGCGCTGGGTGGTGTCGCAGGACGCCACCCGCGAACTGCCGCTGGGCTTTTTCGGCGCCAGCACCGGCGCCGCCGCCGCGCTCGAAGCTGCCGCGATGCTGGGGGCGGACGCCCGCGCCGTGGTCTCGCGCGGCGGCCGCCCCGACCTCGCCAGCCCACATGCGCTGGCGAGCGTGACTGCGCCGACCCTGCTGCTGGTCGGCGGTTTCGACGACGTGGTGATCGACCTCAACCAGCTGGCCTACGACCAGCTACGTTGCGCAAAAGAGTTGGTGATCGTCCCCGGTGCCACCCACCTGTTCGAGGAACCCGGCACGCTGGAGGAAGTGGCGCGCCAGGCGGCAGCCTGGTTCGCGCAGCATCTGCGGCGCCCCGCGTAGGAGGGCCGCCCTCGGCCCGATTTTCGTGCCGCCGCGATCACCACGGCATCGGGCCGGGGCGACCGTGCGCGGTTGTTGCCGGCTTGTCGGCTTTACAGCCACGGCCTCCCCCTTGCGGGGGCTCCTGCAACAGCACGGAGGATGCGGCCCCCTTGTAGGAGTGGCGCCCTCGCCGCGATTTTCGTGCACTCGCAACCACCACGGCATCGGGCCGGGGGCGACCCTCCTACGACCACGCACAGCCGCGTTGACGCTGTCCACCCGCTAGAGGCCATGGCATGATGAACCCCATGCCACCCGATCAAGCCAACGCCGTCTTCGTCGCCCGCGGTCTCACCAAGGTCTACCGCATGGGCGAGGTCGAGGTGCATGCATTGCGCGGCATCGACCTCACGCTCTACCAGGGCGAACTGGTGGTGCTGCTCGGTCCTTCGGGCAGCGGCAAGTCGACGCTGTTGAACATTCTCGGCGGCCTCGACGCGCCCAGCGGCGGCGAGGTGCGTTATCTCGATCACACGCTGACCGGTGCGTCCGAATCCGAGCTCACCGATTTCCGCCGCGAACACGTCGGCTTCGTGTTCCAGTTCTACAACCTGATCCCCAGTCTTACCGCGCGCGAGAACGTCGCCGCGGTGACCGAGATTTCCAGGTCGCCGATGCGCCCCGAGGACGCGCTGGCGCTGGTGGGGCTGGGCAACCGCCTCGACCACTTTCCCGCCCAGCTCTCCGGCGGTGAGCAGCAGCGGGTGGCGATCGCCCGCGCGGTGGCGAAGAATCCGGCGGTGCTGCTGTGCGACGAACCCACCGGCGCGCTCGATTCGGCCACCGGCGTGGTGGTGCTCGAAGTGCTGGAAAAGGTGAACCGCGAGCTTGGCACGCTCACCGTGCTGATCACCCACAACGCCGGCATCGCCGACATGGCCGACCGGGTGATTCGTCTGTCCGACGGCCAGATCGCCGAGGAACACCGCAATGCCCACAAGCGCCCGGCGCATGAACTGAGCTGGTAGGCATGCGCGCCCTCGACCGCAAACTCCTGCGCGACTTGTGGCACCTGCGCGGCCAGGTGCTGGCGATCGCCGCGGTCATCATGGGCGGCGTCGCCACCCTGGTGATGTCGCTGTCCACCTATGATTCGCTGGGCGTCACGCGCGACCGTTTCTACGGCGAATACCGCTTCGCCGAAGTCTTCGCCAGCCTCAAGCGGGCGCCCGAGCCGGTGGCCGAACGGCTGCGCGCGCTGCCCGGGGTGGAGCAGCTGGAAACGCGGGTGCGGGCCGGGGTGAAGCTGGAACTGGAAGGCTTCAACGACCCCATCACCGGCCTGCTGCTGTCGCTGCCGGACAGCGGCGAGCCGCTGCTGAACGCGCTGCATCTCAAACGCGGCGGTATGCCGCAGGCCTGGAGCGCCGACGAGGTGGTGCTGTCGGACAGCTTTGCCGATGCCCATGGCCTGCAGCCAGGCGACAAGATCGCCGCCATCATCAACGGCAAACGTCAGCAGCTCACCATCGCCGGCGTCGCGGTGTCGCCCGAATACATCTACCAGATCGCGCCCGGCTCGATGTTCCCCGACTTCAAGCGCTACGGCGTGCTGTGGATGGGGCGCAGCGCGCTCGGCGCCGCCTACGGCATGGAAGGCGCGTTCAACCAGGTCAGCCTGACGCTGGCGCGCGACGCGCGCGAACAGGCGGTGATCGACCGTGTCGACGCCATTCTCGCCCCCTATGGCGGCACCGGGGCTTACGGCCGCAAGGATCAGTTTTCCAACCGCTTTCTCAGCGAGGAGCTGAACCAGCTGCAGACCACCGCCACCATTTTCCCGGCCATCTTCCTCGGCGTCGCCGCCTTCCTGCTCAACGTGGTGGTGAGCCGGCTGATCGCGCTGCAGCGCGAGCAGATCGCGATTCTCAAGGCCTTCGGCTATCGCTACCCGGCCATCGGCTGGCACTACGTCAAGCTGGTGCTGGGCATGGTGCTGCTGGGCGTGGCAGGCGGCGTGGCGCTCGGCGCCTGGTTCGGCCAGGGGCTCGCCGCCGTCTACATGGAAACGACCTTCCGCTTTCCCTACCTCGACTATCTGCTCAACCCCGGCATCGTGCTGGTGGCGCTCGGCGTCAGCGTCGTCGGGGCAGTCAGTGGCACGCTGTATTCGGTGGCGCGCGCCGTGCGGCTGCCGGCGGCCGAGGGCATGCGCGCGGAAGCGCCGGAAGCCTATCGCGCCACCCTGATCGAGCGCATCGGCCTGCAGCGCTGGTTCGGCGCGCCGACGCGGATGATCCTGCGCCACATCGAGCGGCGCCCGCTGAAGTCGATGCTGACCGTGCTCGGCATTTCCTGCGCCTGCGGCCTGATGATGGTGGGCAACGACCAGAAGGGCGCGATCGACTTCATGGTCGATCTGCAATTTCGGCAGGCGGCGCGCGAGGACCTGGCGCTCACCTTCATCGAGCCCACCTCGGGCCGCGCGCTGCATGAGCTGGCCGCCGTGCCGGGCGTCGGCTATGTGGAAGGCTTCCGCGACGTGCCGGCGATCCTGCGTTTCGGCCACTACCATTACCGCTCGGCGATTTTCGGCATCGAGCCGGAAGGCCAGCTGCACCGCTCGCTCGACCACGATTACCAGCCGGTCGCGGTGCCGCCGGGCGGGGTGGTGCTGACCGACCATCTGGCGCGCAACATCCTGCACGTCGAGCCGGGCGACATGCTGACGGTGGAGGTGCTGGAAGGCAGCCGGCCGGTGCTGCAGGTGCCGGTGCTCGGCATCACCCAGCAGTTCCTCGGCTTGTCGGCCTACATGCAGAAAGATTCGCTCAACGCCCTGATGCGCGAGGGGCATGTGGTGACCGGCGCCTATCTCGCCATCGAGCCCGGTGCCGAGGAGGCGGTCTATGCCAAGCTGAACGCGCGTCCGCGCGTGCTCGGCATGGTTGCCAACCGATCGGCCATCCAGAGTTTCTACGAAACCATCGGCGAATTCATCCTGTTCTACAACCTGGTGGCGACCCTGCTCGCCGGCTCGATCGGCTTCGGCGTCGTCTACAACAGCGCGCGTATCGCGCTGTCGGAACGCGGGCGCGAACTCGCCAGCCTGCGCGTGCTGGGCTTCACCCGTGGCGAGATCGCCTATATCCTGCTGGGGGAACTGGCGCTGCTGACGCTGGCGGCGATTCCGGTGGGATTCCTGGTCGGCACCGGCCTGGTCGGCATCCTGGTGCTGGCTTTCGAGAGCGATCTCTACCGGCTGCCGCTGGTCCTGACCCCGCAAAACTACGCCATGGGAGCCACGGTCGTCATCGTTTCGGCGCTGCTCTCGGGACTGCTGATGTGGCTGCGCCTCGGCCGACTGGACCTGGTGGCAGTGCTTAAAACACGTGAATAGGGATTGATTCAACATGCAGGTGCGCGCAAAACTCGGCATGCTGGCCATCGCGGCGTTGGTCGCGGCAGGCCTCGTCTACGGCTTCATGCCGCGTGCGGTGCCGGTCGACGTCGCGGCGGTCGAGCGCGGGCCGTTCGTCGTCACGGTCGAGGAGGAGGGCAAGACCCGGGTGATGGAACGCTACGTCGTCTCGGCGCCGGCGCGCGCCGATGCGCTGGATCCGCGCACCCGCGCGCAGGCGCAGGCGCAGGCGGGCGCCGCCCAGGCCGCGCTGGCGGTGGCGCAGGAAAATGCCCGCGCCGCCGCGGCGGCCCTGCAACTGGCGCAGCAGGAACGTGCGCGTGCCGAATCCCTGCACGCAGCCAATTTCCTTTCCGCGCAGGCGCTGGATACCGCCCGCACCGCGGAGACCCGCGCCCGCGCCGTGCAGCAGGCAGCGGATCACGCCGTCAGGGTGGCGCGCTTCGAACTCGAGATGGCGCGCGCAGCCGTCGCCAGCGCCGCCCGCCTGCAGGCCGGCGCGCCGGCCGAAAGCTTGAGTGTGCGCGCCCCGGTCGAGGCGCGCGTGCTCAAGCTGGTCCGCGAAAGCGAAGGCGCGGTGCTGGCCGGCCAGCCCCTGATCGAGATCGGCAATCCCGAGTCGCTCGAAGTCGAAGTGGAAGTGCTGTCCACCCATGCGGTGAAAATCACCCCCGGCTCGCGGGTGATCCTCGACCGCTGGGGCGGCGACGCGGCCGTCGAAGGCAGCGTGCGCGTGGTCGAGCCGACCGGCTTCACCAAAATCTCCGCGCTCGGCGTCGAAGAGCAGCGGGTGCGCGTCATCGTCGATTTCACCAGCCCGCGCGAGGCCTGGCACCGCCTCGGCGACGGCTACCGGGTGGAAGCCCGCTTCGTGATCTGGGAAGACAGCGACGTCCTGCAACTGCCCGCCAGCGCCCTGTTCCGTCAGGGCGAGGGCTGGGCCGCGTTCGTGCTCGAAGCCGGGCGCGCAAAATTGAAGCCGGTCGACGTCGGCCAGCGCGCCGGGCTGCGTGCGCAGGTCTTGAACGGGCTCAAAGCCGGCGAGCAGGTCATCACCCATCCCGACGACAAGATCAGCGACGGCGCGCGAGTGAAGCTGCGCTGAACGGCCAAACCGCCCTGGTGGGAGGGGCGCCCTCGCCCCGATGCCGTGGGGATTGCGACGGTGCGAAAATCGGGCCGGGGCGACCCTCCCACACGGGAAGGGCAATCAGCCGGCTTGCCTGAGGATGGCCTCGACTTCGCTGTCGTCGATCTGCGGAAAGTCCGCATAGAACTGCCCCACCGCCTGGAAGAACGCCGGCGCCTGCAGGCACACCACCTCGTCGGCATAGCCCTCGATCTTTTCCAGCGTGTCCGGCGGCGCCACCGGCACCGCGCAGATCAGTTTCGCCGGCTTCCTGGCGCGCAGCGCATGTAGCGCCGAAATCATCGTTGCCCCGGTCGCCAGCCCGTCGTCGACCACGATGACGATGCGCCCCGCCGGATCGATCGGCGGCCGCAGCGGCGTGTACTGCGCGCGCCGCTTGCGGATCGTGGCCAGTTGGGCCTGCTTTTCCTGTTCCAGATAGGCGGGCGTGCCGCCGGCCGATTCGGCGTAGTCCGCGATATAGGTCCAGCCGGATTCGTCGATCGAGCCGAGGGCGAATTCCGGGTTGAATGGCGCGCGCAGCTTGCGCACCAGCACCACGTCGAGGTCGCCGTCCAGCGCACGGGCCAGTCGCTGGCCCATCGGCACCGCGCCGCGCGGAATGGCAAGAATCAGCGGATGTTGCCCCTTGTATTCCGCCAGGGCTTCGGCCAGCCGGTCGGCGGCCTGATTGCGATTGGCAAAAGACATGATGATTCCCTCACTGTTGTCTCTTTCATCCTAGACAGAAATCCCAGCTTGAATGGGACAATGCAGCTTATGAATGCCACAAACGATACGGAAGACAGCGCGGCTATTTCGTGCACCACCTGCGAAGCCTGCTGTTGCCGCCTTGAAGTCTTGCTGATGGGCGAGGACGACGTCCCGGCGCGGTTCACCGCCCGCGATCAGTGGGGCGGGTGGGTGATGCGCCGCCTCGAGGACGGCTGGTGCGCGGCGCTGGATCGAAACACCCTGCGATGCACCATCTACGCGCGGCGACCGAACGTCTGCCGCGAATATCAGGTGGGCGATTACGAGTGCCTGGGTGAGCGGTTGCGGCTATTGCCCAGCAAGTAGGCCGGCACGCGGGAAGGGTGGCCCGCTTTATGCCGCCTGCGTGGGCGCCGCCAGCGCAGCGCTGACGATCGTCTGCGCCTCTTCCTGGATGCGACGTAAATGATCCGCGCCCCGAAAGCTCTCCGCATAGATCTTGTAGATGTCTTCGGTGCCGGAAGGACGTGCCGCAAACCAGCCGCTCTCGGTCACGACTTTCAAGCCGCCGATGGCGGCGCCGTTGCCCGGCGCCTGCGTGAGAATGGCCTGGATTTTTTCGCCGGCCAGTTCGGCGGACAGCACCTGCTGCGGTGAAAGCTGTGCCAGTTTTCGTTTTTGTTCCGGCGTCGCCGGCGCCTCGATGCGATCGTAAACCGGCTCGCCGAACTCGCGCGCAAGCGCCTGGTAGCATTCGCCGGGATCGCGGCCCATGCGCGCGGTGATCTCCGCCGACAGCAATGACGGGACGATGCCGTCCTTATCCGTTGTCCAGACGCTGCCATCCATCCGCGAAAAAGAGGCCCCCGCACTCTCTTCGCCGCCGAAGCCCAGCGAGCCGTCGTGCAGGCCGTCCACAAACCATTTGAATCCGACCGGCACCTCGTAGAGCGTGCGGCCAAGCCTCGCCGCAACGCGATCGATCATCTGGCTGCTGGCCACCGTCTTGCCCACCGCTGCATCCTTGCGCCATTTCGGCCGGTGCTGGAACAGGTAGTCGATGGCGACCGCCAGGTAATGATTGGGCGGCAGCAAGCCCGCGTTGCGGGTGACGATGCCATGCCGGTCATGGTCGGGGTCGCAGGCGAAGGCGATGTCGAAGCGGTCCTTGAGACCGATCAGGCTTTGCATGGCGTAGGACGAAGAGGGATCCATGCGAATCTGGCCGTCCCAATCGACCGTCATGAAGCGGAAGGTCGGATCGACAGCTTCGTTCACCACCGTGAGATTCAAGCCATAGCGCTCGGCAATCGGGCCCCAATAGTGGACGCCGGCGCCCCCCAGCGGATCCACGCCCATGCTGATGTCCGCGCCGCGTATCGCCTCCATGTCGAGCACGCTGCCGAGATCGGCAACGTAAGTGTTGAGGAAGTCATGCCGGTGGGTGGTCGCGGCACGCCGGGCCCGTTCGAGCGGTATTCTTCTCACCTCTTTCAGGCCGCTTTCCAGCAGCGCATTGGCGTGGGCCTCGATCCATCCCGTGACGTCCTTGTCGGCCGGCCCGCCATTGGGCGGGTTGTACTTGAAGCCGCCGCTGTCGGGCGGGTTGTGCGAAGGCGTGACGACAATGCCGTCCGCCAGCCCGGCTACGCGGCCGCGGTTGTAAACCAGGATTGCGTGGGAAATCGCAGGGGTCGGCGTGTATTCGTCCTTGTCTGCAAGCATGACGTCCACCGCGTTGGCCGCCAGCACTTCGAGCGCGCTGGTGAACGCCGGCTCCGACAGCGCGTGGGTGTCGATCCCCAGAAACAGCGGCCCATCGATGCCACGCTGCTTGCGGTAGTCGCAAATGGCCTGACTTATGGCCAGCACGTGCCATTCGTTGAAGCTGTTTTCGAACGAGGAGCCCCGATGCCCCGAGGTGCCGAATGCGACCCGTTGCGCGGGCACCGAAGGGTCGGGCGTGTTGCTGAAGTAGGCCGTGACGAGTCTGGGCACATTGACCAGCATCGCCGGCTGCGCGGGCTTCCCCGCCAATGGGTTCGTTATCACTTCCACATCACGTTGGATTTTGCCTTGGCGGCGGCAGAAAGCAGTTCAATCAGCGGAAGCGCTCGATTCGCCATGCTGACCACCGGCTCATCCGCATCCCTGTCCTCAGCGGGCGGGGAGCCCTTTTCTGCCTCGATCGCGGCGGTCAGCCGGCTCAGGGCCGCAGGCACGTCTTCGGCCAGAATCGCGCCCGGCACGGTTGCGCTGTGTCCCATCATTTTCAGCATCGTTAGCGCGATATCCCCGAACAGGGTGATGTCGGCATAGGCATCGGTCGTAAAAGTGATCAGCATGGTGTTTTCCTCGAATGAATCATTGGTTTCTGCATTGCGCAATGCCGCGGCACGTTGCCGCAGTCCCGCGACGATAACAAGCTGCGGCGCGCGGTCAACTGCCGGGTTCTTTCTCCATTAGCCGGTCGCGGATCGTGAGCAATTCCTCCCGGCGCTTGGCATCGGACTCCGGGTAGCGCATCTCGAGCGACTTGAAGGTATCCAGGATGATGCGGGAAACAATCAGCCGTGCATTCATCTTGTCGTCGGCCGGCACCACATGCCAGGGGGCGGCTTCCGTGCTGGTCGCGCCCAGGCACGCTTCATAGGCCTGCATGTACTGTGGCCAGAAAGCCCGTTCTTCGATGTCGGCAAGACTGAATTTCCAGTTTTTTTCGGGCTCGTCGATGCGGGCGAGAAAGCGCTTGCGCTGTTCTTCCTTGGACAGGTGGAGGAAGAACTTGATGATGCGGGTGCCGTTGCGAGAAAGATGCGCCTCATGATCGACGATGGAACGGTAGCGCTCACGCCAGATCGTCTTCTCTTTGAGCACGCTGTCCGGCAGCCCCTGACTCAGCAGAATCTCGGGATGAACCCGCACGATCAACACCTCCTCGTAATAGGACCGGTTGAAGATGCCGATGCGGCCGCGCTCCGGCAGGGACTGAGTCGTGCGCCAGAGAAAATCATGCTCCAGCTCCTGCGCACTCGGGTGCTGGAAACTGAACACCTGGCAGCCCTGGGGGTTGATGCCGGACATCACATGGCGGATGGCGCCATCCTTGCCCGCGGCGTCCATGGCCTGAAAAATCAGCAGTACCGAATAGCGGTTGGACGCGTAAAGCAGACGTTGCAGGTCGCTCAACTCGGCCACCTGTTCGTCGAGCAGTTTGCGGTATGCCTTTTTCGACGTGTAGGCCGGCTTCACCTCGGTCGGCCACTTGTCGAGTTTGACCTTGTCGCCGGCCTGTACCCGGAAATCCTCTGGATTAATTGTCATCGCGATTATTTCTCCTCATTCTTTAGATTGCCGGCGGCGCATCTTCCACTGTCCATGGATCCACGGCGATCGTTCCCGCGGCCCGGGCCCCACCCTTGTGAGCGTAGAACAACGCGCGTCAGGCGATTGAAACCATTCCTTCCACAGATAAGTGACGAAGGGACAGGGCAGGGTGATTTCCTACGGTGCGCGCCGTGCGGCGCGTGCGTCTGTGCGCTGACGCACCCGGCAAGGGTCGTGCCCATTGATTCTCGCAAATCAAGACTATCACTTTGGCCCAGATCCAATTGAAGCTAGCCAGGACCGGCGATCCACAAGACCGCTGCCGCAAAGCACAACGGCCTACGTTTGAAACGTAGGCCGTTGCTATGTTTGGCTCCCCGACCTGGATTCGAACCAGGGACCTGCGAATGAACAGAGCGTCGAACGCCTGTCAGGCTGCGGCGAGGCTCTCCGTGCGCATCCTGTCCAGCTTCTCGACGACCGCCTGATACAGATCCCCGTCGGCATCGGGGTTGCGGTCAGGATGGTGGGCGCTGCGGATCTTTTTCAGCGCAGGCATATCGTCGGGCAGGTCATGCACCTTGGTCACCCGGTCGCCGTTCTTGACCATCTCGCGCTGAACCTCGGCCTCTGCGCCTTCGCGTGTGTCGTGCAAGCGCCTGCTGCCAAGACGCCACCCATCCTGGGTCTTGCGCGGGGAATGACTTTTCTCGCCATCGAACCAGACCCATTTGCCGGTATCCGGATCCAGTTCAAAACGTATGGTGGTGATGCCGTAGGTATAAACGGGCGGCTTGAGGTCCCTGGCGAACATCTTGAATGTGCCGACTGTGCCCACGTCGGCGAGGTAATACGCGCCAGCCTCATGCGGGCAGAATGCGCTGCTGGGCACGGGCTTGGGCGTTGGCTCAGGCTTGCTGTCGTTACGTGACGGCTCTGCCGTGGGGTCGTTACGTAACGGATCCATTTCGGCCTTGCGGCTGGCGTGCAATGCTGCCCGGCGTTGTGCGTTGGTCATTGGTGATGCTCCTTACTCAATATTGCTGGAAACCCGCCGGGATCGCCCCTTGCTGAAGGGGTCAGGCCTGGATGAGGCTGTCCGAGCGTGCTTTCTTGTGGGACATGTCTGCTTGACCAAACTGTCACCCGAAAGCCGGCTTGGCTAGGGTTGGACAGAATTGAAAAAGCCCCGCATCGCTGCGAGGCTCTTCGAATTTGGCTCCCCGACCTGGGCTCGAACCAGGGACCTGCGGATTAACAGGCCTACCGGGGCCTCTGCTGGCCGCATTTATACACCTTCAGGCGCGCAACTGGAAGCACAAAAAAGCCCGGCGCGAAGGCCGGGCGGTGTCGGGAGATTCGGCGAGACGCAGGGTGCGGCGCTAGCGGTTGCGCATCCTGCGGAATGGGATCACATTGCCGCCGAGCCCTGCAGCCTCAGGAGCCGGAGTGTCTGGCACTGGCAGCTCGTCCCCTATGCAGTCAGGGGTCCACTTCTTCCGCAATTCCGGGTCCATTCCAATCCCGCCAGCCTCGACCAGTTCGCGCAGCTCGTCGGAGATTTCGTAGAGCCTTCCGAGTGCGACATCATCGAACCTATATCCGCCCAAACGTCCAGCGTCGAGCAATCGCTCAACCCCTTCCATCGTTGCCACAACATAACGGTGCACCCTGCCTCGATAGTCGCCCGCGGATTCAGGCCATGAGTCCACCACCAACTTTGCTTGCCTGGCATCTTCGATCCTGGCCCGCTGCGCTTCTTCTGCCGCTCGGTATGCTGCCGCCTCACCCTCGTTCCAATCTCTCCGAATGGAAAAGATGTATGTGGACTTTCGCTGGATTTTGATTGCTCGGCCTGCGGGATCGGTTCCGCGCTCGACTGTTTTTCGCGCACCAGGATCGCCCGGGAATGTCCCGTCCAAGGTGTAGCCGTGCTGGATCAACATTTCCCGAGTTCCCTCGATAATGCGGCCCCAGGCATAGTCTCTAATTTGAATTCCGCGCGCGCGGGTAGAATTGGCAGCAGCCATGATGCAATCTCCAGATAGGTTGCTTTGTGGTCAGGCCCTGCATCGCGTTGACGCGCTTTGTGGGGCCGCTCATCCAACAGGGTGTCGGATGGCCGCATCCTACGCCCAGCCACCCACAAAAAGCAAACCCACCCGCCAGAATCGCCGTGGTGCGTTTTAATCCGGCTGGCCGATACCTTGGGCTCATGCCGCAATAGAAAACCCGCCACAAGGGCGGGTTTTCAAGGTGCGCTGCGTCACTGCTTTATGCTGAGCGAGCGTCGGGGGTGCACCATACCAAGCCTATCGGCCTGGCCCGTGTCCGGCCATCGTCTGAAATCTCAGGAGCATGCTCCTGAAGGAAACCCGCCGCCGCCGCTATGGCCGAACTGTCTCGCGTTGGCGGTTGACCCGGGCTATTCGTTTAAGTGGTGGCGTCGAGGATTGCCGCGAAGCTGGCCGCGCGCCGCACCGCAATGTCCACGTCCAGCAGGGCAATCACGCGAGTGCCGCCAGAGGTGCCCAAGCTGATCTTGTCGACCATCAGGTCCAGGCCGCCCCACTGGCCAATCATCAGATCCCGCCAGTTGCCGAAGATCATCGCGGACAGGTTGGTGCCTGTGCCCTTGGTAAGAGTGCTTGGCACATTGCTGCTGACGGCCGACTTGTAGCCGTTCATCCAGCCGAAGCCGTCAGCGTCGCGCGCCTCGTCGGACCAGATGAAGCCTGCGCCCGCATCGCCGGAAACCTTGGTGGTGCCCTTCAGTGCGCGGCGCACCTTGGCATTCGTGAGATGTGCCATTGCGCCCATATCCGCGCTTGCGTTGGCCAGCGCTTCCTCGAGCATCAAGACGTGCGCCCAGGTGACAGGGCCACCGTTCGCGCCGATTGCCACGGAGCCGATGCCGGAGGTGCTGAGGATGCCGGTCGGCTCGTTGTTGGCACCGGTGCCAGCAATGGCGGCGCGGTCCACTTCCACCGCCATGAGCGCGGCCAGGTCGGCGCGGATGATCGCCTCGATGTCGGGGGTAGCCTGCAGCAGCATGCGGCGGCTGAAGTCGGTGTACGCACCGACTGTCTTGGGCGTCAGGGGAACCTGACCGAAGGCCTGCTGGCTCTCGGTGGGCGCGCCCCCCTCGGCAAGCCAGGAAGCCGTAGCAGCGCCGGTTTGACTGGGAATGCTGAGATTACCCACCAGGCCGCCGAGAGTGGTAGCACCCAGGGTCAGGACGTGGCTGCGTGCGCGCAGCAGCTCAATAAAGCTGCTGGCGTCCAGCTCGTTGGCAACCAGGTAGCCGCCGGCGCCGGGCGTACCCGTAACCAGGTCGCGCTGGCCACGCTGGTGGCGCAGTACTTCATTCGGCACGAACAGGCCTTGCGGCTCCTTGCCGAGTTTTTCGGCGAGTGCGCGGCTGGCTTCCAGCTCGAACCCGGCCTCCCGGCGTGCGTAGTTGGGGTCCATCTGCGCCAGGATCGCCCGCTGGAACGAGAAGCGCTCAGCCTCGCGCTGGCTGAGTCCAATGTCAGGAGACTCTGCGGGGCGCAGCGTGCCATTGCTGCGAATGCGGGACATAGCAATCGAGCGGAAGGCGTCCAGGCTGGTGCCGTCTGCGATCGCGCGGTTTGCATCGTTCTGCAGATTGTGGGCGTGGCCGATGGCGGCGATTTCCTGCACGCGCTCGCGCTCTTCCAGCGCGCCCTGGTTGGATGAGCGGCGCTGTGAACGGCTCAGGGCGTCGTTTTCGGTGATGGTGACGTCAGTCATGATTTTTCCTTTCGGGGAATGATTTCGATAAAAGCCAGCGTGATGGTCCGCAGGAACGGAGACAACCGAGCATTCATAGGGCTGCCATGCGAAGCGGACCGTGCGGCCGGTTTCGGTCAGGGGTTTGAGTAGCTGATAGCCGACGGAGAGGCTGCGGACAATGCCGGCCTTTACGTCTGCGAGTATTTCGCGTGCTTGAGTGCTGGAACCGAATCGCGCCAGGCCTGTGAGCTTGCCGCCCACGATACGCACCTGCTCGATCACGCCGATATTGAGTTCGGTGTGATTGTGCTGAACGAGCAGGGGCAACGGTGCGCGGCTCAGATCGACGTCGGCGGGGCGGTGGCTTAGAACTTCCAGATAGTCACCGCGCTCGACCGGCGTTTCGCTCGCCAGGGTACAAGGGATGATGTCGCTGCCGCTGTCGGCTTCGGCGGGCCGCAGTTCAATCTCGCGGGTGAAAAATTCGGTGGCCATGTTCGGCCCTCCATTCAGGCCAGGACGCGCAAACAAAAGGACGCGGCCAGGCAAACTAGAAAAACAGCTCCAGGGAGCTAGCTTCAGTCTGTCCAGACGCGCCCTTGTGAGCGTGCTCCCACCGCCAGGGCCTCGGAACAGCACCAGCAAGCGCGGAGCATTGGACGGGTGTCGTGTTACCGGACCGCTAGGGTTCGACGTGTTCACAGTGTCGCCGGACAAACGCGAAATTTGTAGGCAAGAAATTTCGCTAGTGCAGCTCGCCAGGTGTGGGAACGATCTCGAAGCGCAGGCCTTGTTCGCGGGCGATCCGCAGCTGCTCGGCCAACACGCCGGCCGATGCGTTGAGCATGCCTTGCAACTGGATCCGCACTTCCGCCAGCGTTTCGTCCTCATCGTTCAACAGGTTGAGTGCTGCAATACAGCGCCGCAGATTCTCGGTGCGCAGGTGCTCGAATAGGACCAGGTCAGCATAAGATGCGCCGGCCAGGGTGATGTTTTGCTCCGGGTTGGAAACGCGGACTCCGAGTGATTCGATGCTCATGTGATGCTCCTTTGGTTGGGTGTGGTGGTGTGGTCTTTGCTCTAGTCGTCGTCGGCCTCGACCTCGTGCGCGTTCGGCCAGCCTGAAAGCATGGTCAGAAATGCCTCGAACTCAGCCCGCAGCATCGCCTCGCGCCCGTCGAGGTCGTGGGGCAACTCGCGCGCCAGGCGATGCTGCGTTTCCAGCCACTTCTCGCGGGCGGTCACGAACGCTGCCTTTAGCTTCGGCTCAAGCAGCGCGGCAGGAATGAGCTGCCCGCGCCTCTCGGCGTTGTCCATCTCCACCGCCTGCGCCTTGGCAAGCGCCAGGCGGTTGCTGGGCGTCTCGGGTTGCACCTTGCTCAGCTCACGCTCGACCAGCCAGCGGACACACTCATCAGATTCATATTCGCTGGGTGCCCCGTTCCCGCCACGGCGTGCCACGGGCAAGCCCTGGTCCTGCCAGTTGGCGATGGTCTGGTGCGACACCCCAAACAAGTCTGCAATGCTCTGGATACCAATAATCTTCATCAATCAACTCCCTTGTAAGTTACAGAACTAGCGAAAACCTGCGATCGTTCCGGCCCGTGCTGGGATGGGCTGGGAAGGACCCGTTAAACCTGAGGCCCCGCCTCGCACGACATGCCTGCTCGACATCGATGCGCTTCATCACTTGGTGAACCCATGCACCCCCAGCCACACACAGGGCAGGAATAAAGGGAATCAAGGTGCGAAAGGTCATCACGCCTTTTTGTGCTACTCGTGCCCGCCCTACCTTTATTCCCTTCTTTCCCTTTATTCCCTCCGGTGTGTGGTCTGAGGCTTGAAAGCCTTTATTCACAAGGAAAGAAAGAAAAGACTTATTAAAACCTTCTAGGGAATCAGCTAATAAAGGTGCGAAAGTCCCCATCACTCAGCCCCCTTCATGGCAAGCGGGTTGACCAGGTAATAGATCGGTGGGCGGCCGCCTGTTGCCGTTCCCTTGTGCGGGCCGGTGATGAGGTTGCGGGTCTTGAGTGTTTCGAGTGCGACGACCAGGCGGTCAATCTTGTCGAAGCGCGTGTGGTGCGCGCGGTGCAGGTCGGAACGCAGGAACTCGGGTTCGCCCTTGCGCTCAATCCAGCGCCAGCACACCTTGGCGTCGTCGGTGGCAGGGTCGGCCCCGATCAGATCGAACACGGCTTGCGCGTGGCGTATGAGCCGCAGGCATAAGCCGACAGCGCGCTTCATGGTGTCCTCGCTGATTGCCTCCGCAGGCTTGCCGTGCCCCGCAACATGGAACAGCCCAGCCACCCGCAGCGCGCCGCCTGGCAACTTCGCGCACCAGTCGCGCATGGATTCCAGCGGCCCGCCTTCTGCCTGCTCGTTTTCGATCTTCTGGGCAAACTTCACCCACAGATCGCGCGCCACGTCCGACAGCAACAAGACGTGTTCGTCGTCCTCGCCTTCTGCCGCATCGGTGCGCGGCCCAAGCTCCAGCAATCGCAGCACCTCGCCGCGGTAGCGTGCCTCCAGGTCGGTTGAGATGGTGACGCGCCGCCCCATATCACGCCTGCCGATACGGCTGGCAGGCAACCCGAAGAAGAAACGCGCGAAGGTGCCCGAGCTGCGGAACTTGCGCTTCGCGGCTGGGGCCATGTCCTGCAGCAGCCCTGGTTGCATCCCGAGCCCGAAGGTCAACGCCGGCCGGTCGATTACTGCCGTGCGGCTGCCACGATCCACCCGCACAGCCGAGCCGCTGTAGGATTGCAGCGCAACGTCAACGACAGATTCGCCGCCCGAATACAGGCCCGCCAGCACGGCAAAAATGCCGCCTTCGTCGCTCATCACGGCCATGCGGCCATCATGCTCGACCAGCATCCCCTGCAATCGCTCAGGCGTAACGTCGCCCGTAAAGAATCGCGGCGGCCGCAATTCGTCCGGCGTCTGTTCAGCCAGGTCGGTGATTTCACGCACCAGTTCGCCCCGCCGCACCGCGCTATCCTCTTTCGCCGCATCGGCCTGCAACTTTTCCGCACGGCGCTGGCTGATTTTGCGCAGGGTGTCCCGCTCGACAATTTCGGTGCGCATCTGGTCTGCCAGCTTCGCTTCCTTCAGCAGCACCGGCTTGAGTAGCCGCTGGATAAGCGCGCTCTTGCGCTCGCCCGAATCGGCCAGGATCACCGTCCAAATGCACACCGGCTCGCTGTAGTCATCGCCAAACGGTGAAACCTTGAACTTGCGCTGCAAGGCCAACCCAAAAACCGACAACGTGAACAGCACGGCCATCGTCGGTGGCGTTTGCAACGCCTCGGATAGTGCGGCGGCGTACTCACCAAACACACCAGGCAGCAGGTCGGTCGGAAGTTCAGGGGTTTCAATTCGGTTGAATGGAAGCGGCTTATCCCAATTCCCGCCGTCTGCTGCCGCCCCAGAATCGCCCAGGATCGACGATCTCGCTGCCGGTGGGGCTTGGGTATGGACCGGGCGCGGTGCACGCCAGCCGGCCCCCATTGCCAGCTTGAACAGCGTTGCGCCAGTGATGCCAGCACCCGGCTTAAACGACTTCCACCGCTGCCGCAACTCGGCTTCGCCCGGATACTTGTCAGACTTCATTGACCAGGTGTTCCACACCGAGAACCCGGCTTCGCCAAGCTCGGCTTGGATCGCCATCCCGGCCTTTACCCAGTCATCATTCCCGCAGTCCGGGCTGACATAGGCCAGCGCGCTTTCAACCTTGGCACAACCTTCCTGCGCGGGTGTCGGGGCGGTCGCCGGCTTGTTGTCCACCGCGCGCTTCCTGCCGCCGTCCACCGTCGCCTTGAGTCGCTTCAGGACCTTCTCCGGCAGCGGGTTAACCGTGCCTGGGGTAGCGGGGTAGCGGTGCCCGGTGAAAGTGAAATACTGCCGCCCGCAAAAAACCTCAACGCCGATTTCGTTCGACTTGAACGTGTCGGTCGTACCGCTGCAGATAATGTGAACGCCCTTGCCGCTGGGGCTGAATTCGGTGTAGCTGCCGCAGGCCGCAATGATGGCGCCGCCGCGCTCGCACATTTCGCCTGTATCGGGATCGATCATCGCATCGAGGTCGATCCCCACCAGACCATCACCTGGTAGCAGCGCCATGCCGACGCCGGAATATTTGCCCTTGGCCATTGCCGCTCGCGCGGTGGCCAGGTCAACCAGAGCGGCGCGGTCTGACTCAGCCCCTTGCTCGCCGGTCCGGCGCTTGCCGTTGCAGTAGTACGGGATTTTCCTTGGCTTCTTGTCGCCAGGCTTGGATTCAAACCGCCACACCAGCCACTGTTGCCGGCTGGCCAGGTCGCCAGGGATCGCGGAGAAGTCTTGCGCGACCTCGGATGATTGCCTATTATTTGACCTGCTGTTTTTTAAAGCCGCCTCCGTGCTCCCCAGCTCACAGGCGGCTTTTTCTTTGTCCTGGTTCATGCGTTCCCTTTCGCTGGGGTTGCCAGCAGCAGGCCGGCAGAAGCAGATGCACGCGCCTCCAGAACCAGGTGCGCCGGCATCCGGCCGCCATCGCGCCGGATTGCAGCAGCGCAGCGCCCACAAAACAGCCACGCAGTTTGGAACAGCGGCCCGTCAGCACGCTCGGCAAGATTGAGTCGCCCGACGGCGCGCTGCTTGCGTGCAACGGTGAACGGTTTGCCGCAGCCGGCGCAGAACTTGCCATGCCCGGATGCGTTCAGGTCGTCCCCGACTGCCTGGGTAACCGCGCCCTGCAGCGGCAACAGCATCAGCAGCGGGTCGGCGTGCGGGTCATCCTTAACCTCGAATTGGGATTGGCTCATGCTGCCGCCTTCCGGCCGATGGCCACGGCCGCCAGATTGAAGCGCGATGGATTGAAACGCATACGACCAGCAACAATGATCAGCGCGCCTTGCTCGACCAAGGCGACGCGATTTTGCCGCACGTACCAGCGAACAGAATCTACAGTGGGGAAGGTGGTCGCCACGCCGGCTTGCAGCGTGGCGAGGTCAACGAACTCGTCTAGCGAGGGAATTTCGGTTTCAGTCATGGTGGATCTCCTTTAGTCACAAACCCTTGCCGGGGTGCTGTGGGTGACTGTAGGAGTCTTGATGCGAAATTATTAGGCAAAGAATTTCGCAGCGTGGCTTACTGAGCAATCACCCATCCAAGCGGCTATGTAAGCGCTTGGCGCGGTGATTATCTGCGGCTATTGGTGTGAGGCTTCCTGAACCCGAGAACAGGTCAATGACGTTTTTTCAGGCTCGAAACCGCCTGAACCGGTGAAGGTATCGGGCCGCGACTACACGCGATTTGCAAAAATCCGCGTCATGAGTTGACGCCGGCTGTCGGTGTTCAGATGCGCATAGCGTTGCACCATGCGCAGTTGACGATGACCCAGGGTGTCCGCGATCTCCAACAATGACGCGCCGCTTTGCGCCATGTAAGAGGCGGTGCAATGCCGACAGTCGTGGAAGCGGAAATTCTTGATTGCCGCCGCTTCAACAGCCTCGTTGAAAACCTTGGCCGTCGAGTAGGGCTGCGACGGCCGCAGGCGGCTGCGAAAAACCAGCGCCTGGCTGGTGACAGCATCCTTCGGTGCGAAGCGTTCCAGCTCGGCGATCACCTGGGGCAACAGCACCAGCACCCGCCGGTCGCCATTCTTGGTGTCGTGCAGGATCGCCTCGGCGCGCACCAGGTCCACGTCACACCAGCGCAGCCCGAGCAACTCGCCACGCCGGGCGCCGGTCGTGAGCGCCATCAGCACGAACACATACAGGCGCGGCCAGGGTGATTCGACGCACGCCACGAGCAAGCGGGTGCGCTCGTCGTCGGTCAGGTAGCGCACCCGGCCCCGTGTCTCGGTATTTTTCTCAACGTGGCGGGTTGGCGAATCGAAGCCGCGCGGGACCAGGCGCTGGCGCTTCGCCCAGGTGAACAGCGCGGCGAGCGCTACCTGGTAGCGGTTCAGCGTCGCCCCGCTGCGATGGCCGGCTTTTTTCCTGAAGATCGGATTGTCGTCGGCGTCGCGGCCGCTGTAGACGCGAGCGGGCTCGGTGGCGAGCGTGCGCATTGCGTCGTCGATGTCGTCGGGGGTGATTTCGGCCAGCACCTTGTCACCGAGCAGGCGGGACCAGGCGTTGATGCGATGGAAGCGCGTCCCATCACGGCCGCCAATGCCGCCAGCGTCTTTAGGGCGGGCGTAGGCGTCCAGATAGCTCTCGGCAATTTTCGAGAGGGTTTGGCCGGCTGCGGCAACAGCTTGGGCGTTTTGGGCTTCAATCATGTCGGACTCCTAAGCGATTAGCCGATTTTGATCGGCGGTCTTAGCAGAGGCCCGACAAGGGCTTGAAACTAAAGGAAACTTGGCTCCCCGACCTGGGCTCGAACCAGGGACCTGCGGATTAACAGTCCGTCGCTCTACCAACTGAGCTATCGGGGAATAGGAGAGCGCGCATTCTAGAGTCGGCGGGCTTTCCGGTCAAGCCTTATAGTGGCTAACCGTCGCTTTCGACCTGCAATTCGGGGACGTGGCTGAAGGCGATGCGCATCGGCGCTGAGCCCCGGCCGCTGTGGGCGCCGCCGAAGTACAGGGAATTGGGACCGTAGCGCTGGTTGATCTGGTCGAGCACGGTGTTGAGGCCTTCGTGCTGGTCGTCGGGGTCGAACAGGCCGCGCGTGATCTGGCTGTGCTCGGCGAGGTGGAGCAGGGTGACGCCGACCTTGAGGATGGGGGCGGGGTCGGGCGGGCGGCGCTGCCACAGTTCGGCCAGCATCGGGTTGAACTTGAAGGTGTCGGCGTGCGGCGAGAAGCGGACCTGATCGGACCAGTGGGCGGGTCCGTTGCCGCGCTGCAGATAGGTGAGGTGCAGGCTTAATCCGCCGGCGCAGGTGCCGTAGTGACGCAGCCGCATCGCGGCCTTGTGCAGCAGGCGGTAAAGCACCGCCAGGGCAGAGGCCGGGTCGCGCAGGTCGGGCGCGAGCACGTGCGAATGGCCGACGCTGGCGCGCTGGGTGGGGGCGGATTCCACCCCTTCGCCGCGTAGCCTGGCATAAAAACGTTCGCCTTCGATGCCGCCCCAGGCCTGGCGCAGGGTGCTTTTGCTGGCGGCGCACAGTTGTTCGACGCTGTGAATGCCGAGCCGGTTGAGGCGCGGTTCCATGGCCCGGCCGATGCCGGTGAGGGCGCCGAGCTTGAGGCCGTGCAGGCGCTGCGGCAATTCGTTCTGGCGGATCACGACCAGCCCGTCCGGCTTCTGCATGTTCGACGCGGTTTTGGCAAGGAAGCGGTTGGGCGCGATGCCGACCGAACTGTGCAGCACTTCGCCCACCTGATCGTAGATCGCCTGCTTGATCTGTTTGCCGAGTTTGACGGCGTTGGCTTCCTCGCGGTCGCTGCCCATCAGCTCGCAAGCCATTTCGTCGATCGACAGCACGGCGCCGACGGGGGTGCACGACTCGACCGCGGCAACGATGCGGTGGTGGATTTCCACATAGGTGGCCGGGCGCGCCTGCACGAACACGATGTCGCGGCACAGCTTGCGGGCCTGCCACACCGGGGTGCCGGTCTTGATGCCGAAGCGCTTGGCGTCGATGCTGGCGGCGATGCAGCAGGTGGTGTCGGCCATCACCGGCAACACGCCGACCGGCTTGCCGCGCAGTTCGGGGCGCAGCTGCTGTTCGACCGATGCGAAGTAGGAATTGAGATCGACGTATAGCGTATGCAATGACATGGCACCCATCATTCCGGCGGTGCAGGCTTGTTGCCGTTTGAGCGGTTTGACAGCGATGGCTTGCCCCATGCGGGGACAAGCGCCGGGGTGAGGACTAATGCCAATTATAGTGTATATCCATACACCATAATTGATCGATTCAGCCCGGGTTCGCCAGATTCATCCGTTCCAGCCGCTGGCACAGGGTGTCGATGATGCGGCGTGACAGCGGGGCGGAATGGCGCATCAGCTCCTCCATGACATGCGGCGGCAGCGACAGCACGGTGATTTCGGTCTCGGCCACCACTGTGGCGGTGCGTTTTTCGTTCAGCAGGTAGGCCATTTCGCCGAACAGCTGGCCTTCGTGGAGTTCGCCCAGGTGACGCGGGCCGGTGGGGGTGTTCTTGTAGACCACGGCGCGGCCGGCGTGGAGAAAATAGGCGTCGCGCGAGTCGTCGCCTTCCTCGATCAGCGTTTGGCCGGCGGGGAGAACCTGGCCGTATGTTTCCAGCAGGCGCTGGATGTCGCCGAAGATATAGGCTTCGACCTTGCCGGTGCCTTTGCCGGTGCCGGCGAGAAACAGCTTTTCCAGCGCGGTGATGTCGGCCTTGCCGAAGGCATACAAGGCCTGGGCCCACAGATACAGCAGAAGAAAGGAAAAGTAGGCGCCGATCAGCACGAAGACCACGCCGCCGAGCGCGCCGTACAGGCTGTTGTAGTTCTCCAGCTTGAAAAAAGTGCTGAAGAGCATGAGCAACAATCCCAGACTCACGGTGGCGCCGAGTGCGAACGCCGCGGCGACGCGTGCGCGCGCGCGTCGCCGCGGCAGTCGCCAGTAGGCGGCGAACAGCAGCGCCCACACCATGGCAAAGACGAACAGCGTATTGAGCACCTGCAACACATGCGCGTTGCCGGTGCCGATGAAGTTGTTCTGCGCCAGAAAGCTCAGCGTCACCTGCACCAGCGCGGCCACGCACATCAGCAGGAACAGCATCGGCAGGATGACCAGCGGCAGCACCCACGACACCACTGCATTGCGCTTGCTCGGGCTGGGGAAGATGATGCGGAACGCGTCCTGTACCGCGCTGACCAGCCAGCGCGACGACAGCACCAGGGTCAGCAGGCCGACGCCGCTTGCGGCCAGCTGGGTCTGGCGCGCGATGAAACCCAGCGCGGCGAGGCTTTCCAGCTGCATCTGGTTGTAGAGCGCAGCCATCAGGATGGTGGCGGGTACCGAGTCTGCGGCGATGCGGTTCAGCAGTTGCAAAGCGTAGCTCAGCAGCAGCAGCAGCGGGGTGGCCGACAGCAGGAAATAAAACGCCGTCGCCGCGGCATGGTTCTGCAGGCCGTTCTGGCCGAACAGGCGCAAGGTGGTATAGGCCAGCTGAAACAGCCAGCTCAGCTGGCCGCGGATGGGGGGCAGGGCGAGTTTCAGGAACATGGCGCTAGCCTACCCTACCTGCGCCCTGCGCTGTAGGCTGGCCTCAGGCCAGCGCGGCGACGATGCGTTTGATGGCTTTTTCCAGATTGGTCTGCGAGGTGGCGAACGACAGGCGGATGTAGCCTTCGGCGCCGAAGGCTGAGCCGGGAACGACGGCGACGTCGGCGGACTCCAGCAGGTATTCCGAAAACGCGATATCGGTCGGTTCCTCGATGATGTCGCGCGCCAAGAGGTTCATGATCGCGGGCCGCACGTCGGGGAAGGCGTAGAAGGCGCCGCCGCTGTCGACGCAGTGGAAGCCCGGGATGGCGTTCAGCGCGTCGACGACGTAGCGGTGGCGGGTCTTGAAGGCGTCGAGCATCGGCGTGATGCAGCCCTGGTCGCCGTTCAGCGCCGCTTCGGCCGCCATCTGCGAGATCGAGGTGGCGTTGGAGGTGGACTGCGATTGCACGTTGGTCATCGCGCGCAGAATCGATTCCGGCCCGGCCGCGTAGCCGATGCGCCAGCCGGTCATCGAATAGGCTTTCGACACGCCGTTCAGCACCAGGGTGCGGTCGTAGAGGTCGGGGCAGACGTTGAGGATGTTGACGAAGGGCACGTCGTTGAGGCGGATGTGCTCGTACATGTCGTCGGACGCGATCAGCACCTGCGGATGCTTGCGCAGGACTTCGCCCAATGCGGCCAACTCGTCGCGGGTATAGACTGCGCCGGTGGGGTTGGACGGGCTGTTGATGACGAACAGGCGCGTCTTGGGCGTGATTGCCGCTTCCAGCTGCGCCGGGGTGATCTTGAAGCCCTGCTCGATGCCCGCCTCGACGATTACCGGGCAGCCGTCGGCGAGGATGACGATGTCGGGGTACGACACCCAGTAGGGGGCGGGGATGATGACCTCGTCGCCGGCATTGACCACCGCCTGCACCAGGTTGAAGAAGCTCTGCTTGCCGCCGCACGACACCAGGATCTGCTTGGGCGTGTAGTCGAGGCCGTTGTCGCGCTTGAACTTGGCGATAACCGCCGCCTTCAGGCCGGGGGTGCCGTCGACCGCCGTGTACTTGGTGAAGCCCGCGTTGATCGCCGCGATCGCCGCGTCCTTGATATGCTGCGGCGTGTCGAAGTCGGGCTCGCCGGCGCCGAGGCCGATGATGTCGCGGCCGGTCGCCTTGAGTGCGGCGGCGCGGGCGGTGACGGCCAGGGTGGGGGAGGGCTTGATGGCCTGTACGCGGCGGGAGAGTTCCACAGTGGTTCCTTCATGCACCCGCGGTGGCGGAGTGCTACTATCAACGGGTTTTTGGCCGCGCGATTTTACCTGTGTTCGTCACCTTCCCCAATAGCCCGTTCCGTCTCTTCAAGCCGTTTGAGCCCGCTGGCGACCAGCCGCAGGCCATCGAAAAACTGGTTGAGGGCATCGAGGACGGCTTGGCGTACCAGACCCTGCTGGGGGTGACCGGCTCGGGCAAGACGTACACCATGGCCAATGTGATTGCCCGGCTGGGGCGGCCGGCGCTGATCATGGCGCCCAACAAGACGCTGGCGGCGCAGCTGTATTCCGAAATGCGCGAGTTCTTCCCGGAAAACGCGGTCGAGTATTTCGTCTCCTACTACGACTACTACCAGCCCGAGGCCTACGTGCCGTCGCGCGACATGTTCATCGAGAAGGATTCCAGCATCAACGAGCACATCGAGCAGATGCGGCTGTCGGCGACCAAGTCGCTGCTGGAACGGCGCGACACCGTGATCGTCTGCACGGTGTCGGCGATCTACGGTATCGGCGATCCGTCCGACTACCACAGCATGATCCTGCTCCTGCGCGAGAACGAGAAGATGACGCAGCGTGACGTCATCCTGCGGCTGACGCAGATGCAGTACGACCGCAACGACATCGAGTTCAAGCGCGGGGTGTTCCGCGTGCGCGGCGACGTCATCGACATCTTTCCGGCGGAACACGCGGAAACCGCGATCCGCGTCGAGCTGTTCGACGACGTGGTGGAAACCCTGCACCTGTTCGACCCCTTGACCGGGCAGATCCTGTCGAAAGTGTCGCGCTTCACCGTGTTCCCGTCGAGCCATTACGTCACCCCGCGCGAGACGATCTTGCGGGCCATCGAGCAGATCAAGGTCGAGCTGCGCGAGCGGCTCGAGTGGTATTACGCCAATGGCAAGCTGGTCGAGGCGCAGCGGCTGGAGCAGCGCACCCGCTTCGACCTTGAAATGATGGTCGAGCTGGGCTTCTGCAAGGGCATCGAAAACTACTCGCGGCACCTGTCGGGGCGCCAGCCCGGCGAGCCGCCGCCGACGCTGATCGACTATCTGGCGAAGGACGCGCTGATGTTCATCGACGAGTCGCACGTCACCGTGACCCAGGTCGGCGGCATGTACAAGGGCGACCGCTCGCGCAAGGAAAACCTGGTCGACTACGGCTTCCGCCTGCTGTCGGCGCTCGACAACCGCCCCTTGAAGTTCGAGGAGTTCGAGGCGCTGATGCCGCAGACCGTGTTCGTCTCCGCCACCCCCGCCAAGTACGAGGCCGAGCATTCGGGACAGGTGGTCGAGCAGCTGGTGCGTCCGACCGGTCTGGTCGACCCGATGATCGAGGTGCGCCCGGCGTCGGCACAGGTCGACGATCTGATGTCCGAAGCGAGAAAGCGCATCGCCGTCGGCGAGCGGGTGCTGGTCACGACGCTCACCAAGCGCATGTCCGAGGACCTCACCGATTACCTGGCCGAGCATGGCATCAAGGTGCGTTATCTGCACTCCGACATCGACACCGTCGAGCGCGTCGAGATCATCCGCGACCTGCGCCTGGGCGAGTTCGACGTGCTGGTCGGCATCAACCTGCTGCGCGAGGGCCTCGACATTCCGGAAGTGTCGCTGGTGGCGATCCTCGACGCCGACAAGGAGGGCTTCCTGCGCTCCGAGCGCGCGCTGATCCAGACCATCGGGCGCGCCGCGCGCCATCTGCACGGCACCGCGATCCTGTATGCCGACCGCATCACCGACTCGATGCGCCGCGCGATGGACGAAACCGAGCGCCGCCGCAACAAGCAGATCGCCTTCAACACCGAACATGGCATCGTCCCGCGCGGCGTGGTCAAGCGGATCAAGGACATCATCGACGGCGTCTACGACGCCGACGCCACGCGTCAGGAACTCAAGGCGGCGCAGACGGTGGCCGAATACAAGATACTGGACGAGAAAGCGCTGACCAAAAAGATCAAGAAGCTGGAAAAGGAGATGTTGGATGCGGCGAAGAATCTCGAATTCGAAAAGGCTGCGGAACTTCGCGACCAGTTGAAGGAACTCAAACGGGTATTATTTGGTGTGGAAGAACATGACTAAAGTTTTGATGGTCTGCATGGGTAATATTTGCCGCTCGCCGATGGCGGAGGGCATGTTGCGCAAGGCCCTCCAGGAGGCCGGTCTCGATCGGCACGTGGAAGTGGATTCCGCCGGCACCCACGCCTACCACGTCGGCTCGTCGCCCGACCCGCGCGCGCAGCAGGCGATTTCGCGGCGCGGCGCGGATATCAGCCAGCTGCGCGGGCGCAAGGTCGTGGACGAGGATTTCGAGCGTTTCGATTACATCCTGGTGATGGACGGCGACAATTACAGCAAGCTGATCCAGCGCGCCCCGGCCCATCATCACGGCAAGATCCGCCGCCTGCTGTCGTTCAGCCGCAAGTATCCCAATCTCGATGTGGTCGATCCGTATTACGGGGGCGCCCAGGGATTCGAGGAAAACCTCAACATGATCGAGGATGCGGTGCAGGGCCTGATCCGGGAAATCAGCGGCGACAACCAGGTGAAAATGCGTTCAGGCCGCTGACCGCTTCTGTTCGCACAAAAAACAAGGGCCGCTAAAAGCGGCCCTTGTTTTTTGTGCGGCGCAGGCTTTACTTCGCCTGGGTCTCCACCTGAACCAGCGGTTCCTGCACCTCACTCACCTGCGGGCGTGCCCGCCGGCGGCTGGGGTGGGGGGCGGACGGCGCGGTCGGCTCGCCTGCAGTCGCAACCGGTGCGCTGGTGGTCTCCACCTGCATCAGGCTGACCGGCTCGGCCTCGGCTTTGACCACGGGCCGACGGCGGCGACGCGGGCGCCCGGCTTCGTGGGGTTCGGCAGCCGCCGCAGCCGCAGCAGCTGCGGCTGCCGCCGCAGTTTCCACTTGCTGCAGGTTGGCCGTGCTGCTCGCCAGATCCGCCAGGACGACGGCGGGTGAGGCGGTGACCGCCGTCGCTTCCAGTTCAAATGCCTGCTGCTTGGGTGCTGCGGCCGGCGCGCGGGCCGCCTTGGGTGCACCCGCAATTTCGATGATCGCGTGGAAGCCGGCGGGGGTCGCGCTGACGTCGATCCCCGCCTGCATCGTGCCTTCGCCTTCGCCCACGCCTGACTCGGTTTCCGGGCGGGCTTCGCGCGGACGGCGATTACCGCGACCACGGCGGCTGCGCGATTCGCGTTTTTCCTCGCTGACGGGTTCACGCAGTGCTTCGACCGGCTCCGCGACCTGCGGTGCAATTTCGGCTTCGGGGCGCGGTTTGGGCTGACGCGGCGGGCGCGGCTGTTTGGGCTGTTCGCTGCCACGTGCCTCGCGTGCCTCGCGCGGTGCGGCCTGACGCGGCTCGCTCGGGCGTGCTTCACGTGCTTCCCCGCCACGGCCTTCGCCGCGGCCGCGACGCTGGCCGGGCTTGCGGTCACGCTCACCGCGCCGCTCACTCGGCCGTTCGCCGCGGGTGAGGGCGGGAACCGGTTCGGGTGCGGCTTTGGCTGCGGGGGCTTCTTCGCCCTGCTTTTTGAACCAGCCGAAAATGCGCCCGAACAGGCCGGACTGCGGCTGGGGTGCGGCCGCAATGGCCGGCCGGGCGGCGGGTACCGGTTGCGGCGGGGGGGCAATCGACTTGACCGCGGCGACCTGGCGGGCAGGGGCAGCTTCTTGCGCGGTCTGATAGATGGACTCGGGTTCCGGCATGGCCACCAGCTTGTAGCTCGGTTCAGCCGCCTCGCGCAGGTTGAGCTCGTCGTGGCGCAGCCGGGTGATGGTGTAGTGCGGGGTTTCCAGGTGGACGTTGGGGATCAACACCACATTCACCTTGAGGCGCGTTTCGAGGGTGTGAATATCGACGCGTTTCTCGTTGAGGAGGAAGGTGGCGACGTCGACCGGCAGTTGCACATGCAACGCGCCGGTGTTTTCCTTCATCGCCTCTTCCTGCAGGATGCGCAGGATGTGCAGCGCGGACGATTCGGCGCCGCGGATGTGGCCGGTGCCGTGGCAGCGCGGGCAGGGGGTGTAGCTGGTCTCGCCGAGCGAGGGCTGCAGCCGCTGACGCGACATTTCCAGCAGGCCGAAGCGCGAGATCTTGCCGGTCTGCACGCGGGCGCGGTCGTGATGCAGGGCATCGCGCAGGCGGTTTTCCACTTCGCGCTGATGCTTGGGCTCTTCCATGTCGATGAAGTCGATCACGATCAGGCCGCCGAGGTCCCTCAGGCGCATCTGGCGGGCGATTTCGTCGGCCGCTTCGAGGTTGGTGTTGTAGGCGGTCTGCTCGACGTCGCTGCCCTTGGTGGCGCGCGCCGAGTTGACGTCGACCGAGACCAGCGCCTCGGTGTGGTCGATCACGATGGCGCCGCCGGCCGGCAGGTTGACCTGGCGCGAATACGCCGATTCGATCTGGTGTTCGATCTGGAAGCGCGAGAACAGCGGCACGTCGTCGCGGTAGAGCTTGACCTTGTCGACGTTGTCCGGCATCACGTGCGCCATGAACTGCTGCGCCTGCTCGTAGATGTCTTCGGTGTCGATCAGGATCTCGCCGATGTCGGCCGAGAAGTAGTCCCGGATGGCGCGGATCACCAGGCTGCCTTCCTGGTAGATCAGGAAGGCGCCCTTTTGCGTGCCGGACGCGCCGTCGATGGCTTTCCACAGGCTCAGCAGGTAGTTCAGGTCCCACTGGAATTCTTCGGCGGTGCGGCCGATGCCGGCGGTGCGGGCAATCAGGCTCATGCCTTCCGGAATATCGAGCTGGGCCAGGGTGTCGCGCAGTTCGTTGCGCTCCTCGCCTTCGATGCGGCGCGAGACGCCGCCGCCGCGCGGGTTGGTCGGCATCAAGACGACGTAGCGGCCGGCCAGCGAGACGTAGGTGGTCAGCGCGGCGCCCTTGTTGCCGCGCTCGTCCTTTTCCACCTGGACCAGCAGTTCCTGGCCTTCTTTCAGGTTTTCGGGGACGCGGCCGCCGTTGGGCAGGCAGGTGCGGGAAATTTCCTTGAACGGCAGAAAGCCGTGGCGTTCGCAGCCGTAATCGACGAATGCGGCTTCCAGGCTGGGCTCGACGCGGGTGACGACACCCTTGTAGATGTTGCCTTTGCGTTGTTCCTTGCTGGCGGACTCGATGTCAAGGTCGACCAGCTTCTGGCCGTCGACGATGGCAACCCGGAGTTCTTCCGCCTGGGTTGCGTTGAATAGCATGCGCTTCATTGTTTACTCCCGCGCGCGTGCATACGGGACAGGCCAGACTGCCGCCCAGTGCGGTCTTTCCGATTCCCGCCGGGATAAATCCGGGCGTGAATACTGATTTCGTATGCTTGTGGTCGCGTCATTGATAACATCGCTGCTTTGCCGACCAGCGCGGGGCGAGTGGTTTCGACTATCCGCCAGCTTGAAGTCAACTGGGCGGCAGGAATCCAGACGGGCCGCGCAGGCGGCAGCCGGTGAGCGTGGTAACCGGCGTGATCTTTAAAATGTGTCCGGCAATCATGCCGGGCAAAAAGGTCAGGCAAAACTCGCCCTGAACCGAAGATAGTGTATATGAAAAAGAATGACTTAGAGAAAGATTCGGTCCGACGGCTGAAGATCGACGACAGCGCGGATGGCCAGCGTCTGGACAACTTTTTGATGGCACGCCTGAAGGGCGTGCCGAAAAGCCGCATCTACAAGCTGGTGCGGGGCGGCGAGGTGCGCATCAACGGCGGCCGCGTACAGGTCAGCTATCGCTTGCAGCTGGGTGACGAGGTGCGCATTCCGCCGGTGCGCGTGGCCACCCCGGTCATCACCCCCGCCACCCATCTGCCGCAGGGCGGCATCCGCCTGCTGCCGCATATCCTGTACCGCGACGACGCCCTGATTGCACTGAACAAGCCGTCCGGCATGGCGGTCCACGGCGGCAGCGGCATTTCGCGCGGGGTGATCGAGCAGATGCGCCTGGAACTGCCGGAATGCCGCTACATGGAGCTGGTGCACCGGCTCGACCGCGAAACCTCGGGCGTGCTGCTGATCGCGCTGAAGCGGCGTGCGCTGACCGGGCTGCACGCCGCGATGCGCGAGGGCAAGATCGAGAAGCGCTACCTGACGCTGGTGGCGGGGCGCTGGACGAACCCGGTGCAGCACGTGAAGCTGACTTTGCATAAACGCGTCACCGACGACGGCGAAAAGCGCGTCACCGTGCGCGACGAAGGGCAGACCGCGCACACCATCTTCCGCCGCCTGCAGGTATTCGCTGATTTCACCCTGCTGGAAGCGGAACTGAAGACCGGGCGCACCCATCAGATTCGCGTGCATACCTCGCATCTGGGCTTTCCGATCGCGGGGGACGACAAATACGGCGATTTCGAGCTCAACAAGCGGCTGATGAAGCAGGGGCTGAAGCGCATGTTCCTGCACGCGGCCCAGTTGAGCTTCGAGCATCCCATTTCGGGCGAGCGGATGCTGATCGAAGCGCCGCTGCCCGCGGAACTGGCCACTTTTCTGGATAATCTGAATGCCCAAGCAATTTGACCTGCTGATTTTCGACTGGGACGGCACCCTGATGGATTCCGCCGGGGTGATCGTCGATTCGATCCAGCGCGCCTGCGAGGACATCGGCATCCCCGCGCCGGGCGACCGCGCATCGCGCCAGATCATCGGCCTCGGGCTGATCGAGGCGCTGCAAGCCTTGCTGCCGGATTTGCCGGCCGACGACTATCCGCGGCTGGTCGAGCGTTACCGCCACCATTACTTCGGCCGCGACGCGCAGATTCCGCTGTTCGACGGCGTGGCCGCCGGCATCGGCCAGCTGCACGCCAGCGGCTTCCAACTCGCCGTGGCCACCGGCAAGAGCCATTCCGGCCTGTCGCGTGCGCTCGAATCCAGCGGGCTGGGCGCGTGGTTTGCCGCCACCCGCTGCGCCGACCAGACGCATTCCAAGCCGCACCCGGCGATGGTGCTGGAGCTGATCGACGAACTCGGTGCCGATCCCGCCCGCACCCTGGTGATCGGCGACACCAGCCACGATCTGCTGATGGCGTCGAATGCCGGGGTCGCCAGCCTGGGCGTGACCTACGGCGCGCACGAGGCGGGCGACCTGCATCCGCATGCGCCGCTCGCCCTGATGAACAGTTTTGCCGAGGTGCACGCGTGGCTGAATGCGAACGCCTGATCTGCGCTTCATCCGATCTGGCCGAGCAGGGCAAGGGTATGCGCTTCGAGGTGAGTCGCCACGGCAAGCCGCAGCAGGCGTTCGTGGTGCGCTACGACGGTAAGCCCCATGCTTTCCTCAACCAGTGCGGCCATGTGCCGGTCGAACTTGACTGGCAGCCGGGCGAGTTCTTCGACGACTCGCGGCTATACTTGATCTGCGCCACCCATGGCGCGCTCTATCACCCCGCAAGCGGACACTGCGTCGGCGGACGCTGCGCCGGGCGCGGCCTGATCCCCGTCCCGGTCGTCGAGCGCGACGGCCATGTGTACCTCTTAGATGTATCGATTAAAAACAGCCTGATGGAAGAACAACAATGAGTGAACCGGAAAAATCAGCCCCGCCAAACTGGGAACGCGACGTGCTGGAAAAACTCGCGCTGTCGGCGGTTCAGGAGCAGCGCCGCAGCCGTCACTGGAGCATCCTGTTCAAGACACTCGGCTTTCTGTACCTGTTTATCGTGCTGTTTCTGGCGGCCGGCTGGTTTCGCACGGACGGTGTGTCCATCACGGCGCACACCGCGCTGATCGATCTGCAGGGCGTCATCGCGGCTGACCAGACCAGCGCCGATTCGGTGATCAGCAGCCTGCAGGGCGCGTTCGAGGACAAGAAAACCCGTGGGGTGATCCTGCGCATCAACAGCCCTGGCGGCAGCCCGGTGCAGGCCGGGCAGATCTACGACGAGATCAAGCGCCTGCGCGCGCTGCATCCCAAGGTGCCGCTGTATGCCGTGGTGGACGACATCTGCGCCTCCGGCGGCTATTACGTTGCCGTCGGCGCCGACAAGATCTTCGTCGACAAGGCCAGCCTCGTCGGCTCGATCGGCGTGCTGATGGATGGCTTCGGCTTCACCGAAACCATGCAGAAGCTCGGTGTCGAGCGCCGCCTGCTCACCGCCGGCGAAAACAAGGGCTTTCTCGATCCGTTCTCGCCGGTCGATCCCGAGCAGCAGGCCTTCGCCAAGCAGATGCTCGAAGAAATCCATGGCCAGTTCATCGCCGTGGTGCGCGAAGGCCGCGGCACGCGCCTGAAGGAAACGCCCGAGACCTTCAGTGGGCTGGTCTGGAGCGGCGAAAAGAGCATCCAGCTCGGGCTTGCCGATGCATACGGCAGTGTCGAATCGGTTGCGCGCGACGTCATCAAGGCCAAGGATATCGTCGACTATACCCAGCGCCCCGGCCTGGCCGAGCGCCTTGCCAGCCGTCTGGGCACGTCGATGGCGAAGGCGTGGACGCCGTTCGAACAGGCAGGGGCGACCTTGCGGTGAGCGATTACCGTTCGATTGCCTGTTCGGATCACGAACGCCTGGAATTCGCCGCACTCAAGCGGCAATGGCTGGACGTGAACCTGACGGCGGGCGATCGGGCCGGGCATCAGCGCCTGATGCCGCTGGACGTGTATACCCGTGACGGTGCGGAGTGGCTGCTTGCCGAAACCGAAAGCGGCGAGCAGCTGACCCTGCGGCTCGACTGGCTGCAGTTCTGAGCCTTTGGACTCCGGGCGCCGAACGCAGTGGTTCCAATATTGTCTAATGTAATTGGCCGGAGATAGGCCAACAACAGAATGCATCCCAAGTAAAAGAACACCATGAAAACCCCGAAAAGACTCGAACCACTGGTCGAAGACGGCCTGATCGACGACGTGACGCGCCAGCTGATGAGCGGCAAGGAGGCGATGGTCTTTGTCGTCCGCTGCGGCGACGAGGTGCGCTGCGCCAAGGTCTACAAGGAAGCCAACAAGCGCGCCTTTCGTCAGAGCGTCGATTACACGGAAAACCGCAAGGTGAAGAACAGCCGCCAGGCGCGTGCGATGGCGAAAGGCACGCGCTACGGGCGGGAAGCCCAGGAAGCCGCCTGGCAAAACGCCGAAGTGGATGCCCTGTATCGCCTCGCCGCCGCCGGCGTGCGCGTGCCGACGCCCTACAATTTCCATTCCGGCGTGCTGCTGATGGAACTGGTCTGCGACGAGGACGGCAACGCCGCGCCGCGTTTGAATGATGTGGAATTCACGCCGGAGCGGGCGCGGGTGCACTTCCAGATGCTGCTCAAGCAAGTCGTGCTAATGCTGAGCGCAGGGGTGGTCCACGGCGACCTGTCCGAATTCAATATCCTGATCAGCGCCGACGGCCCGGTGATCATTGACCTGCCGCAGGCGGTGGACGCCGCCGGCAACAACCACGCCCCCGACATGCTGGAACGCGATGTCGCCAATCTGACCGCCTATTTCGGGCGCTTCGCGCCGGAATTGCTGGGGACCGACTACGGCAAGGAAATCTGGGCGCTGTACGAGCATGGCGAACTGCATCCGGACGTGCAGCTGACGGGCCGCTTCGCGCACAGCACCAAGCCGGTGGACCTGGACGGCGTCCTGCGGGAAATCGGCGATGCCCGCGACGAAGAGGAAGCACGGCAGCTGCGGATGCTGGAGGCGGGCTGATACCCTGCTTCAACCAGCTCCGTGTGCCCCGTATAATCCGGCATGACCGCTCACCCGAACACCCCGCCCGATTCCCCGCCCGCCGACACCCCAACGGCCGGCGCACCCTTCGACCAACTGCCGCTGGCGCCCGCCGTGCTGGCCAACCTGCGCCAACTCGGCTACCTCCACATGACGCCGATCCAGGCGGCCAGCCTGCCGATCGCGCTGGCCGGCTATGACCTGATTGCGCAGGCCAAGACCGGCAGCGGCAAGACGGCGGCCTTTGCCCTGGCCCTGCTGAACCGGCTGAATCCGCGTTACTTCGCCGTGCAGGCGCTGGTGCTGTGCCCGACGCGCGAGTTGGCCGACCAGGTGACGCAGGAGATCCGCCGGCTGGCGCGCAGCGAGGACAACATCAAGATTCTGTCCCTGGTCGGCGGCTCCACCCTGCGCCCGCAGATGGCCAGCCTGGAGCACGGCGCCCACGTCGTCGTCGGCACCCCCGGCCGCATCATGGACCACCTCCAGCGCGGCAGCTTGAACCTGGATGCGCTCAACACGCTGGTGCTCGACGAAGCCGACCGCATGCTGGACATGGGCTTTTACGACGACATCGGCTTCATCGCCCGGGAGTGTCCCGGCACGCGCCAGACCCTGCTGTTTTCCGCCACCTACCCGGAGGGCATCGCGGAACTCAGCCGGCGCCTCTTGCGGCAGCCGCAAGAGGTGAAGCTGCTGGAGCAGCACGAAAACGAGAAGATCCGCCAGCGCTTCTATGAAGTGAGCCACGACGACCGCCTGCAGGCGGTGGCGCTGCTGCTCAAGCATTACCGCCCGGTCAGCACGCTAGCCTTCTGCAATACCCGCCAGCAATGCCGCGATCTGGTGCAGGTCCTGCGCGAACAGGGCTTCCATGCGCTGGCGCTGCACGGCGAACTGGAACAGCGCGAGCGCGACCAGGTGCTGATCCAGTTCGCCAACCGCAGCTGTTCGGTGCTGGTGGCGACCGACGTTGCCGCGCGCGGCCTCGACATCGCCCAGCTCGAAGCGGTGATCAACGTCGATGTCACGCCTGACCCCGAGGTCTACATTCACCGCATCGGCCGCACCGGCCGCGCCGACCAGGAAGGCTGGGCGCTGAGCCTGGCCAGCCCCAGCCAGATGCGGCGCGTCGCCAACATCGTCAAGGAACTCGGTGCCGAGCCTGAATGGCATTCCCTCGCCGAGTTGCAGGCCGCCAGCGACGAACCGCTGCTGCCGCCGATGGCGACCCTGCAGATACTCGGCGGCCGCAAGGAAAAGATCCGCCCCGGCGACGTGCTGGGCGCGCTCACCGGCGAGGCGGGTTTCGCCAGCGCGCAGATCGGCAAGATCACCGTCACCGAATCCACCACCTATGTCGCGGTGGAGCGGGGCATCGCGCACGAAGTCGAGCGCAGACTTGCCGCGGGCAAGCTGAAGGGGAAAAGCGTCAAGGTGCGGATCCTGGACGTCAACGCCGATTCAGCACCCCGCGAGCGCGCCGCCCGGCGCGATCGCTGATAGCGGTTCGCCTAGATTCCGATCCCGAACACCACCAGCCGGTCCTTGACTGCGTCGCTCTGTCCGCGCCAGGCTTTTGTGCGGCGGGTCTGGATCAGTTGGCTCGGCAGGCTGAGGTCGGCGCCGACGCTGATGAAAGTGTCGGGCGTTAGCGTCGTGGCCAGCGCGTCCAGCAGCGCGGCGCTGCGGTAGGGCGTTTCGATGAAGAGCTGGGTGGCGCGGTCGCGGCGCGCGGTTTTCTCCAATTCACGGATGGCTTGGCTGCGCTCGGGTTCCTTGGCGGGCAGATAGCCGTGGAAGGCGAAGCGCTGGCCGCCCAGGCCCGAGGCCATCAGCGCCAGCAGGATCGACGACGGGCCGATCAGCGGCACCACCGGAATGTTCTCGCGATGCGCGGCCATGACCAGCGCCGCGCCGGGGTCGGCCACGGCGGGGCAGCCCGCTTCGGACAGCAGGCCGACGTCGTGCCCGGCCTTGAGCGGCGCCAACAGCGCCGGGATGGCGGGGGCCGGGGTGTGTTCGTTGAGTTCCTCGATCTGTAGCGCCTGAATAGGCAGGGGATGGCCCATGGCTTTGAGGTGCGCGCGTGCGGTCTTGGCGCGTTCAACCACGAAGTGCTCGATCCGGCGCGCGACCGCGAGGGTGTCCGGCGGCAGGCAGGCATCCGGGCTGACCGGCCCCAGTGGCACCGGGATCAGATAGAGGGTGGCCACGTTAAATTACACCGAGTGCCATCTCAGGACGCGCTCGGCCAGGTCAGCACGTCGATGCCTTCGTTGTCGAGCATCTCGGTCAGCGCCATCAGCGGCAGGCCGATCAGTGCGGTGGGATCGGGACTGTCCATGCGCTCCATCAGCGCGATGCCGAGCGACTCGCTCTTGGCCGAGCCGGCGCAGTCGTAGGGCTGCTCCTTCTTCAGATAGGCCTCGATCTGCGCGTCGGTGAGCGGGCGGATGTGCACCACCGTCGGCACGTCGCGCGTCTGGGTGTGGCCGCTGCGGCTGTTCAGGAGCGTCAGCGCGGTGTGGAACACCATCGCGCGGCCTTGCATCTTTTTCAGCTGCGCAAAGGCGTTTTCAAAATTACCCGGCTTGCCGAGCTGCTCGTTGTTGAGCATTAGCACCTGGTCGGAGCCGATGATCAGCGCATCGGGATAGGTCGCTGCGACGGCCTGCGCCTTCAGCGCCGACAGGCGCAGCGCGGTGGCCGAGGGCGTCTCGCCCGGCAGCGGGGTTTCGTCAACGTCGGGCGACAGCACTTCGAACGGCAGATGCAGGCGCGACAGCAGTTCGCGCCGGTAGCGCGAGGTCGAAGCCAAAACGAGCGTCATTCCGGCTGGATCTCGACCAGCGCCATGTCGGGCGTCACCGCATCGCCTTTCTTGGCGAAGATGCTGATGACGACGCCGGCGATCGGCGCCTGCACCTCGTTCTCCATTTTCATCGCCTCGATCACCAGCACGCCGTCGCCGGCCTTGACCGCCTGGCCGATGCTGACCAGCACGTCGACGACGGTGCCGGGCATGGCGGCGGTGACATGCCCGGGATGGCTGGCGCGCGGCTTCTGGCCGGGTGCGGTGGGTGCCGCAGCGGCCTTGCGCGGGGCGCTGTCGCCGCCCGTTTCGATGGCGACCTCGTTCAGCGATTCGACCAGCACTTCTTCCGTGACGCCGTCGACCGACACGAAATAGGGCCGCTGGGTGGAATCGCTGCGGCCGCTGCCCGACAGCTTGATGTGGTAGGTCTCGCCGTGCAGCGTGATCTTGAATTCGTCGGCGGCGTAGCGCGGACCGTTGTCCTGCTGCGCCGCAGCCGGCGGCAGCAGCTGTTCGGGCTTGAGGCTGCCGGCGGCGCGTTCCTGCAGCCAGACCTTGCCGATTTCGGGGAACATGGCATAGGTCAGGACGTCCTCGTCTGACTTGGCCAGGCCCTCGATCTCGCCGCGTAGCTTGTCGAGTTCGTCGCCCAAGAGGTCAGCCGGGCGGCAGGTGGTGACGTCGAGATCGCCGATGGCAATCTTGCGCACCTCCTCGTTGATGTGCCCCGGCGCCTGGCCGTAGCGACCCTGCAGGTAGAGCTTCACCTCGTTGGTGATCGACTTGTAGCGCGCGCCGGTGAGCACGTTCAACGCGGCCTGGGTACCGACGATCTGCGAGGTGGGCGTCACCAGCGGCGGGTAGCCGAGGTCTTCCCGCACCCGCGGGATTTCCTCGAGCACGGCGTCCATGCTGTCGAGCGCGCCTTGCTCCTTCAACTGGTTGGCGAGGTTGGAAATCATCCCGCCCGGCACTTGGTTGATCAGCACGCGCGTGTCGGTGCCGGTGAAGGCGGACTCGAATTGCCAGTATTTCTTGCGTACTTCCTTGAAGTAGGCCGAAATCTCCTCGATCAGCGGCAGCGACAGGCCGGTGTCGTATTCGGTGCCGGCGAGCGCGGCAACCATGCTCTGCGTGGTGGGATGGCTGGCGCCCTCGGCGAATGCGCCGACGCAGGTGTCGATGATGGTCGCGCCCGCTTCCACTGCCTTCAGATGCGTCATGTGTGCCAAGCCGGAGGTGGCATGGCTGTGGGTGTGGATCGGCAGGTTGGTGGCCGCGCGAATCTCGCGCACCAGTTCGAACGCGGTGTAGGGCGTGAGCAGCCCCGCCATGTCCTTGATCGCGATGGTGTCGCAGCCCATTTCCGCCAGGCCGCGGGCGAGTTCGACAAAATGCGGGATGTTGTGCACCGGGCTGGTGGTGTAGCTGACCGTGCCTTCGGCGTGCTTGCCGGCGGCTTTCACCGCCTCGATCGACACGCGCAGGTTCCTGAGGTCGTTCATCGCGTCGAACACGCGGAACACGTCGACGCCGTTGTCGGCGGATTTCTGCACGAAGGCGCGCACCACGTCGTCCGAATAGTTGCGGTAGCCGAGCAGGTTCTGTCCCCGCAGCAGCATCTGGATCGGCGTGTTGGGTAGCGCCTTCCTGAGCTTGCGCAGGCGTTCCCACGGATCTTCGCGCAAGAAGCGCACGCAGGCGTCGAAGGTGGCGCCGCCCCAGGCTTCCAGCGACCAGAAGCCGACCGCATCGAGCTTGCTGCAGATCGGCAGCATGTCGGCGGTCTGCATGCGGGTGGCGATGAGCGACTGGTGGCCGTCGCGCAGGATGAGGTCGGTAATGTGTACTTTGGCCATGATTACAATCCTTGGTGGGCGGCGATGGCGGCCGCAATGGCGGCCGCGATCACTTCCGGCGGTTTCTTTTCGGTGTACTGGGTGAGCTCCGGGTGCTCGTCGACAAAGCTGGTGTTGAAGCGCCCGCTGCGGAATTCGGGGTCCTTCAGAATTTCCTGGTAATAGGGGATCGTCGTTTTCACGCCATACACCAGCATGTCGTCGAGTGCGCGGCGCCCGCGTGCGATGGTCGCCTCCCAGTTCAGATTCCACACCGTGAGCTTGGCGCACATGGAGTCGAAGTAGGGCGGAATGACATAGTCGGTGTAGATCGCAGCGTCGACGCGCACGCCGGGGCCGCCCGGGGAATAGTAGCGGGTGATGCGGCCGAGGCTGGGCAGGAACTCGTTTTTCGGGTCTTCGGCGTTGATGCGGAATTCGATGGCGTAGCCGCGGTGCTTGATTTCGTCCTGCTTGTATTGCAGCGGCAGGCCGGACGCAATGCGGATCTGCTCCTGCACGATGTCGACGCCGGTGATGGTTTCGGTGATGGGGTGCTCGACCTGCAGCCGGGTGTTCATTTCCATGAAGTAGAACTGGTTGTCCTGGTCGAGCAGGAATTCGACCGTGCCGGCATTCACGTAGCCGACCGATTTGGCGGCGCGCACCGCCAGCTTGCCGATGTATTGCCGCTGTGCCTCGGTGAGCTGCGGGCTCGGCGCGATCTCGATCAGTTTCTGGTTGCGGCGCTGGATCGAGCAGTCGCGCTCGAACAGGTGGATCACGTTGCCCTGGGTGTCGCCGAGCACCTGCACCTCGATGTGCTTGGGCCGCACCACGCATTTTTCGACGAAGACCTCGGGCTTGCCGAAGGCCTTGCTGGCCTCCGACACCACGCGGTCATAGTTTTTCAGCAGCTCTTCCTCGCTGTCGCAGCGGCGGATGCCGCGGCCGCCGCCGCCGTTGGTGGCCTTGAGCATCACCGGATAGCCGAACTTGCCGGCCAGCACACGCGCCTCCTCGACGTTTTCCAGGTTGTGGTCTGAGCCGGGGATCACCGGAATGCCGGCGGCGATCATCGCGTTCCTGGCCTGGATCTTGTCGCCCATGCGGCGAATCACGTCGGGCGAGGGGCCGATGAAACGGATGCCACGGCGCGCACAAATGGTGGCGAGGTCGGGATTTTCGGAAAGGAAACCGTAGCCCGGATGCAGGGCGTCGCAGCCTGAGGCGGCCGCCAGGTTGACCAGCGTGTGCGCGTTCAGATAGCCGAGAATCGGGTCCTTGCCGATGTGGTAGGCCTCGTCGGCCTTCTTGACGTGGAGCGCGTGGCGGTCGGCGTCGGTGTAGATGGCGACCGACTTGATGCCCAGTTCGGCACAGGCGCGCACGATGCGGACGGCGATCTCGCCTCGGTTGGCGACCAGTATTTTCTTAAGCATGGAATCGCCTGACGTTGAGAAGGCTGGGGTTTCTTTGACAAAAAGAACGCGAAATCATATCATCGCCGGCTAATGTTGATGGCCATATCTTACTGGGTGCCCCATGATTGAATCCGCCATGCTTCAGCCAATCGAAGTTGATCCATGGCGTTTTTGCAGGGATGGCCAGTCGTGGGAAACCCGCTCGGATGTGGCTGCGTTTCCGCGTCTTGCCCATGAATTTACGCAAGGCACGCTGTTCTGTCGAGTGGCTGGGCGCATGGATCAGCGGGGCAGCCTGGCCCTGCAGCTGACGGTCAGCGGCAAGGTGGAGCTGCCCTGTCAGCGTTGTCTGGGCAGCATGCCGTATGTGGTTGACGTCGGGCGCACCTTGTATCTGGCGCGCAACGAAGCCGAGATGGAAAGGCTGGATGCGTTGCCTGACAGCGACGCAATCCAGGCCGGTGAGACCCTGAACCTTGTCGATCTGGTTGAGGATGAAGTGTTGTTGAGCCTGCCGCTGGCTGTGATGCACGCGGAAGGCGAATGCTCCGTAACAGGGGCGCAGTGATTTTTAACGGCTTTAAAATAATGTACCTGGTTGGGTGCAACGGAATTTAAGGAGCAAGAAATGGCAGTCCAGCAGAACAAAAAATCCCCGTCCAAGCGCGGCATGCACCGCTCGCACGACTTCCTGACCAGCCCGCAGCTGGCCATCGAGCCGACCACGGGTGAAGTGCATATGCGTCACCATATCAGCCCCAGCGGCTTTTATCGTGGCCGCAAAGTCGTCAAGGCAAAAGGCGAATAATTTCCTGACGCGCTGCAGTTCGGCGCGTTTTGGCTAACGATTCCGGCTGCATGAGAAACATCACAGTCGCCATTGACGTCATGGGGGGCGACCACGGCCCCCATGTCACGGTTCCAGCGGCGATCCGTTGCCTTGCGCGTCATCACGACCTGAATGTGATTCTGGTCGGGCCGCAGGACATCATCGCGGCCGAGCTCAAGGCGCGCCGCGAAAAGTCAGGGCCCCGCCTCATCGTGCGCCACGCGAGCCAGGTGGTGGCGATGGACGAGGCGCCCGCGCTGGCGCTGCGCGGCAAGAAGGATTCCTCCATGCGGGTGGCCATCGACCTCGTCAAGTCCGGCGAGGCGGATGCCTGCGTGTCGGCCGGCAACACCGGCGCCCTGATGGCGACCGCGCGCTTCGTCCTGAAAACCCTGCCCGGAATCGACCGCCCCGCCATTGCCGCGGTGATGCCGACGATCAAGGGTCATGCGCTGGTGCTGGACATGGGCGCCAACGTCGATTGCACCGCCGAGCACTTGCTGCAGTTCGGCATCATGGGCGCGATGCTGGTGTCGGCGGTGGAGCACATCCCGAACCCGAGCGTGGGTTTGCTCAACATCGGCGAGGAAGCGATCAAGGGCAATGAAATGGTGAAGCAGGCCGCAGAATTGCTGCGCGACAGCCACCTGAATTTCTACGGCAACGTCGAAGGCAACGACATTTTCCTCGGCACCACCGATGTGGTGGTGTGCGACGGTTTTGTCGGCAACGTCACGCTGAAAGCCTCCGAAGGGCTGGCCAAGATGATTGCCACCACGTTGCGGGCCGAATTCAAGCGCAACTGGCTGACCCGCATCGCAGGCCTGATCGCCTTGCCGGTCCTGAATGCCTTCAAGCGCCGCCTCGACCCGCGCCGCTATAACGGCGCCACGCTGCTGGGACTCAAGGGCGTGGTGGTGAAAAGCCATGGCTCGGCCGACCGCTTCGCGTTCGAACACGCCATCGACACCGCCAGTGATGAAGTTCGCAACAACGTGCTGAAACGCATCACCGACCAGATCCAACTTCTGCAACGGGTGGCCGCTTGACCTATTCCCGCATTCTTGGCACCGGCAGCTATCTGCCGGCGCGCATCCTGACCAATGCTGACCTCGAAAAGCTGATCGATACGAACGATCAGTGGATCGTCGATCGCACCGGCATCCGCGAACGACATATTGCCGCCGAGGGCGAGTTCACCAGCGATCTGGCGGCGCAGGCGGCACGCGCCGCGCTTGAGGCGGCCGGGCTGGCGGTGGATGACATCGATCTGCTACTGGTCGCCACCACCACGCCCGACCTGGTTTTTCCCAGCACCGCCTGCATCGTGCAGTCCAAGCTCGGGATGACCAACGGCCGCCCGGCGTTCGACCTGCAGGCGGTGTGCAGCGGATTTATCTACGCCTTGAGCGTGGCCGACCAGTTCATCAAGACCGGTGCGGCCAAACACGTGCTGGTGGTGGGCGCGGAAACCTTGTCGCGCATCACCGACTGGAACGACCGGGGCAACTGCATCCTGTGGGGCGACGGCGCGGGTGCGGTGGTGCTGGGGGCGTCGAGCGAGCCGGGCATCATCGCCACCCACATTCATGCCGACGGTCGCCACAAGGAACTGCTGCGCACCACCACCGGCCCTTCGACCGGCATGAAGGAGCCTGCGCTGATGCGGATGGAAGGCAATCCCGTATTCAAGATGGCGGTCAATACGCTCGATCGCATCGTCGACGAGACGCTGGAAGCCAACGGCCTGCAGAAGTCCGACATCGACTGGCTGGTGCCGCACCAGGCCAATATCCGCATCATTTCCGCCACCGCGAAAAAGCTCGGCATGAGCATGGACAACGTCGTCACCACCGTCGCCGGCCATGGCAATACCTCGGCCGCCTCGGTGCCGCTGGCGTTCGACGTGGCGGTGCGCGACGGCCGTATCCAGCGCGGCCAGACGGTGCTGATGGAGGCCTTCGGCGGCGGCTTCACCTGGGGCTCCGCGCTCCTCAAATATTAGGAAGAGCTTTGATGAAACTGGCTTTCGTTTTCCCCGGGCAGGGCTCGCAATCGGTCGGCATGATGCAGGGCTGGGGCGAGCGCGCCGACGTGCGTGCCACCTTTGCCGAAGCCTCCGACGCGCTGGGTCAGGACCTGTGGACGCTGGTCACCGACGGCCCGGCCGAACTGCTCAACCAGACCGTCAACACCCAGCCCGCCATGCTGGCGGCCGATGTTGCCGTCTGGCGCGTGTGGCAGGCCGCAGGCGGCGCAACGCCGGCGCTGCTGGCAGGGCACAGCCTGGGCGAATATGCCGCGCTGGTGGCCGCCGGGGCACTGGGCTTTGCCGATGCGATCAGGCTGGTGCGCTTCCGCGCCGAGGCGATGCAGGCGGCGGTTCCCGAAGGGGTTGGCGCCATGGCCGCGATCCTGGGGCTGGACGACGATGCGGTGCGCGCAGTTTGCAGTGAGGCGGCAGCGGGCGAAGTGGTCGAGGCGGTCAACCTCAACTCGCCCGGCCAGGTGGTGATTGCCGGCAACAAGGCAGCGGTGGAACGCGCCATGGTGCTGGCGAAAGAGAAGGGCGCCAAGCGCGCGCTGCCGCTGCCGGTGTCCGTGCCGTCGCATTCCTCGCTGATGCTGCCGGCCGCTGAAAAATTACTCGCGCATCTGCAGGGCGTGACGATTGCAACGCCCGCGATTCCGGTGCTGCACAACACCGATGTGCAAAGCCACCATGAGGCGGATGCAATCCGTGCCGCGCTGGCGAAGCAGTTGCATACCCCGGTGCGCTGGGTCGAAACCGTGCAGGCGCTGAAGGCCGCCGGCATCGAGCGCGTGGTCGAATGCGGCCCCGGCAAGGTGCTGGCGGGCCTCGCGAAGCGCATCGACGATAGCCTGCCGGCGGTGGCGCTGGTGGACGAAGCCAGCCTCGCGGCCGCACTCAGTCAATAAGGAGACAATATGCTGCAAGGACAAATCGCGCCTGGCTTTGATCTTGGAGGGCAGATTGCCCTCGTGACCGGCGCCAGCCGTGGAATCGGCCAGGCGATCGCGCTGGCGCTCGGCCAGGCGGGCGCGACCGTGGTCGGCACCGCCACCAGCGACAAGGGCGCGCAGGCCATCAGCGATTACCTCGCCGCAGCCGACATCAAGGGCAACGGGATGAAGCTCAATGTCACCGACGCAGCCGAGGTTGATGCCGTCATCGCGGCGATCAGCGCGCAGTTCGGCGACATCGGCATCCTGGTCAACAACGCCGGCATCACCCGCGACAATCTGCTGATGCGGATGAAGGACGAGGAGTGGGACGACATCCTGGCGACCAACCTGACGTCGGTGTTCCGGCTATCGCGCGCGGTACTGCGCGCGATGATGAAGGCGCGTTCCGGACGCATCATTTCCATCGCCTCGGTCGTGGGCGCAATGGGCAATGCCGGGCAGACCAATTACAGTGCGGCCAAGGCCGGCATCATGGGCTTCACCAAGTCGCTGGCGCGTGAGGTCGGGAGCCGCAACATCACGGTGAACTGCGTGGCGCCGGGCTTCATCGACACCGACATGACGCGCGCGCTGCCGGATGCGCAACGGCAGGCACTGCTTGCGCACATCCCGCTGGGTCGGCTCGGCGCCGCCGAAGACATTGCGCAGGCTGTCGCGTTTCTGGCGTCGCCCGCCGCCGGCTATATTTCGGGCACCACGCTGCATGTCAACGGTGGCATGTACATGGCGTAGCCGCCCTGCAAAGTTTGGTAGAATCGCAAGGTTTTATTTTCCGGGCTTCAATTTGTTGGAGCCTAATTTCAAGAGAGGATGAGTAATGGAAAACGTACAGCGTGTAATTAAAGTCGTCGCCGAGCAGTTGGGCGTCAACGAGGCAGACATCAAGAACGAGTCTTCCTTCGTCGGTGACCTGGGCGCCGATTCGCTCGATACGGTCGAGCTGGTGATGGCGCTGGAAGAAGAATTCGGCTGTGAGATTCCCGACGAAGACGCGGAAAAAATCACCACCGTCCAGCAGGCGATTGACTACGTCAACAGCCACCCGAGCTGATCGTTCACCCCAGTCAAGAGGACTGAGTTTTGTCCAAACGTCGCGTCGTCGTCACCGGCCTGGGGATCGTTTCCCCGGTCGGCAACACTATTCCGGAAGCCTGGGACAACCTGGTTGCCGGACGTACCGGAATCGCCCGGATTACCCGTTTCGACCCTTCGCCTTTCACCTCGCAGATTGGGGGCGAGGTCAAGGATTTTGACGTTGGGCTGTACCTCAACCCGAAGGAGGCGCGCCGCATGGATGTTTTCATCCAGTTCGGCATGGCCGCCGGCATTCAGGCGATACGTGACTCGGGCATTGAAGTCACCGAAGCCAATGCCGAGCGCATTGGCGTCAATATCGGTTCCGGGATCGGCGGTCTGCCGCTGATCGAGGAAACCCACACCCTGTTGATGGAATCCGGCCCGAGGAAGATTTCCCCCTTCTTTATTCCGGGTTCCATCATCAACATGATTTCCGGCAATCTTTCCATCCAGTTCGGATTGAAAGGGCCCAACCTGGCGGTTGTCACCGCCTGCACCACCGGCCTGCATGCGGTGGGTCTGTCCGCGCGCATGATCGAGCACGGCGATGCCGACGTGATGGTCGCTGGCGGCGCCGAGTGCGCAACTTCGCCGCTGGGCCTGGGCGGCTTTGCCGCCGCCCGCGCGCTGTCCACCCGCAACGACGACCCGGCCACGGCCAGTCGTCCGTGGGACAAGGATCGCGACGGCTTTGTGCTGGGCGAGGGCGCCGGCGTGCTGGTGCTTGAGGAGTACGAGCACGCCAAGGCACGCGGCGCAAAAATCTACGCCGAGGTGGTGGGCTTTGGCATGAGCGGCGACGCCTACCATGTGACGTCGCCGAGCACCGACGGGCCCAGGCGTTCGATGCTGAACGCGATGCGCGATGCCGGCATCAATGCCGATCAGGTCGATTACATCAACGCGCACGGCACTTCGACGCCGATGGGCGACAAGAACGAAACCGATGCGATCAAGCTCGCCCTGGGCGATGCGGCCTACAAGACGGTGGTCAACTCGACCAAGTCGATGACCGGCCACCTGCTGGGCGGTGCCGGCGGCGTGGAGTCGGTGTTCTCCGTGCTGGCAGTGCATCATCAGGTATCGCCGCCGACCATCAACATCTTCTCGCAAGACCCGGAGTGCGACCTCGATTACTGCGCCAATACCGCGCGTGACCTGAAGATCGACTTTGCACTCAAGAACAACTTCGGGTTTGGCGGCACCAACGGCTCGCTGATTTTCAAGCGCGCTTGACCCTCGCAGCGGATCGACCGGCCATGCCTGAAATCCGGGAGTGGTCGCTGCCGTGCAATACGTTGCGGCCTGATCTGATCCAGCTTCAGGGCGTCCATCCGCAGCGCTACCCCGGTCTGTTTCTGAGCAGCGGCGATGCCGGCTGGGACGTGCTGTTTGCGTTCCCACAGGATGTCGTGCGAATTGCCGCCGTCGATGGCCTGGACGGACTGCAGTCGCATCCGGCGATGCAACTGCAGCCGGCATCGCTGCAATCCAGTCATGAGCTCCCCTTCAGTGGCGGCTGGCTGTGCGCGTTCGCGTACGAGCTGGGTGGCCTGTTCGAGCCCAGTGTCGGTCTGGCGGCCGACCCTGATTTTCCCCTTGCCTGGCTGGCGCGCATTCCCGCGGCGATCCTGTTCGATCGCGCGAACGGGCGCTGCGTGCTGATGGCCGAAGCCGGACACGCCGAACTGCTGGACGCCATGCAGCTCGATCTGGAGACCACGCATCCGCCGCTGCCGGCCGTTCCGGCGCCGCGCGACCTGCGCGAAGACGATCCTGCCGCGTTTCTCGCCGGGGTTGCGCGCATTCAGGATTACATCCGTGCGGGCGACGTGTTCCAGGTCAATCTGTCGCGCGGCTGGCAGGCGGAATTCGCCGCACCGGTTCCCGCGGCGTCACTGCTTGCGCAGCTGATGCAGCGTAATCCGGCGCCATTTTCCGCGCTGTTGCAACTGGATGAATGGGCGGTCGTGAGCTCGTCGCCCGAGCGGCTGGTTCGCCTTGGTCAGGACGGGATGCTGGAAACCCGGCCGATTGCCGGCACCCATCCGCGCAGCGAGGATGCGGCCGAGGATGCCGCACTGCGCGCCCGTCTGCAGGCGCATCCCAAGGAGCGCGCCGAACACGTCATGCTGGTCGACCTGGAACGCAACGACCTCGGGCGGGTGTGCGAGCCGGGTAGCGTGAAGGTCGACGCGCTGATGGACATCGCCAGTTATCGTCACGTGCATCACATCGAATCCACTGTCCGCGGCAAGCTGCGGACCGGCCTGCGCGTGCTTGACGCCTTGCGCGCGGTGTTTCCGGGCGGCACCATCACAGGGTGCCCCAAGGTGCGCACCATGCAGATCATCCAGGCGCTGGAGCAGGCGCCGCGCCGCAGCTACACCGGCAGCGTCGGCTACATCAACCGCGACGGCAGCTTCGATTTCAACATCCTGATCCGCAGTTTCCTGCTGCGCGGGCGCACGCTGAGTTTTCGCGCCGGCGCGGGCATCGTCGCCGATTCCATCGCCACGCGCGAACTCGACGAAACCCGCGCCAAGGCGCGCGGCCTGTTGCGCGCGCTTGAATCATGATCCTCGTCAACGGCCAACGGTCTGACAGCGTGAGCGCGCTGGACCGCGGACTGGCCTACGGTGACGGCATTTTCCGCACCCTGCGCACGCACGCCGGCCAGCCGCTGTGGTGGCGCGACCAGTACGCCAAACTCGCCGCAGACGCTGCGGCGCTGGCGCTGGCGTGTCCCGACGAAGCAGGCTTGCTCGCCGAGGTCGACCAGGTGGCCGAGACAGGGAAGGGGGTCGTCAAGATCATGCTCACGCGGGGCGCCGGCGCACGCGGCTATGCGCCGCCTGCCGCGCAGGCCTGCACCCGCATCGTGCTGTCCGCGCCCTTGCCGCCGCATGCCCGGCCCGACGCGGCAGTCGATGTCACGGCACGCTGGTGCACGCTGCGCTTGGCGCGGCAGCCCAGGCTGGCCGGGATCAAGCATCTGAACCGACTGGAGAACGTGCTGGCGCGGGCGGAATGGGACGACCCGGAAATCTTCGAGGGGCTGCTGTGCGACGATGGCGGCGCAGCGATCGGCGGCGTGATGAGCAATCTGTTCTGGGCCAGGCAGGGTGAACTGTTCACCCCGGATTTGAGTCAGTGCGGGGTGGCCGGCGTGGCGAGAACGCGTCTGCTGCGCGCGGCGATGCGTCGGGGCATCCGCACCCATGTCGGCCAATTTTCGCCAGACGCTATACTCGCTGCCGACGAAGTGATGATTTGCAACAGCGTCATCGGGGTGCGCCGCGTGGCCCGGCTGGATGACGTGACCTGGTTGCCTGCGGGCTGGACCGATATTTTGAAAACCGCCCTGGATGATGAAGTTGATTAAGCGACTGTTCGTACTTGCCGTGCTGGCCTCGCTGATGCTGGCCGGCGGGCTGGCCTGGTATGGCAACCAGCCCTTGCGCATCGAGCCCTTGCCGAAAACCTTCAATGTGATGCCCGGCACCCATTTGCGGAGCTTAAGCGTGATGCTGGAACGCGAAGGCGTGATCGGCAACGCGCCGGTGTTCTGGCTGCTCGGGCGTGTGCTCGGCAAGGGCGCGGCACTCAAGGCCGGCGTGTACACGCTGGACAAACCGCTCACGCCGCTGGCCCTCTATGGCATGATCGAGCGCGGCGAGGTCTCGCAGGCGGTCGTCCAGTTCATCGAAGGCTGGAACTGGCGCGAGGTGCGCGCAGCCCTTGCCGCGCAGCCGCTGCTGAAGCACGAGAGCGCCGGCATGAGCGATGCCGAACTGCTGCAGGCAATCGGCGCCGAAGAAAGCCACCCCGAAGGCCTGCTGTTTCCCGATACCTACTCATTCGCGCCGCATTCGTCCGACCTCAACGTGCTGCGCCACGCCTATCGCATGCAGCGGGAAAAGCTCATGGCCGCCTGGGAAACCCGCGCGCCGGGGCTGCCCTACCGCACCCCGTACGACGCACTCATCATGGCGTCGATCGTCGAGAAGGAAACCGGCGCGGCGTCGGAGCGCCCGCAGATCGCCGGCGTGTTCATCAACCGGCTCAGGCTGGGAATGCGCCTGCAAACCGATCCCACCGTGATCTACGGGCTGGGCGAGCGCTTTGACGGCCGCCTGCGCCGCGTCGACCTGCAAACCGACACGCCGTACAACACCTATACCCGTGACGGGCTGCCGCCGACGCCGATTGCGATGCCCAGCGAAGCCGCGATCCAGGCCGCGCTCAACCCGGCCACAACCGATGCGTTGTACTTTGTGTCGCGCAATGACGGCACCCATGTGTTTTCCAGCAACCTCGACGCGCACAATCGAGCTGTCAACCGTTATCAGCGATGAGCGCCCATGGCAAATTCATTACCCTCGAAGGCGTCGACGGCGCCGGCAAAAGCACGCATCTGGAATTCGTCGCCGAGTGGTTGCGCCAGCAGGGCCACGAGGTGATCGTTACCCGTGAGCCTGGCGGCACGCCGCTTGGCGAAACCCTGCGTGAATTGCTGCTGCATCAGGAGATGGACGCCGACACCGAATTGCTGCTGATGTTCGCCGCGCGCCAGGAACACCTGGCCCGCCTGATTCTGCCGGCGCTGGCGCGCGGTGCATGGGTACTGTCCGACCGCTTTACCGATGCCAGCTACGCCTACCAGTGCGGCGGGCGCGGCATTGCGGTGGAGCGCATCGCCGCGCTGGAAGCCTGGGTGCAGCGCGGCTTTCAGCCCGACCTGACCTTGCTGTTCGATGTGCCGCCGGAGGTGGCGGAAGCGCGCCGCTCGGCCGCGCGCGTGGCCGACCGTTTCGAGCGTGAGGCCGACAGTTTTTTCAGCCGCGTGCGCCATGCCTACCTCGATCGTGCGCAGGCCGAACCCGGGCGCATCCGCGTGCTCGATGCGCGCCACAGCATTGCCGAACTGCAGGCCGAAATCGGCCAGCTGTTGCAGGCACTGACATGAGCAGCGCGCCTTATCCGTGGCTGGAGTCGGCGTGGCAGCGCTTGCTGGCGACGCGCGCGCGCCCGGGGCAGGCCTTGCTGCTCGCGGGGCCGCGCGGGGTGGGCAAGGGCGAACTGGCGCGGGCGTGGGCGCAGGCTCTGCTGTGCGAAGCGCCACTCACCGATGGCGCGGCCTGCGGCCAGTGCCCGGCCTGCCACTGGTTCGACACCGGCGGGCATCCGGATTTCCGGCTCGTCACCCTGGAGGAGAAAACCAACAGGCAGGGCGAGACCAAGATGGCCAGCACCATCGAGGTCGATCAGGCGCGCGAAACGGTCGATTACGTCCAGCTTTCCACCTACCGGGCGGGCTTTCGGGTGGTGCTGGTCGACCCGGCGGACAGCCTCAATCCGGCGGCCGCCAACGCCCTGCTAAAGGTGCTTGAGGAACCGCCGTTAAATACGGTGTTCGTGCTGGTCTCGGATCAGCCGCGCCGGCTGTTGCCGACCATCCGCAGCCGCTGCACCCGTCTCGACATCGGCCTGCCGGCGGCCGAGACGGCAGCGGCGTGGCTGGCCGGGCAGGGGGTGGACGATGCAAGCAACCTGCTGGCACTCTCCGGCGGCACGCCGCTCGACGCGCTGCGCTGGGCCGACAGTGGCGAGCTGGATGAACGCCGCAGCGTGCTGGAAGGCCTGGCGCGCCCCGACCAGCTCGATCCGGTGACGCTGGGGGAACGCTGGAAAACGGTCGGCACACGGACCTGGCACAACGTGGCTTACAAATGGCTGGGCGATTTGCTGGCGGTCAAGTTGCAGGGCAGCGTGCGGTTCAACCGCGATTTTGCTGAAGTGCTGGCGCCGCTGGGAAAAGAGGCTGATCTGGCGAAGCTGCTGGCGCTCGCCAGAACGCAGGCTAACGAAGGCAGGACGCTGTCGCATCCACTCAACCGGAGCCTGCAGCTGGAAGCCTGGCTGATTCAGTACCGGCACCTGTTTGATTGAGAGAGTTGAATATGAATGCAGCAGTCAATGATGTCACCTCGCAAGTCCGCCCTGGCGTGCTTTCCCTGTCGATCAAGGAAAGATCCGCGCTGTTTGCGGCCTACATGCCTTTCATCAAGGGGGGCGGACTGTTCATTCCCACCAACAAGAGCTACAAGATGGGCGAGGAAGTGTTCATGCTGCTGACCCTGATGGAGGATCCCGCCAAGCTGCCGGTATCCGGCAAGGTGGTGTGGCTGACCCCCACCGGCGCGCATGGCGGACGCACCCAGGGCGTGGGCGTGCAGTTCGCTTTCAACGAAAGCGGCAAGGCGGCACAAAACAAGATTGAAGGATTGCTCGGCGGTTCGTTAAAATCGGTGCGTCCCACTCACACCATGTAGCACCCCCGCGGTGCTCGCCACCGCATGTACATCGATTCCCACTGTCACATCAATTTCCCCGACCTCGCCAGCAAGCTGCCTGAGGTGTTCGACCTCATGGCGGCGAATCAGGTGAGTCACGCGCTCTGCATCAGCGTCGAGCTGGAAAAATTTCCCGAGATTCGCGCACTGGCCGAGGCGTACCCGAATGTGTACGCCTCGGTCGGCGTGCATCCCGACCATGAGGACTGCACCGAGCCGACGGTGGAACAACTGGTCGCGCTGGCCGATCACCCCAAGGTGGTGGCGATCGGCGAGACCGGGCTGGATTACTTCCGGCTCACTGGCGACCTCGAATGGCAGCGCGAACGCTTCCGCACCCACATCCGGGCCGCCCGTGCCGGTCGCAAGCCGCTGGTGATCCATACCCGTTCCGCAGCCGACGACACCCTGCGCATCATGCGCGAGGAGCAGGCGGGCGAGGCGGGCGGGGTGATGCACTGCTTCACCGAGAGCCTGGCGGTGGCCGAAGCTGCCGTCGAGCAGGGCTTTTACATCTCGTTTTCCGGCATCGTCACCTTCAAGAATGCCAAGGCGCTGCGCGAGGTGGCGGCGGCCATTCCGCTGGAGCGCATGCTGATCGAGACCGACTCGCCGTATCTTGCGCCGGTGCCGCATCGCGGGCAGACCAATGAGCCGGGGTTCGTGAAGCACGTGGCGGAGGAAATCGCGCGGGTGCGCGGGATGGCTGCCGAAGCGGTGGGCGAAATCACGACGCAGAACTTCTTCCGCCTGTTTGCCGCGGCGCGGCCCTGAAGCGGGCGTTCGTCATGGCCTGGCGTTACTTTATTTTGCTCGTGCGGCCAGCTTGTTGAGCACGTGTGCCGCCGCCCGCAGGCCGAAAGTCGCGGTGACGCACACTGACGAACCGAAGCCGGCGCAGTTGAGGCCGTGCAGACGGGCGTCCTCCGGACGTTCGTAGCACACGCCGCCCTCGGCGCTCGGGTAACTGAGGGGCTCGGTGGAATACACGCAGTCGACGCCGAACTTCTTCCCTGGATCGCGCGGAAAGCCATGTTCGCGGCGCAGACGCGCACGCACTTTGGACAGCAGTGGGTCTTCGGTGGTGCGGGCGAGGTCGGTCAGCTGAACCCGGCCGGGATCGGTTTGGCCGCCAGCGGCGCCGACGCATACCAGCCGTACCCTGTTGCGGCGGCAGTGGGCGATCAGTGCGGTCTTGGCACGGGCGCTGTCGATCGCATCCACAACGTAGTCGAAGCGGTCCGCCAGCAGTCCGGCGAGATTCTCGGGGGTGAGGAATTCCTCCACCCCGGTCACCCGGCACAGCGGGTTGATGGCCCGGATGCGTTCTTTCATGGCCACGGTCTTGGACTTTCCGAGCTCGTGGGTCAGCGCATGGACCTGGCGGTTGATGTTGGATTCGGCCAGATGGTCGGGGTCGATCAGGGTAAGTTGGCCGATGGCCGTACGCGCCAGCGCTTCTGCGGCCCAGGCACCGACGCCGCCGATGCCGATGACGCAGACATGCGCCTGCTGAAAATGCTCGAACGCCGCCGTGCCGTAGAGCCGGCGCACACCGCCAAAACGCCGTTCGAAATCGACCGCGTGTTCGCTGTGAAAGAGGTCAGTCATGAGTGGGGCCAGGAAGAAGGCTTGCCCTCAAGTGCGCAGGCGGCATCAGGGCTTCAGGCAGGCAGGCGGCGGGCATGAGGCGATCATACCGCGTCCCGGGGGTGAGAAATGCAGAGGGCGAACCCGTTCTCGGGTTCGCCCTCTGCGGCATGAAATTCTCCCCCGGCCTGAGCGTTGTTACAGGCTCGCGGTCTCGAGTTCGAACTGGACTGTTGGTTGTGTTGGTGATGGACGTCCAGCATAGTGCAGCTTGAAAAAACGCGTGGTCCGTTTCTACGCGCGACACGACGCCCATGCCGACTGGCCATTCAAGGTCGCAAATCCTGAAGCTTACTGCACGAAAAATGCTTTGACCTTGTCCATGAATGACTGGGCTCGCGGATTGTTGTTCCGCCCCGGGCTCAGTGCTTCGAGTTCACGCAACAGTTCGCGCTGACGATCGGAGAGGTTGACCGGCGTCTCAACCAGCATGTGGCACAGCAGATCGCCGGGGGCATGGCTGCGCACGCCCTTGATGCCCTTGCCGCGCAGGCGGAACACCTTGCCAGATTGCGTTTCGGCCGGAATCTTGATCTTGGCGTGGCCGTCCAGGGTGGGAATCTCGACCTCGCCGCCAAGCGCGGCGGTGGCAAAACTGATCGGCATTTCGCAATGCAGGTCGTCGCCGTCGCGCTTGAAAACCGGGTGCTCCTTGAGGTGGATCACCACAAAAAGGTCACCCGACGGGCCGCCGTTAATTCCGGCTTCGCCTTCACCTGCGAGGCGGATGCGATCGCCGCTGTCGACCCCGGCGGGAATCTTGACCGACAGGGTCTTGTGCTTCTTGACGCGGCCTTCGCCGTGGCAGGCGGAGCAGGGGTCGGCCACCATCTTGCCGGTGCCGCCGCAGCGCGGGCAGGTCTGCTGCACCGAGAAGAAGCCTTGCTGGATGCGCACCTGGCCATGCCCGCCGCAGGTAGTACAGGTCGTCGGCGCGGTGCCGGGCTTGGCGCCGCTGCCGTGGCACACGCCGCATTCTTCCAGCGAGGGGATGCGGATTTTGGTCTCGGTGCCGCGCGCGGCCTCTTCCAGCCCGATTTCCAGGTTATAGCGCAGGTCGGCACCGCGATACACGCGGTCGCGGCGGCCGCCGCCCCCACCCCCACCGAAAATATCGCCGAAGATGTCCGAAAATGCATCGGAAAAGCCACTCGCCCCACCACCATAGCCGCCGCCCATGCCGGCCTGCTGGTTGACGCCGGCGTGGCCGAACTGGTCGTAGGCGGCGCGCTTGTCCGAGTCGGACAGGATCTCGTAGGCCTGCTTGGCTTCCTTGAATTTCTCCTCCGCGCCCTTGTCGTCCGGGTTGCGGTCAGGATGGTGCTTCATGGCCAGCTTGCGGTAGGCCTTCTTGATGTCTTCGTCCGAGGCGTTCTTGGCGACGCCGAGGATTTCGTAATAGTCGCGTTTTGACATGTCAGGGGTCTGGATTCAGGGATCAGGATTCAGGGAAGGGCGGGGAACAGAATCCAATGGAAAAAGGGAAAGCCGCGCAACGCGCGACCTCCCCTGATCCCTGAATCCCGATTCCTGACCCTTTACTTGTCCTTCACCTCTTCAAACTCGGCATCGACCACATTGTCGTCCGCCGCACCGGCGGCGCCACTGGTCGTATCACCCGGCTGCGCCTGTGCCTGCTCGGTTTTATACATCTGCTCGGCGAGCTTGTGGCTGGCGGTGGCGAGTGCATTGGTCTTCGCCTCGATGGTGTCCTTGTCGCCTTCGTGTACAGCGTCCTCGCATTCCTTCAGCGCGGTCTCGATCGCGGCCTTTTCCTCGGCCGACACCTTGTCGCCGTGTTCAGCCAGCGATTTCTTCACCGAGTGGATCATGCTGTCCGCGGCGTTGCGCGCGGTCGCCAGTTCGACGGCCTTGTGGTCCTCCGCCGCGTTGGCTTCTGCGTCCTTCACCATGCGCTGGATTTCTTCCTCACTCAGACCGGAGCTGGCCTGGATGCGGATCTTGTTCTCCTTGCCGGAAGCCTTGTCCTTGGCCGACACGTGCAGGATGCCGTTGGCGTCGATGTCGAAGGTGACCTCGATCTGCGGCATGCCGCGCGGCGCGGGCGGAATGTCGGTGAGGTTGAACTGCCCCAGGCTCTTGTTGCCGGAGGCGATTTCGCGCTCGCCTTGCAGCACGTGCACCGTCACCGCGCTCTGGTTGTCGTCGGCGGTGGAGAACACCTGCGAAGCCTTGGTCGGGATCGTGGTGTTCTTCGGGATCAGCTTGGTCATCACGCCGCCGAGGGTCTCGATACCCAGGGACAACGGCGTCACGTCGAGCAGCAGCACGTCCTTCACTTCGCCCTGCAGCACGCCACCCTGGATCGCGGCGCCCACGGCCACGGCTTCGTCCGGGTTGACGTCGCGGCGCGGATCCTTGCCGAAGAAATCCTTCACCGCGTCCATCACCTTGGGCATGCGGGTCTGGCCGCCGACCAGGATGACGTCGTCGATCTGCGAGGTGGTGAGCCCCGCATCCTTCAGCGCCATCTTGCACGGCTCGATGGTGCGCGTGATCAGGTCCTCCACCAGCGCCTCGAACTTGGCGCGGGTGATCTTCACCGCCAGGTGCTTGGGACCGGAGGCGTCCGCCGTAATGTAGGGCAGGTTGACTTCGGTCTGCTGCGCAGACGACAGCTCGATCTTGGCCTTTTCCGCCGCTTCCTTCAGGCGCTGCAGCGCGAGCACGTCCTTCTTCAGGTCGACGCCCTGTTCCTTCTTGAACTCCTCCGCGATGTAGTCGATCAGGCGCTGGTCGAAGTCCTCGCCGCCGAGGAAGGTGTCGCCGTTGGTCGACAGCACTTCGAACTGGTGCTCGCCGTCCATTTCGGTAATCTCGATGATGGAAATATCGAAGGTGCCGCCGCCGAGGTCATACACCGCGATCTTGCGGTCGCCTTCCTTCTTGTCCATGCCGAAGGCAAGCGCGGCCGCGGTCGGCTCGTTGATGATGCGCTTGACTTCCAGGCCGGCGATGCGGCCGGCGTCCTTGGTCGCCTGGCGCTGGCTGTCGTTGAAGTAGGCCGGCACCGTGATGACGGCTTCGGTCACTTCCTCGCCGAGATAATCTTCGGCCGTCTTCTTCATCTTGCGCAGGGTCTCGGCCGACACTTGCTGCGCCGCCATTTTCTGGCCGCGCACTTCCACCCAGGCATCACCGTTGTCGGCCTTGACGATCTTGTAGGGCATCAGGCTGATGTCCTTTTGCACTTCCTTCTCGTCGAAGCGGCGACCGATCAGGCGCTTCACCGCATACAGGGTGTTCTTCGCGTTGGTGACGGCCTGACGCTTGGCGGGTGCGCCGACCAGGATTTCGCCATCCTCGGTGTAGGCGACGACGGACGGCGTGGTGCGAGTGCCCTCGGCGTTCTCGATCACCTTCGGCTTGCCGTTTTCCATCACCGCCACGCAGGAGTTGGTGGTACCGAGGTCAATGCCAATAATGCGTCCCATGATGCGTTCCTTCTAAAAAGATTGAATTGATTGAAATATTGGGGGGGGTTGGCGCTATTTCAAGCGTCCTTGCCCTTGGCAACCATCACCAGCGCCGGCCGCAGCGTGCGCTCGTTGAGGCGGTAGCCTTTTTGCAGCACCGTCACCACCGTGTTCGCAGGCTGATCGGACTCGACCACCTGGATCGCCTGATGCTGGTGCGGATCGAACTTCTCACCCAGCGGATCGATGTCGTTGAGATTGAATTTGGCGAAGGCGGCAGTCAACTGCTTGAGCGTCAATTCGACGCCGTCCTTCATGTTTTCCACGCTCGGCGACTCGGCCACCAGCGCCGCTTCCAGGCTGTCCTTTACCGCCAGCAGTTCGCTGGCGAAGTTTTCCACCGCGAATTTGCGCGCCTTGTCGACGTCTTCCGCCGCGCGGCGGCGCATGTTCTCGGTTTCCGCCTTGGCGCGCAGCCAGGCGTCGTGATGCTCGGCAGCCTGGAGCTCGGCCGCTTTCAGCAGCTCTTCGAGGCTGGGCATGATTTCCTTCTCGGGGTGAGTGTCGGCCGTGTTGGTGTCGGTTTTGATGTCGTCCTGCATGTGTGCTCCCAATTGGTTCTCGCGAAAATTTGGGGGCGAATGGCAGGGTTTCAAGAGGTGAATGTCAATTTCCCTGTGCCAAGGAGGGAAAGGTGGCTTGGGGATCGATTTCGGATTGCCGCGCGCAGGTGCTTCCGGTATGATGCGGCGCTCCCGGAGAGGTGGATGAGCGGTTTAAGTCGCACGCCTGGAAAGCGTGTTTAGGATAATATCCTAACGCGGGTTCGAATCCCGCCCTCTCCGCCATACACACCGACAACCACACAACGCACAATGCCGAAACATGCCTACCACGGCAGGCTTTCCGTGGTTGTCCCCGTCAAGAACGAGCAAGACAATGTCGAGCCGCTGGTGCGCGAAATCGCCGCGGCGCTGTCCGGCACCACGTTCGAAATCCTCTACGTTGACGACGGCAGCACCGATGCCACCCAGGCACGGTTGCTGGCACTGCAAGCCGAATTTCCGATGCTGCGGGTGATCCGCCACCGCGTATCGTGCGGGCAGAGTCGGGCAGTGACGACGGGGGTGAACGCGGCGCGCTACGAATGGATCGCCACGCTCGACGGCGACGGCCAGAACGATCCGGCGGACATCCCGGCGCTGCTGGCTGAACTGACCAATCCGGCGCAGCCCGCCAATCTGGAACTGCTGGCGGGCTGGCGCGCCCGGCGCAACGACACCTTCCTGCGTCGCCTGTCGTCCAAGATCGCTAATGGCGTGCGCTCGCGCATGCTGCGCGACAACACCCCAGACACCGGTTGCGGCCTCAAGCTGTTCGCCCGCGAGACCTTTCTGCAACTGCCCAACTTCGATCACATGCACCGCTTCCTGCCGGCGCTGGTCATGCGCAACGGCGGCGCCGTGGTATCGGTGTTGGTGCGTCACCGCGCGCGCGAACGCGGCACCTCCAAATACGGCGTGCACAACCGGCTGTGGGTCGGGATCGTCGACCTGTTCGGCGTGGCTTGGCTGCAGCGGCGGGTGCGCCTGCCGCTGATCGAACCCGACTCCGATCTTTAATGTGGCCTGAATGAAAGCGCGCGTCATCCTCAAGGGTTTGGCGCTGATTTTGAGCCTGGCGCTGCTGGGTTATCTGTTCAACGCCAGCGATCTGGGCAGCAGCGTCAACGAGGCCTGGATCGATGCGCGGGTGCGCGGCCACGGGATCAATGGCGCGCTGCTTTTTTTGCTGATGGGCGGGTTGTTCACCGCCATCGGCCTGCCGCGCCAGATCATTGCCTTTCTCGGTGGCTATGCCTTCAGCGTCGGGCTGGGCACACTGCTCGGCGCGCTGGCGGCCTTGCTGGGCTGCATGCTGAGCTTCGCCTATGCGCGCTTCTTCGGCCAGGGCCTGCTGCGCGCCCGTCTGGGCGAGCGCGCCGGTCGCTTCGACCGCTTCATCCACGACCACCCCTTTTCGATGACAGTGCTGATTCGTCTGCTGCCGGTGGGCAGCAACCTGCTGACCAATCTGGCCGCAGGCATTTCCAGCATCCGCTCAATCCATTTCTTTTCCGGCACGCTGCTTGGCTATCTGCCGCAGACGCTGGTGTTCGCCCTGGTCGGCAGCGGCGTTCATCTCGCGCCGACGCTCAAAATCGCGCTGGCCATCGCCCTGTTTGTGATTTCCGGCGCGCTTGGCGCGTATCTATATCATCGTTTCCGACACGGCCAGAGCCTCGATCCGCAGATCGATGCCGCGCTGGACGAAACAGAACCTTCACCCCATGAGCCTGCAACAAAATCCTGATTCCTCCGGGCGCGGCCTGCTGCTCCTGAGCCTGCTGCTGCTGGCAGCGCTGACCGCCGTGGCGCTGCTGGCGCGGCCGCTGATTCCGATCGACGAAACGCGCTACGTCAGCGCGGCGTGGGAAATGTGGCTGCGCGGCGATTTCCTGGTGCCGTTCAAGAACGGCGAACCGTACAGCCACAAGCCGCCTTTCATGTTCTGGATGTTCCATGCGGGCTGGGCGCTGTTCGGCGTCAACGACTGGTGGCCGCGCCTGGTGCTGCCCCTGTTTTCTGCCGGCGCGCTGGTGCTGACCTATTCGCTCGCCCGCCGTCTGTGGCCGCAGCGTGCCGGTCTCGGCGGACAGGCCGCGCTGGTGCTGGTGAGCGCGCTGCTGTGGGCGCTTTTCTCCACCTCGGTCATGTTCGACGTGATGCTGGCGTTCTGGGTGCTGTTAGGCATGCACGGCGTGCTCGCCGCCGCCGAGGGGAAGCGGCGCGGCTTTGTCCTGCTGGGGATCGCGATCGGCATGGGCGTGTTGACCAAGGGGCCGGTCATCCTGCTCAACCTGCTGCCGATCGCCGTGCTGGCGCCGTGGTGGAATCCAGGGCTGCGTTGGGGACGCTGGTTCGGGGGCGTGCTGCTGGCGGTGCTGCTGGGCGCGGCCATCGCCCTGGCGTGGGCGATCCCGGCCGGCACGGCGGGCGGCGAGGCGTACCGCAATGCGATTTTCTGGGGCCAGACCGCCGACCGCATGGTCGAGTCTTTCGCCCATCGGCGGCCGTTCTGGTGGTATCTGCCACTGCTGCCGCTGCTGCTGTTTCCGTGGTTTGTCTGGCCGGGCTTGTGGAAGGCGTTGGCACACCATCGGCGCACTGGGCTCGATCGCGGCACGCGCTTTTGCCTGGCCTGGATGCTGCCGGTGTTCGTCGCGTTTTTCTTCATTAGCGGCAAGCAGCCGCACTATCTGCTGCCCTTGTTTCCGGCGTTTGCGTTGCTGACGGCGCGCGTCCTGACAGACCGTTCGCGTTCCCGCGTAGGCCTACCGGCGCTGCTGGCGATGGGGTTGGGGGTGGTGCTGGTCCTGGCGGCCAGCGGGCAGATTGGCGCATTGTATGATCAGGTCACGGTATTGCCGCCGGTCTGGCCGGGCGCGCTGCTGGTGTTGCTGGCACTGGCAGCCTGGGCGGCCGGCCGGCGTGGCGTTTCACCGATGCTGAATCTGGCGCTGCTGGGGGCGGCGACGCTGGCGCTGGTGCAACTGGCGGCGATGCGTTCGATCGATCCCCTGTATGACATCAAGCCGATGGCGCAGGCGATCAAGCAGGTTCAGGACGAAGGGCGGCCGGTGGCAAATGCCGCGAGATACCACGCGCAATACCAGTTTCTCGGCCGCCTGAAAGTCCCCTTGGTCGAGCTTCAGGGCGCCGAACTGGCGCGCTGGCTGGCCGCGCATCCCGAAGCCTATGTGGTGATTTATCTGAAAGATACGCAGAACCTGGACACGATTCCAGCCCGGCACAAACAGGCGTATCGCGGGGGGGCGGCCGTTCTGGTGAACGCGCAGGCAGCGCTCCGGCTGCTACCCGTTCACGTTGAATAGTCTCGCTTAAGCTTCGGCGGCGGCTTCGCGCGGCGGCAGCACTACTTCGCGCGAGGGCGAAATGGTCGAGATGGCGTGCTTGAAAATCATTTGCGCGGCTTGATCCTGGCCTTTCAGCAGCACCACGAACTGGTCGAACGATTCGATCCGCCCCATCAGTTTGATGCCGTTGACGAGAAACACCGAGACGGGGATGCGTTCCTTGCGCAGGGTGTTGAGAAAAACGTCTTGCAGTTGATTATGTTCTTTGGCCATGTTTGGCTCCCTGTCAGGTGAAGGCGGGGCAATGCCCCGCTTAGATCATTATTAGCTGATTATTCGATTTTTGCACCGGCGCGCGCAGCCGTGATGGCGTCGCGTACACGCGACTGCTGCAATTGCTTGACGATCTCGCCGCGCACTGCATCCAGCGGTGGCATCGTCGGCTGGCGCGTATCGTCGAGGCGAATGACGTGGTAGCCGAATTGCGTCTTCACCGGCGTCTTCGTGGTTTCGCCCTTTTTCAGGCCGGCCAAAGCGGCGGAGAATTCAGGCACGAACGCGCGGCGGTCGGACCAGTCGAGTGCGCCGCCGTTCTTGGCGGAGCCTGGGTCCTTTGATTGTTTCTTGGCGAGATCCTCGAATTTGGCTTTCTTGCCGAGGTCGGCAATGATCTTTTTCGCTTCGGCTTCGGTTTGCACCAGGATGTGGCGTGCACGGTATTCCGGCTCAATCGGTCCCGCTTTGGCCTTGTCATAGGTGGTCTGGATTTCTGCGTCGGTAATCGGGTGGGCTTTGACGTAGTCTTCCAGATAGGCCTTGGCCAGTTGATCCTTGCGGCGGATGTCCAGCGCGGCGGCCAGCTGCGGATTCTTGTCGAGCCCCTTGTCCTGGGCGGCGCGCGACAGCAGTTCCAGGTTGATCAGCGATTCGCGCACACGCAGGTCGAGTTCCGGGGAGTCTGGCTGGCCCTGGGCCATTTCACGTTTGACCAGCTCGCCGTACAAGGCGGGGATTTCCTTGCCGTTGACCACGGCCAGCGGCTTGCTGGCGTCAACTGCAGGGGCGGCAGCAGGGCTTTGTGCTTGCGCCAGCGGGGCGAGGGCAAGCAGGATCAGGGCGGGCAGAAGGGCGAGACGCATGGGGATTCCTTTTAAAGTTCTTCCGGGGTGAGGGCGGTAATCGACAGCGCATGGATTTCGCGCTGCATCAGCTCGCCCATGGCTTCGTACACCAGCCGGTGGCGGGCGAGGGTGGAGAGGTTGCGGAACCTGGGTGACACGATTGTGAGACTGAAATGCCCGCCGCCCGAGGCGGCACCGGCATGGCCGCGGTGCTGGTCACTTTCGTCTTCCAGCGTGTAGGTTTCGGGCTCCAGCACGGCGAGGCGCTGGCGAATCAGATCGGTCGTGCTCATTGAGGGAACACTTTCTTGAATGGTTTGACGCTGACGTCGGCATAGACGCCCGCCGTCACGTAGGGATCGGCATCGGCCCACGCCTGAGCGGCGGCCAGCGTGTCGAATTCGGCGACGATCAGGCTGCCGGAAAAGCCGGCGCTGCCGGGGTCGTTGCCGTCGACGTTGGGGAAGGGGCCCGCCAGCAGCAGGCGTCCGGCCTGTTGCAGCGCGTGCAGGCGATCGAGGTGCGCAGGGCGGGCGGCAAGCCGCAGATTCAGGCTGTCGGGCACATCCTGCCCGACGATGGCATAGAACATTATTGTTTTTCTTCCTTGTCCAGTTTGGCTTGGTCCAGATCGGCTTTATCCAGGTATTTGGTCAGCATCATGCTCTGACCGATCACAAACACCAGCATCAGCCCCAGGCTACCGAACAGCTTGAAGTTGACCCAGGCGTCAGTCGAGAAGTTGAAGGCGACAATCAGATTTGCAAGCCCCATGACGGTAAAAAAACCGCCCCAACTCGCATTCAGTCGACCCCAGGCGATGTCGGGAAGTTCCATTTGCTTGCCCATCAGGCTTTTGATGACGTTGCGGCCGAAGGCCGCGGCGCCGAAAATGATGGCCGCGAAAACCCAGTACAGCACGGTCGGCTTCCACTTGATGAAGCTCTCGTCGTGCAGCCACAAGGTCGCGCCGCCGAACACCACGATGATGCCCAGCGTGACCCAAAGCATGGTTTCGACCTTGTGGCCGCGCAGCTTGACCCAGCCGATCTGTCCGAAGCTGGCAACGATGGCGACCAGGGTGGCGAGGTAGATCCCGGGTTTTTCGCCCGCGCCCGCGGGCTGCGGCAGGCCCACGCTGGCCATGAAGGCGCGCGTGGCTTCGGCGTTGGCGTCGCCGATTTTATACGCGATGAAAAAGATGATGACGGGAAACAGGTCGAACAGCAGTTTTTTCATGATGCGATTTGCGTTTGGATAGCGCTTCAGCCTACTGAAATTCGGGCGACCGCTTATTTTGCTATGATTCCCCCTCCTGACCAAGCGCTTTTGCCCTGGTCGTCCGATCCCGACCATCGATGCTCAATATCGATCTGCATTGCCATTCCAACGTGTCCGATGGTGTGTTGCCGCCCGCTGAAGTCGTCGCGCGGGCCGCGGCCAACGGCGTGCACGCGCTCGCGCTGACCGACCATGACGACGTGGCAGGGATCGCCGCTGCGCAGGCGGCGGCGGACGCGGCCGGGCTGACGCTGATCCCAGGCGTCGAAATCTCGGTGAGTTGGGGCGGACAGACCGTGCATATCGTCGGGCTGCGCATCGATCCGCTGAATCATGAACTGGCTGCGGGCCTCGCCGACATCCGCCGCGGCCGCATCGAGCGCGCCCGTCGTATGGGCGACGATCTGGCGCGGGCCGGCATTGCCGGCGCCTATGAGGGCGCGTTCGACTACGCCGCCAACAAGGAGATGGTGGGGCGCACCCATTTCGCGCGCTGGCTGGTGGCGCAGGGCCACGCGCCCGACATGCGCAGCACGTTCAGGCGCTATCTCACCCGTGGCAACCCCGGCTACGTCGAGCACGAATGGACCTCGCTGGAAAACGCCGTCGGCTGGATCCGCGCCAGCGGCGGCATGGCGGTGATCGCGCACCCGGGGCGCTACGCGTTTAACGCGCGCCAGCTGCACCTGCTGCTGGACGCCTTCCGTGCGCTGGGCGGCGAGGGCATCGAAGTCATCACCGGCAGCCATCATCCTTCCGAATACGGCAAGTTTGCCGACCTGGCGCGCGCGTTCAGCCTCAAGGCCTCGCGCGGGGCCGACTTCCATGCGCCGGGCGAGGGCATCGACATCGGCCGCCTGCCCGCGTTGCCGCATTACTGCCAGCCGGTGTGGCAGGGCTGGCCGGAACTGGCGGCCCATCTCTCTCCTTCCATTGCCTGAGGCTTTATGGCGCAATTCTTCAATATCCATGCCGACAATCCGCAGCCGCGGCTGATCCAGCAGGCGGTCGAGGTTCTCAAGCGCGGCGGCGTGATCGTCTATCCCACCGACTCGTGCTACGCGCTGGGCTGCCACATCGGCGACAAGGAAGCGGCCATGCGGCTGCTGTCGGTGCGCGGGCTCGACGGTGGGCACGACCTCACGCTGATCTGCAGCGATTTGTCGGAACTCGGCCGCTATGCCCAGGTGGACAACACCCAGTTCCGCTTTCTGAAGGCGCACACCCCGGGCGCCTACACCTTCATCCTGCGCGGCACCCGCGAAGTGCCGAAGCGGCTGCTGCACAAGAAGCACGACACCATCGGCTTGCGGGTGCCTGATCATCCCATCGTGCAGGCGCTGCTGGCCGAACTGGGCGAGCCCATCCTGTCGTCCACGCTGCTGCTGTACGGCGAGGACGTGCCGCTGACCGAGCCGTGGGAAATCCGCGAACGCCTCGAGCATCTGGTCGATCTGGTGATCGACGGCGGCGCCTGCGGGCTGACCCCGACCACCGTGGTCGACCTGACCACCGATACGCCCTCGGTGGTGCGCTTCGGCAAGGGCGACACGTCCGATTTCGAGGGCTGAGGCGAATGGAAGAACTCACGCTGACCGGTAAGATCGCCATCTTCGCCTTGCCGGTGATCTTTGCCATCACCCTGCACGAAGCCGCGCACGGTTATGTCGCGCGCTACTTCGGCGACATGACCGCAGCGGCAGCGGGCCGCATCACGCTCAATCCGCTCAAGCACATCGACCCGGTCGGCACCATCCTGGTGCCGCTGGTGATTCTGTTGACCAGCAAGCTGCTGGGTGGCGGCGCGATCCTGTTCGGCTGGGCCAAACCAGTGCCGGTCAACTTCGGCCAGTTGCGCCGCCCCAAGCAGGACATGCTGTGGGTCGCCGCCGCCGGTCCCGGGATCAACCTCGTCATGGCCGTGTTCTGGGCGCTGATGATCCAGCTCGGCCATGCGCTCGGCAGCGACTTCGTCAGCGCGCCGCTGATGCTGATGGGGGCCGCGGGCGTCTTCATCAACGTCATCCTGATGGCATTGAACCTCATTCCGCTGCCGCCGCTCGACGGCGGCCGCATTGCAGTGAGCCTGCTGCCGGTCAGGCAGGCGATGCAGTACGCGCGGCTGGAGCCGTACGGCCTGTTCATCCTGCTCGGCTTGCTGTTCACCGGCGTCCTCGGCATCATCCTGTGGCCGCTCATCAGCCTGTTCATCGGCCTCATCGCGCTGGTTAGCGGTCTCGACCCCGCGCAGCTGGTCGGCCTGATCCGCATCGTGCTGTCCTGACGCCCCCTCCACTTACCCCTCTCGCCCAACCGAAAAATGTATTCCGACCGCGTTCTCTCCGGCATGCGCCCCACCGGGCGCCTGCACCTTGGCCACTACCATGGCGTGCTCAAAAACTGGCTGCGCCTGCAGCACGAATACCAGTGCCTGTTCTTCGTCGCCGACTGGCACGCGCTGACCACGCATTACGACACGCCGCAGGCGATCGACGAGAACGTGCGCGACATGACGATCGACTGGCTCGCCGCCGGCGTCGACCCGGCGCAGGCCACGCTGTTCGTGCAGTCGCGCGTGATCGAGCATGCCGAACTGCATCTCTTGTTGTCGATGATGACGCCGCTCGGCTGGCTGGAGCGCGTGCCCACCTACAAGGACCAGCAGGAAAAACTGAGCGAGAAGGACCTTTCGACCTACGGCTTCCTCGGCTACCCGCTGCTGCAAAGCGCGGACATTCTGATCTACCGCGCCAACCGGGTGCCGGTTGGCGAGGACCAGGTGCCGCACATCGAATTCACCCGCGAAATCTGCCGCCGCTTCAACCACCTCTACGGCCGCGAGCCGGGGTTCGAGGAGAAGGCGCGCGCCGCCGTCAAGAAGCTCGGCTCGAAAAAGGCCCGCCTCTACGAGGAGTGCCGCACCGCTTATCAGGAAAAGGGCGACGACGAGGCGCTGGAATCGGCCAAGGCGTTGTTGAACGACGCGCAGAACCTGTCGATGAACGACCGCGAACGGCTGTTCGGTTACCTCGAGGGATCGGGCAAGATGATCCTCGTCGAGCCCGAAGCGCTCTTGACCGAAGCGTCGAAAATGCCTGGGCTGGACGGGCAGAAGATGTCGAAGTCGTACAACAACACCATTGCCCTGCGCGAAGACCCGGAAGTCATCACCAAGAAAATCCGCACCATGCCGACCGACCCCGCGCGCGTGCGCCGCACCGACCCCGGCAATCCGGCCAAGTGTCCGGTATGGCAGTTCCACCTGGTGTATTCCGACGACGCGACCCGCCAGTGGGTCACCGCCGGCTGCACCAGCGCCGGCATCGGCTGCCTCGACTGCAAGCAGCCGGTGATCGACGCTGTGCTGGCGGAACTCGCGCCGATTCGTGAACGCGCAGCGTATTACGAGGAGAACCCGGATCAGGTGCGCAACATCCTTGCCGACGGCTGCGAGAAGGCGCAGGAACTGGCGCGGGATACGATGCGCGATGTGCGGGAGGCGATGGGGCTGACGTTTGGGTGAGTGGGATTTAAATCGACAGGACATACCTTCGCGGGGCGGCTGACCGTTGGCCGGGCTACCCCCGGCCAACGGTCAGCAGCCTTGTGAAGGTTTAACTGTTAAACGTGCTGTGCGCCTAACCCGCAGCACTGGGCAGCTTCGCTGCGCTCGCAACGACGGATCGGGCGTTGCGCGCTCACAGCGTCTGCACAAACCCCAACACCCCCGCCGCATGTCCCGGCGCCTTCAGCCCGCGCCAGCTCTTCACCAGCTTGCCATTCACATCGAATACAAAAGTGCTGCGCTCAACGCCGCGCACCTGCTTGCCGTACATGTTTTTCAGCTTCATCACGCCGAACAGTTCGCAGACCTTTTCATCGGTGTCGGTAAGTAGTTCAAACGGAAATCCGAATTCGGCTTTGAAGCCTTCGTGCGACTTCAGGCTGTCGCGCGAGACGCCGACGACTACCGTATTCGCCTTGGCGAAGTCGCCATACAGATCACGGAATTCCTGGCCTTCGAGCGTGCAGCCCGAGGTGTTGTCCTTGGGATAGAAATAGACGACGACGTTCTGGCCGCGATGGTCGGACAGTTTGAAGGTGGCATTGCCGGTGGACGGCAGTTCGAAGTCGGTGATTTCGGGTTCGCTCATAGTGAGTCTCTCGTTAACGTGACGAAGATTTCAATAACACGATGACGGCGCCGGCGCCGCCGTCGACGGTGCGCGCCTGGCAGAAGGCGAGCACGTCTTCGCGCTGGGTGAGCCAGTGGCGCACCTTGTTCTTCAGCACCGGCAGGCGGTTCTTCGAGCCGTGGCCCTTGCCGTGGATGATGCGCACGCAGCGCCGGTCGTCCTTCATGCAGCGGTTGAGAAAGGCGGCGAGCGCAACCCGCGCTTCGTCGCCGGTGTGGCCGTGCAGGTCGAGTTCGCCCTGGATAACCCAGCCGCCGCGCCGCAGTTTCCTGAGCGCAGCGGTCGGCACGCCTGGACGCGTGAAAACCAGTTCCTCGCCGGTGGAAATGGCGGCTTCCCAGTCCCACGGGTCGGCCAGCGAATCGACCAGGACTTGCTGCTCGTCGTGCAGGCGCTGGCGGGCGATGGGCTTGGGGCGCGGGCGTGCGACGTCCGCGCGGTTGGCGGGGGGCAGGGGAGTGACGTCGGCGACGGCGCGGCGAAACAGCATGGCGCCGTCCTCCGGCGCCTTGGGCTTATGCGGCGCCTGACGAAGCGAGACCGGCGCCGTGGCCTGCTCGCGCAGCGCGCGGCGCATGCGGGCCAGCGCCTCGAACGAGGCGGGGGTGAGCGCACTGCCGCGGGCGCGCTTCATGCCGGATCACTCGCTGGCCCGGATTGCGCTCAGGCCTTGCCGAGCGCGTCCAGGTAGCGTTCGGCGTCGAGCGCGGCCATGCAGCCGGTGCCGGCGCTGGTGACGGCCTGGCGGTAGATGTGGTCCTGCACGTCGCCGGCGGCGAACACGCCTTCGATGCTGGTGGCGGTGGCGTTGCCCTTGTTGCCGCCGCGGGTGACGATGTAGCCGCCCTCGAGTTCGACCTGGCCTGCGAAGATGTCGGTGTTGGGCTTGTGGCCGATGGCGATGAAGATGCCGGTCAGCGCGATGTCCTTGGTGCTGCCGTCCTGGGTGCTCTTGATCCGCATGCCGGTGACGCCGGTCTTGTCGCCCAGCACTTCGTCCAGCGTGCGGTCGAGCTCGAGCGTGATCTTGCCTTCCTTGACCTTCTCCATCAGGTGATCGATGAGGATCTTCTCGGACTTGAAGGTGTCGCGGCGGTGCACCAGAGTGACGTGTTTTGCGATGTTGGCGAGGTACAGCGCTTCCTCGACCGCGGTGTTGCCGCCGCCGATGACCGCCACGTCCTGGTTCTTGTAGAAGAAGCCGTCGCAGGTGGCGCAGCCCGACACGCCCTTGCCCATGAAGGCCTGCTCGCTTTCCAGCCCCAGGTACATGGCCGAGGCGCCGGTGGCGATGATGAGCGCATCGCAGGTGTAGGTGCCGGCGTCGCCGATCAGGGTGAAGGGCTTCTCGGTCAGCTTGGCGGTGTGGATCTGGTCGAAGATGATTTCGGTGTTGAAGCGTTCGGCGTGGCGCTGGAAGCGGTCCATCAGCTCGGGGCCCTGCACGCCGTCGACGTCGGCCGGCCAGTTGTCGACTTCGGTGGTGGTCATCAGCTGGCCGCCCTGTTGCATGCCGGTGATGACGACCGGGGAAAGGTTGGCGCGCGCGGCGTAGACGGCGGCGGAATAACCGGCGGGGCCGGAACCGAGAATGACGAGTTTGTGGTGTTGGGTGCTCATGGTCTGCGCTCGGACGATGGGAAAGCTGGCTATTCTAACCAAACTTGGCGGCAGCGTTTCCATGCTGCGCGCCCGGTATAATCCAGAGCACTCTGGTTTGTTAAGTTCCCATGGCGCGTCCTGCTCCCCGTTCTCCGACCCCCCTGCCGCCCCGCATGCAGCGCCTGCTCCGCGAAGCCCGCGCGCTGCTGGTGGGGTTTGCCGCGCTGCTGCTGGCGGCGATTCTGCTCACCCACAATGTGGCCGACCCCGGTTTCAGCACGACCGGCGATGGCGCTGCGATCCATAACTTTGGCGGCAATAGCGGCGCCTGGCTGTCCGATCTGCTGCTGATGATTTTTGGCGTGTCGGCCTGGTGGTGGGTGCTGCTGGCAGTGGCCTATGTCATTCATACCTTTCGCCATCTGGATGAAACGCCGCTGGCGGACGGCCGCCAACGCTGGCTGCGGCTCGGCGGATTCGGCCTGCTGCTGCTCGCCAGCACCGGGGTCGAATGGCTGCGCGCCTGGCACTGGGCCGTGACGCTGCCCGACGCGCACGGCGGCGTGCTGGGTGCCGGCGTAGGGGGGGCGGCGGGTGCGCTGCTGGGGTTCACCGGTGGTTCGCTGGTCCTGCTGCTGCTGATGGCGGTGGGGTTCAGCCTGTTCACCGGCGTGTCGTGGCTCGGCATGGCCGAGCGCACCGGCGAATGGGTGGAGCGGACCTGGTGGAAGGCGATCCAGACCTGGCAGGCCTACAAGGATCGCCAGGTGGGCGAGGTGGCGCAGCAAAAACGCGAAGCCGTCGTGTCGGTGGAAAAGAAAAAGCGCGTCGATGCGCCGCCGATCCGCATCGAGCCGGTGGTGAAGGAAGTCCCGCAATCCGAGCGTGCCGTCACCGAAAAACAGTCGCCGCTGTTCTCCGATCTGCCCGACTCGCCCTTGCCGCCGCTGCACCTGCTCGATCCCGCCGAGGAGGCGGTGGAAGCCGCGAGCGCCGAGGCGCTGGAATTCACTTCATTAATGATCGAGCGCAAGCTCGCCGAATTCGGTGTCGAGGTGAAGGTCGTCTCGGCCTCGCCCGGGCCGGTGATCACGCGCTACGAGATCGAGCCGGCGGTGGGGGTGAAGGGCAACCAGATCGTCAACCTGGCGAAGGATCTGGCGCGCACCCTGTCGGTGATCAGCATCCGCGTGGTCGAGGCGATCCCCGGCAAGCACACCATGGGGCTGGAGATCCCCAACCCCAAGCGGCAGATAGTGCGTTTGAGCGAGATTCTCGGCTCCCGGGCCTACCACGACAGCGCGAGTCCCTTGACCATCACGCTGGGCAAGGACATCGCCGGCAACCCGGTGGTGGCGGACCTCGGCAAGATGCCGCACCTGCTGGTCGCCGGCACCACCGGCTCCGGCAAGTCGGTCGGCGTCAACGCCATGATCCTGTCGCTGGTGTACAAGTCCGACCCGTCCGCCGTGCGCATGATCATGGTCGACCCCAAGATGCTGGAGCTGTCGATCTACGAAGGCATCCCGCACCTCTTGGCGCCGGTGGTCACCGACATGCGGCAGGCTGCAAGCGCGCTCAACTGGTGCGTGGGCGAAATGGAGCGGCGCTACAAGCTGCTGTCGGCGGTCGGCGTGCGCAACCTCGCCGGCTACAACCAGAAGGTGCGCGATGCCAAGAAGGCGGGCACGCCGCTGACCCATCCGTTCAGCCTGACGCCGGACAATCCCGAGCCGCTGGAAACGATGCCGATGATCGTGGTGATGATCGACGAGCTCGCCGACCTCATGATGGTGGTCGGCAAGAAGGTCGAGGAGCTCATCGCGCGGCTGGCACAGAAGGCGCGCGCGGCCGGCATCCACCTGATCCTGGCGACGCAGCGGCCGTCGGTCGACGTCATCACCGGCCTGATCAAGGCCAATATCCCGACGCGCATCGCCTTCCAGGTCTCCAGCAAGATCGACTCGCGCACCATCCTCGACCAGATGGGCGCCGAGGCCTTGCTGGGGCAGGGCGACATGCTCTATCTGCCGCCCGGCACCGGCCTGCCGCAGCGTGTCCACGGCGCCTTCGTGTCCGACGCCGAAGTGCATCGCGTGGTCGATTATCTGAAGTCGCTGGGCGAACCCGAATACATCGAAGGCATGCTCGAATCGCCGGAAGAAGCAGGCGAGGGCGGCGGCGAATTCGGCGAGGCAGCGGAAGCCGACCCGCTGTACGACCAGGCAGTGGCCTATGTGCTGAAAACGCGCCGCGCCTCGATCTCGTCGGTGCAGCGCCAGCTGCGCGTCGGCTATAACCGCGCCGCGCGCATGATTGAAGACATGGAGCGCGCAGGACTCGTGTCGTCCATGCAATCCAACGGCAACCGTGATGTATTGGCGCCAGGAGGCGACGCATGAATTTCTACGCACTGATTCCCGCCGCAGGAGGCGGCTCGCGCATGGGCGGGAGCATTGAAAAGCAGTACATGCCGCTCAATGCAGTGCCCATGATTGCGCACGCGATGATGGTGCTGGCGCGCGAGCCACGCATCACCAAGTTGTTTGTCGTGCTGTCGCCCACCGACAAACGCTGGAACAACTACGCGTGGCAGGGCTGGGAAGAGCGCATCGAAGTGCTGCGCTGCGGCGGCGCCACCCGCGCCGAAACCGTCCTCAACGGCCTCGACGCTATGTCCAGGATCTGCGCCGCTGACGACTGGGTGCTGGTGCACGATGCCGCTCGCCCCTGTTTGCCGGACGAAATGCTGGTCAAGTTGCTCGATGAAGTGGCGGATGATCCGGTCGGTGGCCTGCTTGCGGTGCCGGTGGCCGACACCCTGAAGCGCGCTGCCGAGACTGAATCAGGCGCACGCGCCGAAGCAACCGTGCCACGCGCTGGACTGTGGCAGGCGCAGACCCCGCAGATGTTCCGCCATGGCACGCTGAGCGAGGCGCTGCGCGCCGCCGGCAGCGATATGACCGACGAAGCCTCGGCCATCGAGCAGCTCGGGCTGCAGCCAAAGCTGGTCGAGTCCGACAGCCGCAACCTCAAAGTCACCTATCCGCAGGACCTGGAGCTGGCGGGCCTGATTCTGGGGAAGCTGAATGAATGATCTTAGGGTTGGCCACGGCTTCGACGTGCATGCCTTTGCCGAGCACCGCAAGCTCATCCTCGGCGGCGTCGACATTCCCCACGATCTGGGGCTGGCCGGGCATTCCGACGCCGACGTGCTGCTGCACGCGATCTGCGATGCGCTGCTGGGCGCGGCGGGGCTGGGTGACATCGGCCGCCACTTTCCCGACACCGATGCGGCATTTGCCGGCATCGATAGCCGCATCCTGCTGCGCCGGGTCGCCGAGCAGTTGAAGTCGCGTGGCTGGCGCGTCGGCAATGTCGACGCCACCATCATCGCGCAGGCGCCGAAAATGGCGCCGCATATCGCGCGCATGACGGCGCATATCGCAGACGACCTCGGCGTTGCCATCGAGCACGTCAACGTCAAGGCCACCACTACCGAAAAACTCGGCTTCACCGGACGCGGCGAGGGCATCGCGGCGGAAGCGGTGTGCCTGATCGCGCGTGACTGAGCCAAGCCTGACAGAAGCGGGCCTGACCGAATCCGGCCCGGCCGGGTCCGACACGCTGCGGCTGTTTTTCGCCCTGTGGCCGGATGACGCCACCCGCGACGCCCTCGACCGCGCCGGCAAATGGCTGCATCAGCACTGGGGCGGTCGGCGCATGCGCGCGGAGACCCTGCACATCACCCTGGCCTTTCTCGGCAGCACGCCGGCCGAACAACTCGATGCCCTGACTGCCTGTGTTGACGCCGTCCAGAGCGATGCGTTCGAACTAGTCCTCGATCAGGGCGGCTACTGGCGGCACAACCGCATCGGCTGGCTGGGCGCGAGCCAGACGCCGCCGCAGCACCTCGAATTGGTGGGCGCGCTGAACGCCGCCTTGCAGGGCGCCAGGTTTGCCGTCGACGCCCGCCCGCATGTGCCGCACGTCACCCTGCTGCGCAATTCCGCCGGCGGCGAGGTGCCGGAATGCACGCCGGTTCACTGGCTGATCAGGGATTTCGTGCTGGTGGCCTCGCGCCGCGAGGCCGACGGGATGCATTACGACGTGATCCGGCGCTGGCCGCTGGCATGAGGTAATACAAAAAAACCCTGCGTCGACTCGACACCGGCGTGGCGTTTCGGTTATGATCCGCCCCGCATTAGGCGCGTAGCTCAGCTGGTTAGAGCACCACCTTGACATGGTGGGGGTCGATGGTTCGAGTCCATTCGCGCCTACCAATATTTGAAGGGTCGGGATGACCCGTTTTAGTGGGGCTCGCCCCGTGGAGCTTGTGAAATGTCAACGCGAACTAGTCGGCTTGTCACTCGATAAACCCGGCGCATCGCTGTTCGCAGAGGCTCTGCAATCTTCCTGTAGTACCCAAAAGCGCGGTCGGTCCGCGCTTTTTTTTGTTTCTGGAGTTTGAATCATGGTCAACGTCACGCTTCCCGATGGTTCCGTCCGTCCGTTCGAGGGACCGGTCACGGTCGCGCAGGTCGCATCCAGCATCGGCGCGGGGCTGGCCAAGGCGGCGCTCGCCGGGCGGGTCGACGGCGAACTGGTCGACACCAGCCATGTGATCAACGCCGATGCGCAACTGTCCATCGTCACCGACCGCGATGCCGACGGCCTCGACATGATTCGCCATTCCACCGCGCACCTGCTGGCCGCTGCGGTGAAATCGCTGTTCCCCGACGCGCAGGTCACCATCGGCCCGGTGATCGAGGACGGCTTCTTTTACGATTTCGCCTACAAGCGCCCGTTCACGCCGGAAGATCTGGTCGCCATCGAGAAGAAGATGGCCGAGCTGGCGAAGCAGGACATTCCGGTCGAGCGCAGCGTGATGCCGCGCGACGAGGCGGTGAGCTTCTTCAGGAACATGGGCGAGGCCTACAAGGCCGAGATCATCGCGTCGATCCCGAGCAACGAGGACATCTCGCTGTACCGTGAGGGTGATTTCATCGATCTGTGCCGCGGCCCGCACGTGCCGTCGACCGGCAAGCTCAAGCACTTCAAGTTGATGAAGCTGGCCGGCGCCTACTGGCGCGGCGACTCGAAGAACGAGATGCTGCAGCGCGTCTACGGCACGGCGTGGGCGAAAAAGGAAGACCTCGAAGCCTACCTGCACCGGCTGGAAGAGGCCGAGAAGCGCGACCACCGCAAGCTCGCCAAGCAGCTCGACCTCTTGCACATGCAGGACGAAGCGCCTGGCATGGTGTTCTGGCACCCCAAGGGCTGGATCGTGTGGCAGCAGATCGAGCAGTACATGCGGCAGAAATTTGTCGAATACGGCTACCAGGAAGTGCGCACCCCGGCGGTGATGGACCGCAGCATGTGGGAAAAATCCGGCCACTGGGAAAACTACCGCGACAACATGTTCACCACGTCGTCGGAAAATCGCGACTACGCGGTGAAGCCGATGAACTGCCCGGGCCATGTGCAGATATTCAACAGCGGCCTGCATTCCTATCGTGACCTGCCGCTCAGGCTGGCCGAGTTCGGTTCGTGTCACCGCAACGAGCCGTCGGGCGCGCTGCACGGCATCATGCGGGTGCGCGGCTTTACCCAGGACGATGCCCATATCTTCTGCACCGAAGACCAGATCGAGCAGGAAGTCGCCGACTTCATCGTCATGCTGCAGAAGACCTACGCCGACTTCGGCTTCGACGACGTGCTGGTCAAGCTGTCGACCCGGCCGGACAAGCGGGTCGGCTCGGACGAAAGTTGGGACAAGGCCGAAGCGGCGCTGGCCGCGGCGCTCGACAAGAGCAAGCTGGCCTACGACCTGCAGCCGGGCGAGGGCGCGTTCTATGGCCCCAAGATCGAGTTCACGCTGAAGGACACGCTACACCGGCTGTGGCAGTGCGGCACCATTCAACTCGATTTCAACCTGCCGCTGCGGCTCGATGCCGAATTCGTCGACGAGGACAACAGCCGCAAAACGCCGGTGATGCTGCACCGCGCCATCCTGGGTTCGATGGAGCGCTTCATCGGCATCCTGATCGAGCACCATGCCGGCAACTTCCCGTTGTGGCTGGCGCCGGTGCAGGTGATGGTGATGAATATCAGTGAGCGCCAGGCCGAATACGCCCAAAAAGTCACCCAGGCGCTGCGCGAGGCGGGCATTCGTGCGGTGTCGGACTTGAGTAATAACAAGATTACTTATAAAATCCGCGAACATAGCTTGCAAAAGCTGCCTTATCAGGTGGTGGTCGGCGACAAGGAAATGGAGACCGGGTTGGTTTCCGTCCGTGCCCGCGGCAACCAGGACCTGGGGCAGCTCAGTTTGGATGACTTGATGGCGCGCCTGAAAGCGGAAACGCTGGCGCGCCTGTAATAGCGGTCAAACAAGGCGTAGGGGCCTCCTATACTTAGGGCTGGCCCCGCGCCTTCTTTATTTATTGTTTGACCTTTTTGCCTCGACGCGCAGCGTCAGGTTTTTATTTGGAGAACAACTCATCGCGACAGAAAAGAAACAGACACGCATCAACGGGGAAATTACCACCCCCGAGATACGTTTGGTCGGTGTGGAAGGCGAGCCGCTTGGCATCGTAAAAATTTACGATGCCCTGCGTCAGGCAGAAGAAGCTGACCTGGATCTGGTGGAAATTGCGCCGACGGCCCAGCCGCCCGTGTGCAAGATCATGGACTACGGCAAGTTCAAGTACCAGGAAAGCAAGAAGCAGCACGAAGCCAAGCTGAAGCAGAAGCAGGTCCAGATCAAGGAAATCAAGTTCCGTCCGGGTACCGACGAGGGCGATTACCAGATCAAGCTGCGCAACCTGATCAAGTTTCTGGAAGAAGGCGACAAGACCAAGATTACGCTGCGTTTCCGGGGCCGCGAAATGGCTCACCAGGAAATCGGCATGAACCAGTTGAGACGGGTCGCGGCTGACCTGGCCGAACTGGCGGTGGTCGAGCAGTTCCCCAAGATGGAAGGTCGCCAGCTGGTGATGATGCTGGCGCCGAAAAAGAAGATTTAAGTTTCGAGACCGGCGTTTCTCGGCCCGAAAGGGTGAAAGCGCCACAATACGTGCAGTCGGGTAGGTGAAGCATTCCACGTCGTGGGATCACCTGGCCGCATGAGATAAAAAGGAAACATCATGCCTAAGATGAAGACCAAGAGCGGCGCCAAGAAGCGGTTCCGTGCACTGGGCGGCGGCGGATTCAAGCGCTCGCACGCGTTCATGCGTCACATTCTCACCAAGAAGAGCACCAAGCGTAAGCGCCAGTTGCGCGGCATGGAAACAGTCAATGCCAGCGACCACAAGTCGGTTTCGCGCATGTTGCCCTACGCATAAAGGAGAAAGACCATGCCACGCGTCAAACGGGGTGTAACCGCCCGAGCCAGTCACAAAAAAATCATCAACGCCGCCAAGGGTTATCGCGGTCGTCGCAAGAACGTATTCCGCGTCGCCAATGAAGCGGTGATGAAAGCCGGTCAGTACCAGTACCGCGACCGTCGCCAGCGCAAGCGCCAGTTCCGCAGGCTGTGGATTGCCCGTATCAACGCCGCCGCGCGTCAGTACGGTCTGACCTACAGCGTGTTCATGAACGGCTTGAACCGCGCCGAGATCGGGATCGACCGCAAGGTGCTGTCCGACATCGCGATTTTCGACAAGGATGCCTTTGCCAAGATCGTCGATCAGGTCAAGGCCAAGCTGGCGGCATAAGCCGTCAAACCGTCACAAAAAAAGGCCGCAAGGCCTTTTTTTGTTTGTTGTTTCTTGAACGAGTCTATCCGCGAAGGGCGCGAGGAAACGCAAAGATGAACTTCGCGTCCTTCCCGGATAAATTCCTGATATAAAAACCGCCATGCGCAATCCTAACGAAGTCGTTGCCGACGCCCTTGCCGCGATCCAGGCCAGTCCCGATTTGCAGACGCTGGAACAGGTCAAGGCAGGCTATCTGGGTAAAAGCGGTCAACTCACCGAACTGCTGAAGAGTCTGGGTGCGATGCCCGCCGACGCGCGCAAGACCGCCGGCGCCCGCATCAACGAGGCCAAGCAGGCGGTCGAGGCGGCGCTGAAAACCCGCCGCGACACGCTGCAGCAGGCCGAGCTGGATCGCCAGTTGGCGGCCGAAACGCTGGACGTGACGCTGCCGGGACGGGGCCTGGGGCATGCCGGCCTGCATCCGGTTTCGCGCACGCTGGCGCGCATTCAGGCGCTGTTCCGTTCGATCGGGTTCGAGGTGGCGACGGGACCGGAGATCGAAACCGACTTCTACAACTTCACCGCACTCAATATCCCGGAAGACCATCCGGCGCGGGCGATGCACGACACCTTCTATCTGCAGAGCGGCGAGTTGCTGCGCACTCACACCTCACCGGTGCAGGTGCGCCACATGCAGACCCACCAGCCGCCGCTGCGCATCATCGCGCCGGGGCGGGTGTACCGCTGCGATTCCGACGTGACGCACACGCCGATGTTCCACCAGATCGAAGGCCTGTGGGTCGACGAGACGGTGTCGTTCGCCGACTTGAAAGGCGTGCTGGCCGACTTCATGCGCAACTTCTTCGAGCGCGACGACCTGCCGGTGCGCTTCCGCCCTTCGTTTTTCCCGTTCACCGAGCCCTCGGCCGAAATGGACATCGGCTGCGTGATGTGCGGCGGCGAAGGCTGCCGCGTCTGCTCGCACACCGGCTGGCTGGAGGTGCTGGGCTGCGGCATGGTGCATCCCAACGTGTTCAAGCATGTCGACATCGATACCGAGCGCTTCGTCGGCTTCGCCTTCGGCCTGGGTGTCGAGCGCCTAGCGATGCTGCGTTATGGTGTCGACGATTTGCGGCTTTTCTTCGAAAATGACCTTCGCTTCCTCAAGCAATTCAACTAATTAGAGCGAACACATCATGCAATTTCCAGAATCGTGGCTGCGCAGCCTCGTCAATCCCGCGCTCGATACCGCCCAACTGGCCCATGCCCTGACCATGGCGGGACTGGAAGTGGAGGCGCTGGCGCCCGCCGCGCCGCCCTTCAATAGCGTGGTGGTGGCCGAAATCCTGTCGGCGGAGAAGCATCCCGACGCCGACCGCCTGCGCGTGTGCCAGGTCGATGTCGGCGAGTCTTCGCCGGTCACCATCGTGTGCGGTGCGCCCAATGCAGCGGCCGGACTCAAGGTGCCGTGCGCCCGCCCCGGGGCGAAACTGCCCGGGTTCGAGATCAAGGTGGCCAAGGTGCGCGGCGTCGAATCCTTCGGCATGCTCTGCTCGACCAAGGAACTGGGTCTGGAAGGGGCGGCCGACGGCCTGATGGTGCTGGATGACGACGCGCCGGTCGGCGAGGATTTTCGCGGTTGGCTCAATCTGGACGACACCCTCATCACGCTGAAGCTGACGCCCAATCGCGCGGACTGCCTGTCGATGCAGGGCTTGGCGCGCGAGGTCGGCGCGATCACCGGTGCCGAGGTGCGGCTGCCGCAGATTGGCGTGGCCACTGAACGCATCGAGGACACCGTGCCGGTGCAGCTGTCCGCCCCCGAGGCCTGTCCGCGCTATCTGGCGCGTGTGGTGCGCGGCATCGACGCGCAGGTCGCGACCCCGCGCTGGATGGCGGAGCGGCTCGAGCGCAGCGGTATTCGCCCGCTGCTGGCGCCGGTCGACATCACCAACTACGTGCTGCTCGAACTCGGCCAGCCGATGCATGCCTTTGCCCTGTCACGCCTCAACGGCGGCATTGAGGTGCGGCTGGCCCGTGCGGGTGAAAAACTCGAACTGCTGGACGGCCAGGTCGCCGAACTCGCCCCCGACATGCTGGTGATCGCCGATGCCGGCGGGCCGGTGGCGCTGGCCGGCATCATGGGCGGGAAGCCGACCAGCGTGGAGCGCGTCACCGTCGACGTCATGCTGGAGGCCGCCTTTTTCGCCCCGGCGGCGATTGCCGGCCGCGCCCGGCGCCTGGGGCTGTCGACCGACTCGTCGCACCGTTTCGAGCGCGGCGTCGATTTTGGCGCCACCCGCCAGGCGATGGAACGCGCGACGCAGCTGCTGCTCGACATCTGCGGCGGCCAGGCCGGACCGATCACCGAGGCGGCCGCCGAGTTGCCCGGGCGCGACCCGATCACCCTGCGTCTGGCGCGCCTGACGCGCGTGGCGGGCATCGAGCTCGACGCCGACCAGGTGGCGCGCGACCTCGCCGCAATCGGTGCGGACGTGGAACGCCAGGACGACTGCCTCGTCGTCACGCCGCCGAGTTTCCGTTTCGACCTTGCGATCGAGGAAGACCTGATCGAAGAGGCGGTGCGCCTGTTCGGCTACGACAACATTCCCGCGCAGCCGCCGGCGGCGCCCTCGCGCATGCTGCCGCAGGACGAGACGGTGCTGGCCGACGATGCTGTGCGCCAGATGATGGTCGACCTCGATTATCAGGAAGTCATCACCTACAGCTTTGTCGATCCTGCGTGGGAAACGGCGCTCGATGCCGGCGCCCGTCCGCTGCTGCTGGCCAATCCGCTGGCCAGCCAGTTGTCGGCGATGCGCACGACCCTGTGGGGCGGCCTGATCGAAACCCTGCGTCACAACCTCAATCGCCAGCAGGAGCGGGTGCGGATTTTTGAACTGGGGCGGGTGTACGCATCACTTGCCGAACAGCCGATGAAACTGGGCGGCCTGGTCTACGGCGACGCGCTTCCCGAGCAATGGGGCGCGTCATCGCGCCGCGTCGATTTTTTCGACCTCAAGGGCGACCTGGAACGGCTGTTCGGGCGTGGACTCGATGCCCGGCGCGGCACCCATCCCGCCCTGCATCCGGGGCAATGTGCCGAACTGTGGGTCGATGGCCAGTCCATCGGCTGGGTCGGCGCCCTGCATCCGCGACTGGTTCAGGCATTCGACCTGGCGGCCGCGCCGTTGCTGTTCGAGCTCGACAGCCAGGTGCTCGCCCAACGCGGCCTGCCGCGGCACGTGATGTTGTCGCGCTTTCCGCAGATGCGGCGCGATCTGGCGTTCGTGCTCGACGCGCATACGCCCGCTGGCGAACTGCTGGCTGCATTGCGCGAGGCCTCGGCGGGCTTTGTTCGGTCGATCGATGTGTTCGACGATTACCGTGGAAAAGGCGTGCCTGAAAACCAAAAAAGCCTTGCCATACGGGTAGTTATGCAAGATACTGAACGCACATTAACGGATCAGGAAGTGGACGAAGCTGTGCAAAAACTGGTCAGCGCAGCGCGTCGTCAGTGCAATGCCAGTTTGCGTGCTTAACGCAAAACCAATTTAGTTGGCGCTTGCGTGGCCCTATATTTTTCACCAGCCTTCCCTGACAACATACAAGCATGACTACCCTCACCAAAGCTGATCTGGCCGAACTGCTGTTCGAAAAAGTGGGCCTGAATAAACGCGAGGCCAAGGATGTCGTCGAGTCGTTTTTCGATGAGATTCGTTTGACCCTCGAAAAGGGCGACATCGTCAAGCTGTCCGGCTTCGGCAATTTCCAGTGCCGCGAGAAACCGCAGCGGCCGGGCCGCAACCCAAAAACTGGCGAAGAAATGCCGATTTCCGCGCGCCGCGTGGTCACCTTCCACGCCAGCCAGAAACTCAAGTCCCAGGTCGAAGGCGCCCACATTGGAACGCCCAGCGAAGAGTGAACTCCCGCCGATTCCGGCGAAACGCTACTTCACCATCGGTGAAGTGTCCGAACTGTGCGCCGTCAAGGCGCACGTGCTGCGCTATTGGGAGCAGGAATTCACCCAGCTGCGCCCGGTCAAGCGACGCGGCAACCGGCGCTACTACCAGCATCACGAGGTGCTGCTGATCCGCCGCATCCGTGAACTGCTGTACGAAGAAGGGTTTACCATCAGCGGCGCGCGGCAACGCCTGGAGCACGATAACGAAAGCCCAGCCGAGACTGCGCCCGCGCCGGCTTCAAGCGCGCTGGATGTCGGTAAACTGCGCGCCGAAATCACGGCGATCCTGAAAATATTGGCCTGACGGGCTTCCGCCAGACGCGGCTCATCTGTTAGAATTGCGGGCTTGTTCGGGGCGTAGCGCAGCCTGGTAGCGCACTTGACTGGGGGTCAAGTGGTCGGAGGTTCAAATCCTCTCGTCCCGACCAGTTTCCGTTGTGCGTGCGGCATTCTGCACGCCACAACACACAGCCGGACAGACATCTCGTCCGGCCACATACAAGCCATCGTCGATCCCCCAGGGATACAACTTTGATGGGGCCGCCCCATCAGCTTGTCACGCTTGCTCGACACACTATATTGATTGCTGTTCATTCAATTCAGGAGAGAGTTATGGAACACACCTTGCCCGCACTGCCTTTTGCCATGGACGCGCTTGCGCCGCACATGTCCCAGGAAACCTTTGAGTATCACTACGGCAAGCATCACCAGGCCTACGTGACCAACCTCAACAACCTGATCAAGGGCACCGACTTCGAAAGCAAGTCGCTCGAAGACATCGTCAAGACTGCACCTGCCGGCGGCGTCTACAACAATGCTGCCCAGGTGTGGAACCACACCTTTTTCTGGAACTGCCTGTCGCCCAACGGCGGCGGCGTGCCCTCCGGCGCCCTGGCGGACGCCATCAACAAGAAGTGGGGCAGCTTCGACGACTTCAAGAAAGCCTTCCAGACCAGCGCCGTCGGCAACTTCGGTTCCGGCTGGACCTGGCTGGTGAAAAAGGCCGACGGCTCGCTTGACATCGTCAACATGGGCGCCCCGAAGCGAATTTCGCTTGAGGCTGGCTTTACGGGAGCTTTATGCTTCCATGCAGAAATGAAAACCGGGGCCATGTGCCCCGGTTTTGTTTTGGACAGCGTTTAGCCTTCTGCTTCGAGTATCGGGGTAGCTTTGTATTCCTTCGACAAAGCGGTATGGAAGTCGACAACCAATGATGCGGGACATGCCGGCGTGATTGGTACGACTCTGGTGAAGTGTTTGTGAGAGCATGCGATTGAGAAGGCTAACGAGGCTGTAGAAAAAGCCCCAAAAATATCAATCCCTGCATCTTGCCCCAGCCTTCCGCCTGCATCAACATCGCGTCATTGATTTTGTGATGGAACAGACCGCATGGCGCGCTACAAACACATCGACACCGGCCCGCGTTTCCTTGCCGTAGACCTGCAACGGCAACTGCTTCCCGGCAGCTTCGAGCACGCACTCAATCACCTCATCGATCACGAACTGGATCTATCCAGCTTCGATGCCCGGTTCAACAACGACGCAACCGGCGCTGCAGCTTATCCGCCCGCCATGCTGCTCAAGGTTGTCCTGTTCGCTTACAGCCAGGGCATCGTTTCCAGCCGTGGCATCGAAGCCGTCTGCCGTGACCACGTCACCTTCATCGCCCTGTCCGGCGACACCCAGCCCCACTTCACCACGATTGCCGGGTTTGTCTCCAGCCTCGCCGAAGACATCGCCCGCGTCTTTACCCAGATCCTCTACCTGTGTGATCGGCAGGGATTGATCGGGCGCGAGATGTTCGCCATCGACGGCGTCAAGCTTCCCAGCAATGCATCCAAACAAAAGAGCGGCACCCGAGCCGACTTCGAACACCAGGCCGCCAAACTCGAAGCCGCCGCCCGCGTCATGCTCGAACGACATCGCGCAGCAGACAGCCAGCCCGTCGAAGCCGATCTTAGGCAGAAAGAAATCCTGCGCATCACCCGCCTGCAAACCGATGCGGCTCAACTGCGTCAATGGCTTGCCGCCCATCCCGAAGACCGCAAAGGCAGCAAAGGCACAATCAGGAAGAGCAACCGCACCGACAACGAATCCGCCAAGATGGCCACCAGCAAAGGCGTCATCCAGGGCTCACCGGCGTGGCAGCAGTCGACGCCAAACACCAGATCATCGTCGATGCCCAGGCCCACGGCACCGGCAGCGAGCAGGAACTGCTCGTCCCTGTGGTCAAGGCGATCAAAAGCGCATTGATTGTTGCCCCGCTCATCACCGGCAGCAGCCTCATCACCGACGATGCGGGTTACCACTCGGAAAGCAACCTCAAACAACTCACCGAGTTGCAAGTCAATGCCCTGATCGCCGACAACGGCATGCGGCAACGCGATCCACGTTTCAATGATCAGGGCAAACACAAGCAAGCCCCCCATCCGCTGCACGACAAGTCAGGCAATAAGAAAGAGAAGAGGCAAGCCGCTGTTTATCGTCCCACAGACTTCCACTACGACCCATCCACCCACACCTGCGTTTGCCCGGCGGGCAAAATTCTTTACGGCAACGGCAGCCACTGCGTGATCAACGGCTACAGCGCCGTCAAGTTCCAGGGCGCGCAGCAGGACTGCGTACCGTGCGAACAACGGGACAAATGTTTACGCACCCCCGCCAGGACCAAGACCCGGCAAGTGAGTTTCTTCCAGGGCAAAGCTGACGGGTCGGAATCCTTCACCGACAAGATGAAGGCTCGTATCGACAGCCCGGAAGGGCAAGCGAAATACGGCCGGCGCTTTGCCACGGTGGAACCGGTGTTTGGCAACATCCGGCACAACAAACAGCTCAACCGCTTCACCCTCAGAGGGCAGAATAAGGTTGATACACAGTGGAAGCTCTACTGCCTGGTGCACAACATCGAGAAACTGGCGCATCATGGGTATGCGCAGTAGGAGCGGGGCAGATAGCCCGCAACACACCCCTCAGAAGACCCCCTGACTTGATCAGCGAAGTGAGCCGAAACGGCGGCTCAATTACAAAGCAGAAGTTAAAAACGGCGTGGAAAAATCCATGCCGTTTTTTTGGGTCGATGATTGGGCTGAAAAGGGGTTTTTCTACAGCGTCAACGTAAAGTTGAGGGGCGCGCCTTTTTTGATCCGCTCGAACGCAATGTTATGGCTGCGGTTGCTCATACCTCGCCGATTCCCATACATGGATTGCCTGTTTCCGAGTTTCACCCCAATGGTACCCGCCGACCTTACCGCTTTGTTGAATGACGCGGTGGCAAGGTATCAGGAACGCGACAGGGTTTGCACCTACCGCCAGTCCAACCGCTCTCGCAGAGTTTGGACGCCCGATTGCGGTTGCTACTTGGGAATAGCTCGCTACCCTCGCCGGGGGGATCTGTAACAATGCTTTCCACACACTGATCTGAAAGTTCGTTCCTGAAACATGCAAAGACACGGGGCGGTCCGATTTCTTTTCTCCACAGAACATGGCCCTAATAACCGCAAGCGTTCGTTGACGATTTTCATGCATTGCCGCATGTGGCCACTCTTTATGTAGGTCAGTCAGATATTCATCAATTTCAATGCTGTCCAGAAACGCAAAACTACAGATACCTCTGGGCGTGGTGGCAATAAATGCTTTTCCAAAAGGGGTGTCATGTATGGCATATTCAATCGTTAAACCCAAGCCTCCCGTCTTATATTCACCGGGCGTAACCGCTTCTAAATGAACGAAGTGGTCATACAAACGCGAACCGCTACTCAAACCCAGGGAGTCCGAAACTGAACCGCCCCGGGTTTCGTGGAGGCCATTTGGTTTAAGTGCAGGCCGTTGACTTGGCCTGTTCGGCGAGTTGCCTGTAGTAGTTTGCCTCAGCTTCAG
>NCGX01000021.1 GCA_002256995.1 Hydrogenophilales bacterium 16-64-40
ATGGCGGTCGAGGACGGCCAGATTCCCCTGCCTCCGGTCCCGACAACGGGCGACTGGGTTGCTGTTGCGGCAAGCAACGGCAAGGCCCTGGTGTTCCCCCTCGAAGAAGTCAAGGACGGCACCGGCGGCAAGGGCGTGCAGCTGATCAAGCTCGACGCGGGTGAAAAGATGATGGCGCTGACCGTATTCGACGGCCAGACCCTGATGGTGGAAGGCGCCGGAAAGGGCAAGCGCAGCGGCAGGCTGAAACTTTCGGGCGAGAACCTGGAACGCTACCGGATCCACCGAGCGAAGAAAGGCAGCCTCCTCGAAAAAGAGATGGTGGCGAGCAGGCTCTGGACAGATTGACCCTGGCTGTCCTGTCTCTTTCAGCCGGTCTGGTTTTTGTTCGCCAGGCTGCTCACTGCAAGCTGTACCAGTGTCTCCAGGAGCGTCTGAACAGACTGCCGGGTCGGCTCATCGGTCAGCCTGCCGTCCGGGCCAAAGCGCTGTGCGGCATTGTCGATCATCACTTCCGGTTGGTTGACCGTTGACATATCCAGCGCGACGAGGATTTGCCGCAGATGGTATTGCGCGCGGGCCGTTCCCTGGCTACCGGTAGACGCTCCCATCACCGCCGCCGGTTTGCCTGTCCAGGCGCTTTCGCCATAGGGCCTCGATGCCCAGTCGATGGCGTTCTTGAGCACGCCGGCAACCGAATAATTGTATTCCGGCGTGGCAAACAGGATGGCATCGGCGGCCAGAATCTGTTGCTTGAATTCCAGTACGGCAGCAGGCATCGTCATTTCATCATCCTGATTGAAGATGGGAATGCCATGCAGTTCGACCAGGTTCAGCACCGAGCCGTCCGGCAGCAGTTCCTGCGCCGCCTTGAGGGCGAAATGGTTGTAGGAGTCTTTGCGCAGGCTGCCGACGATGCCCAGGATTTTGATTTCTTTCATATTCGTGACTCCTTGTTGTATGGGCTGTTTACAGGATGCCCGTGCCTAACGGCCACCGCTGTGCGACAGCGCACATAGGTAATCTGCTTGCCGGTCTATAGTGTTTTAGCACTTGGCTTGTTATGACTACTCAGGGCGTGCCTCCGGCCGCTTGAGAAAATGCTTTTTCAAGCGTCCGTCACCGGTGAAGCCTTCCCCCGTGTTTTCGAGGAGCCAACATGAATATTCCCATCCCAATCCACCACGATCCCGCTGACTCGGCTGGCCCCGCTCACCCAGCTGCTCCTGCCTTCTGCGAACCTGCAAGCGCAGCAGCCCATGTTGATTTCCCTGCGCCACACCGACGCGTGCGACTAACTGACCCGCATTCGAGGAAGACCATGAGTCTGGTAAGCATAGGGGTTGATGGTGCTGCGAGTGTTGGGGCTGCTGTGAAGGATCGTTCTCGCTTTACACTCAATCCAGTGCGACTGCGCTTGTCGCCACGGTTGTTTGGCGTGGTGGTCCTGGCACTCACTGCCTGCAGTGAGGTGGCCACGCTGCCGATCTCGGCCGGTACCGGGCCACAGCCCACGCTGCCGCCAGCCAAGCAGAGACTGATTCCTACTGTTCACATCGCGCCCGCCCAGGGCTGGCCGTCCGGTACAACACCGCTGGCAGCACCGGGCACGCATGTCGCAGCGTTTGCGGGCGGCCTGGATCATCCGCGCTGGTTGCTTGTGCTGCCCAACGGTGACGTGCTGGTAGCGGAGACCAATGCGCCGCCCAAGCCCGACGACGCCAAGGGCATCAAGGGGTGGGTGATGGGCCTGGTGATGAAGCAGGCGGGTGCGGGAGTGCCGAGTGCCAACCGTATCACGCTGTTGCGCGACACCGATGGGAATGGGGTGGCGGACCTGCGTTCGGTCTTGCTGGCAGGCTTGAACTCGCCGTTTGGCATGGCGGTGGTCGGCAACGATCTCTATGTGGCCAACTCCGACGCCGTGCTGCGCTTTCCGTACGTTGCGGGTGACACTCGCATCACCGCGCCTGGGATCAAGGTGGTCGATCTGCCGGCGGGTCCGATCAATCATCACTGGACCAAGAATCTCATTGCCAGCCCGGACGGCAGCAAACTGTATGTGACGGTGGGCTCGAACAGCAACGTGGCCGAACGCGGCATGGCGGTGGAGGCGGAGCGAGCCGCCATCTGGGAGGTGGACACCCGGAGCGGCGCGCACCACATCTTTGCCTCAGGCCTGCGCAACCCCAACGGCCTGGCTTGGGAATCCTACAGCGGCGCGTTGTGGACGGTGGTGAACGAGCGCGACGAGCTGGGCAGCGACCTGGTTCCCGACTACCTGACCTCGGTGCGCGACGGCGGCTTCTACGGCTGGCCCTACAGCTACTACGGCCAGCATATCGACACACGGGTGAAGCCGAAGCGGCCGGAATGGGTGGCACAGGCGATTGTCCCGGACTATGCCCTGGGGCCGCACGTCGCCCCGTTGGGTCTGGCGTCTTCCACCGGCACCACGCTGCCGGCCGCCTTCGCCAACGGCATGTTCATCGGTCTGCATGGCTCGTGGAACCGCAGGCCGCGTAGTGGCTACAAGGTGATTTTCGTACCCTTCGAAAACGGCAAGCCTGCTGGTTCGCCCATCGATGTGCTGACCGGTTTCCTCAGTGAAGCAGGCAATGCCTATGGCCGCCCGGTCGGCGTGGCGCTAGACAGGCAGGGCGCGCTGCTGGTCGCCGACGATGTGGGCAATGTGGTCTGGCGCGTGAGCGCCGGGCCGCGCTAACACGCCCCGGCCTGTAGTCCGGCAACAGTGGCCCCGTTACACATCGCACTGAGTAGCCCGTGCAATGGCAGAGGGGTGAAGGTACCGAATACTGGAAAGATCGAGGAGAACGCAATGCCGATAACGCCTCAGCCTGATCGACACTACGAACCGAGGAATTTTTCCGACCGGATTGCTTATGCTTTCGTTGTATTGCTGCGATTCTTCGCCGACACTTTTTTTGCCCGTCGATACGGCCATCGCGCGGTTGTGCTGGAAACGGTTGCGGCCGTGCCGGGCATGGTTGGCGGTGCGCTGCAACATTTGCAGTCTCTGCGTCGAATCGAAGCCGATTACGGCAGGATACGCTTACTCCTGGACGAAGCGGAGAATGAACGCATGCACTTGATGACCTTCATCCATATTACCGAGCCCTCCAGGCTTGAGCGCCTGCTAATCCGGCTTGCCCAAGGCGTCTTCTTCAACCTTTACTTTTTGCTTTACCTGATTTCGCCCACGATCGCGCATCGTGTCGTGGGGTACCTGGAGGAAGAAGCGGTCCACAGCTACACCGAGTATCTGGCTGGGGTGGACAACGGCACTCACGCCAATGTTCCTGCGCCCCGCATCGCTATTGATTACTGGAAACTCGCGCCCGCCGCACGGCTGCACGACGTCATCGTCGCAGTCCGTGCCGATGAGATACGTCACCGTGAAGTCAATCACGCACTTGCCGACACGCTGGCTCGATCCTGAGCTGTGTCCGTCGGAATTCCCTCAAGACCATCGTTCCCGCATCCGCCCGGACGCATGGACACCCATGTGAGACGGTCAAGGTCGGCAGGACAATCGTGTCATGCCATGTCGATGTCCTTGGCGTCGCCGAGCGAAGCGCGGATCACTTCTCCTGCAATTGCCGTTTCCTGCGGCGTCCGGGTTTCGACCACCAGCACGACCTGACCGCTGGCGATCGCATCGCCGATCAGGTCAGACAACCAGCCTTCCTTGTCTCCGGCACCCGGCGTGGCACCGGCTGCTGCGCCGATCAGGCCACCGATGCTGGCACCCCACCCCAGCAACATCAAGGGGGCGACCAAGGGGCTGGCGACGAACAGACTCACGCTCGCCGCTGCCAGCGCCACGCTACCCAATGCGCCAATGCCGGTGCCAACCGCGGTTCCGATGGTGGCGTCGACCAGCACGTCCTGCAACACCGCATTGCTGCCCTCTTTGGGCGCCGAGTCGGACGCCGCCGGGTCGTTTGCGAAGATGCGCAGCCGCTCGCGCGGCAGCCCCTGCTCGACGAGCCTGGAAAGGGCACTTTCGGCTTGTTCGCGGTGGGTAAAAAAGCCTGATACGTGGTGGCGGTATTCGTCCATGTTCTTTCTCCTGGAAAATGATCCGTACGAAACGGATGGTGTTTCAAGCCTATCCGGCGGTCGCTGAGGCGTCTGTGCGTTGTCGTACAGCACGCCATACTGACCTCTGGGCGTCATCACCCCGACGGCTTATTTGGGTCGCGGACGCGACAGCACCGGCTGCACCGCCTGCAGCCGGCCGGCACGCAACTCGACCACGGCCTTTGCTACTGCGCGCGCCACATTGCGCGCTTCTTCCTGCACCGGTCCATCCCGGTCCAGAGCGTCGTGACTGGTGGCATACGGTTCGTAGTAGCCGATGTAGCGGTCCAGTCGCGCCTGCGCACCCGCGTCGATGAAACCCATCCAGTCGAGCCAGTCCGACAGGGCGCGGCGCGAGCCTTCGATTCCGGCCACATCACCGTGGACGATCAGCCCGTAGGCGCGCCCTGCCAGATGCTGGGGATAGTCCCAGCCGGCCATCTCGAGTGCTTTTGCCTTGGCGGGATTCTTGCCCGAGGTCGCGGTGGGATCGGGGTTGCCGCCGTCGGCGCACACCAGGCGGTCGATCATCAGCTTCAATGGACCGGGACTCTGGTACCAATACACCGGCGAGACGATGATCACCGCATGGGCGGCGGTCCAGCGCTCGTAGATCTCGGCCATCCAGTCGTTGGTCTGGTCGAGCGCATGGTTGGGGTAGCAGCTGCACGGCCAGTTGCACAGGGGCATCGCGGTGGACGCACAGCCCTTGCAGGGATGGATCTTGCGGCCGTATTCGGAGGAGAGCAGGCTGAGGTCGAGCACGTCGGGCTGGATGCCGGCCTGCTCCACGATTTTGCTCGCGATTTCCAGCAGCCGGAAGGTCTTCGACATCTCGCCCGGGCAGGTGCCGTCATTGCGCGCCGATCCGCAGACCAGCAATACCCGGGACGGGCTCGCCGGGTCGGCCCAGCGCAGTTGCGCCGCGTCGATGCGCTGTTTCGTGGCCATCCACTCGGACGACAAGTCGTAGTCCGGATCGGCATAGCCCGGGCCCGCCTTCTGCGTGAGCGGAGATTTGCGGTACTCGCTGTGGGCCTGCCAGGCGATTGCTTCAAGGCGGGCAATGGACGCGTCTTCGGCACGGAACGCCGGATCGATGAAGGAGGCCCGAAAGCGGGTACTGAATTCGGCACGTGTAAGGGGGGCCGGTGCCTGGCCCTTGCGAATCTCAATCATAACGGCCTCCTTGGGTTGCCTGTTTTGTCGCCCGGCCGCCAAGGCAGAGGCGCGGGCAAGTAAGTGTTTTCATGAGGTTCTCCTTGCATAGAGACAAGTAGCGCAGGATCAGGCACAAGGCGACGTCGCGCGATATCCGACGTCCGATAGAGCAAGGCTAACAATCTGGCGGATGGTCGTCTGTGCGGTGCCGAACGAAATAGGCACCACGCCCGCTGCAACGTGAATGCATTAAGTGGGCAGACGCAGATGGCCCAGTGCGGCGTCAGACAGGATGCGCCAGATCGTCAGCAAGCGATATTCCGCCACGGTGTCTCCAGAAAATGACTAAAGTGAATCAGCGGTGGCCACGAAGCAAACCGGTGACGAGGACTGCCGCAGGCCGTAGGCGTGAATTTGTCCGAGTTCAATGTGCGCTTTCGTTCAGACAGGTGTCTTTCCATGAGTAGCATGGTAAGCAAGGACATGGCAATGACACCAAGCCGGCATTCCCCGAAAGACCTCGATCCTGACATCTCGCCCGAGTGTGAGGAAACCAATTGAATAAAAGGAACATGATCATGAACGATTCAACTCAGGATTTCGTACGCCCAGGCTACGAAACCCAGCCCATTCCGGGTTTCCCCCATGCCCCCTTCGACTGGTCCCGCGAACAGGCTGAGGAAGTCGCCCAAACGGAAGGCCTGACGCTGACGGAAGCGCACTGGGAGGTCGTGCGTGCGTTGCAGGAGATCTGTGCGCACCATGCGGAACCTGCCCTGAACGCCCGCGACCTGCACGATGCGCTCGATGAGCACTTCCATGCCGAAGGCGGCATCAAGTATCTCTACGAACTGTTCCCCAAGGGCCCCCTGGCCCAGGGCTGCCTGCTCGCCGGCGTGGAACCGCCGGCAGGAACTCAGGATCAGGGCATGGGTAGCGCAGTCTGAGCGCTTGTTGGCATCCGGCAACAAGGCGATCCACCGCCGCGCAACCCCTGTGGGTTTGCGCGGCTCCGTCACGTATTCCTCAGTGGTCCCGCGCCAATCCGGCCGATCATCGCCAGAAACTCGCGGCGTGTCGGCCAGCGGCAATTCAGTTGGGGAAGTCAGAACGTCTCTTGTTCGGCCTTATGTGGAGCGCTACATAATCGGCCATTGCGGCCGGCGGATTCTGAGCCAACTTGGTCCACTATGCGGCGGCCATGAGCAGCCACTGGTCAGGAATTCACGCCGAACGGCCGCTTCAAACTTCGGCGAATGCGTACTCCCGACCCGCTTTGTGTATATGTCCTCTCGTTGCTTGACCATCCATTTTGCGATGCGGAGGAGACGCTCGCGAAAGTCGGTTTGCAGTTTCCAGCCAAAACAGCCACTCACTTGATACCCGATTTCATGCAAATATTTGGCTAAATTGCCATGACCGCCAGGCCTCCGACGATAACCGTTGCACCAAACACTCGTCTGCGCCAGTCAGCACGTTCTCCGAAATAAAAGATTGAAATGAGGGTTGCGACAACAATCCCTGCGTTGGAATACGACACGACTTCTGCCGATGGCAAATAACGCATGGCATGGATGACCAGGGCGTAGGCGAGTCCGACGCATACACCCCCGACCAGCAGCGCAGACGTATTGACCCTTTGCCTGGGAACCCATCGACCCGTGCGGCGCTTGAGCACCCAACACAGCGTTAACCAGGAAGCGAAATAGCCCACGGAGACAAAGCCCAGCAGCCCGGCAAAGCTGGGGATGCTGGCGGTTGCCGCCTTGTCGCTCAGTGAATAAACGCTGGTGGCGAGCATGGCCAGCAATGCCCAGGCCAACGCGTACCGGTCCGATCCCTGTCGCAGGGCGCTGGCGGAAAGTACCCACAAACCGACCACGCTGATGCAAATTCCCATCCATGCGTTGGGTCGCAGGGCGTCGCCAGTCAAAAAGGTACCCCAGATAGCGATCAGTAAGGGCGAGCTGCGCACCAGCGGATAAACCAGGGCCACAGGTGCGTGTTCATAGGCCTTGTGCAATCCCAGGAAATAAACCGCATTGGCTGTCGCCGACGTCACCAGCAAGGCAACGAAGCCTGGCGTCCATTCGACCGCTCGCACCAAGGCATACAATCCCCATGGCCCGAATATCACCAGATGCGCAAGCAACACCCACCACAGCGGGAAGGCTTCACGTGGCTGCTGGCGGGCGATGAGGTTCCATGCGACGTGCATGGCGACGGAGGCGCCGACAGCAAGGGCGGCCTCGTTCATTCCGCTGTCGGGACCACGTCGAATACTTGTCCATCGGCCGCGATGAGAAGGCTTTCCGGCATCCGCGGGGATTGGGTGATCAGCCAGTCGTCGAGCTTGTGTCCGACATGCGTCAGCCAGGTCCGGGCGGGCTGAAGTTCGTCGACGCAGGCCAGCGCCGAATCCCAGTCGTTGTGGTTGGCCGGCTCCGGCCGGGGCGGAAAGGAGCAGTCCAGCGCCAGCTCGAAGCGCCCCCAGTTCTGCAGCCAGGCAAGACTTCTGGGCGGCAGCCCCCGCGTATCGGTCAGATAGGCGAAGCGCTCCCCGCCAGGCCCCTCGACGGCATAACCCAGGGTCGGTTTCGAGTGAATCAAGGGCAGTGGCGTGATCTTGAGTTCGCCGACCGTGAACGGCGCGAATTTACGCGCAGATTGAAAATCCAGCAGGCCGGGGTGCTTGTAGAGATCGGCGCACCCCTCCGAGTCCTTCGGGCCATGCACCGCGAGCTTTTCGCCGACGCCCCAGCGCAGATGAAACAGTCCTTGCACATGGTCCGGGTGGAAGTGGGTGAGCAGGATGGCGTCCAAACTGCCGTGAGGAAATCGGCGGTGCAGGTCCATCAGCCCGGCGTCCAGCAGGACGCGGGTCAAGCCGGTTTCGATCAGGGCGCAGCAGGGCTGGCGCACCGCTGCCCGGTCGGCGTGGGCCCGCTCGCAGGCCCGGCAATGGCAGCCGTATAACGGAACGCCGCCGGCCGCGCCGGTGCCGAGAAAGCTCACGCGCATGCGAAGGCTCCGCTGCATTTCCGGATCAGGTCGACCAATGCTTCGCCTGCAACATCGAGCGTCTCGTTGTTGGGGATCACCGTGCCGTGAAATCCACAGGACTGCAGGCCGCGGTTGCGTTCAAGACGCTTCTCAACCTGCGCCGGCGTTTCCCGGCCTCTGGATAGCAGGCGCTCCCGCAGGACATCGTGGGCAACCTCGATATGAACCGGCAGCAGTTCCGGATAGCGTTTCCAGGCCTCGTGCAGATATTCCCGCGAGCCGTTGACCACCACCGTGACTCCCTTGCCCAGCCACTGGTTGAGTTCGATCCCGATCCCGTAACGCAGGCCATGGCTTTCCCAATGCAGTGCGAAAAGCCTCGCCTGACAGCGGGCGGCGAACTCTTCCTCGGTGAGCGCCACATGGTTCTCGCCGCCCGCGCCCGCCGGCCGGGTAATGTAGCGGTGAGCGAAGCAGATGCCCGGATCGGTGCAAAGCCTTTCGCGTGCGTAACGCATCAGGCTGTCCTTGCCGCTGCCCGACGCGCCCACGACATAGATCAGCGCGGCCCCCATGCCGGCCTCACGCATGGTCGAAATGGGCGGACAGGGCGGACTTGCCGCCGGACCACACCCGTTCTGCCTGCGGCAGGCCGCCGAGATGCTTGACCGCAATCAGGTCGGCACGCTTGCCCACTGCAATTTCGCCTCGGTCGGCCAAGCCCGCCGCCCGCGCCGGATTGCGCGTCACCAGCGCAATGGCCGCAGGTAGCGTAATCCCGGCCAGCGCCGGCAGGCGCATCACTGAGGGCAGCAGCGCGGCGGGCGAATAGTCGCCGCACAGGCAGTCGGCCACCCCGGCCAGCACCGCATCCAGTGCCCGCATGTTGCCCGACTGCGACTTGCCGCGCAGGATATTGGGCGCGCCGAACAGGGTGGCAAGACCGTGCGCGCGTGCCGCCTGCGCCGTCTCCAGGTTGATGGGGAATTCGGAAATGACGGCACCCAGGGCGCACACGGTGGAGACCTTGGCGGGCGAATCGTCGTCGTGGCTGGCGATGGCCACGCCGCGTGAGCGCGCCTGGGCGGCGAGCGCCTCCATGCGGCCCAACGCACCCTTGGCTGCCTGCGCCTTGCGTTCGAGAATGTCGTCGAGTTCGCGCTCGTCTGTCTTGTAGGTCTTTGCCAGATAACGGCGGTAAGCCTCGACGTCGCGGAACTGACCCTGGCCCGGACTGTGGTCCATGAACGACAACAGGTGGGCGTGGCCGGCGTCCAGCAGCGCCGACAGCACGGGCGGCGCCGTCTCGTCGGTCAGTTCGTAGCGAAGATGGACGCGGTTATCCACCAGGGCATGGGGCTGCCAGTCATGGATGGCGCGCGCAATCTCGGCGGCAAAGGCGTTATTGCGCACCCCCAGTTCATGATTGGCGAAGGACAGCGCGTGATAGACAGTGGTGATGCCGGCCGCCGCATTGCGCTTGTCGGCTTGGGCACAGGCAAAGTCCAGTGGAAAATGCACGCCGGGACGCGGCTCGACTTCCTTTTCCATCGCGTCGCAGTGCAGGTCCACCAGGCCGGGCATCAGGGTGCGGCCGGCAAGATTCATTTCGGTCGCGCCTGCGCTGCTCGCGGGGTCGAGGGCGGCAATGGTGTCGCCCTCGATCAGGACGGCGACATCGTCGCGGACTTCGTCGGCGAAAACAACCGTGGCGTGGGTCAACAGGAAGCGATTCATGATGCACAGTTCTCCAATAAATCGGTCACCGCCACCGGTGGCGCCAGTTCGACAACACGGTCGGCCAGGCGTCGCACCAGCTCGGGGTGATGAAAAATGGCCAGCATGGCGACGCCTTCGGCCTTGATGACCTTCAGCAAGTCGACGACACGGTCGGTCGTGGCCGGGTCCAGGCTGGCGGTCGGCTCGTCTAGCAGCAACAGCCGCGGACGCGCGATCAGGCCGCGGGCCAGGTTCACACGCTGCTTCTCGCCACCGGAGAACGTGGCGGGCGGCACCGCCCAGAGACGTTCGGGAACGTTCAGCAGGCGCAGCAGTTCGCGCGCTTTCTCCTGGGCGTTTTCCAGAATGTCTCCGCGCGCGACAAGGGGTGCCGCCACCACGTCGAGCGCAGACTTGCGGGGCAGGCAATGCAGGAACTGGGTGACGAAGCCGATCTCGGACTGTCGCAATTCGAGCATGCGGTATTCCGACGCCTGGGCCAGGTCGGTGACGTGCCCCGCAGCATCGCGGAACAGCATGCGCCCGGCACTCGGCAGGTAGGTGCGATAGACGCACTTGAGCACGGACGATTTGCCGGCCCCGGTCGGGCCGACCAGCGCGCTGAGCGCCCCGCTGTATACCGCCATGTCGACATTCGCGCAGGAGGGGATCAGCTTGTTCTGATCGTGCAGCTGGAAGTGCTTGGACAGCCCCTCTATTTTCAGGATTGCTTGCATGGCGTGTTTCTCACAAGGCGGAGGCCACCAGCCGCTGGGTGTAAGCGTGCTGGGGGTCTTCCAGGATTTGATCGGTCAGGCCGGATTCGATGACCCGCCCGTATTTCATGACGAGGGTGCGCCCGGCGAGCAGGCGGATGACACCGAGGTCGTGAGTGACCACGATCATCGCGGTGCGCAGTTCCTGCTGGATTTCCAGGATCAGGTCGAGGATGCGGGCCTGCACCGACAGGTCGAGGCCGGTGGTCACTTCGTCTAGGAACAACAGCGGCGGCTGCGTGGCCAGCGCCTTGGCGATCTGCACGCGCTGCTGCATGCCGCCGGAGAACTGCTTCGGCGACTCGTCCATGCGCTCGGGCAGCACCTCGGTGCGCGCCAGCAGCATGCTGGCGCGTTCGCGGATTTGTCCGTAATGGGTGAGATCGCTCATCAACAGCCGCTCGGCGATGTTGCCGCCGGCCGACACATTGAAGTTCAGCCCCAGGTGCGGATTCTGGTACACCATGCCAAAGCGGTGATTGCGCAGCCAGCGCTGTTCCGCGGCATTGAGCGCGAACAGGCTGCGCTGCTGCTCGCCGTCAAAGAAAACGGCCTCGCCCGCACTCGGTGCGTCATCGAAGAATAGCGTCTTGACCACGGTTGACTTGCCGCTGCCCGATTCGCCCATGATGCCGAGAATCTCGCCGGCATGCAGTTCGAAGCTGACGCCGTGCGCGGCGACCACCGACCCGCAATGCGGGCAGAGGTTGGTATCCATCTCGGGGCCGGTGCTTTCGTAACAGTGGGCGCACCCCTGTCCGTGGATCTTGGACAGGCCGCGCACTTCCAGGATTTTTTTCATGCCGTCACCTCGATCTGCGCGGTGCGCGTTGCCAACGTCTCGTTGCAGTAGTCTGAATCCGAGCATTGCCAGGTCTTGCTGCCGTCGTCGGCGATCATCTCGTCGAGAAAGCTGTCGGTGGCGCCGCAACGGCTGCAGGCACGGCGATGCCCTTGCCCGTCGCGGAAATCCTCGATTCGAAACGGCACGTCGTCGAAGACGAGCGGCATCGCATCGGTATAGGGCGGCACCGCGTAAATCTTCTTCTCGCGGCCGGCACCGAGCAGGACCAGCGCGCGGGATTGATGCAGCCTGGGCACGTCGTAGCGAGGGATCGGGCTCGGGTCGATTACGTAGTGGCCATTGATCCGGGTCGGGTAACGGTGCGAGATGGTGATCTCGTCGAACTGCACGATATCTTCGTACAGCTTGGTCAACAGCCTTGAATAGTCGCCTTCGCCGTGCATCACCTTACGACGGGCCTCCGAAGGCTCGACGATGACCAGCGGGTCGGGATACGGCACCTGCAGCACCAGCACCTGTTGCTCGGTCAAGGCCCGCTCGGGGATGCGGTGACGCGACTGGATCAGCGTCGCCTCGTGCGTGCGTTCGGTGGTGTCGACCCCGGGGCAGGTCAATTCCACGAAGTGGCGCAGATTGACCGCGTTGACCGAGTCGTCCGCACCCTGGTCGATAACCTTCAGGGTGTCGCCCGGGCCGATCAGCGACAGGGTGAGCTGCAGCCCGCCGGTGCCGAAGCCGCGCCCCATGGGCATCTCGCGGGATGCATAGGGCGTCTGGTAGCCGGGAATGCTGATGGCCTTGAGTAGGGTGCGGCGGATTTCGCGCTTGGCGAATTCATCGAGGAATCCGAAGCTGTAGCCGGCCTCGTCCTGGGGGAGTTCATAGCCAGGGTTCATGCCTCGACTCCTTTTTGCTCGACACCCGATTGGGACTGTGTGGTGCGCAGGCGATCCATGTCCGACTGGAAAGTGACGTAGTGCGGCATCTTGTAGTGGTTAGCAAATCCCATGGAATCGACGCCATCGACATGTAGCAACACGAATTCCGGATCTTCGGAGGGATTCGACGGGCCGTCGCGCATGCCCTTTTGCAAGGCGCGATCTAGGATGGCCATGGAGATCGCCTTGACCTCGTTGTGGCCGAAGCAGGCGCCGTAGCCTAGAGTGAAGACCGGCGGGCCGTCGTGGTCGTCGCGCTCGTACATGGCGACCACCTCGCATTCAGTCATCAGCACTTCGCCCGCCTCGATCAACTCGCCAGTCACCGGATGCGGCAGCATCACCGGCAGATAGCCGACGCGCAGTTCGGCAATGGTGGGATGCACGTCGCCGTAGCCGCGCATGTTGGAATAGGCGATCGCCAGCAGCGAACCCGTCTCAGCCCGCGCCATGGTGGCAAGCGCTGCCGAACGCGGCACCGGAAATACCAGCGGATCGCGCGTGATGTCGAACGCTTCTTGCGGTTGTGCCGCGACAGGCGGCAGCAGGCCCTCGGCGCGTAGCGCATCGACCACCTTGGGGAAGGTGTCCGGCAGGTCGCTGTCCGGCATCTCATCCATGAAGCGGCGCGAAACCCGGCGGAACGCCTCGGGCGATTCGTCGGCCAGATCCAGACGCATCAGGCGCAGAGCGTAGTCGTAGGTCGGCCCCAGCATCTGGCCGCCGGGGATGTCCTTGAAGGCGCTCGAGATGCGTCGGATCAGGCGCATGCGGTTGGTGTCCTGCAGTGGCGCTTCGAGCAGGCGAGGCTTGGTGGAGCGGTAGGCGCGCAGCGCAAAAGCCGCCTCCAGGGTATCGCCCTGCATTTGCTTGATGGCAAGTGCTGCCAGCCGCGGGTGGTACAGGCCGCCTTCCGATACCACGCGCGAGGTCAGCAGCCGCAACTGTTGCTCGATGGCGGCCAGCGTCAGCGGCGTACCGGCCTCGCCCTCGGCCGTGCGCAGCGCGTCCAGTGCCGCCTCGGCGCCCCGGATGGCGCGGCCGCCCCCCTTGATGGCAACGTATCCCATCAGTGCGCTCCCTTGACTTGAATGCGGGTCGTGCGCGGCAAGGCGACGAGGCGCCGGCCGGCCACGAGAATCAGGTCGACTCCCATGGGGAATGAAGTATTCCATCGGCTGCGCTGTATCCACCACCCAGGGGCCATTCCGGCCACGTGCAGTGTGGTTTCGCCATCGATTCCCGGCCCGGTCAGGTCCAGGCGCGCGCCCTCGCCCAGCGACTCGACGCAGACGATCACGGTGGCCCCGTGTTCCGGGCTCTCCAGTGTGCCCAACACGGGCTGGTAATCGGGTACGTGTGCGCCCTGTGATACGACAAACTGCGCGCGATCGGGCAAGGCAAGTTGCGCGTCGAGACGGCGCCGGTCATCCGCAGACACCTGGTTGAGCGGATCGGCCAGTGTCACCCCGGCATCGACCAGGGTGGCCAGCAGCATGGTCAGTGTGTCGTTGGGAGCCGCGCCCAAACTGACCACCCGCCCGGGGTAGGAGAACGCTTCCAGCACATGCCTGAAGGCTGCCTGCTGTGCCAGCGGCTGCCACGGCTGAATAGCGTGCTGGTCGGTCGAATTGGTGTTCACGCGAGCCTCATGCATCCTCGTCGTCCTCGTCCGCCGTGCCGAGCAGGGAGAAGTCCACGCGTGTCGCCGCCAGAAGCGCCCGGCGGCCGGCAGCGATTTCGTCCACCGCTCGCGCCCCTTCCTCCAACAATTCCAGAATGGGCTCGAATCCTGGCAGACGGGCGGCCAGCACGCCGTCGAGTATGGCCATCGCGCGGGTAAGGCTGGCGCGGTCATCGAGCAGAACGGCCGCGCCTTCGGCGACCATGCCCGCATCGTCGATAATGCGCACATGCGCCCGAGCCAAGGGAATCTCCCCCAGGAAATAGGATTCACCGAGTGCGCTGTCGCGCAGGGGCAGCAGCCCCAAACCAGATGGGGATGCACCCAGATCCTCGATACGATAGCGCTGGGCAAAGCCATCAGCGACCGCTTTAACCCGGCCCGGGGAAAGGGCTGACCAGAGGCGAAGCCAGTCACCCCGCGTCCGGTTTGTTTCAATATGGCCTGCCAGCATGGATATGTCCTTCATTGACGGGGATAGCTGTTGTATAGGTGCGATGTAAATGAAATCGAACACCCAGCCAAATGGTTAAATGAGCTTGGCCCTGATACGCGCGGAAAGCTGATCAAGCGCGAAGACGAACAGGAAAATAGCGATCAGGATGGTGGCGACGTGGTCGTACTGGAACATGTCGAAGCGACCCTTTAGCTCCTGGCCGATCCCGCCGGCGCCTACCAGGCCGACAACGGTGGCCATGCGCAGATTGCGATCAAGAATGTAGGCGGTGTAAGCGACATATTGCGGCACCACCTGAGGCAATACGCCGTAGCACAAGGTTTTCAGCTTGCCCGCCCCAATCGCCTCCAGTGCCTCCTGGGGTTTCTTGTCGGCATTCTCGATATCCTCGGCATAGAACTTCCCGAGGAAGCCGGCCGCGTGCAGACCGAGTGCAAGCACCCCGGCAATGGGCCCAAAGCCATAAGCCAATACCAGGAACAGCGCGACGATGAGTTCCGGCATCGAGCGCAAAAAGCTGACCGTGCCGCGTGCCAGGGTGTAAGTCCAGCGCCTGGGGCTGTAGTTGCTTGCCGCCAGGTAGGCCAGCGGCGCGGACAGCAAAACAGCAAGCAATGTCCCCCAAATCGCTATTTCAAGCGTTTCCAGCATCTTGACGAATACCGTCCATAGATAGCCGACAGGCTTGACCAGCACCTCGATGGTTTCGGTTTGCGCCTCAAGCTGCAAGGTCTCAAGATTCATGCGCTGTTCAGTTTGTTGCCTTTTCTCGACATAGGAAAACATCGGCAGACGATCGCGATCAAGCTCGGGTAGGCGATTGACTTCCTCCATCTCGGTTATGGCTGGGGGCCACATGGATTGGCCGACACGCGACAGCCCGCGAACCACTTGCGAATCGCTGCTCAGGCCGAGCAGTTGGCCGACGGCCTGCGTGGTCATGATCACCATGCGATCCATTTCGGTACGGTGCCCTGTGAGCAGTAGCAATGCCAGCAACACGATGACGACCAACAGATGGCGGGTGCTGTAGGGATGTGGCAAGTGCCATGACAATGGCGTACCCGGTGCGGGGACAGGAATAGGTTTGTTGGTCATGGCAGGTTCAGGCATGCGCTAGCGTCAAATGCGTGGATGCGGCGTCACTGTGTTCAGAAGGCGTTTCCCACTGCGCGCCGCTGTAAAGGGAATGGATACATGCATCAGTGAATTCCGCAGGCGCGCCATCGAAAACGATGGCGCCATCGCGCAATCCAACGATGCGGTCGCCGAACTCGCGCGCCAAATCCGTCTGGTGCAGACTGCATACGACCGTGGTGTGATGTTCACGCGCAGCGTCACGGATCAAGGAAAGGATGTCGCGCGAGATCTTCGGATCCAGGCTGGCCACCGGTTCGTCTGCCAATACGATTTGAGGATTGAGCATGAAGGCGCGGGCGACACCTACGCGTTGCTGCTGTCCACCCGAGAGATCGCCTGCGCGCCGCTTCAGGTGCTCCGGCGCCAGCCCAACTTCCTCTAGCATCCGGCATGCTTTGGCACGATGTTCGGGTCTAAACCATCCTGACAGCGCGCGTGCAGTCGATACAACCGGCAGAAGTCCCGCAAGAACATTGTTGGCCACGCTCATGCGCGTGGTCAGATTGAAGTGCTGGTGAATCATTGCTACCTGCTGACGCAGCAGACGTTGGCTTGATATGTTCAGTTCGGCCCCATTGATCATCACGCGGCCTCGCGTCGGCTTGATCAATCCATTGACGGCCCGCAACAGTGTGGACTTTCCGGCGCCTGACGGTCCCAGTACGACGCAAAATTGGCCGCGCGGGATCTCGAGATTAATGTTGCCGAGAGCCAGGGTGCCATCAGGCCAGGCCTTGTCGAATTCTTCGAATCGGATCATGAAACAACTCCTGTATTGGGTCAGGCGGCGGCTGAGTTTCAAACGAAACCCGCCGCCTTGCCCACCACGTATGGCTCAGCGTGCGCTGGCCTTCTTGATGATGTCCTGTTTGACCTGGTCGGTGACGAGAGCGAACATCTTGGCGGCGGCAGCCATTTCTTCCTCGCTGACCTTGGTCGTGTAGCGGTCCACCTTGGCGCCACCGTAACCACGAATCTGGTCGGGGGTCACGCCAGGCAATTCATGGACACGCTCGAATGCATCTCGCAGTTGAGCCTGGACTTTGGCGGGCACACCCGGGTGAATGGCCAGGGGAGGATAGGGAATCGGCGCGCTCTTCTTGATGACCTTGATCTTGGTCGGATCGATGGCCTTTTGGTTGACCGCCTTTTCATAGGAATCGAACGACGCGCCGCCGATATCTGCAACGCCTTCGGCCAGGGCCTTGAGCACGTTGGCATGACTGCCCGCCAGATTGATCGCCCCTGCCTCCTGTGACGGATTGACACCGCCATCAATCATCATGGCGACAGGCACCGCAAAGCTGGAGGTCGAATTCAGATCGCCGAGGGCAAGACGCTTGCCTTTGACATCCTTGATGGTGTCGATTCCAGCATCAGTACGTGCGAACAGGCCGGAGTAATACACCGATTCGTTATGCTTCACAGCCAGTGCCAGCAGATTGGCGCAGCCCTTCCGGTGCACCGGAAGATACGAAGCAGGGCCATAGAACGCGATGTCGGCAGCACCGGCGCATTGGGCCTCCATCACGGCGCCGTAGCTTTGCCCGACCTTGATGTCGAATTTCAGACCGGTCGCCCTGGTAATGGCATTGAAAATCGGCACAAAATCCTTTTTGGTTCCGTCCTCGGTGCCGCCATCGGCAGGGACCAGGATGACGCGCAAGGGCTGCGCGGAACTGCCGTCATGTTGCGCGGCGGCGAATACGGAGAGCGGTAACACAGCGACCGAAGCCAAACCGTAAACCAACAGTTTGCGACGAAGGTTGAATTTCAGATACATTTGAGATGCTCCTGCAAGTTGGATGATAAAAGTGAGGTTTGCGAGACCTTCAGGGGTTGATGCGCAGTTGGATCCGGTCTGCACGGAACCGGGTAATGGCATATTCGACCGGGACACCATCCCGCTCGTCTACGTTCACACTCTTGACCCGCAGCACCGGCCGGTTCTGTGGCATGCCCAGATACCTGGCGTCATCCCCTTGCGGGAGCACCGCCGTCACCAGACTTTCAGTCCTCCGCAACTGGCATCCATAGCTGGATGCCAGAAACTCATGCAGTGACCCGCCCTGGTAGCGGTCGAGCAGATCGGAAAAGCGTTCGGCGGGGATGAAATGGGAAATGACACACATCGGACGCTCATCGACCGTCCTCAGCGTCTCGATCCAGTGCACCGCTTTTCCTTCGTTGATCTGCAACCGTTCTGCCACGCCTTTGATCGCCGGGAGCGTCTGTTTACGGAGTATCCGGTTGAAAGCAAGCACGCCCATGGCGGCCAGGTTTTCAGTGAAGCGGGTGCCGGCACCGATCTGGTAATCAATCTGGCTATCCAGAACAAAGACGCCGCGGCCATGGCGACGCTCCAGGAGTCCTGCATCGACAAGCTCATCGATCGCGCGTCGCAATGTATGCCGGTTCACGCCGAACCGCATTGCCAGATCGTTCTCCGAGGGCAGGCAGTCACCAGGTGCATAAAGGCTCGCAACGTCACGCTCAAGTTGGCGAGCAATTTGTGCGTAAAGCGCTTCTCCGTTTTCCCGGATTACTGCGTAGAGGCTCATGTGTAGTCATCTAGATAAGCAGATGACCGTGACCTTACTTGGGCTTTGTTACAGGGTCGTGAAGATGGGAGCAGATCTTTCTTGGCTGACTGCTTTGGATGAGACGGGCTATCGTGCTTGCATGCCAAGTGTCTCTTTTGAACTCTAGACCGGATGGACGGCAGCCATTTATATACTCTTGCAGAGGCCGCTCCTGTTAAGGGTTGTACGATGCCTGCCCCCACCCGCGGGCCTACCGGTACGCGCTAACCCAGCGGGCAGGCGTCGGACAAGCCTCGAGGGAGGAAACCGCGGGGACTGGTGATGCGGCTGGGTAAGCCTACAAATCTATGGGGATTTGATGGAGCGCACTCATGCTGGACGTGGCGATGAGGAGGATCAATCTGTGTTGGGCAGCTGTTCGGTATCGCCATCCGGAGCGGATACGCCACATTATTCGGGGAGGCGTCAGGCACGAAACGGCGCTATTCCAGCGCAAGGTCAAGCCGTCCGCTATCGGCGCTGGACGCTGAAGAGCCGACGGATGATTGGTGCATCGGGAAGTGATCGCGCTCATGGCGCACCCCGAAGCAGTGGTGGCGCGCGGATCGGTTGCCCGCGTATCAGAACCTCGACCACGATCATCGCCGCCCCACAGTCGGGGCAAACGAAGGTCGGCTGGGCGATGCCGGCCGCTGCATCCGTACCCGGGGATTCTGCGTCGGGGTCGGGAATGGCATGCAGCAGTTCACGCGCCTTGGCGAGAGCCTCGCGGCGTCCGGCATTGGCAAGCAGCCCATAGTGGCGGATACGATGAAAGCCCCCAGGCAGAACATGCAGCAGGAAGCGGCGCATGAACTCGTCGGCACCGAGCGTCATGGTCTTGTGGCGTGTCCTGCCCTTCGCCCGGTAATCCTTCCAGCGGAAGCTGACGCCATGCTCGTCCAGGGCGATCAATCGGCTGTTGGAGATTGCCACCCGGTGGGTATAGCGCGACAGATATGCCAGCACCGCCGCCGGCCCGGCAAACGGGCGTTTGGCATAGACCACCCACTCGCATTTCCGCAAGGCTTGCAGCCAGTCGGCGAAGGCCGTCTCGTCGGCGAGCTGCGCGTACTCGCCGAAGAATTGCAACTGACCGCTGCGATGCGCCGTCTCGAGCGCTTCGAGGAAGCGGCGGCGGAACAGCCGCGACAGCACCCGCACCGGCAGGAAGAAGCCGGGCCTGCAGGCGACCCAGCGTGTGCCGTCCGGCGACAGCCCGCCGCCGGGGACGATGCCGTGCACGTGCGGATGGTGCGTGAGCGCCGATCCCCAGGTGTGCAGCACCAGGGTCACGCCGATGTGCGCCCCCAGATGTTTCGGATCGGCGGCGATGGTGCGCAGGGTCGCGGCGGCGACCTCGAACAGCAGGGCATAGATCACCGCCTTGTTGGTGTAGGCGATGGCGCTGATCGGCGCCGGCAGGGTGAACACTGCATGGTAATAGTCCACCGGCAAGAGATCGGCCTGGCGCGCTTCGAGCCAGCGTCGCGCGGCACTGGCCTGGCACTTCGGACATGCCGGTTGCGGCAGGAATTGTAGGCGATCCGCTATGCCCGCAGGCGTCGCAGCGGAGCACATGTCCCCCCAGCGCCGCGCTGCGGCACTGCTCGATGGCCGACATGACCTTCTGCTGCCCCAGGCTCAGTGGCCACACTGAGCCTGCCGCCAGGCCGGCCCGTGGGCACGGAAGATGTCCGCGACCTCCAGGGCGCAACGCCCCATGGCCGTGACCTACGCGGAATGCAGGGTCTCGATGGGGCTGACCACTTCGCGCAGGATGTCGGTGGCGACCTGGGCATACAGCGCGGTGGTCTCCATCTTCTTGTGCCCGAGCAGAACCTGGATCACCCGGATATCCACCTTGGCTTCCAGCAGATGGGGGGCGAAGCTGTGCCGCAGGGTGTGCATCGAGACGCGCTTGTCGATGCCCGCTGCGTCTGCTGCGGCATGGATGGCCCGGTTGAGCTGACGGGTGCTGAGCGGGTCGATCGGATCGAGGCCCGGAAACAGCCAGCCGCCATCGAGCATCCTGCCCTGGGCACGGGCCACCCGCCACCAGCTGCGCAGGCGCTCGAGCAGCACCGGCGAGAGCATGGCGTAGCGATCCTTGCCGCCCTTGCCCTGTTCGATGCGCGCGTCATGCGCTGGCTGTCGATGTCGCCGACCTTCAGCGCCACCACCTCGCTGGCGCGCAAGCCGGCGCCGTAGGCGACCGAGAGCGCCGTCTGATGCTTAAGGTTGCCGGCCGCGGCGATCAGGCAGGCTACCTCCTCACGGCTCAACACCACCGGCAGCGTGTGCGGCACGTGGACCGGCTGCATCTTGGCTGTCAGCTCGGGTTGGTCGGCGGTGACGTCGAAGAAGAACTTCAGCCCGGTGATCGCCGCATTGAGCGAGACCGGCGAGATGCCGTGATCAACCAGGTACAGCTGGTAGTTGCGCAGGTCCTCCACGCTGGCGGTGTCGGGTGGCCGGTGCAGATAGCCGGCGAACTGTCGCACCGCGCGCAGATAGTGGCTCTGTGTCTTGGGGGAAGGCTTGCGCATCCGCATGTCGTCGAGCATGCGCTGGCGAAGCGGACTGACAGTTTTATGGGAAGGTTTCATGGCTCGGCTCCTGTCGAAAAACGAGGCGGATTGCCTCATTCCTCAACATAGAAACCGGGGCCCTGGTCTCAACTATCCGCCGGCGTCGGATTGCCCCCTACCGCGCGAGCGGTTTAGTCCCCTGGCCGGGAGCGTGAATTCCGTCGGTTTCCCCATTGCGGTCATTCGCCAGCCATTCCCGATGCCGGCACGGGCCTGTCATTGCGCCCGCTGATGAACCCCGGCAATGCCCCCGGCACTTTCATGACGGACCGCCGACGCCTGCGCATTGACGCGCGCGGCCAAACCGGTGCAGGCTTGAGGCCTCCTCCGTTATTCGCCGACATCCATGTCCCTCCGCTCGCTTTGCATGCGCTGGATCGCGCTCTTTGCTTTGTTTTCCCCCTCGGTGCTGGCCGCCTTGCCAGACGGCGTGGTGGCGGTATCGCACCCGGCGGCGGCGGCGGCCGGTGCGCGCATGCTGGCTGCGGGCGGCAACGCCGTGGATGCGGCGGCGGCGGTGCAGTTCGCGTTGAACGTGGTCGAGCCGCAGTCGTCCGGCATCGGCGGCGGCGGTTTCATGCTGATCCATCTGGCAAAAACCGGCGAGACCTTCATCGTCGATTCGCGCGAACGCGCGCCAGCTGCGGCCAGCGCCGACATGTTCGCGCCGGACGGCTTGCCGATGCCCTTTCCGCTCGCTTCGACCAGCGGCCTTGCGGTGGGCGTGCCGGGCACGCTGCGCGGCGTCGACACCGCGCTCACCCGCTGGGGCACGAAGACGCTGGCGGATACGCTGGCGCCCGCGATCGAGCTCGCCGAACACGGCGTTCGCGTCAACCGCTTCCTTGCCGCCGACATCGCAAACGACGGCGGCCGCACCCGGATTCATCCCGAAACCGCGGCGATCTTCCGCCCCGGCGGCGTGCCGCTCGCAGAAGGCGACTGGCTGGTGCAGCCCGCGCTCGCCCGAACCCTCAAACGCATCGCCGCCCGGGGGCCGGATGCCTTCTATCGCGGCGCCCTCGCACGGTCGATCGTCAGGGCGCAGCAGCGCACGCGCAGCGAACTGGGCGCAACCGGAACAGGTCGCATGACGCTGGCCGATCTCGCGCAGTACGAGGTCGCGATCCGCGACCCCCTGGTCGGGCAATATCGCGGCTGGACGCTCGTCGGCATGCCCCCGCCCTCTTCCGGCGGCCTTACCGTGCTGCAGATGCTGGGCCTCTTGGAGCGCTTTCCGCTCGGCGACGCCGCGCAGGGCTATGGGTTCGGCAGCCCGAAAACCCTGCACGCGATGATCGAGGCGATGCGCCTGGCCTTCGCCGACCGCGCGCTGTGGATCGGCGACGACGATGCCGCGCCGCTGCCGCGACAGGGCCTGCTGCATCCGGACTATCTGGCAACCCGCGCCGCTTTGATCCAGCCGGACCGCCGCATGGATCCGCCGCAGGCGGGCGACCCCCTGCCCTGGGATGCATCTGTCACCGTGCGGCCGCAACCGTCGCGCACCCCGCAGGAAAGCCCCCACACCACGCATTTTTCCATCGTCGATCGCTGGGGCAACGTGGTGAGCTACACCAGCACCATCGAATACACCTGGGGATCCGGCATCACCGTGCCGGGCTATGGCTTTCTGCTCAACAATGAGCTGACCGATTTCAACTTCCTGCCCGCCGCCGACGCCTCCGCAAGCAACCCAGGCGCCAACGACGTCGCCCCGCACAAGCGCCCGCGCTCCAGCATGGCGCCGACGCTGCTGTTCAAAAACGGCAAGCCGGTTGCCGCCTACGGCTCGCCCGGCGGCGCCACCATCATCAACTCCGTGCTCAACGTCACGCTCAACCTGATCGACCACGGCATGAGCCTGCAGCAGGCCATCGACGCCCCGCGCCTGTCGGTCACCCACGCAGCCGGCCCGGTGCAGTGCGAAGGTGGCGCGACTTTCATGCAGCCTCGTTTCAGCGTCGCCGCGCAGGATGCCCTGCGCGACTGGGGGCATGCGGGATTGGGCGACGCGGGAACCGACGGCTGCCAGGCTACGATCGGGTCGGTACAGGCGATTGTCATCGACCTCGCGTCCGGCACCCATCACGGCGCTGCCGACCCGCGCCGCGAGGGAACCGTGATCCAGGTCAGATCCGCCCGCCTCGACGAAAACCAGGCCCCCCTTCAGCCCGTGAAGGCCGACGAAATTCCGCATTGAACAAATCGTCAGCGCCCGCAACACGCCCCGCCGGGCCGCGCGGTGCGCACTTTAAAAACGCGCATCGTTTGCTAAGGTAAGTGGCATCCCCGGCCTTTTGTCAATCCGTCTGCCCGGGGTCCAGGAGGTAAACCATGGATATTGTTGACATGATCGTCCATGTAAACGAGACGGTTCCCGCCGAGCGAATGAACGAGCTGGAAGAGGTGCTGCGGACCGACGCCTGTGTCATCAGCGCCTGCAGTTCGAATCCCCATCTGCTGATGGTGACCTACAACCCGGCGTGCACGACTTCCGGCAATCTCTTGAACATAGTTCAAGCACAAGGCCTTCACGCGAACCTGGTCGGGCTCTAGCAAGCGCCTTCGCATTGCTTTCGATACGGTGCCGCGCGACGCTCTTCTCTCGGGCATCGATCGTGTTGAACCACGGGCGCTGCGTGTCGCGGGTGCCTTGCTTGCAACACGCGCGAGAAGGTCTAAAACATACTTGTATCGTTAAATAGCAAAGCCGCCGCAAGGCGGTGACGCAAAGCCAGCGGCCTCATGTGCGCGTCCGGATCGGGCCGTTGCACTTCGAGGCGGCGCGGTTACCAATACCGGCTCCAGCCGACCGCACGCAATCAGGTGCACGTCTTGCACGCCGCGTGCCCGCTGGATTTCATGCACTCCACGTTTCAAGGAGGTCTCCCATGAAACACATGACCATCGACATGCCGATCGTATCCGAATGCCTGGCGAGCGAATGCGCCTACAACGTCGGCATGAACTGCCACGCCAAGGCGATCACCGTGGGCAATAGCCTGCATGCAGGCTGCGACACCTTTTTTTCGGCTTCGGGCCACACCAAGGCGGCCACCCGAACGGCGGGGATCGGCGCCTGCAAATCCACCAACTGCACATTCAACGAGGATCTGGAGTGCACGACGGACAGTATCCGCGTGGCCCCGGCAGGTCAGGAGGTCAACTGCATGACCTACTCGCCGCGCTAACCGGCAAGTTTACCCAGCCTGTCGATCTACAAACCACTGAGGATTCCTATGTCACGATCATCCGAATTGCTCGAGCTGCCTGGCATGGTTGCCGCGGGCCTCTTTTCCCGCAAGGGATTTCTGGAAGAGTTCGAAGGCCCTTACCCTGCCAGCGAGGCGGCCGGGCTGGCAGGCTTGTGTTCCGCCATTACGCTAACGATGGAAATGCAGGGGCTGCTGCTGGAGCGCTTGACCGGGGAACCCGGGTGGGCAGGCTGTTACGGCTGGGCGGCCTGGGGGCCGGGGAGCGCCATCGTCGCGGTGGAAGACAGCATGTGCATTGTGCAGACACCGGCAACGTCCTTCGATGTGGTGTTCTCGGCCATGCGCACGGCTGCGGGCGTCGAGGTCAACAAAACCGAATAAAAGGAGGATGACATGCCGACCCTGGATCAACTCATGCAATTGCCGGGCGCTTATGGCGCAATCGAATTTTCCTGCGCAGGCGAGCTGGGCGACATGCGCGGCGAACTGGAGCCGGATTTCGCCGAAATCGTCGCGCAGATGTGCGCCGCCAACATGGCCATCTATCGCATGCAGGCCACGGGCTGGGCGAAGCATACCGGCCAGCAGGGCTTTCTGCCCGAACGCGGCTTTGCCTTCCTGAGTCTCGACCATGTGATGATGGGAATGGACGGAAAAGCTGTACTCGGACGCGGTCCGGTTTTCGACTACGACCAGGCTTACCGGCTCTTCAATGAAAATGCCTAGAGAAACGCTGGATCATTCATCGTTTGCCATTGCGCATGCAGCGAAGCAATCCAGACGGCAGGCGAAATCGACGCGTCCCGAAGGCGACGGTGTTCACAAGAGGGGATAGACCATGACGGATCTGGCGAGTCTGCTTGAGATCAAGGGCGTGGTCGCAGCCCTGCGCTTTTATGATGACGGCACCCTGATGGAGGCGGCAGGCGAGATCGATCCGCTGCATACTGACCTTGCTGCGGAGTTGTGTTATGCCAATGGACGCATCCTGCATCACGGCAGCGATGTCCTCACGACCATTTCCGGCAAGGCTGGCTGGCCGCCGCGGGGATGGATGATGATGGGCGACGGGCTGTCCATCTGCACGATCGCGAATGTGGTGTGTTTCGTGAAAAACAGCGAGGTGTCTTTCAACGCGACATTGAAAGCCCTGTCCGAGCTGGAAGGTCAATAGAAACCGGACCCTGGGCAGGACACCGGCCCGACTCGCCTGCTCCCGCCCATCCCCAAGACCTTGCGAGTCGACCGATCAGCGCGACCCCGCCATGGAGCGGTTGAAACTGTCGATGCAGTTCTTCAGGTTCTGACTAACGCTTGCCTTGTCGCTCACCTGACAGTCTCCAGCGTCGATGCCGGGACGGCTGCCGGCAGCCGCGCTGCCGATTGCTGCAAAAGCAGGAGCGTCTGACGGTCCGGCGTTTTCCTTTGCTGCCGCCTCTTTCACGGTGCCCTTCTGTTCGAGTTTCTTTTGCGTCGCCAGCAATTCCGCCTGGAGGTGTTTTTTCTCCTGCGCCGACTGCAGCAGCATCACAGCCATCGCGCCGATCAGCACCAGCAGCATGGCGCTGGCACCCGGTATCCATACCCATTTGTTCGACAGCGTGGCAAGCACACGCCGGATGCGGCCGGGCGGTGCCGTGTCCTCATCGCTGTCGGATTCGTCTTCGCTGAAGGCTGTCGCGTCCCGGTTCAGTTCCGCGCCGGGGATCGACTCGTCGGCCTCGAGCGCGTCCGGCTTGGTCTGCCTGCGAAAAGTGGTTTTCAGCCGCGCCAGCACAGAAAGCTTGGGTGCAGGCGCTGCCTCGGTGGCATTTTCATCGGCCAGTTCCCGGGCGGGCGCTTCAGCAAGCGAGGCCGGATCCGGCGCCACGGGCTGTTCAGCAATCGATTTGCGGCCCAGGTTCAAAAGCTGTTTCAGGCGCTCGAAACGGCCGGCCTGCGGCTCGGCGGTGTCAGCGGCGGCTGCTTGTTCCGCCTCGGGCGGCACCTCCGTCGACGCTTCCGCGGCAGGCGTTTCCGGCTGTTCCGGGAACGCCGCAGCCGGCTTGCGCCAGAAGGCGAGCCGGGAAACTCCCTGCACGAGTTTTGCGGTTAAACGGTTCAAAGAAGGTCCCTTGCCGGTGCGTGCTTTTGATATGCCCCGCCCCAATAGCGGCTAAAACGCGGCCAAGTTGAGCGGGAAGCCGCGCCCGGCAAGGCGTCTGGCCGTTTGGCCTACTTCAGGGCGTTGCCGACGACTTCGGCGACGTCTTTCGCCAGTGGATCGCAGGCCGCGATCCGCTCCAGCGCGGCGCGGGCGTGGCCCTGGTGCACGGCATCGAACTGGCGCCAGCGGTCGAAGCTGCGCGCCAGGCGCGACGCCACCTGCGGGTTGATCGCCTGCAGCTCGATGATGACGTCGGCCGCCAGCGCGTAGCCGCTGCCGTCGGCCGCGTGGAAGTGGCGCGGGTTGGCGCCGCAAAAGCTGCGCACCAGCGCATAGACCTTGTTCGGATTCCTCAGGTCGAAGGCCGGGTGCCGCATCAGTTCGCGCACCCGCGCCGCGGTGCCGGGCAGGCGCGACGTTGCCTGCACCTGCAGCCACTTGTCGACCACCAGCGCCTCGTCCTGCCAGCGCGCGTAAAACGCCGCCAAGGCAGTGTCGCGTTCGGGCAGACCGAGGTTGGCCAGCGTGCCTAGCGCCGCGATGACGTCGGTCATGTTGCCGCCGGCTTCGAACTGCGCCAGCAGGCGCGGCAACACGGCGGCGCGCAAATAGGCGTCGTCGCTTTCGGCGAGGTAGCCGAGGCAGAGGTTGCGCAAGGCGCGGCGGCCGACCTGGGCACCGTCCGGGGCGTAGGGTTCGGCCGGCGCGAGCGCGCGCCACACGGCCTCGAAGCGATCGCGCAGTTGGATGGCGAGGTGGCGGCGCAGGTTGACGCGGGCGCGATGGATCGCCTCGGGGTCGATGGCTTCGCCACGGCCGGCCACTTCTTCGGCCAGCACCTGCTCGGCCGGCAGCACCAGCGCTTCGGCGGCGAGTGCGGGGTCGAGAACGAGGCCGGCGTCGAGCACGCGGCCGCAGGCGGCGACGAAGTCCGCCGGAATCCAGCGGGTGCCCTCGCCGCCGGCCGCGATGCCGGCGAGCAGGACGCGGGTAGCGAGGCGCTGGCCCGCCTCCCAGCGGTTGAATGCATCGGCGTCATGCGCCATCAGGTGAGCAAGCTCGGCGTCGGTTTGTTCGAAATCCAACTGCACCGGCGCGGAAAAGTCGCGCAGCAGCGAGGCGACCGGCGCGGCCGGGATGTCCTCGAATACGAAGGTTTGGCTGGCAGCAGTGAGCGACAGCACGCGTGTGCTGCCCTGCGGTGCGGACTCGCCGGCCAGACGCAGCGGCGCGTCGCTGCCGTCGGGCAGCACCAGGCCCAGCGCAACCGGAATGTGCAGCGGGCCTTCGACGATCGGCATGCCCGCATCCTTGAGGCGCTGCTCGTAGGCGGTCGGCGCGAGGCTTTGCGTGAGGGTCAGGGTGTAGCGCCGGGCCGCGGCGTCCCAGTTGCCCTCGGCTTTCAGGCGCGGCGTGCCGGCGCGGGCGTACCAGCGGCGGAACTGGGCGAGGTCGACGCCGGAGGCATCCTGCATCGCGGAAACAAAGTCCTCGCAGGTGACGGCCTGGCCGTCGTGGCGCTTGAAATACAGATCCATGCCGGCGCGAAACCCCGCGCGCCCGAGCAGGGTGTGGATCATCCGCACGACTTCGGCGCCCTTGTTGTACACGGTGGCGGTGTAGAAGTTGTTGATCTCGGCGTAGGAGGCGGGGCGCACCGGATGCGCCATCGGACCGGCATCCTCGGGGAACTGGCCGACGCGCAGGGCGCGCACTTCCTGAATGCGGGTGACCGCGCGCGAATGCGTATCGGCGCCGAATTCCTGGTCGCGAAAGACGGTGAGGCCCTCCTTCAGCGACAGCTGGAACCAGTCGCGGCAGGTGACGCGGTTGCCGGTCCAGTTGTGGAAATACTCGTGGGCGACGACGCGGTCGATGGCCTGGTAGTCGGCGTCGGTCGCGGTGTCGGGGCGCGCCAGCACGTACTTGGTGTTGAAGATGTTGAGGCCCTTGTTCTCCATCGCCCCCATGTTGAAGTCGCCCACCGCGACGATCATGTAGTGGTCGAGGTCCATTTCGAGGCCGAAGCGTTGCTCGTCCCAGCGCATCGATTTCTTCAGCGCCGCCATGGCGTGGCCGCACTGGTCGAGCTTGCCCGGTTCGACGTAGATCGCCAGCCGCACCTTGCGGCCCGACCCGGTAACGAATTCATCCTCCAGCATGTCCAGCTTGGCGGCGACCAGCGCGAACAGGTAGGCCGGCTTGGGGAACGGGTCTTCCCAGCGCGCCCAGTGGCGCGAGGCGTCGTCCTCGCAGGGGCCGGAGGCAACCAGATTGCCGTTCGACAGCAGCTGCGGGAAGCGCTCGCGCTCGGCCTCGACAATGCAGGTGAAGCGCGCCATCACGTCGGGACGGTCGGGGAAGAAGGTGATGCGGCGAAAGCCCTGGGCCTCGCATTGCGAGAAGTAGCCGTCCTTGGAACGATACAGGCCGGAGAGCTGGGTGTTCGCGTCCGGCTCGATGCGCACCACGGTTTCGAGCACGAAGGCATCCGGCAGCGGGCCGGCAATACTCAGCGTGTCGTCGCCAACGCTATAGCGCGCGGGATCGAGCGCGTCGCCGTCGAGGCTGACCGCCTGCAAGGCGAGCGCCTCGCCGTTTAGCACCAGGGCGCCGCCGGCCCCCTGCGGGTTGCGCCGGCAGGCCAGCCGGGCGCGGACTTCGGCGTGGCCCGGATGGATCGCAACGTGGAGATCGACCGTGTCGACTTGCCAGGCGGGGACCGTGTAGTCACTGAGGAAGATGGTGTTCGGGGTATCGGTGCGCATGGGTCATTCCTGGAAAAACGTTCAAATCAGCGGGTGCCGCAAAAAAGGCCAGCACCTGGCTGGCCTGACGGGTGGCTGTGCGGGCCTCAGGCAGCGGCCGCCAGCATCTGCTTCCGGTACTTGTTGAGTTCGCGCACGTTCTCGAAGGGCTGGCCCAGCAGGCTCGACAGGTTGCGAAGAATGCCGCCCACCACCTTGTTTTCCCAGGTTTCGTCGAAGCAGATCTGCTCGTCGAGCCAGTGTTCGAGCCATTCCGGATTGGGCAGGCGCGACTGGATGGTGTCCTGCGGGAACAAGGCTTCGTTGACGTGCAGGTTGGTTGGATGCAGCGCCTTGTCGGCGCGCTGGCTCGACGCCATCAGGAAGCCGATCTTGGCGAACGCGGCGGCCACGCCCGGCCCGCCCTGCTTCAGCGCGCGCTTCATGTATTGCAGGTAGGCGCCGCCGTGTCGGCCCTCGTCCCTCGAAATGGTTTCGTAGATGAACTTGATCACCGGCTCGGTGTGCCATTCCGAGGCGCGCTTGTACCACTGAGTGAGGCGCACTTCGCCGCAGAAATGCAGCATCAGGGTTTCCATCGGTGGCGCCGGGTCGAACGGGAAGCGGATCGCGTGCAGTTCTTCCTCGGTGGGCGCGAATTCGGGCTTGAAGCGGCGCAGGTACTCCATCAGCACCAGCGCGTGTTTCTGCTCCTCGTAGAACCAGATCGACATGAAGGCGGAGAAGTCGCTGTCGTGCACGAAGTCGCGCAGGAACATTTCAGTTGCGGGTAACGCCGCCCACTCGGTGATGGCGTTCATCTTGATCGTCAGCGCCTGCTCGTCGGTGAGCCTGCCGGCGTCGAACGTGTCCCACGGAATGTCGGTTTCCATGTTCCAGCGGGCGCGTTCGAGGGATTTGAAAAGGTCGATGTAGAGCATGTCGGTTGGGGGGCGTGGAGGGTCAAGACACGAGCCGGTACGTCATAGTTGACGGAACGGATGCCATTTTAGTTTCAAACGGCCGGCTTGCTCTCCTTTGCGCTCCGCCAGCCGGACAGGCAGTCGAACAGGTCCTTGAATTCGGGCACCAGGCAGACGCCGTCGATCGGTTTGCGGATCGGCTTGACGCCGTGGCCGCCCCTCCACGCAGCCTGCCCGTCGAACAAGGTGATCCGCACATGAAACCCGCCCTCTTTTTGTCCGCGCTGGTGCTGAGCGCCAGCGTCCACGCCGCGCCCGCCTGCCCGCCCCTGCTCGACCACACGCTGAAGGACATCGACGGCACGATGCAGAATCTGTGCGCCTACGCCGGCAAGGTGGTGCTGGTGGTCAACACGGCCAGCCAGTGCGGCTACACCGGCCAGTACAAGGGATTGCAGGCGCTGCACGACAAATACGGCAAGCAGGGACTGGTGGTGCTGGGCTTCCCGGCCAACGATTTCGGCGGCCAGGAGCCCGGCAGCAACACCAAGATCAAGGACTTCTGCGAGACCAACTACCAGATCGATTTCCCGCTGTTTTCCAAGGTCGGCGTCACCGCGGCCAACGCCAATCCCCTGCACCAAGGCTTGGTGAAGGCGACCGGCGAACGGCCCAGCTGGAACTTCCACAAGTACCTGATCGACCGCAGCGGCACGCGCGCGCTGTCCTTCGACAGCCGGGTCGAGCCGGAATCGAAGGCGATGGTGCAGGCCATCGAATCCCTGCTCAAGGCCCGGCCCACTCTTTTCTCAAGGGAGCCGATAAATGCGAGGAGCTCTATTCCCGCCTGCCGGTGCTGAAGTGGCTGATGCGCGGCCTTGCCCGGCAGGCGGCCGCACCCTTGTAGGCAGCGTTGCGGGCTGCCATCCGCCGAATCGATCGCGTCCGGGAAGTGGCATAATCAAATCCCCCCGTTCGCTTCCGATCCCGATGAATTCAGACCGCACCCCCATTGCACCGCCCAACACGTTTGCCCTGTCCGAAGCTGAGTTGATCGCGCTGCAGGCTCAGGCCGCGCAAGCGGCAGGCTTGCCGGACGTGAATTTTCACGACGCACTGTCCGACGGCAGCGCAGCGCCGGGCCTCGCGATCATTCCCGCAGGCACCTTCGAATACGGCGCCGCGCCGGAGGAGGCGGCCCCCGATGAGGAGCGCCCGCGCAAAGCCGCACTGATCGAGCGCAGCTTTGCCATCGGGGTGACTCCGGTCACCACCGAAGAATTCGAGGCCTATGCCCGCGCCAGCGGCTGGCAGCCGCGCGAGGAACTGCTGTGGCTGTCGGGCCGCTTGCCGGTGATCGATGTGCGGCAGAGCGACGCGCTCGATTACTGCGCCTGGCTGTCCAGCGAAACCGGCCAGCACTACCGCTTGCCCACCGAGCTGGAATGGGAATATGCCTGCCGCGCAGGGGCGGCCACGGCCTACCCGCACGGCGACAAGATCGGCCCGGACGAAGCCGTCTACAACGTCAGAAAAGATCTTGATGCAGCACGCCCCCCAAGTTCGCAGCCCGTGACCAGCCGCATGGCCCGCTGCGGCGTGATGGAGGCAGGCAAGCTGCGCCCCAATCGCTGGGGCCTCTTCGACATGCCTGGCAACGTGTGGGAATTCACCGCCAGCCCGTGGACCCGGGACCATATGAGCCTGCCCGATCGCCCCCAGGCCGGCAGCCCGCAGGCCGTCGTCACCAAGGGTGGTTCCTGGTTCGATGGCCCCGAAGACTGTCGCGCGGCCGCCCGCCGCCGCCGGCTGGAAAGCGAGCTCGACATCAATCTGGGATTTCGCGTAGTACGCGAGGTTTAGCATTTTCGGCAAAGCCTGCGGAATAACGGCCGGTCAACAACCGGTTGTGGAACATGAGCATGACTGACCTGCCCGCCGAAACCGAACCCTTCGTCGCCGAGCTCGATGCGGCGGTCGAGGCGCATATGAACTGGACCCGCCGGATTCTGCGCTGCGCCGTGCTGCACGCGACGCCCGGCGAGGATGTGCTCGATCCCATGGCGCACACGCTGTGCCGTTTCGGCGCCTGGTTCGTGGAAAACCGGGCCCAGTTCGTGGCGCTGGATGAACCTGCCGCCCACCGGGTCGAAGTGGTGCACCAGACCATGCATGACGCCATCCGATCACTGTGCACCCAGGTCATTGGCGGCGAAATGGAGGATCTGTCTAGCGTCGTCAAGCGGGCCGATCTGGCGCTTTACCAAGGGAAGGTCAGTGGACGCGATCGCTACGTGATTGCCTGACCTGGCTTTTTAGGGCTGGGTGCTGTTCGTCTTTGGCCGGGACGCCACTCCGCGCGCATCACCCAAGGCCCCAAGTATCCAGCGCCTCAGATCACCAGTTCTTCCCTGGCCTGAATCAGCGCCTGCGCCAGCCGCAGGCCGCTTTCCCACGCCCGTTCGACCCCCGCCCCGGCGATGCCGTCGCCGATCAGCGCGACCCGGTTTTCGCGATCGCCCAGCCAGAAACCGCCGACTGTCGATTCCGGCTGGGCGTAGCGCCACATCTGGGTCGCCTCGACCCCTACCGGCCACGGCAGCCCCAGCAAGCCCATCAGGGCCGAGGCTGCGCGGGTGCTGGCTTCTTCGATCGACGCCTCGAGGTAGGTTTCGGCAAATTCATGGCTACTGTGCACCGCCCACAGGCCGGGGCCGTCGGCGGGCTGGCGCACCGCCACACTGAGCAGATGGTCATCGAACTTGATGACGTCGGCCTTGGGGCCGCCTTCCCAGCGCATCAAGAAAGACCAGATCGGGCGGTAACGCACCTCGCCCAGGCGTTCGCGCAGCAGCGGCAGCGCGTCGAGCAGGGGAATGGCCTGCGGGATGGGCAGGCTGCAGATCACGCAGTCGAAATCGCCGAACACCTGGCCATCTTCCAGGGTGATGGTGCGTGGCTGCAGGGTGGCAACACGTGCCTGGGTGTGCAGGCGCGCGTTGCCCAGCAGCTGGTGCACCAGCTGCGCGGGTTCGGTGGTAGGCCGGTAATGGTTTTGCAGTTGCACCTGCGACCACGGCAGGTTGGCGCGCCCTTGCAGGACATCGCCCCTCACCGGGGCCAGCCAGCCCTGGCGCACCCAGTCGCGCAGCTGGCTGCGGAAGGGATCGCGCTTGGCCGAAAAAAATGGGCTGCCCAGCGTGGCCCAGCCCTGTTCGGTGCGCCGGGTCGACAAACGCCCCCCCGCGCCGCGGGCCTTGTCGAACACCGTCACGTCCCAGCCTGCTGCGGCGAGCGTTCCCGCGCAATTGGCGCCGGCGATGCCCGCGCCAACAATGCCTGCCCTGAGTCTTGCCATTTTTTTGCTAACCCCTATTGTGATGTGCGAGATGTTCATGAATCCTTGAGACCGGGCGCGCTGTCGCGACAGCGGGGCCTGGCAACCTGTGCGAACCCAATATTATTCATGATGGACTCTATCAGTAAATTCTTACTGGCCAATGCAATGGCCCTGATCCGCTTGATGATGTTGCGCTCAAGCCAGTTCTTTATGCATGACTACGTGTGGGATGCCCGCCTCTACGTATTCTGCCCCCACGGCGACAAAGCCTGCGCGTGCGTAAAACGCAGCAGCGTGGGTTTGCGCGCCAAGCTGGACAAGGGCGTGTCCACGCGCCTGCGCCGCGTCCAGCGCGGCCGCCAGCAAGGCACGTCCAACGCCGCGGCCGCGCCAGGCCGGCAGCACCGCCATGCGGCCGATATGACCGTCGGGCAGCAGGCGGGCGCAGCCGATGGCTTCCCCCTGATCGTCGACGGCGAGCAGCTGCACGGCACCGGCATCGTCGGCGTTCCATTCCAGCGTCTCGGGCACGCCCTGCTCGTCGATGAACACCGCACGCCGGACGCGGGACAGCCGTGCCTGCTCGTGCGCCCAGTCGGTGAGCAGGATGCGGAAATCAGCCATGTTCGGCTTGCAGGATAAAGCGGTGCGCCGCGCGGCGGCCGCGATCGGCGCGGATCCCGCGCAGCACCCACAGGCCGGCGACGAACCAGGCGCCGGTAATCAGCAGGGCCTGACGATGGTCGCCCGCCGTCAGCCAGGTGGCGACGCCGTAGGTCAGCGGTCCGATGATCGAGGCGCACTTCACCGCCAGCCCCCACAGGCCGAAGAACTCAGCCTGGTGCGCGGGCGGCGCCAGGAGGCCGACCATCGCCCGCCCCGCCGATTGCGACGCGCCCATGCACAGCCCGGCCAGGTTCGCCGCCAGCCAGAACATGCGTTCGTCCGGCGCGGCCCAGGCGAACAGCACCATTGCAATCCAGCCGACGAGCGTCAGGGCAATCGCCCGCACATGGCCGATGCGGTCCTGCACATGCCCAAATGCAAACGCGCCGATGGCGGCGGTGATGTTGACCACCAGCACCAGCAGAATGGTCCGCTGCGTATCGAACTGAAACACCTGGCTGGCATAGATCGCCGCCAGCGTGATGACCGCCTGTATCCCGGCTTGATACAGCACGGTGCAGACCAGAAAGCGCTTGAGGTCGGGCAGCTGGCTCAGGTGGCCGAGGGTGTAGCGCACCTGCCGCCAGGCGGTGCGCGGGATGTGCGCGGGCAGCGGGACGGCGCGTTCGCGCAGCATCAGGAGCGTGGGCAGGCTCGACAGCGCAAAAATCGCGGCGGTGATCAGCATCACCACCGGGACGAATTCGGCCGCGCCCTGCCCTTGCCCCTGCGCCCAGCCGATATACGCGAGGCTCGCGCCGAGCGATGCCAGCCCGCCGACGTAGCCCAGCGACCAGCCCCAGCCCGACACCCGGCCGAGCGCGCGCGGCCGTGCGAGTTCGGGCAGAAACGCGGCAATCAGGTTTTCACCGGTGCCGAAGAAATAATTGGACAGCACCAAGGCTGCGATCGCCAGCGCCAGCGCGCCGGGCGCGGCGAGATACAGCGCCGCGGTAAAGCCGACGCAGCCCAGCGTGGTCAGCCACAGCCCCTTTTTCTTGCTGGCGTGGGCGTCGGCCCAGGCGCCGATCAGCGGCGCGGTCAGCATGACGAGCGCGTAGGAAACAGACAGCGCCAACGTCCAGGCGAAGGTCGCCCACGGCGCATTGCCGGCGACGACGGCGACAAAATACGCGCCGAACACCGCAGTGATGACGACCGTGGTGTAGCCCGAGTTGGCGAAGTCGAACATCGCCCACGCCCACACCTCGCGGCGCGGCACGCCGGGCTGCAGCAGCTTCTCCATCAGGCCGCACTGTCCTCGGCCTCGGCCTGCTGCTGCAGTGCCCACATGTGGGCGTACACGCCGTTCTTTGCCAGCAGGTCAAGATGCCGCCCGCGCTCGACGATGCGCCCCGCCTCGATCACCAGGATCTCGTCGGCCTCAACCACGGTGGACAGGCGGTGCGCGATGATGAGGCTGGTGCGGCTTCTGGCAATTTCCAGCAGCTCGCCCTGGATGGCCTTTTCGGTCTTGGTGTCGAGCGCCGAGGTCGCCTCGTCCAATATCAGGATGGCGGGGTTTTTCAGCAGCGTGCGGGCGATGGCCACCCGCTGCTTCTCGCCGCCCGAGAGCTTCAGTCCGCGCTCGCCCACCACCGTGTCCCAGCCCTGCGGCAAAATTTCGATGAAGTCGAGGATGTGCGCCGCGCGCGCAGCTTCGATGACTTCTTCCCGCGTCGCGTCGGGCCGGCCGTAGGCGATGTTGTAGTAGATGCTGTCGTTGAACAGCACGGTGTCCTGCGGCACCACGCCGATGGCGGCGCGCAGGCTGTCCTGCGTCACCTGGCGGATGTCCTGGCCGTCGATGCTGATGCGGCCGGAATCGACGTCGTAGAAGCGGAACAGCAGGCGCGCCAGGGTCGACTTGCCGGCGCCGCTGGACCCCACCGCCGCCACGGTGTGGCCGGCCGGGATGGTGAAGCTGACGTCGTGCAGGATCGGGCGGTCCGGATTGTAGGCAAAATCGACATGCTCGAATCTCACCTCGCCGGCGACGACCGTTAGTTCACGCGCATCCGGCGCGTCCTCCACTTCGCGCGGGCGGTGCAGCAGCGCGAACATGCGCTCGACGTCGGCGATCGACTCCTTGATCTGGCGGTACATCACGCCGAGAAAGCTCAGCGGCTGGAACATCTGCAGCAGGAAGGCGTTGACCATCACCAGGTCGCCCAGCGTCAGCGTGCCCTTGACCACACCGTCGGCGGCGAGCAGCACCATCAGGGTGACGCCGATGGCGATCACCCCCGCCTGCGCGATATTGAGCATGCCCAGCGAGCGCTGCGATTTGAGCGCCATGTTCTCCCACTCGATCAGGCTGTTGTCGTAGCGGCGCGCCTCGTATTTATCGTTGCCGAAGTACTTGACCGTCTCGTAGTTCAGCAGGCTGTCGATGGCGCGGCCATACGCCTCGGAATCCAGCGCATTGGCGCGCCGCACGAACTGGGTACGCCACTCGGTGATGGTGATGGTGAAGCCGATGTAGGCCGCCAGCGTCACCAGGGTGATGAGACCGAACACCCAGTCGAGCTTGACGAACAGGATGCCCGCCACCATCAGAATTTCCAGCAGCGTCGGGGTGATGCGGAACAGCAGATAGCCGACCAGGCTCGACATCGCCTTGGAACCGCGTTCGATGTCGCGGGTGATGCCGCCGGTCTGCCGCTCGAGATGGAAGCGCAGCGACAGCGCGTGTAGATGCTGGAACACCGCCATGCTGATGCGGCGCATCGCGCGCTGCGTGACCTTGGAAAACACCACGTCGCGCAGGTCGGAAAACGAGGTGCTGGCAAAGCGCAGGATGCCGTAGCCCAGTATGAAGGCCAGCGGCAGCACCACTTCCGGGCGCGGCTTGTCGAGCGCGTCGATGATTTCCTTCAGCACCAGCGGCACGGCCACCGAGGCCAGCTTGGCGCCGATCAGCAGCGCCAGCGCCAGCAGCACGCGGCCGCGGAATTCCCACAAATAGGGGAACAGGCGGCCGATCGAACGCAGGCTGGGTTCGCCGATTGGCGGTGGCGGAGAATGGGAATGATCGGGATGGAACATCAGGTCGGGTAGAATCGCGGCTTGTTTTCTTCCCCGATTTTACGTCCATGCGCGGAGGTTTCCGCCGCGGACGACACAAATGGCATGAAGCTCTACGGCATTCCCAACTGCACCACAGTGAAAAAAGCGCGCGCCTGGCTGGCCGATCGCGCACTCGACGTCGCCTTCCACGACTTCAAGAAACAGGGCGTCGATGCCGCATGGCTGCGCGAGGTTGCTGCGCAAACCGGCTGGCAGGCGCTCGTCAACACGCGCGGCACCACCTGGCGCAAACTCACCGATGCGGAAAAGGCCGCCGTCAGCGACAAGGCCAGCGCGATTGCATTGATGATCTCGCAGCCCAGCGTGATCAAGCGGCCGCTGCTGGAACGCGACGGGACATATCATCTGGGTTTCACCGAAGACCAGTACCAAACCTTATTTGGAGCATGACGCAGCATGGCCAATGAAACGCTCGAGGATCTTGTCCTCGCCAATGAGACCGTGGCGCTTGCAGTCGAACTGCTCAAACGCCGCTCGCTGACGCCCGACGACGCCGGCTGCCACGACCTCATCGCCGCGCGCCTGCAAGCGCTCGGCTTCCACATCGAGCGCCATCGCCACAACGGCGTCGACAACCTGTGGGCGCGCAGGGGCACGACCCCGCCGGTGGTCTGCTTCGCCGGCCACACCGACGTGGTGCCGACCGGCCCGCTGGATCAATGGCTGTCCGATCCTTTCGAGCCGACGGTACGCGACGGCCAGCTCTACGCGCGCGGCGCCGCCGACATGAAAACCTCGGATGCCGCCTTCGTCACCGCCACCGAACGCTTCGTCGCCGCGCATCCCTGGCACACCGGCTCGATCGCCTTCCTGCTCACCTCGGACGAGGAAGGCCCCGCCACCGACGGCACCGTGCGTGTGGTCGAAACGCTGAAGGCGCGCAATGAAATGCTCGACTATTGCATCGTCGGCGAGCCCACCAGCGCCGCCGAATTTGGGGACACCATCAAGAACGGCCGCCGCGGCTCGCTGTCCGGCACGCTGCGCGTCAAGGGCGTGCAGGGCCACATCGCCTACCCGCATCTGGCCAAGAACCCGATCCATCTGGCCGCGCCGGCGATCGCCGAACTCGCCGACACCATGTGGGACGAGGGCAATGCCTGGTTCCCGCCGACCACCTGGCAGGTTTCCAACATCCACGGCGGCACCGGCGCCAGCAACGTCATCCCCGGCGAGCTCGAGATCCAGTTCAACTTCCGCTATTCCACCGCCAGCACCGCCGAAGGCCTGATGGACGCCATGAACGAAATCCTCGACAGCCACGGCCTCGACTACGAGATCGACTGGAACCTGTCGGGCAAGCCCTTCCTCACCCCGCGCGGCCCGCTGTGCGACAGGCTTGCCGAGGCGATCCACGAAATCACCGGCCTCACCCCCGAGCTGTCCACCAGCGGCGGCACCTCCGACGGCCGCTTCATCGCCGATATCTGCCGCGAGGTGGTCGAGTTCGGGCCGTTGAACAGCAGCATCCACAAGCTGAACGAGCACGTCGCGGTGGAAGATATCGAGCGGCTGGCGACGATTTATCAAAGAACGCTGGAAAAACTCCTGACCTGATGGGTGTCTGCGAAGCGCGTTGTAGGAGCACCCGCAAGGGGTAGGCCGTGGCTGTAAGCCGACAAGTCGACAACAGCCACGCTCCGGCGCCCTCGCCGCGATTTCCGCACCGTCGCGATCTTCACGGCATCGGCCCGGGGGCGGGGCCTCCTACAATTTTGCTTCGTGGACCATGGACTTTATGAAATGAAACACTTCGACGACACCGAATCCCTCATCACCGTGCGCGACTGGCTGCGCTTCGCCGTGTCGCGCTTCAACGAGGCCAAGCTGTTTTTCGGCCACGGCTCCGACAACGCCTTCGACGAGGCGGCCTACCTGGTCCTGCACACCCTGCACCTGCCGCTCGAGCGGCTGGAGCCTTTCCTCGACGCCAGCCTGACGCATGGCGAATCGGAGGAGGTGCAGGCGGTGATCGAGCGGCGAGTGCGCGAGCGCATTCCGGCTGCGTATCTGACGAACGAGGCCTGGCTGGGCGAACACCGTTTCTATGTCGACGAGCGGGTGATCGTGCCGCGCTCCTTCATCGCCGAACTGCTGCACGAGCAGCTGGCGCCGTGGATTGAAGCGCCGGACGAAGTGACGCGCGCACTCGATCTCTGCACCGGCTCGGGCTGCCTCGCCATCCTGGCGGCGCTGGCCTTCCCCCATGCCAAAATCGATGCGGCGGATTTGTCGGTCGATGCGCTGGCCGTCGCTGCGAAGAACGTCGCCGACTATGGCCTCGCGGATCGCGTCGAGCTGATCGAGTCGGATCTCTTCGCGGCGCTGGCAGGCCGCAGCTATGACGTCATCCTCAGCAACCCGCCCTACGTGAACGCCGAATCGGTGGCCGCGCTGCCGCCGGAATACCAGGCGGAGCCGGCGCTGGCGCTGGGCTCGGGGGAGGACGGCCTGGACGCCACGCGGCAGATCCTCGCTGCGGCCCGGGCCCACCTCAATCCCGGCGGCCTGCTGGTGGTGGAAATCGGCCACAACCGCGACGCACTCGAAGCCGCCTACCCCAACCTGCCCTTCACCTGGCTCGACACCGAGGGCGGCGACCAGTTCGTCTTCATGCTGCGGCGCGAAGACCTGCCGTAAGCGGCTAGCCTGTTTTTTCGCCCAGCCGCTGCGCGTCGAGCATGCCCGCCAGCGCATCCGCCGGCTGCGGCCGGCTCATCAGATACCCCTGGCCGAATTCGCAGCCATGCTCGCGCAGAAAATCGTACTGCGCCTGGGTTTCGATCCCCTCGGCCACCACCTCCAGCTCCAGGCCTTTTGCCAGCGCCAGAATTGTCCTGACGATCTGGGTGTCGCCCGTACTCCCCGGAATCTTGCTCACAAACGACTGGTCCATCTTGAGGATATGGAACGGCAGCTGCTTCAGATAGCTGAGGCTGGAATAGCCGGTGCCGAAGTCATCGAGCGACAAGCGCACGCCCATTCCGCGCAACTGGTCGAGGCTGCTGCGCACCTCGTCGTTCATGATCAGCATCACGTTCTCGGTAATCTCAAGCTCGAGAAACGCCGGCGCGAGGCCGGTGCGCGACAAGGCCTGCTCGACCGATTTCACCAGACGCTGCCCTTCGAACTGGCGGGTGGACACATTGATGGCCAGCGTCATGCCTTCGGCCTTGCCCTGCTGCTGCCAGGCGCGCAACTGGGCACACCCGGCTTCCAGGACCCACTCGCCGATCGGGACGATCAGGCCGGTGTCCTCGGCAGAAGAAATGAACGCGCCCGGCATCACCAGGCCATGCTCCGGATCGTCCCAGCGCAGCAACGCCTCGAACCCCACCATGCGCCGGCTACCCAGTTCCACGATCGGCTGGTAGTGCAACAGGAGTTCGTCGCGCTCCAGCGCCTGGCGCAAACGGGTGTCGAGCGTCAGGCGTTCGACCACGCGCGTCGTCTGCTGGGCCTGATAAAAGAGGAAGCGGTTGCCGCCAAGCTCCTTGGCCTGGTACATGGCGGTGTCCGCATGCTTGAGCAGGCTGTCGACCGAATCGGCGTCTTCGGGGTACAGCGCAATGCCGATGCTGGCGCTGCTGTAGATCTGCGTCGGACCGATATGAAATGGTTCGCCCAGGCTGCGCAATAGGCGGGTGGCCACCAGTTCCGCATCCGAGGTGGCCTCGATGTCTGAAACGATCACCACGAATTCGTCGCCGCCGAAGCGGCTCAGGTGGTCGTTTGCACGCAATACCGACTGCAGGCGTTCGGCGATCTGCTTGAGCAGCAGATCGCCGGCGCCGTGCCCCAGCCCGTCGTTGATGTTCTTCAGCCGGTCGATATCGATGAACAACAAGGCCAGGCGTTCATGGTTTTCATGCAAGCCGGTCAGCATCTGCGCCAGCGTATTGCTGAATCCTTCACGGTTCGGCAAGCCGGTCAGGCTGTCGAAGTAGGCAATCTGCTTCAGATGCTGCTGCGCCGCTTCGCGCTGGCGGATTTCGGCATGGAGCATTTCGGCACGCCGCTGCAGCTCACCCGTCTGGCGCTGCACCTGGCGGCGCAGGAAGGCCGCGATCGCCAACGCCAGGCCCAGCACGACAGCCGCACCTGCCACGGCCCACGGCAGCCAGCGGGCATAGCGATCCGGCGGTGTCGCTTCCAGCCAGCGGCGCAGGGAATCGTAATACGCGGAATGCTGGTCAGCCTTGAGCTGGGCCAGATGATGGTCAAGTGCGGCCAACACTGCAGGATCGGCCGCCTTGGGCGCGGCATAGTGCACAAAAACCGGATTGAATACGATGGCCGTTACGACCACATCCGGCTCGTGCGCATGCAGCGCGGCAAACACCCGGTTGACCGCCCCGGCGTCGACGTGCCGCTGTGCGACCGCCTGCATTACCTGGGGATAGGTGTCGACATACACGGGCGTGAAGGCGGCATCGAAACGGGCCGCCAGTTCGACCAAAGCCTGGCCGTGGGTGCTGCTGCGCATCAAGGCGACGCGCTTGCCTTTAAGGTCAGGCAGCGATTCGATGCGGGCATCGGCATGCCGGAACACCATGCCCCAGTTTCCGATCAGGCTCTGCTTGGAAAACTTGAACTGGCTTGCGCGCGCTTCGGTATAGGCGAAGCCCACCAGCAGATCGATCTCGCCCCGTTCGAGGCGTTCCACCTGTTTGTCGAACGCGTCCGGCACAAACGCCAGTTTCCAGCCTTCACGGTCCGCCACCCAGCGCAGCATGTCGATCGCGATGCCTTCGGGTTGCGCCCCGGCGGGGGCACTGACGATCGGCGGGTTCTCGAACACCCCGACCCGCACCACCAAGGGATCCGATGCCGCCCATGCCAGGCCCGTCGACATCAGCCAAAGCAGCCAAATTTTCTTAAATATTTGTCGAGTCACGCGTATGTCAGGGGCTCGGCTCTCGGTACGTAATCTATTAAAGCGGCATTGACCAGGCTAATCTTGAATCGGCTTGGGGATAGGCCGACCCATCGGCGTCGGCCTGAAATCTAGCGGTAGGACCGCGCATTAACAACCCTGCTGAAGGCAGGGAAACCGGGCGGCTATCGGGACGCCGCCAGGTCGGCGGCAATGTGCCGGGCGAGTTGCCGCGCCGCGGCCTGAATATCGTCTCCCGCCGTTGTTCCGGGCGCAACCGGGCCGATTTCAATGCCGTACAGGTCGATGCGCGAGGGCAGACTGCCGAGTTCGCGCGCCAGTGACAAGGCGTCGATGACCCCGAGCCCGTGGCTGGACAGCCCTTGGCTGTAGGCAGGCCACGTCTCGGTGCCAAAACGGCGTATGTCACCGATCGGGCTGCCACTTTGCATGGCGTCGATCAGGATGGCCCAGGCGGTGTCTTCTAGCAGGGGGATCAGGTTGGCGCCCGGGCGATCCAGCCTGTCGATGCACGCGTCGACGCCCATGGCCGACAAAGCATCGGCGACCAGCCAGCCGGCCTGGTCGTCGCCCGACGGCGAGCCGATGCCGAGGATGCGCACTTTGTTCATCCGCGTTCGACGTTCATCCGCAGGAAATGGGTGGCGCAGGAAATGCAGGGATCGTAGTTGCGGATGACCTTTTCGCAATGCAGGCGCAGCGCGTCATCCGGGCGGTCGAGCCCGAAGTTCAGCAGCGACAGCCGCAAGTCTTCCTCGATGCGCGCCTGGTTCTGGCTGGTCGGCGGCACGATGCGGGCGTTGACCACGCGGCCGTCGTCGTCCATTTCGTAGCGATGCCACAACAGGCCGCGCGGCGCCTCGGTGCAGCCGGTGGCGATGCCGGCGCGCGGGCTGACCGGCACCCACGGCGAGTCCGGCACCCGGTAGGCGTCGAGCAGGCACAGCGCTTCGTGCAGGGCGAGCAGGATTTCCACCGCACGCGCGACCAGGCTGTGGAACAGGTTGCGGCTCGGCAGTACGAGACCGGTCTCGGCCAGCAGCGCCTTGACCTGCTCGGGCAGGCGGTCATGGTTGAGATTGAGCCGCGCCAGCGGGCCGACCAGATAGGGCTCGCCGTGATAGCTGCTGAACAGCGCGGTGGAATGCGCCTGATGCTGCTCGGCGAAGTGCGCGTCGAAGGCGTCCGCCTCGATCCGCAGCCCGTCGCTGACGCCGATCAGGCCGCGCTCGATGGCATAGTCGACCGGGTGCCGCATCGCGACCGAGACGAAGGCCTGGTCGTCCTGCGACACGTGGATGCTGGCCGCCCAGCGGATCAGCGCTTCCGCCTCGGGCAAGGCGGCGCGCAATTTTTCGCGGATCTCGCGAATGCGGGCAAGCGGCGGCGCGCCATGGAAGCCGCCGATGCGCACGCCCACCGGATGCACCGAGCGCGCGCCGAACAGTTCCATCAGTTCGTTGCCGAGTGCCTGGATGCGCAAGCCGCGGCGCACTTCGTCCGGCGCGATCTTCGCGAGTTCGATGGCGCTGCTGCAGTCGAAGAAATCCGGCGCGGCCAACAGGTGGATGTGCAGGCTGTGGCTCTGGATCCATTCGCCGCAATAGAACACCCGGCGCATGGCGCGCGCCCACGGATCGAGTTCGACGCCGAAGAGTTGCTCCAGCGCCTGCGCCGCGGTGACCTGATAGGCCACCGGGCAGATGCCGCAGATGCGCGCCACCATGTCGGGGATTTCCGTGTAGTGGCGGCCCTCCAGAAACTTCTCGAAGAAGCGCGGCGGCTCGAAAATGCGCAGGCGCAGCTGGGTGATGGCGCCGTCGTCGATGCGCAGGTCGAGCGCGCCCTCGCCTTCCACCCGCGCCAGCACCGGAACGTGGATCGAAACCGTTCGCTTCTGCTCACTCATCGCCGCGCAGCCTGATTTTGTCGGCCGCCGCGAGAAACACCGGCGCCTGGCTGTTGATCGACTGGAAGCGCTGGACGATGTCGCGCGGCGCCAGCCCCAGGCTTGCGAACTGCGCCGCCAGCGCGTCGGTGTTGGCGTTTTCCGCCGGACCGTAGCAGCCGTAGCAGTCGCGCCCGAGGCCGGGGCACAGCGCGCCGCAGCCGGCCCGCGTCACCGGCCCCATGCAGGCGATGCCGCGGCTCACCATCACGCAGGCATGGCCCTGGCGCTTGCATTCGGTGCACACCTTGTCGGCGTTGTCGCGCGGCGCCACCCCGAGCAGCAGGGCATTCACCACCGCCAGCATCTGCGGGCCGCTGACCGGGCAGCCCCACAGTTCGAAGTCGACCTTCACGTGGCTGGCAATCGGCGTCGACTGCGCCAGGCTGCTGATCGCTTCGGGGTGGCTGTAAATCTGCGCCACCCATTGCGCGCCGTCGGCGCCGTTGCGCAAGGCCTGGATGCCCCCTGCGGTGGCGCAGGCGCCGATGGGAATCAAGAGGCGGCTGTGCTGGCGGATGTGCTGGATGCGCTCGATGTCTTCCGGGGTCGACACGCTGCCTTCGACGAAGGCGACATCCACGTCGGTGTCCGGGTCGAGCGGTCCGGCTTCGGCGAAGTGCACCAGATCGACGCGTTCGGCAAGCGCGAGCAGGTCCTCGCCGAGGTTGAGCAATGCCAACTGGCAGCCGTCGCACGAACTGAACTTGTGCACCGCCACGCGCGGCCTGATGGAATTGTTGATCGCTGAATTCATCAGAAGCCCCGGTGCGACAGCAGGATCTTGACCTCGCCCCAGTTGAACACCGGGCCGTCGCGGCAGACGAAGGCGCCGCCGAGCTGGCAATGGCCGCAGCGCCCCACCGCGCACTGCATGTTGCGTTCCATGCTCAGAAACAGCTGCGATTCGGGCAGGCCGCGCGCCAGCAGATTGTCCGCGGCGACGCGCATCATGCCTTCCGGCCCGCACATCATCGCCACCGCGCGCGTCGGGTTGAAGCGAGCGAGATCGAACAATTCCGTCACGCGCCCGACATGCCAGGGCCACAGCGCGCCACCCTCGTCGGCCGCAACCAGCACCTGGGTATCCGGCAACTTCGCCCAGTGGTCGTATTGCTCGCGCCAGATCAGGTCGTCGGCGTGCTTCACCCCCTGGATGATGACCAGCTTGCCGAAGCGCTCGCGCCGCCGCAGCACGTAGTGAATCACCGACACCGCCGGCGCGCAGCCGAGTCCCCCGGTCACCAGCACCACATCGCAGCCGCCCATTTCCTGCAGCGGCCAGCCGCGCCCGAACGGACCGCGCAGCCCCACCCGGTCGCCCGGTTGCAGCGCCGCCAATCCCCGCGTGACGCGTCCCACCGCGCGGATGGTGTGGCCGATCCCGTTGCGCGCCTCCGGGTCGGACATGATGGAAATCGGCACCTCGCCGACGCCGTAGAGATACAGCATGTTGAACTGCCCCGGCGCGAAGCGGTAGGCGGCCTGCGCCGCCGCGTCGTCGAGGCGCAGCTCAAGGGTGAAGATGGTCGGCGACTCCTGGGTCCGTGCCACCACGCTGGCGGCGTGCGGGGGACCGGCGTCGATGGCGTGCGGCGCTTTCATGGCTGGACCTCGCTGGCCGTCAACGCGGCGACTTCTTCGGTCAGGTCGATGCCCACCGGGCACCAGGCGATGCAGCGGCCGCAGCCGACGCAGCCGCTGCGGCCGAACTGGTCATGCCAGGTGGCCAGCTTGTGGGTCAGCCACTGGCGGTAGCGGGTGCGGATGTCGGACCGCACATCGAAGCCGTGCAAATGGCCGTGTGCCTCGCCGAAGCAGGAGTCCCACTGGCGTGCGTGCTCGCTCGCCCCGCCGTCGAGCGCGGGCTCGTCGATCTCGGCATGGCAGAAGCAGGTGGGACACACCGCGGTGCAGTTGCCGCAGGCGAGGCAGCGCGCCGCCACCTCGTCCCAGCGCGGATGTTCCAGCCGGCTCATCAAGGCCTCGCGCAGGTTGCGCCCGGGCAGGCTGCGCGTCTGGGCGGCAGCCGCGGCCTGCCCCTGCTGGCGGGCGGCTTCGATCTGCTGCGGCGTGGCCGGCGACAGGCTCAATGCGTCCAGCACCGCATTTCCCTTGGCGCTGCCCGCCACCGCGACGAAGCCCTCTGCCAGTTCCGCCAGCGCCAGATCGTAACCCGCGGTCGGGGTCGGGCCGTCGCCGGTCGATGCGCAAAAACAGGTCGCGCCCGGTTCCGCGCATTGCACGGCAACCAGAAACAGCTGTTCGCGTCGTTGAGCGTAGTGCGCATCGCGTCGGCCTGCGGGCAGGAAATGCGCATCCTGCAAGGCCAGCGCCGCCAGATCGCAGGCGCGCACGCCGATGATGGCCTGCGCCGGCGCGGCCGGCACCACCGCAGCGAACTGCAGGGCCCCCGCATCGTCGCGCTCCACGCGCCACAGCGATTCTTTCGCTGCGAACGCCTGCGGCTTGATGGCCTGCGGGCCGTTGGCCCAGGCGAAATAGCGGTTATGCGGATCGCGCGTCAGCCGGTAGCGGCCCGGCGCCTGCTCGGCCTGCAATCCGCGCGGCAGGCCGGCCGGATCATCCAGTTCACGCATGACGATGGCGCCGTTCTCCACCGCGGGCCCCAGGCATTGGTAGCCCATCTGCATGAGCTGGGCCACCAGCGCATGCAGATGGGCGAGCGGCAGAAATCGGGCGCGGTCAGGCTGCGAAAACATGGGTTGGAAATGCCGTGGTTTTTAATCAGTGTATGCATAATGCCTTGCTTGTAACAGGCGTGCGTCATTGTCAGCCTGCCGATGCCGGGAAGCCGGGAAAGCCATCCCGATCCATTCGCTATAATCGGTTCTTTTCAAGCAGTAAAAAGGAGCGTGCCATGCAGCAACAACTCGACGTCTTCGTCGCCTCCCTGTCAACGTTCTGGACACAGCTGGCAAGTTTTGTACCGCAATTACTGGCGGCACTGCTGCTGCTGTTCGTTGGCTGGCTGCTCGCCAACCTTGCCCGCACCGGGGTCACCAAGCTGCTGGATCTGTTGCGCTTCGACCGGCTGGCCGAAAAGACCGGCATCGAAGCCTTTCTCAAGCAGGGCAATCTGGACCTGTCGCTGTCGCGCCTGCTCGCCAAGCTGGCCTACTGGATCGTCATCTTCATCGTCGTCGTCACCGTGGCCAACAGCCTGGGCCTGCACATGGTGGCCGAACTGTTCAACAAGATCGCGCTCTACATCCCCAACATCATCGTCGCCATTCTGGTGCTGGTGTTCGGCGTGCTGATGGCGCGCTTCATCAACAGCATGGTGTTCGCCTACCTCAACAACATCGGCGTGCAGGGCGCGCTCACCATCAGCACGCTGGCGGAATACGCGACCATCGTTTTCGTGGTGTTCGTGGCGCTGGAACAGCTGGCGATCGGCACCACGCTGCTGACCGCCGCCTTCCAGATCGGCTTCGGTGCGATCGGCCTGGCACTTGCGCTGGCGTTCGGGCTGGGCGGCCGCGAATGGGCGGCGGGGGTGATCAAGAAACTGACCGAAAAATAAGACAAACCGGCCCCTGGCCATTGCCTCGATGGCCGGAGACAGACGCAGAAACGCCTGGCCGAGTTTCAAATCAGGGAAACAATATGGCGTGGAAATTCCACGCCATATTTGTTTATGCATCGAGTGTCCGGACCCCCGTCTGGTTTACTGAGGGCGGCAGGAAACTCTATGCGAATGGGGCGCGACATGATGCGAAGTGCTACTTACTACTTAGCTAGACCTGACCCCCGTCTGTTTGTCCGGCGGCCAGCGCCAGCGGCTGGCCATCGCCCGCGCGTTGCTCAAGCGCCCCAAGATTCTCATCTTTGACGAAGCCACCAGTGCCCTCGATCCGCAAACCGCCGAGCACTTCGCTGCCACCGTCAACCAGCTCCGCGGCAAGGTCACCATGCTTTTCATCACCCACGCCTTGCCCAAAAACCTGCACGTGGACGAAGTGGTGAAAATCGGCGGCGACAAACCCACCGTGGTCGGCCTGGCGCACGACCCGGCAGAAACAGGACACAAGCCATGAATATTCGTTTCGCCACCCTGGAAGATGTGCCCACGTTTGTGGAAATGGGCAAGCGCTTTCATGAACTCACCCGCTTTCGCGCATACGACTACAACCCAAGCCGGGTGGCCGACCAGCTTCGAGCGGTTATCCACACCGGGCAGAACGAAAAAGGCACCCACTGTTTCTTCGTGGCCGAAGACAGCCAGGGCCAGCCCATCGGCGGGCTGATCGGCTGCGTGGAAAAGCATTTCTTCTCCGATCAACTCGTCGCCACCATCATCCACTACGACGTGCTACCCGAAAAACGCATGAGCGGCGCAGGCTTGCGCGTGCTGGCCGCTTTCCGCAAATGGGCTGAGAACCGGGGTGCGGTGGAACTCAGTGCGGGGGTAAACAGCGGTGTTGAACTGGAAAAGATGAACCGGTTTTTGCAGCGGCTGGGGTTTCTGCAGACTGGCGGAAATTATTCGTTGCCGTTAATTCCAATCACCACATCCAAGCAGTGACCCGATACTCCAGCTTGCCGTGAAACATACAATGAATCTCGACTTCAGAAAACTAATCTTGGCGTTGTCGTTGGCCCTACTCTTGGCGGGTTGCCAGACTGTTCCCCTTGTCGAAACCAGCGGGACTGTATTTACGGCACCCGCGTCCAGTCAGAGCGGCCAGGTGCGCGTTGGTGCTTTTCATATTCCAAGAGATGAGCCCGGCACCATTCGGGCCTTTTTTCAGCTTGGTGGCCCTAACCGCGATCGGCCTTTTGGTGTGTCTGTCTTTGATATCACAGGAGAGATGCGTTATCTGGGGACGCTTCCCGAAGGCCCCTACCACTATCCTCAGTCCTGGCTTGAATACGAGACCACGCCAGGCAAACATACCCTCATGTTGGCTGCGGGTCTTGCTGTACACCGCATTGACTGGTTGAACGTCGATTTCATTGAAATCCACGTTCAGCCGGGCGGGATCAATCATGTTGTTTTGTCACGATACGGGTTTCTCAGCCTCCCTTATCTGGGCGAGGTTCAGATATCCGATTCAAACCGCAAATATTGTGAGCGCCTGACCGGCACACGTCGCGAACGCGAAAAAGCAGCCCTCGCTTACATGGCCGTGAATGGTATCGACCCGCAGGCCAAGGACTTCGTAAGGTTTTGCCTCGTGCTGTCCGATCCCAAGCGCATCGTCGGCCTCACCGACGAAGCTCGCAGGCAGTTTGAGGAATTTAAGCCCCAGCTCGAAAAACTGCGCGTAGGGCGCCATGAGAAGTGGAAGCGCGAAGTGGAAAAGCACGCGCCCTACGATCTGATGCGTAGCTACGAGCCAGTCGACATGCAATCGCCTTGATATGGAGTTTGGTCGAAGGAATGCACGACGGGACATGAACGGGGTTCTTGATTTCCCGGTTAACCAAAAAGACAAGGAATGGAGGATAACAGCGTGGTCACAAGCCTAGACAGTCAGAAAAGTCAGAACCACAGGCAATACGGACAATTTCAACAGGAGCAAGACATGGGATTTGTTAATGAGTTCATCGCGGAAGCCGATTATGAAAGAACCGGCATTAAAGATATCGCGAAGCGCTTTGGCGGCCCGATAGATCGCTCCTGGACGATAGATCGCGAACGCAACATGTATCTGCACTGTGTGGATAGGGGGCGTGAGGAAGCCAGGAATCATTCGACTTGGATTTTTTGTTGGCACGGTGAATTGGTTGTGGTTTGGCTAGCTCTCATGGAACACAGGGGAGAGCGTGGCGAGCCAGGCTGGTCGCACTGGAAGTTGCGCGGTATTGACCTTCCACCACACCTACAAAATCGTCGTGAAGAAGTTCTTGCTGATTTGGAAGAGGCGCTTATCGCCTACAAGGACTTCGGCACGTATTCGGTCAATACCAATTACACCATCACCCTTGATATTTGAGACTGGGAGAACAAGAAATGTCGTTTACCTACGATCAAGCCATTGAAGAACTCCTCAGGCTTAGTAACCCGACTGTGAACCGCCCCGGGTTTCGTGGAGGCCATTTGGTTTAAGTGCAGGCCGTTGACTTGGCCTGTTCGGCGAGTTGCCTGTAGTAGTTTGCCTCAGCTTCAG
>NCGX01000022.1 GCA_002256995.1 Hydrogenophilales bacterium 16-64-40
AAAAAGCCATGAACACCGCCTGGTTGGCCTGCGAGCCGGAGTTGGGCTGCACGTTGGCGGCCTCGGCGCCGAACAGCGCCTTGACGCGGTCGATCGCCAACTGCTCGACGATGTCGACGTATTCGCAGCCGCCGTAGTAGCGCTTCCCAGGGTAGCCTTCGGCGTACTTGTTGGTGAGCTGCGAGCCCTGCGCTTCCATCACCGCCGGGCTGGTGTAGTTTTCCGACGCGATCAGCTCGATGTGATCCTGCTGGCGCTGGTCTTCTTTCTGGATCGCAGCCCACAGGTCGGGATCGGTCTTGGCGAGGGTGTCTTGGCGGTTGAACATGGCAATGGGGCAGGGCTGGAAAAGCGGCGATTTTAACACGCGGCGGTTTTTCCTAGCGGCTCGTATAATCGGACAAAACCCGAGTGAAATCATGCAAAGACGAGACTTTCTGACTGGCGCCGGCGTGGCCGCGATGCTGCCCTTGGGCGCGGCGCAGGCTGCGACCGTGGAATTGAGCACGCTGCCCGCTATCCGCTGGCGGCTGGCGTCGAGCTTCCCCAAAAGCCTCGACACCATCTACGGCGCGTCGGAAACCTTGTCGAAACGGATCGCCGCGCTTACAGGGGGAAAGTTCCAGATACGCGTCTTCGCCGGCGGCGAACTGGTGCCCGGCCTGCAGGTGCTCGATGCGGTCGGCAACGGCACCGCAGAATGCGGCCATTCGGCGGGCTACTACTACGTCGGCAAGAACCTCGCGCTCGCCTTCGACACTGCCATGCCCTTCGGTCTCACCGCGCGCCAGCAGAACGCGTGGATGTACGCCGGCGGCGGCATCGAGGCACTGAGAAAGCTCTACGCGAAATACAAGGTGGTGCAGTTCCCCGGCGGCAACACCGGCACCCAGATGGGCGGCTGGTTCAGGAAACCGATCAAGTCGATGGCAGACCTCAAGGGCCTCAAAATGCGCATCCCCGGCATTGGCGGCCAGATCATGGCCAAGCTCGGCGCGGTGCCGCAGACCCTGCCCGGCGGCGACATCTACCCGGCGCTCGAACGCGGCGCGCTCGACGCCGCCGAATGGGTGGGCCCGTACGACGATGAAAAACTGGGTTTCCACAGGATCGCCAAGCACTACTACTACCCGGGCTGGTGGGAAGGCGGGCCGCAGCTCTCTTTCTACGTCAACCAGGATGCGTGGAAGGCCTTGCCCGAGGCCTACCGCCAGGCCTTCGAGGTCGCAACCGCCGAGGCCAACCAGCTGATGCTCGCGCAGTACGACGCCAAGAATCCGCCCGCGATGCTGCGGCTGGCCGGGCAGGGCGTCAAGCTGCATCCCTTCCCCAAGGACGTGATGCTCGCTGCACGCCGCGCCACCTTCGAACTGTACGAAGCCGAGGCGAAGACCAATCCCGATTTCGCCGCCATCTACCGCCCCTGGAAGCTGTTCCGCGACACCCAGTTCCAGTGGTTCAAGGTCGCCGAAGCGGCCTATGCCAACTTCAACTACTACGTGAAATAGCCATGAATCGACTCGACCAACTCATCATCACCTTCGACCTTGGCCTGCGCACCGTCTTCGCCACCCCGCACGCCGGCCGCCCGTATCCCGGCACCGGCCCGGAATCCGAACTGAGCGACGCCGAGCGTGCACAGGCCGCTGCGCTGATGCGCGTCAACCACGTCGGCGAAGTGTGCGCGCAGGCGCTCTACGCCGGTCAGGCGCTCACCGCGAAGAACGGGATAGTGCGTGCCGAGCTCGAACAGGCCGCGCGCGAAGAGACCGACCATCTCGCCTGGTGCGAGCAGCGCATCGTTGAGCTCGGCGGCCGCAAGAGCCTGTTGAACCCGCTGTGGTTCGGCGGCGCCTTCGGCATGGGGGTCGTGGCCGGGATGCTGGGCGACAAATGGAACCTCGGCTTCCTCGCCGAAACCGAGCGCCAGGTCGAGGCGCATCTCGACGGTCACCTGCAGCAACTGCCGCAAGCCGACGCCAAGAGCCGCGCTGTCGTCGAGCAGATGAAGACCGACGAAGCGCGGCACGCGCAGACCGCGGTCGAGCACGGCGGCGCGGCGCTGCCGCAGCCGGTGAAGCGGGCGATGCAATTGGCGGCGAACGTGATGCGGCAGACCGCGAGCCGGATTTAGCCTGCTTCATATAGCCGGTCGATGGCTATCGGCTGGTGTTTTTTACCTGCGTTGATCATGTGCGGCTCACTCGCGTCGAGGGGGCGTCAAAATCCTGCGTGTTAGCATGACCCTAGACATTCTGTCGCCAGGCGGCATCGACATGCTCGTGTCACGGATGCACTGAATCCATCAACGCTTCTATCGAATTACTGTCAGCACACGTGCATCCGCCTGCTTGAAATCCAGGGTCGCTCACGGCTCACAACCGGAGATGAAGATGAAATACGTGCTTGCCCTCGACCAAGGCACCACCAGTTCCCGCGCGATCGTTTTTGATCATGCGGGCCAGGTCAAATCCATCGCGCAAAAGGAGTTCCGGCAGATCTTTCCGCAGCCGGGCTGGGTCGAACACGACCCCAACGAGATATGGTCGTCGCAGAGTGGCGTCGCCGCCGAGGCGATCACGAGCGCCGGCCTGTCGGGGCGCGACATTGCCGCGATCGGCATCACCAACCAGCGCGAGACCACGGTGGTGTGGGACCGCCGCAGCGGGCAGCCCATCTACAACGCCATCGTGTGGCAGGACCGGCGCACCGCCGGCCTGTGCGACGAGCTGCGCGCGGCGGGCCACGAAGCACTGTTCCAGCGCAAGACGGGTCTCGTGCTCGACGCGTATCTTGCCGGCACCAAGTTGCGCTGGATTCTCGACAATGTGCCCGATGCGCGGCGCCGCGCGGAGGCGGGCGAGCTGGCGTTCGGCACCATCGACAGCTGGCTGCTGTGGAAGCTCAGCGGCGGCGCGCTGCACGTCACCGACGCGACCAACGCCTCGCGCACGCTGCTGTTCGACATCACGCAGCAGGCGTGGGACGACGAGCTGCTCGCGGTGATGGGGGTGCCGCGCGCGATGCTGCCCGAGGTGCGCGACTCCAGCGCCGTGTATGGCGACACCGACCTGCTGGGCGGCGGGCGCATTCCGATCGCGGGCGTGGCGGGCGACCAGCACGCCGCCCTGCTCGGGCAGGCCTGCATCCGGCGCGGCATGGTGAAGAACACCTACGGCACCGGCTGCTTCATGCTGATGAACACGGGCGAGTCGCCGATTCCGTCGCACAACCGCCTGATCACCACCACGGCGTGGCGCATCGCGGGGCGCCCGATCTATGCGCTCGAAGGCAGCATCTTCATCGCCGGCGCGGTGGTGCAATGGCTGCGCGACGGCCTGGGCATCATCCGCAGCGCGTCCGAAGTGGAAAGCCTGGCGGCGAGCGTGCCTGACAATGGCGGGGTCTATATGGTGCCGGCGTTCGTCGGCCTCGGCGCGCCGCACTGGGATCCGTATGCGCGCGGCGCCATCCACGGCATCACACGCGGCACCACGGCGGGCCATCTGGCGCGCGCCGCGCTGGAATCCATCGCCTACCAGGTGACCGACCTCATCACTGCGATGCAGGCCGACGCCGGCCTCACGCTCACCGAGCTGCGCGTCGACGGCGGTGCCACCGCCAACGACACCCTGATGCAGTTCCAGGCCGACCTGCTGGGGGTGCCGGTGCTGCGCCCCAAGGTTACCGAGACCACCGCGCTGGGTGCCGCCTATCTGGCCGGCCTTGCAGTGAATTACTGGAGCGGGCTCGACGAGATCGCCGCGCAGTGGCAGGTCGAGCACGTTTTCGAGCCCTCGATGGGGCGTGGGCAGGTCGACGACCTGCGTGGCGGCTGGGATCGCGCGGTGGGCCGCTCCAAGGGCTGGGCGCAGCCATGACAGGAACATCCATGAATAGAGACGAGGCCATTGCGCGCCTGAGTGCGCGGCGCACCCCCTGGGACATGATCGTGATCGGCGGCGGCGCCACCGGCCTGGGCATCGCGCTCGACGCCGCCACGCGCGGCTACGAAACCTTGCTGCTCGAACGCGACGACTTCGCCCAGGCCACCTCCAGCCGCAGCACCAAGCTGCTGCACGGCGGCGTGCGCTACCTGCGCCAGGGCAACCTGAAACTGGTGATGGGCGCGCTGCGCGAGCGCGGGCGCGTGCTGGCCAACGCGCCGCACCTGGCGAGCGAACAGCCCTTCATCATCCCCACCTACAAGCGCGGCGAAAGCCTGTACTACGGCTTCGGCCTCGGCGTCTACGAACGCCTCGCCGGGCGCGCCAGCCTGGGGCGCTCGCGCCGGCTCGACGCGGCCGAAACCCGTCGCGAACTGCCGGGGCTGCGCAGCGAGCATCTGCGCGGCGGCGTGCTGTATCACGATGGCCAGTTCGACGACGCCCGCCTTGCAGTCTGCCTGGCGGCCAGCGCCTGGGATCATGGCGCCACCTTGATCAACTACTGCCAGGTGACGGGCTTGCTGCGCACGGGCGGCGCCGACACGCCGGTGGCCGGCGTGGTGGCGCGCGACCGCGAAACCGGTGCCGAGTACGAGATCCCCGCGCGCGTGGTGATCAACGCCACCGGCGTGTTCTGCGATTCGATCCGGCGCATGGCCGAACCGGACGCCGCCGCGGTGGTGGCACCGAGCCAGGGCGCGCACATCGTGCTCGACCGGCGCTTCCTGCCCGGCCGCAACGCGATCATGGTGCCGAAAACCGACGACGGCCGGGTGCTGTTCATCATTCCCTGGCAGGACCGGCTGCTGGTCGGTACCACCGACACGCCGGTCGAGGATGCCGAGGCCGAACCGCTCGCGCAACCGGCGGAGATCGATTTCCTGCTCGAACACGCCGGGCGCTACCTGCAGGACGCGCCGCGCCGGCAGGACGTGCTGAGCGTGTTCGCCGGGCTGCGCCCGCTGGTGCGCGCCGGCAGCGGCCACGCCACCTCCGCGCTGGCGCGCGACCATCTGCTGCGCGAGGAGTCCGGCCTGGTCAGCATCACCGGCGGCAAGTGGACGACCTACCGCGAGATGGCCGAGCAGACCGTTGACGCCGCCGCGCGCGCAGCGCAGCTGCCCGCCCGCCCCTGCCGCACCGCGGACCTGCCGCTGCACGGCGCCACCACCGACGCCCTGCCGACTCCGCTGCGATCCTACGGATCGGACGCCCCGGCCTTGCTGGTGCTGGCGCAGGACCGACCGGCGTGGGCCGCGCGCCTGCATCCGCGGCTGCCCTACATCGGCGCCGAAGTGGTGTGGGCGGCGCGGCACGAAATGGCGCGCAGCGTGCAGGACGTGCTCGCCCGGCGCACCCGCGCGCTGCTGCTCGATGCACGTGCCAGCATCGAAGCCGCGCCCCGGGTGGCAGCCTTGCTGGCCGGCGCACTGGGTCGTGATGCCGCCTGGCAGGCGCATGAGGTGGCCCTGTTTACCGAGTTCGCCGTCGGTCATCTGGCGCGCGCGCAGGCCTGATCGGCGTGACGGAATCCCGCTATGGAACCTGTCGGGACAGGGCGAGATGGCGACCGCCCGGCGGGGTTTTCGTTCACCATCGGGGGTGAATATAAAGCCACGCATTCTCGCGTAAGGGTCTATGATTCTTTTGTGTTGTGTTTGCTGCTGCAAACCCAGCCGTATTCATGAAGTCGTTGCAAGGAGAATCCCCATGGCTAAAGGCCAGGTACGTGGAAACAAGGAAGTAAAAAAACCCAAGAAGCCGAAGCAGGTCGTTGCTCCGGTCGGATCGTTCATCACCCCGCCCAAAGCAGACAAGCCGACCAAAGGCCAACACTGATTTGTTGCGGCATCCCAGGCAAACGCCACCGTCGAGGTGGCGTTTGCTTTTGCAGAACCCGTGTCGCTCCGGGCTGACGCGCCCGGGTTTTCCGCACGGCTTCAAATGGCGACAATAGCGGGCAAATGGTCACCGCCACCTTCCGCTTCTATGAAGAACTGAACGATTTCCTCGCGCCGGTCCGGCGCAAGCAGGAATTCGCGGTGCCGTGCGCGCGCGCGGCGACCACCAAGCACATGATCGAGGCGCTCGGCGTGCCGCACACCGAGGTCGAGCTGATCCTGGTCAATGGCGAGTCGGTGGACTTCAGCCGGCAGCTCGAGGACGGCGACCGGGTGGCGGTGTATCCCCGCTTCGAGGCGCTGGACGTGACGCCCTTGCTGCGGTTGCGCGAGCGTCCCTTGCGCGAGCCGCGCTTCGTGGCGGACGCGCACCTCGGCGGGCTCGCCCGCATGCTGCGCATGCTCGGGTTCGACACGCTGTACGACAACCACTACCACGACGACGCCATCGTGGACATCTGCGCGCACGACGGCCGCATCGTGCTGACGCGCGACCGCGAGTTGCTGAAGCGCCGCCCGGTCACGCACGGCTGCTATGTGCATGCCCTGAAGTCCGAGCAGCAGTTGCGCGAGATCGTCGAGCGGCTGGATCTGGCGCGCAGCGCGCGGCCGTTCACCCTGTGCCTGCACTGCAATACGCCACTGCGCCCGGTCGACAAGGCCAGCGTGCTGGATCGGCTGCCGCCCAGGGTGCAGATACTCTACGATCATTTCAGCACCTGCGATGCGTGCGGGCGGGTGTACTGGGAGGGCTCGCACTGGCGCAACATGCGGCGCCTGCTGGACGGGGTGCTGCCCAACGAAGACGCAGGCGGAACCGAATGAGCATCGTGCGGGTCATTGCCTGTCACGAAAGCCGATCAATGAAAAAATGAAGACGCATCTTGCAGGGGCCTTGCTGGCGGTAGTGGCGGCGCTGACCGCCTGCGAACGGCCGCCTTCCGGCATCGCCGCCGGCCCGCCTGACCGCTTTCAGGACGCACAGCAGATCGCGCGCGGGCAGGCCGTCTATACACAGCACTGCATGGCGTGCCATGGCACCGACGGCAAGGGCCCGCCCGGCGACTGGCGCATCCGCGACGCCGACGGCCGCTTTCCGCCGCCGCCGCTCGACGACAGCGCCCACGCCTGGCACCACCCCACGGCGGACCTGCTCGAAACGGTCCGCGACGGCAGCCCCGGCGGGCAGGGCAACATGCCGGCCTGGAATGGCAAGCTCTCCGAGCAGGCGATGCTGGACGTGGTAGCCTACATCAAGTCGCTGTGGTCGGACCCGGTGTACCAACTGTGGTGGAAGATGGAGCGGCAATCGCTGGAAGACTGAACGCTTTTCTGCCGCCTGACGGGCAGGGGCAGGTAAAATGACACCATTGAAATCATCCAAACCAGGAGCAACAACATGAGTGAATACGGATTCGACACCCAGATCAGTGGCCCCTTCGACGCAGCCGTGGAGAAGGTCACTGCCGCACTGAAGACCGAAGGCTTCGGCGTGCTGACCGAGATTGATGTGAAAGCCACCATGAAGGCCAAGATCGACGTCAACATGCGCCCCTATCGCATCCTCGGCGCCTGCAACCCGGTGCTGGCAAACCAGGCCATCGGCGCCGAACCCGACGTTGGCATGCTGCTGCCGTGCAACGTCGTGGTGCGCGAAGAGGAAGACGGCAAGGTGACGGTGTCCTTCCTCGACCCCGGCATCATGCAGAAGCTGGTAAGCAACCCGGCCGTGCATGGCGTGGCGACCGAGGCGCGCGCGCGCCTGATGCGGGTGAAGGACAGCCTGACCGCCTGAGCGGTTTGCGCCCACAAAAAAGCCCGCTTCTGCGGGCTTTTTTGTGGGCGCCATTCAGGCGAATCACGCCGTCAGTTCCTTCACCACTTCCTGCACCAGCACCCAGGGCGCCACCACCACCGCCCAGAACATCGGCTGGCGCGCATGCCAGTCCTCGGCATCACTCAATTCGGCGCGCGCGATGCGGCCGTCGGCGAGCCAGGCCTGCACGGTCGCCGCATCGTTCTCGGCCATGTGCAGCGCGGCGTCGATCAGGTCCACGCCAATGGCGACCTTGATGACGTCGCCGCGCGCGAAGTGGCGTTCGAGTTCGGGCCAGGCGAGCTGGGCGGTTTCGAGGTTGAGCTTGGCGCGGAGGAGGTCGCTGGGCGTGGTCATGTGTGGGCGGGGCGCCTCGCCCCGATGGGTTGATGATGCGGATGCTTGGGCACTTGCGGCGGGCGGCCGCGGTCGGCAGGCGCGGGTTTGCCCCCCGGCTTGGGCTGGGCTGACTTGGCCGGAGCGGACTTGGCCGCGTGGGGTTTGGCTGAACCGGGTTTGCCCGCGCCTGTCCTGGCTGCACCGGGCTTGGCGCGGCCGTCTTCGGCGCGCGGGGTGCGCGTGCCTTCCGGCTGCCTGCCGGTGCCGGCGGGCTGGAACAGCGGGATCAGGTGCTTCTTGCTGTTGCCGATCAGGTCGTCGCGGCCCATTTCCTTCAGGGCCTCGCGCAGCAGCGGCCAGTTTTCCGCGTCGTGATAACGCAGAAAGGCCTTGTGCAGGCGCCGCGTGCGGCCCTGCTTGACGACGGACACCGTCTCCGCCTTGCCGCCGAGGACCTTCTTCAGCGGGTTCTTCTCGGTGTGGTACATGGTCGTCGCCAGCGCCATCGGCGTCGGCAGGAAAGTCTGCACCTGGTCGAGGCGGAAGTCGTTCTTCTTCAGCCAGATGGCGAGGTTCAGCATGTCCTCGTCGGTGGTGCCGGGGTGCGCCGCGATGAAGTAGGGGATCAGGTACTGCTTCTTGCCGACCGCACGCGAGGCCGCCTCGAACATGTCCTTGAAGCGGTCGTAGGCGCCCATGCCGGGTTTCATCATCTTCGACAGCGGGCCGGACTCGGTGTGCTCGGGCGCGATCTTCAGATAGCCGCCGACGTGATGCTGCACCAGTTCCTTCACGTATTCCGGCGAACGCACCGCGAGGTCGTAGCGCAGGCCCGAACTGATCAGGATCTTCTTGACCCCGGGCAGCGCGCGCGCACGGCGGTACATGTGGATCAGCGGCGTGTGGTCGGTGTTGAGGTTGTCGCAGATGTCGGGGAACACGCAGGACAGCCGTCGGCAGGCCTTCTCGATCTTTTCCGACTTGCACGCCATGCGGTACATGTTGGCGGTCGGCCCGCCGAGGTCGGAAATCACGCCGGTGAAGCCGGGCGTCTTGTCGCGGATCGCCTCGATCTCGCGGATCACCGAGTCTTCGCTCCGGCTCTGGATGATGCGGCCTTCGTGCTCGGTGATCGAGCAGAAGGTGCAGCCGCCGAAGCAGCCGCGCATGATGTTGACCGAAAAGCGGATCATCTCCCACGCCGGAATCTTGGCGTCGCCGTAGCTCGGGTGCGGCGCGCGTGCATAGGGCAGGTCGTACACCGCGTCCATCTCCGGGGTGGAAAGCGGGATCGGCGGCGGATTGAGCCAGACGTCGCGCTCGCCGTGCGCCTGCCGCAGCGCGCGGGCATTGCCGGGGTTGGATTCGAGGTGGAACACGCGCGAGGCGTGGGCGTACAGCGACGGATTGTTCTTCACCTGGTCGTAGTCCGGCAGGCGGATTACGGTGCGCGCGCGCACGTCCTGGCGGGCGGCCATCCGCTCGGTTTTGGACATGATCCTGATCGGCGCTGTCTTGATTGTGTCAGCCTTGATCGTGTCGGTACCCTCGGGCACCGCGGCGGCAGCACCGCCGGCCGCTTGCGCGTCCGGCGTCATCGCGTAGGGGTCGACGTGGGCGTCGATGGCGCCGGGGGTGTCGAGCTCGGTCGACAGCACTTCGATCCAGCTTGATCCGCCTTCAACGCCCGCCTCCGGCGTCGGCGGTATCCAGTCGCGCGCCACCATGAAGCCGGTGCCGCGCACGTCGCGGATTTCGCCGATCTTTTCGCCGCGGGCGAGGCGGTGGGTGACGTCCAGCAGCGCGCGTTCGGCGTTGCCGAAGATCAGGAGGTCGGCCTTGGAGTCCGGCAGCACCGAGCGGCGCACCGTGTCCGACCAGTAGTCGTAATGCGCGATGCGGCGAAGACTGGCCTCGATCGAGCCGATGATCACCGGGGTGCCGGGGAAGGCCTCGCGGCAGCGCTGCGCGTAGACCGTCACCGCGCGGTCGGGCCGTTTGTTGGGCTCGGCGTTGGCCGTGTAGGCGTCGTCGGAGCGGGTCTTGCGCTCGGAGGTGTAGCGGTTGACCATCGAATCCATGTTGCCGGCGGTGACGCCGAAATACAGCGTCGGCTGGCCCAGCGCGCGGAAGGCGTCGGCCGAGTGCCAGTCGGGCTGGCTGATGATGCCGACCCGGTAGCCCTGCGCTTCCAGCAGTCGCCCCACCAGTGCCATGCCGAAGCTGGGATGGTCGATGTAGGCGTCACCCGTGATCAGGATGATGTCGCACGCGTCCCAGCCGAGCGCGGTCATTTCGGCGCGCGTCATCGGCAGGAAGGGGGCGGTGCCGAGGCGGGCCGCCCAGTGCTTGCGGTGGGAAAACAGGGCGTGTGTCATGGGGGGATTTTACCCGTCTGTAAAAGCACAAGAGGGAACAGGGCAGCCGGCGTGGCTAATCCCGTTCCCTCCTGGTTGAAAACTGAAGGATGGAGTTAGCGAAGCTCCAGCAGTTCCACTTCGAACACCAGCGTCGCGTTCGGCGGAATCACGCCGCCGGCACCGCGGGAGCCGTAGCCCAGTTCCGGCGGGATGGTGAGCTTGCGCTTGCCGCCGATCTGCATGCCGGCCACGCCCTGGTCCCAGCCCGAAATGACCTGGCCTGCGCCGAGGCGGAATTCGAACGGGTCGTTGCGGTCGACGCTGGAGTCGAATTTCTTGCCGTCGGTGAGCCAGCCGGTGTAATGCACGGTCACGGTTTGCCCTGCGGTGGCGGTGGCGCCGCTGCCGGCGACGAGGTCTTCAATGATGAGTTCGCTCATGGATTCGGTCCCTGGAGAGTAAGGTTTGCAATTGACGTGCATCTGACAGGCGATGCGCGAAGTCGTTCATTTTCTCACGTTTTTCACCTGGGGCGAACCGGGGTTCAGCGCCACTCGGCCGGCAGGTAGTAGGCGTCGGGATCGACGTCGATGGGGATTTCGGTGACGCTGCTGGCGTCCGGCGGCGGATCGCGCAGCACCACCTGCGGGAAGGCCAGCACCACCGCGACCATGAACAGCTGGATCGCCAGGAAGGGAATCGCGCCCCAGTAGATGTCGGCGGTGCGGATGGCTTTCGGCGCGACGCTCTTCAGGTAGAACAGGGCGAAGCCGAAGGGCGGGTGCATGAAGGCGGTCTGCATGTTGACCGCGAGCATGACGCCGAACCAGATCGGGTCGATGCCGAGCTTGTAGGCGATCGGCGCCAGCAGCGGCACCACGATGAAGGCGATCTCGAAGAAGTCGAGGAAGAACGCCAGCGTGAATACCATCAGGTTGACCACGATGAGAAAGCCGAGCACGCCGCCGGGCAGCTGGTCGAACAGGTGCTCCACCCAGAGGTCGCCGTCGAGCCCGCGAAACACCAGGGTGAAGATGGTCGAGCCGATCAGGATGAAAATGACGAAGGTGGTCAGCCGCGTGGTGCTGTCCATCGCCTGCGTCAGGCGCAGGCGGGAGAGCCGCCCGCGCACCAGCGCCAGCAGCAGCGCGCCGGCCGCGCCCATCGCGCCGCCCTCGGTCGGGGTGGCGACGCCGAGAAAAATGGTGCCGAGCACCAGGAAGATCAGCACCAGCGGCGGCACCAGGGTGGTCAGCACGCGCAGCAGCAGCGCTGAACCATGGAGCGTGCGCGCGGACGCCGGCATGGCAGGCGCGGCGTGCGGCCTGAACAGCGTCACGCCGAACACATAGAGCAGATACAGCCCGACCAGCGCCAGGCCGGGGACCAGGGCGCCCTTGTACATGGCGCCGACCGAGGCGCCGAGCTGGTCGGCCAGCACGATCAAGACCAGTGACGGCGGCACGATCTGCGCCAGCGTGCCGGAGGCGGCGATGACGCCGGACGCCAGCCGCTTGTCGTAGCCGTAGCGCAGCATCACCGGCAGCGAAATCAGGCCCATGGCGATGACGGTGGCGGCGACCACGCCGGTGGTGGCCGCAAGCAGGCCGCCGACCAGGATCACCGCGTACGCGAGGCCGCCGCGCAGCGAGCCGAACAGCTGGCCGATGGTGTCGAGCAGGTCCTCGGCCATGCCGGAGCGTTCGAGGATCAGCCCCATGAAGGCGAAGAAGGGGATCGCCAGAAGCGTGGGGTTGGCGACGATGCCGTAGACGCGCTCGGGCAGGGCCTGCAGCAGCGAGACGTCGAACAGGCCTGCGGCGATGCCGATGCCGGCGAACAGGAGGCCGTTGGCGGCGAGCGCGAACGCCACCGGATAGCCCAGCAGCAGGAAGAGCACGAGCCCGAGGAACATCAGCGGCGCCAGCAATTCCAGTGAGGCAACGTCCATCAGACTTCCTCTTCCGGCGCTTCGCGCGGCAGCACCAAGTGCCCGGACAGCACCCCGATCCGCTTGATGACCTCGGCCGCTCCCTGCAGCGCGAGCAGGCCGAAGCCCGCCGGCAGCAGCAGCTTGACCGGCCAGCGCACGAGGCCACCGGCGTCGGGCGAATGCTCCTGCGTGATCCAGGCCTCATGGAACATCGGCCATGCCAGCCACGCCAGCAGCACGGCCATCGGCAGCAAAAACAGCAGGCCGCCGACGAGGTCGATCCAGGCCTGTCCGCGCGGCCCGAGGCGGTTGTAGAAGATGTCGATGCGCACGTGGCCGTTGTGCTTCAGCGTGTAGCCCGCGGCCAGCAGGAACATCGCGCCGAACAGATACCACTGGATTTCCAGCCAGGCATTGGAGCTTGCGCCGAGCAGATAGCGGCTGAGCGCGTTGCCCGCCGAAATCAGCGTGGCGACCAGCACCAGCCAGATGACGACGCGGCCGACGCGCTCGGTCAGCGCGTCGATGGCGCGCGCCAGCGCGAGCAGGCCCTTCACAGCGCGCCGGCCTCGACCAGGAATTCGGCCAGCCGCTCGGCAACCACGCGGTAGCCGGCGGCGTTGGCGTGGATGGGATCGGACTTGAGGCGGTGGTCCTTCAGCACGTCGTTGAAGACGTCGGCTTCCAACGGCAGCCCCATGTCTTCGGCGATGCGTGCGTAAAAATCCGGCGCGCCGCCGAACAGCTTCGGTTGCGGCACCGCGATCAGCGCCACCTCGGCGCCGCTGGCGCGGATGGTCTGTATCAAGAGGCGCAGGTTGTTCTCGGTGGTGGCAGCGGGGTGTTTTCTCAGCATGTCGTTGCCGCCAAGGCACAGCAGCACCAGCCGCGGCCGGTGCTCGGCCAGCACCTCGGGCAGTCGCGCGAGGCCGGTGGTCGTGGTGTCGCCGGGCACGCCGGCATTGATCACCTCGCGGCCGGTCAGCGCTGCCAGCACCGCCGGGTAGGCGGTGTCGCTGGTGGCACCGGTGCCGTGGGTGAGGCTGTCGCCGAAGGCGACGATGACGTCGTGCGGATTGAGTTTGGGCAGCGTCGGCGCACGCTCGCAGGCGGCGAGCAGGAGAATGGCAACGAGCGCAAATAAAAAGCGCTGCGCTGCCGGCATTTAGTTGCCCGCCACCGTCATCTTGTCGATCAGGATGGAGCCGACCTGCTTGGAGCCGCGCCGTTCGATGTCGCGGCCGATGGCGACGATGCCCTTGAACATGTCGGCCAGGTTGCCGGCGATGGTGACTTCCTCGACCGGGTACTGGATTTCGCCGTTTTCCACCCAGAAGCCGGCGGCGCCGCGCGAGTAGTCGCCGGTGACCATGTTGGCGCCTTGGCCGAGCAGTTCGGTGACCAGGAGACCGGTACCCATCTGCTTCAGCAGGCCGTCGAGATCGTGTTCGCCGGGGGTGACGATGAGGTTGTGGCTGCCGCCGGCATTGCCGGTCGTCGTCATGCCGAGCTTTTTCGCCGAGTAGGTCGACAGGAAATAGCCTTGCAATACGCCGTCCTTGACGATGTCGCGTTCGAGGCAGGCGACGCCTTCGCTGTCGAACGGCGCGCTGCCGAGGCCGCCCGGAATGAAGGGCTGCTCGCGGATGGTCACCAGCGGGGCGAACACCTGCTGGCCGAGGCTGTCGAGCAGGAACGACGACTTGCGATAGAGACTGCCGCCGGAGACTGCGGCGACGAAGTTGCCGATCAGACCGGTGGCGATCTGCGCCTCGAAAACCACCGGGCAGGTGCGGGTGTCGAGTTTGCGGCCGTTGAGCCGGCGCACCGTGCGGGTGCCGGCGATGCGGCCAACGGACTCGGGGGATTCCAGATCGGCGGCGTTGCGCGCGCTGGTGTACCAGTAGTCGCGCTGCATCGCCCCCTTTTCCTCGCCGATCACCGCGACCGACATGCCGTGGCGCGAGCCGGCGTAGCCGTTGCAGAAGCCGAGGCTGTTGGCAAAGATGAACTGCGAGGTGTGCAGGCTGACGCCGGCGCCTTCGGAGTTGGTTAACCGCTTGTCCACCGCCAGCGCCGCCGCTTCGCAAGCGCGCGCACGTTCGGCGGCTTCTTCGACGGAAAGCGGCCACGGGTGGTAGAGGTCGAGGTCGGGCACGTCCTTCGCCAGCCGGTCGGCGTCGGGCAGGCCGGCAGCATCGTCCTCGGCGGTGTAGCGGGCAATCGTCAGCGCCTTTTCCACCGCGCTCTTCAGCGCGGCTTCCGACAAATCCGAGGTCGAGGCATGGCCGCGCCGCTGGCCGATGTAGACGGTGACGCCGGCGCCCTTGTCCTTGTTGTATTCGATGGTCTCGATTTCACCCTGGCGCACGCTGACGTTCTGGCCGACGCCCTCGGAAATCTCGGTGTCGGCGGCGGTGGCGCCCTGCCGGGCAGCGTGCTCGATGACGATCCGGGAGAGGGCGATGAGCTGGTCGCGGGTATAGCTGAATTGGGAGCGGGACATATCGGCTTACAAAAGGAAAGTGGGGCGCAATGGGATTCGAATCGGCACGTTTTGAATGGGCAGAAACTACAATGTCGATAATAACAGCAACCGAAAGCCCTGCCGTGCGACTGATCGACCCCGATGCCGAGTTGGAATTTGACCCTGATGACGTCTATGACGGCCCCAGCAGGAGCCAGAAAAAGCGCGAGGTCGAGGCCCTGCAGGACCTGGGCACGCTGCTGGTCAAACTGCCCGACGCGCAATTCAAGCGCATCGAGCTGCCGGACGATCTGCGCGCAGCGGTGGCCGCCTGCCGCAAAATTACCCAGAACAGCGCGCTGCGCCGGCAAAAGCAATACATCGGCAAGCTGATGCGCGGCATCGACCCGGCGCCGATCCAGGCGCAGCTCGACGCCTTCAACGGCGTGTCGGCGGCGGAGACCGCCAGGCTGCACCAGGCCGAGAAATGGCGCGACAAGCTCATCGCCGACAACGAGGCACTGACGCTTTTCCTCAACAAATATCCCGACACCGACGCCACCCATTTGCGGCAAGTCATCCGCAATGCCCGCGACGAGGCGGCGCGTAACAAGTCGCCGAAAGCCTTCCGCGAGATATTCCGGGTGATCCGCGAGGCGATGCAGAAAGCGGATTGAGCCGGGCAGGCTGCGAATGACATTCCGCCGCGTTCGCATCCTGATCCTGCTGGGGATCCTGGCCGCGGTCATCAGCCTGACTTGGCTGGAACAGTCGCTGGTGCGCAGCTGGCGCGGTCCGCTGGAGGTGGTGGTGATCCCGATCAACGGCGACGGCTCGCAGCAGGCGGCCGAGACGATACGCGCCCTGCAGGAAAGCGATTTCGACGACATCAATGCCTTCCTCGAACGCGAGACGGCGCGTTACGGCGCCAAGCTGTCGCCCGCCATGCGGGTGACGCTGCAGCCGGAATTGCAGGCGCGGCCACCGGCGCCGCCGCGCGACGGCAGCGTGCTGAAAACCATTTTCTGGAGCCTGAAGCTGCGCGGGTGGGTATATCGGCAGTCAGACGAATGGCTGCCGCAGCTCGGCACGATCAAGCTGTTCCTGCTGTACCACGCGCCGCAGGACGGCATGGCGCTGGCGCATTCGCTGGGGCTGCAGAAAGGTCTGATCGGCGTGGTGCACGTGTTCGCCGATCCCCGGCAGGCGCATCAGAACAATGTCGTCATCGCGCACGAGCTGCTGCATACCCTGGGGGCGTCCGACAAATATGCGGCGGGGGGCTGGCCGGTCTTCCCGCACGGCTATGCGGAGCCCGACCTGCCGCAGTCGATGCCGCGCCAGCAGGCGGAAATCATGGGTGGCCGCTATGTCAACGCGGCCGGGCGCCTGGTGATGCCGGCCAGCCTGGCGCAGTGCGTCATCGGTTCGATGACCGCGCATGAAATCAATTTCGACGAAGGCTTCAGGCGCCGTTTCGCAGCGTCAGACTGAACCCTGGCGCCGTCGCTGCTCGAGGCGTGCCAGACCATAGTGAATGAAAGCCAGCGCAGCGAACACCGGGCCCAGCAGGTTGAGCAGCGGCACAAACTGCACCAGTCCGGTCAGCAGGCCCAATCCCCACCAGCCGCCGCGTTCCTGCCTGAACAGCGTCGCCATTTCCGCTGCGCTGGCGTGCTCGGCGATGGCGTCGTAGCGGAACAGGCGCTGGTTCAGATAGGCGGCGGCCACGAAGGGCACGATCACCCCGACGCCGATCAGCCACAGCGGCAGCGTCACCAGCCACAAGGCGATGAACAGCACGACGGCGACGACGGCGCTCCAGACGCTGCCGACGAAGCTGCCGCCATTCCTGCGTTCGAGTTGCGGATAGTCGCGCTCGGCCACCACGCGGATCAGCGCGGGCATGCCGAACAGCGCGGTGATGACGAGCGCGGTCAGATAGACCAGCGGGACGAACAGCAAAAAGTGCAGCAGGGCCTGCAGGGTGTGGGCGATCCACACGGGTTCGAGATCGGCCAGCCAGGTCTGGACGCCGATGACATCGAGTCCCTGCACCATCCAGCCGGAAAAAGTGCTCCAGAACGTCACCCCCAGCATCAGCCAGATCAGCAGAGCGGCCCCCATCGGCCACACCACCACCCACAGCACGCGCAGCTTGAACAGATCGCGCAGGGCGCGGCCGAGGGCGTCGAGCAGAGTCATGGGGCCGGCCGCAATGCGGATTTGGGACGAAACACCGCGATCGTGTCCGGCCGCACTTCGAGATACGGCCCGCCGATGAGGTCGATGCAGTAGGGCACGGCGGCGAAGATGCCGTCGAGCGTTTCCTTGATCGCCTTGGGCTGTCCCGGCAGGTTGAGGATCAGGCTGCCGCCGCGGGTGACGCCGACCTGGCGCGACAGGATCGCGGTCGGCACATATTTCAGCGACACCGCACGCATCTGCTCGCCGAAGCCGGGCAGCACTTTGTGCGCCACCGCCAGCGTCGCCTCGGGAGTGACGTCGCGCGGCGCCGGGCCGGTGCCGCCGGTGGTAAGGATGAGCGCGCACTGCTCGACGTCGGCCAGCTCGATCAGCGCCGCTTCGATTTGTGCCTGCTCGTCGGGGATCAGCCGGGTGACGAAAGTCGCGGGGTTCGCCAGCACGTCGCCGAACCAGGCTTCGAGCGCGGGCAGGCCGCGGTCTTCGTAGACGCCCTGGCTGGCACGGTCGCTGATGGAAACCAGGCCGATACGAACGGAATCGTGGGTCATGGGTCGAAAATACGGGTTGCAGGAATGACCGAATTTATCAGAATGGGTCATCGGACTAAGGAGAAAACAATGAAGCTCATCAAAATAATGCTGGCGGCAAGCTGCCTGTGGGCGGGAACCGTGCTGGCCGATCCACCCAAGGGCTATCCCTTTGTCAATTTCGACGCCGGCCTCAAGGCGGCCAAGGCGAGCGGCAAGCCGATCTTCGTGTACTTCGGACGCTACGGCTGCGCGTGGTGCGACCACACCAACAAGCAGACTTTCTCCGACGCCGGGCTGAAGAAACTCTACAGCGATCACTACGCGCTGGTGTATGTCGATGCCGAATCCGGCAAGCGGCTGACGCTGCCTTCCGGCGAGCGCATCACTGAGGCCGAACTGGGCGCGCGCCTGCAGGCTTTCGCCACGCCGCTGTTCGTCTATATGACGCCGCAGGGCGAGAAGATTTTCCAGGCGCCCGGCTTCAAGACGGTGAAGGATTTCCAGGATTACGACCGCTACGTGCGCGGCGGGCATTACAAGCAGAAGACCCTGCTCGAGTTCCTCGGTGAGAAGTCGTGAGGGCGGCCGCGCTGTTGCTGGCGGTGCTGGCGTGGCCGGCGCATGCCGCGTGGACGTGGGACGAGGCGCTCACCGTCAATTCGGTTCAGGGCGCGGCGATTTTCCCGCATATCGAATCGGCCAACCGCCAGGGCGTCGGGGTGTCGGGCGACACCGTGGGCGTGGTGTGGGAAGACAATCGCGACGGCAGCCCGCAGTGCTATCTGGCGACCAAGCCCGCCGCGGCGGCGGCGTTCCAGCCGGAGGTCAAACTGAGCACGGGTGAATGCTACGAGCCCGTGGTGGTGGCGCTCGACGCCGGCCGTTTTGTGGCAGCCTGGGAGGAAGCCGGCAAAGTGCATGCGCAGGTGCTGCCCGGCGGCCAAAGGCTGCAGCTTTCGAACACCGAGGCGGCGCAGGTGACGCTGGCTCTGCGCGGCGATGCGCTCTATGCGGCGTGGGCCGAGCAGGCCGGACGCTTCCGCCGCATCGTCGTTGCAAGGCTGGCGCTGACAGGCGACACGCTCTCCGTGACATCGGCGCAGCCGGTCGAAGCGGCGATGCCGGCCGACGAACAGGGCTGGCCCGCGCTGGCGGTGGCCGGCGACGGCAGCGTGACGGTGGCGTGGGAAGACCGCCGTCATCGCCACACCGTGCCGATGACGAGCCACAGCCGCGATGGCAAAAGCTTTGCGCCGCCGGCCCGACTGACCGACCACAAGAGCGGCCGCGTCGACGGGCTCGGTGCCGGCACCGGCGCGATGCGCCCGACGCTCACGGCCTGGGGCGAACAGGGCATCGCAGCGGTGTGGCTCGACAAGCGCGACTTCCTCTCCGGCTACGACGTCTTTGCCGCGCTCGATACGGGAACCCGCCGCTTCGGCAAGAACATCCGGGTGCAGGACAACTTCGGCGACAACATGGCGCAATGGCATGCGCTGGTCGTCGGCGATGCCAGCGGCAAGCTGGTGGCTTTGTGGGACGATGCCCGTGACGGCACGCCGGACGTGTGGCTGTCCGAATGGGCGGGTGAGGCGTTCGGTGATGATCTGGCGGTGCCGGCGGCGGCTGGGCCGGGCTGGCAATCCGATCCGGTGGCGACGCTGGATGCGGCCGGCGCGCTGCATGTGGTGTGGCTGGACCGCGACGAAGCAGCCGGCACGCGCATCCGCTATGCGCGCGCCGCGCGCAAGTGATGACCGCCTAGATCCAGCCGCGCCGCCTCAGGCGCCGGTACAGCACGACAACCGCCGTGCCGGTCACCAGCAGCAGCGCCGGGTAGGCCCACGGCCATGTCAGTTCCGGCATGACTTTGAAGTTCATGCCGTACAGGCTGAACACCACGGTGGGCAAGGCCAGCAGCGCGCCCCAGCCGGCCAGCTTCTGCACCGATTCGTTCTGCTTCAGCGACAGCGAGGCGAGGTGGAATTGCATGGCGTCCGAGGTCGCCATGCGCAGGCGGTCGATGGTGGCCGACACCCGCACCGCGTGGTCGTGGATGTCGCGGTAGTAGGCCTTGAGTTCCTTGGTGGACAACTCCGGGTGCAGGCGGATCAGGTTCTGGGTGATTTCCTGCATCGGCTCGGCGGCGTCGCGCAGCGCGGTCAGGTCGCGCTTCATGGCGTAGAGCCGTTCCAGCATGTCGCGCCCAGGCTTTGCGCTGCTGATCAATTGGCTTTCCAGTGACTGGAAGCGGTCCTGCATGCTTTCGATTACCGGCCTGAACTGGTCGACGATGAGGTCGAGCACCAGGTACAGCGCATAGGGCGTTGCCGCCCTGATGCCATTGGGGAGGCGCTGTAGGCGGTCGCTCACCCGCTGGTAGCCGGTGCCGCTGTCGTGGCGGATGGCGACGACATAATTGCTGCCGACGAACACGTGCGTTTCGCCCATCTCCATGCGCGAATCGCACAACTGCACCGTGCGCGTGGCAATGAACATGTGCCCTTCGTACTCCTCGAGTTTGGAACGCTGGTGGGTGGAAATCGCATCCTCCAGCGCCAGCGCATGCAGCCCGAGTTCGTCGCCCAGGCGGGTGATGGTCTGGCTGTCGGGCGATTTCAGTTCGACCCAGAGGAAACGGTCCGGCTGGCCGACATGGTCGCTGATGTCGGCCAGCGCGATGGCCTGGGCGTTGGAATCGTGGAAGAGCAGGCAGTCGATGGTGGGCTCCGGCAGCAATGAATTCGTCTGGCGATTTTAGTCGATGCCTTCAATATGGCGCGCTTTTGTCCGTTATTGCAGCGTGGCGGCCAAACCGCCCCTCTGGATTGATGGAATGACGAGGCCGCACCGTACACTCGCCGCACCATAAATTGCAGTTCAATCAAAGATCATGGGAGACAAGATGAGGGCAATATGGATGTGCCTGGCCTTGATGCTGGGCACCGCGAGTCAGGCCGCGCCGCCCGTCCCCTACGCCTTTGGCGTGCTCAATCACCGCAGCCTGCAGGCGACCGCCGCCTACTGGAATCCCATCCTGAATTATGTGTCGGCGCGTTCCGGGGTGCCGCTGGAACTGCATATCGGGCGCACCGCCAACGAAACCACCGATCGCGTGGTGGCCGGGCAACTGGATTTTGCCTACACCAACCACCTGTTTACGCCGAAGCGCGATCGCTTGGGCTGGCGCGTGCTGGCGCGGCAGGACACGCAGGGCATCCGCGGCCAGCTGGTGGTGCTCGACACCTCGCCGGTCAGGACGCTGCAGGATCTGGCCGGAACGTCCGTGGTCTTTGCTAATCCGTACGGTTTCACCGGTTATTACGTGCCGATGGATGCGTTGCTGCGCGCCGGCGTCAAGGTCGCGCCGCTGTTTGCCGGCAACCAGGAGGCGGCCATGGGGCAGCTCATGTCGGGCCAGGTGGCAGCGGCTGGGGTGAACCATCAGGTGATGATCGATTTCGCCCAGCGCCGTACGTTGAAGTACCGCGTGCTGGCCGAGTCGGAGCCGTATTTCGACCTCGCCGTGATGGCCTCGCCGCGGGTCAGCGCGGGCGACGGCGAAAAGATCCGTCAGGCTTTTGCCGGCATGACGCACGACCCGGAGGGGCAGCGCGTGTTGCAGCTCGCGGCGCGGTCGCTCGGCCTGCCCGGCGCGCGCGGTTTTGTCGCGGCGGACGACCGCGCATACAACAACTACCGGAATTTTTTCAAGCACACCCAGGTGCCCGTGAATGAGTGATCCGCAGTCGGTACGCAGCACGCGCTACAGCCTGCAGGCCCGCATTCTGGCGGCGGTATTCGTGCTGGTCCTGGCGATGTATCTGGCCACGCTGGCGGTGCTCGGGCTGCCGCTCAAGGCGCGCGCGCAGCAGAATCTCGACATCGGCGCCGAGCGCGAACTGAGCGCGCTGATGACGGCGATACAGGACCACGTGCTGTTGCGCGATTACCCCGCCATCGAACAGACGATCACGGCGCGCGCGCGTGCCTCCCACCTTTTGAGCGTGCGCTTTGCTTCCCCGCAGGTCGCGTTCGAAGCGCACACGCCGCCGGCCCCGCAGCCCTATCCGGCCTGGTACGCCGCGATCCTGGAACTGCACGCGCCGCTGGCACAGTCCGAGCTGGTCGTGGGCGGGGCCTCTTACGGCACGCTGGCGGTTGCGCTGGACGCCGGGCCGGCCATCCAGGGCTTGTGGGTGCTGGCGGTGCGCTTCACCCTGCTGGCGATCGGTAGTCTGGTCGGTGTCATGCTGCTGTTGCGCTGGGTGCTGCGGGTCAATTTGCGTGGCCTGTATGTCTTGCGCGCGGCCGCGCGGGCGATCGAGGCGGGAGACTTTGGCGCACGTGCCAGCCTGGCGCACGGCTCCCCGCCGGAAGTCCGCGAGACCAAGCTGGCGTTCAACCACATGGCCGACCACGTCAGCCACCTGGTGGCGGCGTTGGAACGCGAGCATGGCCAGTTGCTGGTCGAAAAGGAACGTCTGCGGGTGACAATCGAGTCGATCGGCGATGCCGTGATGGTCACCGACGCGGACGGCCTGATCGAGTTTCTCAATCCCCGGGCGGAGGCGCTGACCGGTTTCGGCAGTGCCGATGCACGGGGGCGGCGGGTGGCCGACGTTTTGCCCCTGTTCAACGAGCAAAGCGGCGCTGCCGTCGCCAGTCCGCTCGACCGGGCGCTGCGGAACAATACGGTGGTCGAGCTGGACTACCATACGGTGATTCGCCGGCAGGATGGTGTGACCATTGCGATCAGCGATACGGCCGCGCCAATACGTTCGAGCGACGGCGAGGTGTTGGGCGGCGTGCTGGTGTTCCAGGACGAGAACGAGCGGCGCAGCCTGATGCAGCGCCTGGCCTGGCAGGCCGAACGCGACCACCTCACCGGCTTGTGGAACCGCCGCGCGATGGAAAATAAGCTCGCCGCAGCGTTGCACGTTGTGCAGCATGAGGCGCGCCACTTTATTTTCTGCTACATCGACCTCGACCGTTTCAAACTGGTCAACGACACCTGCGGCCACCGAGCGGGGGACGCCTTGCTGCAGCGGCTGACCGCCATCATGGCGCGTCGCGTGGAGGGCGAAAACCACACCCTGGCGCGACTGGGCGGCGACGAGTTCGGCCTGCTGTTCGTCGATGCCACCCTGCCGGAGGCGCTCGACCACATCCAGGGTCTGCGCGACGAAATCGGCCGCTTTCGTTTCGAGTGGGACGACAAGGTGTTCCGGTTGGAGGTGAGCTTCGGGGTGACCGAGCTGCAACGCGGCATGACCGACATCAGCGAGATCCTGGCGCAGGCCGACACCGCGTGTTACCACGCCAAATCGCTGGGCGGCAGTGCGATCCAGGTGTATGAAAAAACCCATCCCGCGCTGCAGAAAATCAATAACGAGATGCAGTGGGTGGGCGCCATCACCAAGGCGTTCGAGGCGAATCGGTTTGTCCTCTATCGCCAGCAGAAAGTGGCGCTGGCGCGGGGGGTCAGGACGCAGCATTACGAGATCCTGCTGCGCCTGCGCGGCGAGGACGGCGCCATCATCTCGCCGGGCGAGTTTCTGCCGGCCGCCGAACGCTACGGCCTGGCGCCCAGTTTCGACCGCTGGGTGATCCGCAACTGCTTCGCCTATCTCGACACCCATCCCGAGGACGTGGCGTGCTATGCGCTGAACCTGTCGGGCCGCAGCCTCAGCGACCCGGGTACGGCCGAGTTCATCCTGGATGAAATCGGCCAGTACCATTTCGATCCCGCGCGGATCAGCTTCGAAGTCACCGAAACCGCCGCCATCGACAGTCTGGATGCCTGTGAGCGACTGATCCTGTCGCTGCAGTCACGTGGCATCCAGTTCGCGCTGGACGATTTCGGCAAGGGGCAGTCCTCGTTCGGTTACCTGAAACGGCTGCCGGTTACCCAGCTCAAGATCGACGGCGATTTTGTGCGCGGCATGGATCACGACCGCGAAAAGTTCGCCATCGTCAAAGCCATGCACACGCTGGCACACGAGCTGGGCAAGCAGACCATCGCCGAACAGGTCGAAACCGAGGCCGAGCTGGACTGCCTGAAAACAATGGGGGTGGATTTCGTGCAGGGCTACCTGCTGCACCGGCCATCGCCGCTGCCGATGGTCGACCCAAATGCGTCGGGCGCGGTCGCCCACCGCATTCCCGTGTTGCGAACTGCGCGGGGATGAAGGCGACCTAGCAGCGCCGACGAAAATTGGCGCTGCCGGCCCGCATTCAGAACGGCAGCGCGAGGCCGGGTGCGGCTTGGTGGATCACGCGGCGGAAGTCGGCCTGGATCCGCGCCAGCGCGTCGGCGTTCTCGGCCTCGAAGCGCAGCACGATCACCGGGGTGGTGTTGGATGGGCGGGCGAGCCCGAAGCCGTCGGCGTATTCCACGCGCAGGCCGTCGAGGGTGATGATTTCCTGGGCGTCGGGGAAGTGCGCGGTTTTCTGCAGCGTGTCCATCAGCACGTAATGCTCGCCTTCGGCCATCTTGATATTGAGTTCGGGCGTGTTCAGCATGTCGGGCAGGCCGTGCAGGGTGGCGTTGATGTCCGGCTGCCGGGAGAGGTATTCGAGCAGGCGCGCGCCGGCATACATGCCGTCGTCGAAGCCGTACCAGCGCTCCTTGAAGAACACGTGGCCCGACATTTCGCCGGCCAGGAGCGCACCGGTTTCCTTCATCTTGGCCTTGATGAAGCTGTGGCCGGTTTTCCACAGCAGCGGACGGCCGCCGCGCTCGCGGATCCAGCTGAACAGGTTGCGCGTCGACTTGACGTCGAAAATGATTTCCGCGCCTGGGTTGCGGGAGAGCACGTCGTCGGCGAACAGCATCAGCTGGCGGTCGGGGAAGATGATGCTGCCGTCCTTGGTGACCACGCCGAGACGGTCGCCGTCGCCGTCGAAGGCCAGCCCGATTTCGGCGTCGCTGGTTTTCAGTGCGGCGATCAGGTCCTGCAGGTTTTCCGGCTGCGAAGGATCGGGGTGGTGGTTGGGGAAGTTGCCGTCGACTTCGCAGTACAGCTCCTCCACCTGGCAGCCCATGTCGCGATAGAGCTTGGGCGCGAACGCGCCGGGCACGCCGTTGCCGCTGTCGACGATGATCTTCATCGGACGCGCGAGCTTGACGTCGGAGACGATGCGCGTGAGGTATTCGCCGGCGATGTCGTGCTGGCGGTAGCCGCCGGCGCCGTGCGCCAGGTCATTGTTGAGCAGCCGCGCGCGTAGCTTCTGGATGGCGTCGCCCGACAGGGTTTCATCGCCGAGCACCATTTTCAGGCCGTTGTAGTCGGGGGGGTTGTGGCTGCCGGTAACCATCACCGCGCTGTTCGTGCCCAGCTGATAGGCGGCGAAATAGGTCATCGGGGTGGCGACCATGCCCAGATCCACCACGCCGATGCCGGCCTTCTGGATGCCGCGCGCGAGGGCCGCGGCCATGTCGGGACCCGACAGGCGGCCGTCGCGGCCGATGCAGATTTCGCGCTGGCCGCGCGCCACCGCTTCGGAACCGATGGCGTGGCCGATGGCCTCGACGATTTCCGGCGTGAAGGTCTTGCCGACGATGCCGCGAATGTCGTAGGCCTTGAAGATTTCCTTGGGGTATTCCACAACGCACTCCCTGATTTGCAATGCGCAGATTCTACCTGTGCCTGTCGAAATGCTGCATCAGGCGCCGCGGCAGCCAGCCGAGATTGCCGGGGAAGGGGCCGCAAGGGAAGGCGACATGACCGCCGCTGGCGGGTTGTTCGAGAATGACCGAAGGCGATGCATCGGCGGATGACGGCAGTGCCCAGGCCGGCATAAAGGGATCGTTTCTGGCATTGATGACGAGGGTGGGCACGGCGATGAATTTCAGCAACGGCTTGGATGACACCTTGAGCCAGTAGTCCTCGGCGTCGCGAAAGCCATGCAGCCGCGCGGTGACCAGCGTGTCGAATTCGCAGAACGTGGTGGCGGCGGCAATCGCCCGGGCATCCAGCACCCCGGGGAAGCGCGCGGCCTTGCGCAGGGACTTGGCTTTCAGGGTGGAAAGGAAGCGCGCAGTGTAGACGCGGCGGTTGAAGCCGAAGTCCAGCGCGTGGCCGGCCGCGGTCAGGTCGAGCGGCGCGGAGATGCCGGCGGCAAGCTCGACCAGCGTGCGCGCCGCCGCGCCCTGTTCGCCCAGCCATTTCAGCAGCGCGTTGCCGCCGAGCGAGACGCCGACGGCATACACGGGCGCATCGGCGTGACGCGATTTGACGTGGCGCAGCACGCGGTCGATGTCCGCGCTGTCGCCGGCGAAATAGGCGCGCGGCAGCCGGTTGTCCTCGCCCGAGCAGCCGCGAAAGTGCGCCACCACGCCATGCCAGCCACGTGCCCGCACCTGGGCCATGAGGGCGCGCGCATAGGGGCTGTTGGCGCTGCCTTCCAGGCCGTGAAACAGCACCACCACTGGGGCATACGACTCCACACGCACTTTAGTGCGTAGTGGATCGGAGTCCTTTAGGGTGCCGTCTGTGCCATCGATCCAGTCGAAATCAAGGAAATCGCCGTCCGCCAGTTCCAGCCGTTCACGCCGGGACTCGACCGGCGGCACGCGGATCAGCAAATTGGCGTAAATGGTTTGCAGATGCCCGCCGGGCAGCCAGGCGGGGGCGCGATAGGGCGGATTTTCCAGGGCGGGCATGGCGCCGAGTTTAGCAAAGGCGCGAGGTCGCGCCCGCCCTTAATGCAGCACCATGGGCGAGGTGCGGGCGGGCGGCGTGCCGCCGACCTGGAGCGGCGAGGCATGATGCAGCATCATGCGCCAGCCGTCGGCTTCCTTGCGATAGACATTGGTCGCCAGAATCGGCGGGCGCGGTTCGGTTTCCTGGCCGATGACGAGGTACTCGCGCACGATGCGGATGACCTGGCCGGCTTCGCGCACTTCATGGGCCAATTCCACCTGCACGCGGAACTGCCCGGCAGCCTCGAACATGCTGCGCCAGCCTGCCGCCACGGCGGCGCGTCCATTCAGCGGCGCGGCCATGGGGTGGATGCAGGCGACGCTGTCGTCGCGGGCCCAGACTGCCATCATGGCGTCGAGGTCGCGTGCTTCGAAGGCAGCGTAGAAAGCGGATTCGGCAGCTTCTGGCGTAGAAAAGGTCATGGCGCGGGCAGGGGGCGTGGGGTCAATGAAACCAGATCAGGCCGGCATCTGGAAGTTCCGCGCGCGGCAGCGCTTCCTGCCGGCCTCAAAACCGCTCGTCCTCGAGCAAATAGCGCCACTGTCCCTCTGGCAGCTTCCCCAGCGGGACACGGCCGAGGCGGATGCGTTTCATCGACAGCACCTGAAGGCCGACGGCTTCGCACAGGTGCGCGATCTGCCCGATCTGGGCGCCCTTCAACGCCACCCGCAGGCGGGTTTCGTTTTGCCAGCTGACCTTGATGGTCGGCGGGGTGCGGCCATTGAAGGGGATGCCCCGGTTCAGCCGCTTGAGGCCGTTGGGGACCATCTCGCCGGCGACTTCGACGATGACTTCGTGCTCCAGCGTGGCAGCGTCTTCGGTCCGCTTGCGCGCAATGCGCCAGTCCTGGGTGAATACGACGAGGCCGCTGGCGTCGGTTTCCAGCGGCACGCACAGGGTCAGCTGGGCGAAGTGCTTTTTCAGCGGGCGGATGCCGGCGCGGTCTTCGGGCCACAGCGTGTCGGGGGTGAGCAACTGCGACGCGGGCGGCTCGCCTTCTGTCGTGCAATAGCCGGGCGGCTTGTGCAGCAGCAGCGTGACCGGTTCGGCCTGGGCAAGGTCGGCGTGGGGATCGATGTCGATGCGCTGGTCGGCGACCCGGAACTGCGGCTCCTCAACCACGATGCCGTCGACTTTCACCCAGCCGCCGGCGATGTACTGCTCGGCTTCGCGGCGTGAGCAGCCGCGCAGTTCGGCGACGCGTTTGGCAAGGCGGACGGGGTCGGTCATGGCGGGCGGGCGTGCGGGTGGAGCCGCAAGTTTACGCTGTCCTGGCGGCGTAAACAGCACGGGCGCATGGCCGTGACGGGAATGCGGTTGTTATTGCGCGTGCCGCCGCGGTATGCTTTTGGGTCCCATCATCCCGATCGCCTCGCGATCCCTCACTCCCGGAGACGTCCATGAAAACTGCACTTGCGCTGTCATTGTTGTTTTTCACCTCATCCGCCCTCGCTGCCGTGGTCGGCAAGGATGTCACCTACCAGGCGGGCGAGACCGTCATGAAGGGCTACCTGGCGTATGACGATGCCATCAAGGACAAGCGCGCCGGGGTGCTGGTGGTGCCGGAATGGTGGGGTGCCAACGATTATGCGAGAAAGCGCGCGCGAATGCTGGCAAGCGAAGGCTATGTGGCGCTGGTGGTCGACATGTACGGCAACGGCCAGGTGGCCGACAATCCGAAGGACGCCGGCGCACTGGCGGGCAGCGTCAACAAGAATCCGCAGCTGGCCTACGCCCGCTTCGACGCCGCGCGCCACTTCCTCGACAAACAGCCCAACGTGAAGCCGGGCGAGATCGCCGCGCTGGGCTACTGCTTCGGCGGCGGCGTGGTGCTCAACATGGCGCGCGCCGGCATGCCGCTGAAATCGGTGGTCAGCTACCACGGCGTGCTGGCGAGCGACGTCACGCCCAAACCCGGCGAGATCAAGGCGAAGATCCGCGTCTTCCACGGCGAAGCCGACACTGTCGTGCCGCCCGTGCAGGTCGAGGCGTTCAAGACCGAAATGGACAATGCCAAGGCCGACTACATGTTCGTGGCCTATCCCGGGGTGAAGCACACCTTCACCAACCGCGAGGCCGACAGCTACGCCGCGCAGTTCGGGCTGCCGCTCAAGTACGATTACGCGGCCGACACCGATTCGTGGACGCGCACCCTGGAGTTCCTCAAGGCGACCCTCAAATAATGGCCGACGCCTGCGACCACGGCGACTGCCACGTCCCGCACGGCAGCGGCAGCCTCGGCATCCCGCAGGTCGGCGCATTCGACCCGGCGGCATTCGAGCAGGCGGTCAACGCCATGCTCGTCGCCTGCGGCATTGCCCCCGACTCGGTGCACACCGGGCGCACCGCCGAGCGGGTACGCGAGCTGTGGCAGAAGCGTCTGCTCGGCGGCTATGCGATCGAGCCTGCCGCGGCGCTGGGAGAGGGGTTTGCCGACGACCGCGACGACATGGTGGTGGTGCGCGGCATCGCGGTGCACGGCGTGTGTCCGCACCATCTGGTGCCGTTTCGCGGGGTGGCGCATGTCGCCTACATTCCCGGTGGGCGGCTGCACGGCTTCGGCCGCATCGCGCGCATGGTCGATGCCATCGGCCACCGCTTCACCTACCAGGAATGGATGACGCGCGACATCGCCGAGGCGCTGGTGACGCACGGCCAGGCGCAGGGCGCGGCCTGCATCATCGAGGCCGAGCAACTGTGCCTGCTGCTGGGCGAGGACCGGCGCGGCGACGAGCGCGTCGTCACCCAGGCCTTCACCGGCTGCTTCAAGACCAGCGACCAGATGCGCAACGAGTTTTTGCGCGCGGTAACGCACAGCGACCTGAAATAGACGCTGCCCTGTCGGCCGGACTATGCTGCCGGCTACGATCAACTGACCGCAGAGCGAGGCAAGCATGTATTCACGAATCCTGGTCGCGATCGACGGAAGCCCCGGCGCCGCGCACGCACTCGAGCATGCAGCCGGTCTTGCCAAGGGGCTGTCCGCCAGCTTGCGCATCATTCATGTGGTCGATATCGGCCTCTTTCCTTCCGGGCCGGAACTTGGCATCGACATCGACACCTTGCTCGATGCACGCTACGCCGCTGCCGAAAAGATTGTCGCCACTGCGCGGGACAGCGTGCAGGCGCCCGGACTCGAGGTCGAAACCCGGCTGCTGGATACGGCGAATCCCGTCCAGCATGTCGCGGCGGCGATTGCCGAGGCGGCGGCCAGCTGGCCGGCCGACCTGCTCGTGCTGGGCACGCACGGGCGCCGCGGGGTGGAGCGCTGGCTGCTCGGCAGCGTGGCCGAAGGCGCCGCACGGCGCTCGACCGTGCCGGTGCTGCTCGTTCCCGTGCCGGGTTGAACTGCCGCATCGCCATGACCGACCACGCTCGCCGCCCGCGCACGCTGATCCTGCCGCCGGCACCCTATGCGGCAGCCATGCTGGGCGGCTGGTGGCTGGATCGCGAGGTCCATGCGCTCCCGCTCGACTGGGGCGTGACGACGCGTGCGTCGGGCTGGCTGCTGGTGGGGATCGGGCTGGCGCTGTTCGTGTGGACGCTAGCGACCTTCTGGCGCCACCGCACCACGGTCAATCCCTACTTGGCGGCGTCCAGCCTGTGCACCGGCGGCCCATTCCGCTTCAGCCGCAATCCGATTTATGTCGGCGACTGGTTCATCCTGGTGGGCGTGTCGCTGCTGCTGGCGACCTGGTGGCCGTTGCTGTTCGCGCCGATGATCTGGGCGATGCTGCGCTACGGCGTGATCCGCCACGAGGAAGCGCATCTCGAGGCGAAGTTCGGGGACGACTACCGGATGTACAAAACCCGGGTGCGGCGCTGGCTGTGAGCGCCGTGCGCTGAATGATTCCCGGCGCTGCTCCGCCCGCTCCGGATTACTGCGCGGCCCGGTCTGGCCGTGTACGGATGATGTCATTCAGGAACGCTGCCATGAACATAACGCTGCACGATAAAACGCTGGAAATCAGGCTCACCCGGGCGGCGCAAAAAGCGCTGGCGCAGCGCGACACCCCGCTGGTCGCCGAGATGGAGCTGCTGTTTTCCTGCCTGCTGCGCAAGCGGGTGCATTTCGGCGAGGCGCTGGCGCAGTCGACGCCGGTCAACGACCGCCTGGCGGTGCGATTCCGGCCCATCATGACCCGGCATTGCAGCGTGGCAGAAGGCGGTCCCACGCCGCCCTCCGACGACTTTTCCATCGCCAACCCGCGCCCCTATGTGCCCAACTGGCTGGCCATCGATTAGCGGCGCGGGGAGTGGGTGGGTGCGTTTGGCTACGTGAGCTGACGCAGCCTCAACTTAGGGCTCGTTAATGAATAAATTGGGCATACGTTGCTTCGTATTCGGGATGGATGCAAGGCGCGAGGCGCAGCGAATGGTCGTTCCATTCGCAAGCCTCGCAACGCCGCAGACGCCCGAATACGCAGCAACCCTCCGGGCTGGGGTCGCTTTTGGCGCATCCCGGTGTTGCAAGCCGCTTGTTGTGAGTGACACAACCCCCGGCGCGTTGCGGCCGCGGCCGATCCACGCCGGCGGCATGTCGGGGCTGTCGGTTTCCAGCACGATCGCGTCGAGCGGCAGGTCGACCGCCAGCCGCCGCAGGTTGTTGGCGCGCGGCCAGGTGAAGGCGCCGCCGAAGCCGAGTTTGAATCCCAGCTTGATGAATTCGTCCGCCTGCTGTGGGCTGCCGTTGAAGGCGTGGGCGATGCCGCCGCGCACCCGGATTTTGCGCAGGTGCTTGAGCAACTGATCGTTTGCCTTCCGGCCATGCAGCAGCACCGGCAGGTCGTGTTCCCGTGCGATCTTCAGCTGCTCGACGTAGAAGAATTCCTGGGTGGCGTAGTCGAGGTCGCGCACAAACAGATCGAGGCCGATTTCGCCGATGGCCAGCGGGCGCTGCGCCTCGATTTGCGCGCGCAGGTCGGCCAGATGCGCCGGACGATGCACATCGAGCAGCATCGGGTGCAGGCCCCAGGCCGGCAGGCAGCCAGGGTAGCGTTCGCAGGTGGCGGCCACCGCGGCGAAGTTGTTGCGACTGACGGCAGGGATGATCAGGGTGGTGACGCCAGCGGCGACGGCGCGCGCGTACACAGCATCGCGGTCGGCATCGAACTCTGCGGCGTCGAGATGGCAGTGGGTGTCGATAAAAAAAGGCGCCCTCGAGGACGCCGTTTCGCTTGCCAGTGACATCGATGATTAATCGTTGCTGGCAAAGCCCAGCAGGTGCAGCAGGCTGGTGAACAGGTTGAAAATCGCGACGAACAGCGTGACCGTTGCCATGATGTAGTTGGTCTCGCCGCCGTGGATGATGTTGCTGGTCTCGTACAGGATGAGGCCGGACATCAAGAGCACGAACATCGCGGACACCGCCAGCGACAGGCCGGGCATGTTGAAGAAGATCGCACCGATCCCGGCGAGGAAAGCAACCAGGATGCCGACCATGAGGAAGCCGCCCATGAAGCTGAAGTCCTTGCGGGTGGTCATCACGTAGGCTGACAGGCCGAGGAAGATCGCGGCGGTGCCGCCCATCGCCATCATCACCACCTGGGTGCCGTTGGGTAGCGCCAGGTAGGCGTTGAGGATGGGGCCGAGCGTATAGCCCATGAAGCCGGTGAGGGCGAACACGAAGGCGATGCCGAGGCTGCTGTCGCGGAACTTGGTGGTCAGGAACAGCAGACCAAAGTAGCCGACCAGGGTGATGATGAGGCCGGGATGCGGCAGGTTCAGCGACATCGACAGACCGGCTGTCAGCGCGGAAAACGCCAGTGTCATCGACAGCAGCATGTAGGTGTTCTTGACGACCTTGTTGGTCGACAGCGCCGCAGACTGACTGCGGCCGAGGGTGGTGACTTGCGGATTCATCTAGGCTCCTCTTTATGAATTGCGAAACAGTGTGCCGGGTCAGAGTGGATTCGCACGGCACAGGTTCCCGAATGCGTTCGGGATTGAGTGTCAGGATACCTTGATGCGCCCCGGCTTGCCACCCGAAACCATTCTCGCGCTGGGGGTTTCCGCGGCGCAGGCGCGTTCTTATTCGCCGGGTTTCGTGCGCATCATCAGGTTCATCAGCTCGCCCGGCATCGGAAAGACGATGGTGTTGGTCCTGTCGCCGGCGATGTTGGAGAGCGTCTGCAGATAGCGCAGCTGCATCGCCTGCGGCCGCCCGGCGAGAACTTCGGCGGCGGCCAGCAGTTTTTCCGACGCCTGCAATTCGCCCTCGGCGTGAATCACCTTGGCACGCCGTTCGCGTTCGGCTTCGGCCTGCTTGGCAATCGCGCGCACCATGGTTTCGTCGATGTCGACGTGCTTGATCTCGACGTTGGACACCTTGATGCCCCAGGCGTCGGTCTGTGCATCCAGCAGTTGCTGGATGTCCTGGTTCAGGCGTTCGCGCTCGGCCAGCATATCGTCGAGCTCATGCTTGCCCAGCACCGCGCGCAGCGTCGTCTGGGCCAGCTGGCTGGTGGCGACCAGGTAATCCTCCACCTGCAGGATGGACTTGGCCGGATCGATGACGCGGAAATACACCACCGCGTTGACCTTCACCGAGACGTTGTCGCGCGAGATCACGTCCTGGCTCGGCACGTCGAACACCACGGTGCGCAGATCGACCCGCACCATCTGCTGGATGGCGGGAATAATGATGATCAGCCCCGGCCCCTTCACCTTCCAGAAGCGCCCGAGCATGAACACCACGCCGCGTTCGTATTCGCGCAGGATGCGGATGCTGGAGGCCAGCAGCGCCACGATCAGCAGAACAATAGTCAGGCCGCCGAATTCAAACATGATCTTTCTCCTTTATGAACCATCCTGGTCCGGTTCCACGTCGAGTGTCAGGTCGCGCCGGGCGCGCACCCGCACCCGGTCGCCGCGCTTCAGCGGCAGATTGCTGCGCACCCGCCACTGCTCGCCGTGGACGTGGGCCCAGCCTTCGTGTTCCATGTCTTCCAGGATTTCGCCGGTGGCGCCGATCATTTGCTCGGCGCCGGTCACCACTGGCCGCGCCCGCGCCTTGACCGCCATGCCGACGACAAAGAAGCTGAACAGCCCGCTGGTGACCGCCAGCGGAACGATTAGCGCCCACGGAATGCCGTAGCCGGGAACGTCGGTGTCGATCAGCATCACCGAGCCGATGACAAAGGCGATGATGCCGCCCACCCCCAGCGCGCCGAAGCTGGGGATGAAGGCCTCCGAGACCATCATCACGATGCCGAGCATGATGAGCGCCAGTCCGACATAGTTAATCGGCATGACCTGCAGCGCGAACATTGCCAGCAGCAGGCAGATGCCACCGACCACACCGGGGAACAGCATGCCGGGATTGGAGAATTCGTAGATCAGCCCGTAGATGCCAAGCAGCATCAGGATGTAGGCGATGCCGGGATCGCCGATCACCGCCAGCAGGCGGCTGCGCCAGTCGGGCTGGATGCGCTCGATGACGGCATTGGTGGTGTCCAGGGTGAGCGTGTCGCCGTTCATCTTGATGACGCGGCCGTTGACCTGGCGCAGCAGGTCATCAAGGTCGGTCGCCACCAGATCGATCACCTTCAGGTCCAGCGCCTCGGGTGCCGACAGGCTGACGGCCTCGCGCACCGCCCGTTCGGCCCACTCGGCATTGCGCCCGCGCAGTTCGGCCAGCCCGCGGATGTAAGCCGCGGCGTCCTGCACCGCCTTGCGCATCTTGGGGTCGCCCGGCGGCGCGTCGGCAGGCTTGGCGGCATCGGGCTGATCCGGCGATGCGGGCTTGTCGCCGCCGGCGGGCACCAGTTCGACCGGCGTTGCCGCCCCCAGGTTGGTCGCCGGCGCCATCGCCGCGATGTGGCTGGCATACAGGATGTAGGTGCCGGCGCTGGCGGCGCGCGCACCCTGAGGCGTGACATAGGTGGCGACCGGCACCTTCGATGCCAGGATGGCCTTGATGATGTCGCGCATCGCGGTGTCGAGCCCGCCCGGCGTGTCCATCTCGATCACGATCAGATGCGCCTGCTCCTCGATCGCCTTGTCGATGCCGCGCAGCAGGTAGTCGGCGCTGCCGGGGCTGATCGCCCCCTGCACCGTCAGTACCCGCACCATCGCCGCGCTGGCAGGCGCGGCCAGCCCCAGGATCAGGCAGGCGGGCAGGACAAGGCGTGACAAGAAGCAAAGCAGCTTGGTCATGGCTTCACTTTAGACCGAAAAAAACCATCCTGCCCCGCGTAAGCGCGAAACGAAAAACGCGAAGGCACGCGAGGAAACCCTCACGTTGGGTTTCTTCGCGTGCCTTCGCGAAAACAAGGATTGCGCCGGCCGGGCCGGCGAAACGGGTCCGCTTAGTTCGCGACCACCGGCAGGATCCACAATTCGACGCGGCGGTTCAGCTGGCGACCGGCGTCGGTCGCGTTATCGGCGCGCGGCTCGGACTCGCCCCGGCCATAGGCTTCCAGGCGCAGCGGGTTGACGTTCTGGCCGGCAAAGTAATTCATCACCGACTGCGCGCGGTTTTCCGACAGGACCTGGTTGGCGGCGTCGGAGCCGACGCTGTCGGTATGGCCGATCACGGTGACGGTGGTTTTGCCGTACTGGTTCAGCACACGGGAAATCTTGTTCAGCGTCGTGGTGTAGCCGGGCTTCAACATGTAGGAGTTGGTGTCGAAGCCGGTGTTGGCCGTCATGCTGACTAGCAGGGCGTTGTCGCTGGCGCGTTTATCGACGCTGATCTCGCCGCGCTGGATTTCCGGCTGCAACTGCTTTACCAGGTCCTTGGCCTGCGTGTCCATGTAGTAGCCGACGCCGGTTCCGGCCAGGCCGCCGCCGACCGCGCCGATCAGCGCGCCCTTGCCACGGTTCTTGTGGTTGATGATCGCGCCCAGCACCGCGCCGCTCGCGGTGCCGACGATGGCGCCCGTCTGGGTCTTGGAGAGATCACGCGAGTCGCCCAGATCGTTGGTGGCACAGGCGGAGAGCAGAAAAGTGGCAAGCAGGGGGAGTGCGATGAGGGGAGCGCGCATGGGTAAATCCTTTGGATTGATGTGCGGCAGCGGAATGCGCCGCAGTCGTTTTGGCTTAAGGCAGGATACGGGGGGGCGCTTTCTTTCGTCTGTTGCATAGCGAACATAACGGACGCGTTCAATCTGCCGGGCCGTCGCCATCCGGCGGCGTGGGGGCGAGCGATCTGAGCTTCAGGTGCAGCGCCGCCTTGGCGAGCAGGTGGGCGGAGACCGGCGCGGTGATGAACAGGAACAGCGTAACCAGCACTTCGTGCAGGCTGACGCCTTCTTCGCGCACGCTGAAATACAGCGCGGAGGCGATCAGCAGGCAGCCGACGCCCAGCGTGGTGGCCTTGGTCGGGCCGTGCAGGCGGGTGTAGAAGTCGCGCAGGCGGGCAAGTCCCAAGGAGCCGATGAAGGTGAAGATCGCGCCGGTGAGGATCAAGAGGGAGAGCAGGATGTCGATCATGGTTGTCCGCGCCTCATTCGATGATGTCGCCACGCAGCAGGTACTTGCACAGCGCCACGGTGCCGACGAATCCCATCATGGCGATCAGCAGCGCCGCCTCGAAATAGATCGCGCTGCCGAGATGGATGCCGAGCAGCACCAACAGCGCGATGGTGTTCACGTACAGGGTGTCGAGCGCGAGGATGCGGTCGGGCGCGTCGGGGCCGCGCAGCAGGCGCCAGAAGCTCAGCAGGAAGGCCAGGCTGACCAGTGCAAAGGCGATCGGGATGACGGTGCTCAGCATGTTCAATCCTCCTGTTCGAAGATCTTTTTCAGCGGCGTCTCGTAACGCTGCTTGATTTCGGCGACCAGCGCCGCGGCGTCGCCGGTGTCGATCGTGTGCACGACCAGCGTGCGCTTGTCCGCGCTTAGCAGCGCGGATACCGTTCCCGGCGTCAGCGAGATGGTGTTGGCCAAGAGGCTGATGGCAAGTTCGCTCCTGAGCGCCAGCGGCACCGCGACGAAAACCGGGCGCAGGCGGGCCGGCCCCCGCAGGATCAGGTACGCGACGTGGACGCTGCCGCGCACGATGTCGATGACGAACACGCCGAGGAAGCGCAGCAGGGTGAGCGGGTGGCGGATGCGGATCCGCTCCGGCCAGAAGCTCGAGGTGGCGAAGGGAATCAGCCAGCCGAGCAGCGCGCCCAGCACCAGGTGGCCGGCCGACAGCTGGTTGACCAGCAGCAGCCACAGGATGACGAGCGAGACGGTCAGCAGGGGATGCGGCAGCAAACGTCTCATGGCTTAGCACCCGCAAGGGGTACGCCCCCAGACGCTGCGGAAGGGTCGCTGCCCAGCAGCGGGGAACCCGCCGGCGTACCCCATGCGGGTGCTCGCCCTTCGGGCGGTCTTGGCGCAGCGCCCAGTACGGCTTCGATGTACTGCTGCGGCTGCAGCAGTTGCGTTGCGGTGGCGTGGGCGTAATCGGACAGCGGCCCGGCCCAGATCACCAGGCCTGCGACCAGCAGCAGCAGGCCGCCGACGGGCGCCAGCGCGGCCATCGACGGCGGCGTCAGCGACGCGGCGTCGTGCGGGCTGTGGGTGCGATAGAACAGCAGGCTGCCGCTCCGCGCCAGCGCGATCATGCTCAGCAGCCCGGTGACCAGAACGATGCTCCACACCCAGGGCATCAGCGGCGAGTCGAGCGCGGCCTTGAGCAGCATGAACTTGCCGAGGAAGCCGGACAGCGGCGGCAGCCCGGCGCTGGCCACGGCGGCGACGAAAAACAGCCCGCCCAGCACGCGCGCGCCGGGCATCTCGGGGCCGGACTCGAAGCGGTCGGCGAATTCGCCGCGCGCCCGGCTGATCGAATCGGCCAGCAGGAACAGCGCGGCCGTGGCGAAGACGGAGTGCGGCAGGTAGTACAGGCCGGCGGCGATTGCATCGGGGCTGCCGAGGCCGAAGGCCAGGAGCAGGCTGCCGATCGAGGCCACCACCAGGTAGGCCGCCTGCTGCCGCAGCGTGGTGCTGGCCACCACGCCGAGCATGCCGAGCGTCAGCGTCGCGAGCGCCAGTGGCGCGAGCCAGGGGTCGAGTAAGTGGGCGACCGGGCCGGCCGTGTCGCCGAACATCAGCGTGTAGACGCGCAGGATGCTGTAGGCGCCGACCTTGGTCATGATGGCGAACAGCGCCGCCACCGGCGCGCTGGTGTGGGCGTAGGCGGCGGGCAGCCACAGGTAGAGCGGCAGCAGCGCGGCCTTCAGCGCGAACACGGCGAACAGCAGCAGGCCGGCGGACTGCACCAGCGCCAGATTGTCCGGCGGCGTGGCCGCGAGCTTCACCGCGAGGTCGGCCATGTTGAGCGTGCCGGTCACCCCGTACAGGGTGCCGACGGCGAACAGGAACAGCGTCGAGCCGACCAGGTTGATGACGACGAAGTGCAGCCCCGCCTTCACCCGCTGGCGGCCGCCACCGTGCAGCAGGAGGCCGTAGGAGGCGAGCAGCAGGATCTCGAAGAAGACGAACAGGTTGAACAGGTCGCCGGTGAGGAAGGCGCCATTCAGGCCGAACAGCTGCAGCTGGAACAGCACGTGGAAGTGGCGGCCTTGCGTGTCGCTGCCGCGAATCGCGTACAGCAGCGCGAACACCGCGAGCAGGGCCGTCGTCAGCAGCAGCCACGCCGCCAGTCGGTCGACCACCAGCACGATGCCATAGGGCGCGACCCAGTTGCCCAGCTGGTAGACCAGCTGGGTGCCGTCGGCGGCCGTCTGCACCAACGCGATCGCCAGCGGAATCAGCGCCAGCACGGCGGCAAGACTGACGCCGCGTTGCACCTCCAAGCCGCGGTTGCGCAGCCCCAGCAAAACGATGCCGGCGAGGAGCGGCAGCACCACCGGCAGGATGGGCAGATGATCGAGCCAGTTCATGCGTGCCGGTCCTCATTGTGGTGGCGGCCGTCGACATGGTCGTTGCCGAGCTCGGCGCGCGCCTTCAGCGCCAGCACGATGGCGAAGGCGGTCATGCCGAAGCTGATGACGATGGCGGTGAGCACCAGCGCCTGCGGCAGCGGGTCGGTGTAGCCCTCGGCCGCCGCGCTGATCACCGGCGGCACGCCGATGGCGAGGCGGCCCATGACGAACAGGAACAGGTTGACGGCGTAGGACATCAGGGTGAGTCCCAGCACCACCGGAAAGGTCTGGCCGCGCAATGCGAGAAACACGCCGCCCGCGGTGAGCACGCCGATGACCAGGGCAATCAACATTTCCATCAGTGTTTTCCCCGGTGTTTGGGCAGGGTGTGATGCAGGCCGCCGAGGTTGACCAGGATCATCAGCGTGGCGCCGACGACGACGAGGAACACGCCAAGGTCGAACGCCATCGCCGAGGCCAGCTCGAACTCGCCGACGACCGGCCAGTCCAGATGGCCGAAGGTCGAGGTGAGGAAGGGGTAGCCGAACAGCCAGCTCGCCAGCCCGGTGAAGGCGGCGATCGCCAGCCCCCAGACGATGAGCGGGTGGCTGTCGGAAGCCATGCGCTGATGCGTCCATGCTGCGCCGTTGGCAAGGTACTGCACGATCAGCGCAACCGCGGTGATCAGGCCGGCGATGAAGCCGCCGCCCGGCTGATTGTGGCCGCGCAAGAGGATGAACACCGCGACCAGCAGCGCCAGCGGCAAGAGGATGCGGGTCAGCGTGGCCATGATGGGCGGGTGGGCGTCGGCATTCCACAGGCGCCCGGCGGCGTCGCGGCTCGGCGCGCCCAGCTGCAGACCCTGCAGCATCGCCACGATGCCGAGCCCGGCCAGCGCCAGCACGGTGATCTCGCCCAGCGTGTCGTAGCCGCGGAAGTCCACCAGGATGACGTTCACCACGTTGCTGCCGCCGCCGCCCGGCACGCTGTTGGCAAGGTAATAGCCGGCAATGGTGTCGTAGGGCCGGGTCAGCACCGCCCACGCCAGCGCCGCGGTGCCGCCGCCTGCCAGCAACGCGATCACGCCGTCGCGCCAGACGCGCGCGCGGTCTTTTTCCGGCGCGGCATGCTGCGGCAGGAAGTACAGCGCCAGCAGCAGCAGGACAATGGTGACGATCTCGACCGACAGTTGGGTCAGCGCGAGGTCGGGGGCGGAAAACTTGACGAAGGCGAGCGACATCACCAGTCCCACCACGCCGATCGTGACCAGTGCGACGAATCGCTGCCGGTGCAGCCATACGGTGGCCAGTGTGGCGACGATCAGGGTGCTGGCGGCGAGCAGGCTGACGGCGTCGAGCGGCAGGCCTTCGCGGCTGCCGGCCAGCGGCGTGCCTCTGCCCAGCCAGGGCGCGACGCCGAGCACCAGGGCGGCCGCCAGCAGGAAGAACACCTGGCGCTGCAGCGAGCCGGTGTCGATCAGGCGGGTGACTGAGCGCGCCAGCGCGAACAGCCCATCCTGCAATCCGTTGAAGACCACCCGCGCGTCGAGCCGGCCGATGCCGCGATCGTGCCAGGCGAACAGCGGGCGGCGCGCCAGGTAAATGAGCGAACCGCCCGCCAGCGCGATCAGGCTCATGATCAGCGCCGGATTGATGCCGTGCCACAGCGCCAGATGGTAGTCGGGCAGCGGTGTCTGCAGCGTGCTCTGCGCCGCCACCGCCAGCAGCGGCGCGACGGTGAGCGCGGGCGCGATGCCGACGACCAGGCACAGCACCACCAGGATTTCCACCGGCACCTTCATCCAGCGCGGCGGCTCGTGCGGCGTGCGCGGCAAATCTACCGGCTCGCCGTTGAAGAACACGTCGTGGATGAAGCGCAGCGAGTAGGCCACCGCCAAGGCCCCGGCCAGCGTCGCCAGCGCGGGCAGCAGCCAGCCGCCGAGGTGGCCCTCGGAAATCTCCATTGCCTCGACGAAGAACATTTCCTTGGAGAGGAAGCCGTTCATCAGCGGCACCCCGGCCATCGCCGCGGCGGCCACCATCGCCAGCGTTGCGGTGTGGGGCATGAATTTCCACAGGCCGTGCAGCCGTCGCATGTCGCGGGTGCCGGCCTCGTGGTCGATGATGCCGGCGGCCATGAAAAGCGAGGCCTTGAAAATGGCGTGGTTGATGATGTGGAACACGCCGGCCACTGCCGCGAGCGGCGTCGACAGGCCGAACAGCAGCGTGATCAGGCCGAGGTGGCTGAGGGTCGAATACGCGAGCAGGCCCTTGAGGTCGTGCTTGAACAGCGCCACGTAGGCGCCGAGCAGCAGGGTGGTCATTCCCGCCCCACTGACCAGCCAGAACCATTCGGAGGTGCCGGACAGCGCCGGAAACAGGCGCGCCAGCAGGAACACGCCGGCCTTCACCATGGTCGCCGAATGCAGGTAGGCCGACACCGGCGTGGGCGCGGCCATCGCGTGCGGCAACCAGAAATGGAAGGGGAACTGCGCCGACTTGGTGAACACGCCGAGCAGCACCAGCAGCAGCGTCGGCAGGTAAAGCGGATGCGCGCGGATCAGGTCGCCCGAGGCGAGTACCACGGACAACTCGTAGCTGCCGACGATGTGGCCCAGCAGCAGGAAGCCGCCCAGCAGTGCGAAGCCGCCGGCGCCGGTCACCGCCAGCGCCATGCGCGCGCCGTGGCGGGCTTCCTCGCGGTGCTGCCAGTAGCTGATCAGCAGGAAGGACGACAGGCTGGTCAGCTCCCAGAAGATCAGGAGCTGGATCAGGTTTTCTGACAGCACGATGCCGAGCATCGAACCCATAAACAGCATCAGGTAGGAATAGAAGCGCCCCATGCTGTCGCGTTCGGACAGGTAGTAGCGAGCGTACAGCACGATCAGGAGGCCGATGCCGAGGATCAGCCCGGCGAACAGCAGTGCCAGGCCGTCGAGGCGGAACGCGAGGTTGAGGCCCAGGGCGGGCATCCAGTCGTGCTGCTGGATCAGCGTCGTGCCGTCGAACGGCAGGTGCAGCGACGGCGCCAGCCAGACCATTGCCGCCAGCGTGACCGCGCCCGCCGCCCAGGCCGAATGCGAGCGCCCGAGACGGGATGCCAGCGCGACCAGGGCCGCGCCCAAGAACGGGGTCAGAACAGCGAAAAAAAGCGTCATCGATCGGGATTGTTATACGGACTGGCGGAGGGGGCCGGAAGACGCGGCCATTCTAACGTGACTTGGCGCTGCCATGAACCTGTGTGGGGCACGGGCTATGCGTTGCGCGGGTTCAGTCGGGGGATGCTGGACCGACGGTACGTTGCCCTGTGCCGGCGGAGTACTTGCGCTGCCAATTTGTTTTGTGCAAACATAAAAAAACGTTTTGCCTGCAGTTCATTCTGGTCTCCCGCGCGTCTGGCGCTCGTACTGGTCGATGCGCATCACGGTGCGGCCCGCGTGCCGGGATTTTCCTTGTCAGCGCGCCTGCCCATCATCGGTTCTTGCACAAGTCTGGTGAGCGAGGATTATCGGACAGGCGAGCATCCAAACCATTTTTCCAGAGGTTTGAATCATGAACATATCGAACGCAGTGAGCGCCATGCATCGGCCAGGCGCTGCGCCCCATCCGCATGCACAATCCGTGGTGGCCTTTGGCGAAGCCCTGGTCGACCAGTTTCGCGACCGCACCGTGCTGGGCGGCGCGCCGTTCAACGTGGCGTGCCATCTTGGCGCGCTGGGCGCGCATCCGGTGCTGATGACGCGGGCCGGCAAGGACGCGCCGGGCGAGCAGTTGCAGCAGGCAATGAGCGAACGCGGGCTGGATAGGCGTGGCTTGCAGCGCGATCCGGCGCGCCCGACCGGGCGGGTCAAGGTGACCGAGACGGCCGCCGGCCCGGTGTTCGACATCTTGTCCGACCAGGCCTACGACCACATCCATGCCGGCTTGGCCCGCATGGTGGGGCTGCTGGTGCATCCGGAGATGGTCTACTTCGGCACCCTGGCGCAGCGCGGCGAATCGCGCCGCGCGCTGCGCGAACTGCTCGGCGCGGTCGACAGCCGTGTCTTTCTGGATCTCAATCTGACCGATCCCTGGGTGGACGCCGACACGCTGCGCTGGTCGCTGCGGCAGGCCAGCGTGGCCAAGCTCAACGAGGCGGAACTGGCCCGCGTCGGCCATCTGCTTGCGCTGGACGGGGCCTCCCCGGAAGCCCGTGCCGGCGTGCTGGTGTCCAACTTCGGCCTGGAGCGGGTGGTGGTCACCCGCGGTGCGGCCGGCGCCTGGACCCTCGACGCGGCCGGCCGCATCGAATCGGTGGCGGGCCAAGCGCTGCCGAACCTGGTCGACCGTGCCGGCGCGGGCGACGGGTTTGCCGCCGTTTTCATCCTCGGCACCTTGCGTGGCTGGCCCCTGGCCGACCGGTTGGCGCGCGCCGATGCCTTTGCCCGCGCCTTGTGCCAGATTCGCGGCGCCGTGCCGGCCGTGCAGGATTTCTACACCCCTTTCATCCGCGATTGGCAACTCTGAACCGGTTGGTCCAGGCGTGATCCTGGCTTGGCAAAATCAGCGGGGTGACACGCTGACAGGACGTGCCGGTCAGCGCCGCCGCGGCCGCCCCTTCCCGATTGTGAAACCATGCTTACAGGGTTTTCTCGCAGCTGAGACATTTTCGTTTTCAGCCGGATATTTTGGATAGCTGATTGATTTGTAATGGTTATTTACTGATTTTCGGTTTTTTATCACGCGTGCTGTCAAAAAAATGGAACAGCTTGCCAGCGAAAATCAGGATGTTTACCCTGTCTTGTTGCTTAAAACCTCTTTTGTTTCAATTGGATAGATCTTCTGGCACACGCCTTGCAATTGGGGCAGTGAAGTCTGTTTCTTGTGGCTTCGTCTTTTTGAACTCACTCAACTTAAGTGGAGGTTTCATCATGAACAAAACACTGCTCTCAACAGCCATCGCAATGGCACTCGGGGTCTCAGCCCAAGCTTGGGCCAACCCGACCACCAATAACACTGCCGACACGAATGATTCCGTCACGCAGACCGCTACCGCAAACTCCGACCAGAGTGCGCAAACGGGTGCCGCCGCGAACGAGTATTCATCTGCGTCCCTGGACAGCAGTGTCGACAACAGCAACAACAGCGATAACAGCGACAACAGCGACAACAGCGACAACAGCGACAACAGCGACAACAGTGATAACAGCGACAACAGCACCTTTGCCCAGGACAACAGTGACAACAGCGATAACAGTGACAACAGCGATAACAGCACCAACACTGCCCAAAGCGGCATGGGCGCCATGGCCAGCGATGCTTCAACGGCCACCCAGTACACCAACTCAAATAACCCCACCATTACGGCAACCACCAACCTAAACGGCTATGTCAGCGGCAACGCCGTGTCCGGGATTGGCAACACCGCCTACGGCGGCGGGACAGCCGGAGATGGCGGCATGGGCGGTAACAGCGGCTATGCCAATCAGAACGCAAACAGCGCCGCCACCGGTGCCAATGGCGGTCACGGCGGCAGCGGTTTCGCCCAAGCCACAGGCGGTGACACCTTTGCAGGTGACGCCGGCGATGGCGGCATGGGCGGCAGCGGGGGCGACGCCTGGGGCGGCTATGGCGGCAACGGCACCGGCGGCGCAGGCGGCAGTGGCGGCAACAGCGGCGCTGCCACGGGCGGCTCCGGCGGCTCCGGCGGTGACGGCGGCATGGGCTCCGGTGGCTCCGGTGGCTCCGGCGGCAGTTCCGGTGATGTGGCGGGTGGCTCCGGCTATGGCGGTGACGGCTCCGGCGGCTCCGGCGGCTCCGGCGGCAGTTCCGGCACCGCATCGGGCGGCTCCGGCTCCGGCGGCTCGGGCGGCGACGGCGGCAGCAACGGCGATGCCATTGGCGGCCTCGGCACCGGCGGCTTCGGCTCCGGCGGCTCCGGCGGCTCCGGCGATGCTGGCGGCTCCGGCGATGGTGGCGACAGCGGCAGCACAAGTGCCGGCGGGCCGTCCAGCGCCGACGGCGGCTGGGCCAGCGCCAACGACAATGGCAATGATGGCACCGCCACTGGCGGCGCCGGTGGCGGCTCCACGGGCGGCAGCACCGCCAGCACCGACACGGGCGGCGCCGGCGTTGGCGGGGCAGGCGGGTCCGGCGCCGCTGGCGCGACCGGCACCGGCGCCACCGGCACCGGTGCGGCGGGCACCAATACCGCAGGCAGCGGTGCAACTGGCGCGACCGGCACCGGCGCCACCGGCACCAGCACGGCAGGTAGTGGCGCGACGGGCGCGACCGGCACCGGCGCCACCGGCACCGGCGCCACCGGCACCAGTCTGGGCGGCGCGGGCGCAGTGGGCGCCACCGGCACCGGCGGCGCAGGCGGCACGGGTGCGGTCGGCGCGACCGGCACCAGCACCGGCGGCGCCGGCGCAGTGGGTGCGACCGGTACCGGCGGCACCGGCGCAGGCGGCGTGGGCGGCGCAGGTGCGACCGGCGGCGCCGGCGGCACCGGCGGCACCAGCGGCGACGGCGGTGCGGCTACTGCCAGCGGCGACGGTGGCGATGGCGGGCTGGGCGGCAGCGCTGACAGCAGCGCCATGGCCTCTGCCACGACGGGTAATGGCGGCGTGGGCGGCAACGGCGGTCACGCGTACGGCGGCAACGCCGGCACCTTCGATGCCTCCAACTCCATCGATGGCAGCCTGTCGAATGGCGCGGGGATCATTACCGTCAGCCAGAACAGCGGGATGAATTCCCTGACCCAGCAGGGCATCACCGTGCAGGCCAACCTGACGGTTCAGTAAGAACCGTGGCTGTACCCCCGGAGCCTGTGCTCCGGGGGGGTTCCGGCGGAGAATGGATCATGAAACGTCAAAATCTTTATTTCATTGTTTTGTTTTTGATGAGTGGTGCGCCGGCATGGGCCGATCAAGGCGCGGATCTGTCAGCGCCCGACCAGGGCCTATCGGTGTTCGGTTCGGCTGCCATTGCGGACGAGCAACTCGATCAGTTGCGCGGGCGGCAAACGGTTTTCAACAGTAACGAAGTGGACGGCCGGTTGTACAACAACGAAGCCGTGTCCAACGTCACCGGCAGCAATTTCGTCACCGACGGCTCCTTTTCGGGCATGTCGGGTTTTTCGACGGTCATCCAGAATTCGGGCAACAACGTCCTGATTCAGAACGCCACCGTTTTGAATCTGCAATTCCAGCAGTAAAAAGGGGGCCACCGATGAACATCGCGGGCAGCCTGTTACTGGTCATTCTGTCGGCCACCTTGCTCACGGCCAGGGCGGGCGAAGTGATGATCCCCGACATGGGGGGCGGCTTCTTGAATGTGAAAGTTGCCAGCCTGAAAGAGCGCCGCTTTACCACCACCATCCGCCAGCAGCTCGACTACAGCTGCGGCTCGGCCGCGCTGGCCACCCTGCTGACCTACCAGTACGACCATCCCGTCGACGAAGAAGCCGTTTTCAAGGCCATGTGGGAAAAAGGCGACCAGGCCAAGATCAGCCGTGAAGGGTTTTCACTGCTCGACATCAAGCATTACCTGGAAGACATCGGTTATTCGGCGGACGGCTACATGGCGCCCCTGGAGAAACTCGCATCGGTGGGGATTCCCGCCATCGTGCTGATCCGCGATAACGGCTACAACCATTTCGTCGTGGTCCGGGGAATCCAGGACGGCAAGGTGGCGGTTGCCGACCCCTCCATGGGCGCGCGTGTCATTCCCCTCGCGCAATTCGAGAAGATGCGCATCAACCGCATACTCTTCGTCATCAATGGCCGCAAAGAACAAGTGACTTTCAACCGTGCCGCGGATTGGAAAATCCGCGAAAAAGCGCCCTTGGGCGCGGTCCTCGGAACGGACAGCCTGGCCAGTGCAATCCTGCTGCGCCGCTCGCCGAGTGACTACTAGGCAGGTTTTGGAGAAATATCATGGCGAATGCATACAAACTTCGGACCGCGTGTGCGGGTGCGTTGCTGGGCCTAATGCCGATGCAGGTCGTGTCGGGTGCCAGCCTGGAATCAGGCGATTTCGACGGTTATCCCGTGGTCAGCAACCAGGAACTGGCGGCCTTGCGCGGCGGCTTCGAGTTGAACATCGGCGGGCAGCTGCTTTCCCTGGCGTTCAGCCTGGAGCAAGTCAGCTATCTGAACGGGCAATTGTTGGCCAGCACCCGCATCGTGGTGCCGGACATCGCTGCTGCGATCCTGTCGCCGCAGACGATCTCGGTCACGACCGATGTTGCCCCGGCCGCCACTGGCGAGGCGGCCGGCAATCCGGCCAACCCGCCGCCGCAGGTTGCCAGCGTCAGCGTGCCAGGCCAGGATGCGGGCAGCAGTTATGTCACGCTGGTCCAGAATGGCGCCGGCAATAATGTGGCCCTGCCTTCCCAGGTGAACCAGCAGCTGAGCCAGCAAGTCAATCAGCAAGTCAACCAGCAGATGAACCAGGCACTCCAGGCCGCGCAGGCGCAGATTCTGCAGGCCTACAACCATGTCACGGTCATTCAGAACAGCCTGGACAACCAGATCATCCAGAACATGACCACGCTCAATGTCACCCTGTCCAACGCGGCACTGGCGCAAGCCGCCGCGTTGAATGCCGGTCTGGCGCAGGTGTTGAATATGCCGATTGCGCTGCCCCGATGAGGGTGGCCGGGGCAGCCAAAAAAACGACACGATGCAGCGCTTGAGCCCGCCCTCGGGCAGGCTCAAGCGCGTGGCTTCAGAACGTGTAAGGCAGCCGCAGGGTGAACTGAGTGTCGGGCGAGTCATTTGTCAGGCCGGCCCCGACCGACAGGCTGAGTGACGCCCGCTTGTTCAGCCGGTACGAATAGCCCAGCAACAAGCTTGCCGTCTGCAGGTTGGTGGTGCCTTCGGTCACGGTGCCATCCGTCTTGGTCTTGCCGACCCAGGTGTGCTCGTAGCCGATGCTGAACGAGCTGCGCTCGTTGAGACCCAGGCCCATGCCGAAGTTGATTCCCACCGCATCGCCGGGGTCGACCTCGCCGACAAAGCTGCTTTGAACCCCTCTAAGCGACTTGTCGACGTCGCGCTTGATGTTCCACTGATAGTTGATGCCGCCGAAGAATACCGCCGGGTCGGTGGGGTAGATCATGCTCAGGCTGGGTTGCAGCGAGTAGAAACCCGAGCCGGTGGGCAGCGAGGTCTGCAAGGTCGGCAGACCCGGGGCGGCCGCAAGGTAGTCGACCTCAAACGGATCCTCGCCGGTGCGGGTCTTGAGGCGCAGGCCGCCGATGAAATAGGGATTGCCCGGCTTCGGCAGGTTGAGCTGATAGCGGGCGGCCAGTTCAATATCACCCAAGTCGGAGCCCTCCGCGTTGAATACCTTGGATGCACTTGAGGGTTCCAGATTGATGGGGCGGCTGACGGTGTCGTCATTGCGGTAGACATACGGAATCCGCCCTTCGACTTCCAGCCGGTTGGTCAGGCCGTAGCGCGCGGTCAGGCCGGCCACGACGGTAGTGCGCTGCACCGACCGCACATCGATCAGGCCGATGACCAGGGCGGGGATGATGGTGTAGCCGACAATGGAAACCCGGTCCGAGGAGGAATACGAATACTGCAGCGAGGGTTCCAGGGTGAAGCGGCCGCGCGGCGAGAGCACGCCGGGCGCCTCGAACAGGGGCGCGATTTCCGGGGGACGGGTGTCTTCCCGGACGGGCGCCTGGCCGACCGGGCGATCGGTGGGGCGCGCGTCAACCTGGCTGACACGGGTTGGGGGCGGCGCCTCTTTAGCCGCCTGGGCAGGCTGGGCCGGCGCAGTCCCCAGTCGATTTTGCAAGGCTTCCAGCTGTTTTTGCAGGGCGGCCAGCTGACGCTGCGATTCGTCCAGCTGACGCTGCTGTTCCACCAGCTTGAGGTCTTGCGCCGCGACCTGCTGGCGCAACTGGGCCAGGTCCGGCTGGGGTGCGGCGGCAGTCGGACCTGGCTGCTGCACGGTTTGAGCATGGGCCGCTTGCGCACCCAACATCACCACCAGGCCGGCGCGTGCCCAGGTTCCCTTTTTTGTCATCTTCATGCCCCCCTATCGAATGACGCGACGCCTGGCGCCGGCCGCTCTTGTGGCCGACATCAACGAAGCGTGTGATCAATAAAAACAACGCGTGTACTCATTCCAATCTGTTTAGTTGATTTTTTGAAACTTGCACTTCGATCGGCGAACGCGGCGCATTCAGTGTGCGTCGGGAAGGCTGGTGGGCTGGGTCGGGTGGGTTGGTTTATCCACAGCGGCCAGCGTTGCGGGTGAAGGCGACCGTTCCGGGGTGGCCTTGCCATTGAGGCGGCCGGATAGCGCGTAGCGTTCCAGCAGGCGATACAAGGTGGCCCGCGAGACGCCAAGCTCCCGCGCCGCTTCGGAGACGTTGTGCTGGCAGCGGCGCAATGCCGCGCGGATGGCCTCGCTCTCGGCCCTGGCGCGCGCGTCATCGAGGGTCGGGCGACCCGCGTCCGCTGCACGCCGCTCCATCCCCAGATCCTCAGGGGTCAGATAGGGATGTTCGGCCATGATCACGCCCTGACGGATGCGGTTGATCAATTCCCGCACATTGCCGGGCCAGGCATACTGGTTCATCGCACGCAGCGCTTGCCGGCTGAAGCCTTTGACCTTGCCGCCGTTATCCCCGGCAAACTGGCCCAGCAGGGCCTGCGCCAGGAGTTCCACATCCCCCTGGCGCTCGCGCAGGGGCGGCGCCTGGAGGTTGATGACGTTGAGGCGGTAGTACAGGTCTTCCCTGAAATGGCCTTTGGCCACCGCTTCCCGAAGCTTGATATGGGTGGCGGCGATCACCCGGATATTCAGATGGATGGGCTGGCTCGACCCCAGCCGCTCGATAACCTTATCCTGCAGCACGCGCAACAGGTTGGCCTGCAGGTCGAGCGGCAGGTCGGCAATTTCGTCGAGAAACAGGGTGCCGCCCTGGGCGGCCTCCATGCGCCCGATCTTGCGCTGGTACGCACCGGTGAACGCCCCTTTTTCGTGGCCGAACAACTCGCTCTGAATGAGGTGGGTGGGCAGGGCGCCGCAGTTGACCGCCACAAAGGCATGCCTGCTGCGGGCGGACATGTTGTGGATGGCGTGGGCGGCCAGTTCCTTGCCGGTGCCGCTTTCGCCGCCGATCAGCACCGGCGCGTCGACTTTGCTGGCCTTGCGCAGCGCCTGGGAGAAAGCCTGCATCGCCGGGCTGCTGCCTACAATGCCGTGGTGTTCCAGTGAGTCGGGCTGGGCCGGCGGCTGCCTGAGCAGCTGACCCTTGCCCCAGGCGTGACCCAGGGAAATCGCGAGTCGTTCCTGGTCGACCGGCAGGGTATGGAAATCATAGACGCCGGCCAGAAAATTGCGGTGCTGCGGCGTGGGGTTCCAAAACGAATGATCCATGAGCGCAATCCACTGCAGGGATTGCTGTCGTCCCACCAGATCGAACAGCTTGAAGTTGCCGACGCGCTGCAATTGCAGCAGCCCTGCATGAAAGTCCTGCTGTTCAATGAGGTCGGCCAGTTCATCCGCATTGGCCGCCCGGTGCAGTTTCCAGCCCCTTGCCTGCAAATAGCCAAGAAGCTTGGTGTGCAGCGCATCATCCAGCAGCGCCACGACGTCTCGATCTACCGAAGTCATTCGGCATTTCCTCTCAGTGTGACAAAGCACGCGAGTGGTTGTTTTTGTATCGGCTTCGACGCACGCAGCCCAAGGGGGTGGCCTTTTGTCCGGGCCTGCCGTGCGCAATTCAATCAACCTACCAACAGTCGTTCGTTGTTTACATCAGCACTGAGTCTAGGACATTGAAACGGGAATGTGGCGGGCGAATGCCAGTCGAGCAGGTCGCGGGTGACCAGCACGCCGGAGGCGCCGCTTGAATGCGGCTGCGCTTGAACGTCGCGGCTTCACGGCGGCATTCCTTATGGTGCGGGGGTGGCGATCGGTTCGTCGGCGTAGCGCCAGATGTTCACGTCCAGCCCGGCTTCGCGAATGTGTTCGGTCTTGGCGGCGAGGAAGCGCTGGAAGCTGGGCTCCTTGAGGTATTCGCCCGACGCGACGTAGTCGAACATGCCCAGCGTATGGAACACGCGGAAGGACGATTCCCAGCGGATGGCTTCCTTGCCGGTGCGGTCGAACAGGACGATGCCCGGCGCGTAGTTGACGCCGAGCTCGCGGACCCAGTCGCGCACCGCCATGCGTTTGCCTTCCGGCGTCGTGATCAGGTCGCGCGACCACATGTCGAGCTGCACGTTGTCGAAGCTGGCGATGGCGTCGCGGGTTTCCGGGTCGGCCAGCACGCGGCGATGCAGCACTTCGCAGTCGGGGCAGTCCTTCTGCTCGAAGAACACGGCGAGCGGCCTGGCCGCTTTGCCGCGGCGCCGCAGGTCGGTGACATTCTTCAGGAAGAAGTCCTGCTTGATCATCTCGCCCGAGGCCTGCTTGGGCAGCTCGCGCGCGGCGACGAAATCGCGGAAAGCGATCTTGTTTTCCTGGCGTCCGCCGACCCAGTCGAGCGCGGCCTGCAGGCGCGCCGGCGGCACATAGCCGTTGAGCCGCAGGACGGTTTTTCCGGTTTCGTCGAAAAACATCAGGCTGGGGGTGAACTGGATTTTCTGCGCCGCACTGTAGGTCTTTTCCGTGTAGGACTTGCCGTCCAGCCCGACAACCTCGCGGTCGCCCCAGATGTTGACCGCGATGACGTCGAACTTTTCCCGCATCGTGGCCTCGATCTGGCGCTGCGACAGATTGCGCTCCACCAGCGCCGAGCAATACGGGCAGCCGTCCTGGGTGAACATCAGGATGACGCGCTTGCCGTTCTTGCGCGCCTCGTCGATGTCTTCCTTCACGTTGAGAAAACTGTCCTTGAACCAGGCGGGATATTCGGTGGCCTTGCCGCCATAGTAGGTGCCCATCCGGGCTGCCGCAGCGGGTTCTGCGGCGTGCAGGGGAGGCATCGAAAATGCTGCAAGCAAAGCCAGCAAAAAAGCAGGTAGATAGCGAATCGTCATGGTGGTCTCCATTCGTAGTCATCTATATTGCATGCCCATGCTAGCAGTTGATTTGGCAGGCTGTATCGATGGGACTAAACTTGCACGCTACCAACAGGCTGGCATTTCAAGCCTTATCCCGTGTGATGCCGTCGCTGTTTCCCATCAAATAATCGGACCGCGCCCCGCCGCAGTCGTTCTCTGCCGTGCAGACCCTCGCATTTGCGCGCATCGCGATTGCCTGCGTACCCAACACCCTCAAAGGAGATCATGAATGGAAATATTCGCCACCTTGCAACAGGCCCTGGGCGACTGGCTGTGGCTGCTGGAAAGCGCGCTCCATGTCGTGATCATTCTGGCGCTGACCTGGCTCCTGCTCAGGCTGTCGCGCAAGGGACTGGCGCGGTTGCGGACGCACATGCAGCAGGACCTCGGCGATCGCGAACGGATCAAGCGCCTGGATACGCTGGAACGCGTATTCCGCTATGTCGCCGCCGTGGTCATCACGCTGGTCGGCGGCATGCTGGTGCTCTCAGCGGTCGGCATTTCCATCGCACCGATCCTGGCCACCGCCGGCGTGCTCGGCATCGCCATCGGCTTCGGCGCGCAAAGCCTGGTCAAGGACTACTTCAACGGCTTCTTCCTGTTGCTGGAAAACCAGGTGCGCCAGGGCGACGTGGTGGAGGTGGCCGGCAAGGGCGGGCTGGTCGAAGAGATGACGCTGCGCTACATCCGCCTGCGCGACTACGAAGGCAGCGTGCATTACATCCCCAACGGCACCATCGACAGCGTCACCAACCGCAGTCGCGGTTTTGCCTTCGCACTGCTCGACATCGGCGTGGCCTACCGCGAGGACATCGACGAGGTCTATGCCGTGATGCGCGAGGTGGCTGCCGGCATGCGCACCGACCCCGAACTGGGTGAGAAAATCGTAGAGGACCTCGAAATCGCCGGGGTCGACAACTGGGCGGATTCGGCCGTCGTCATCCGCTGCCGCTTCAAGGTCATGCCGCTCGAGCAGTGGACAGTCCGCCGCGCATTCCTGTACCGCCTGAAGAAAGCCTTCGACGCCGCCGGCATCGAGATCCCCTATCCCCACCTCACCCTGTATGCCGGCCAGGGCAAGGACGGCAGCGCACCGCCGCTGCGGGTGCAGCAGCAGACCGCAACGCCTGTGCAAGACGCGCCCTGACCGCTAAGAATTGACGGCTTGTTAGGGCGCAATCAAGGTAAGGGGCGAAATGGTGTCCCCATTTGTTCCCTCATTAAGTTGTCAGTGTCAGTGGTTCAATCCGCATGTTCATTCAGTACATCAGGTTCGGGCGGAAGCTCACGGTTTAGGGCTCTAAATAGCGATTGCCCAAACACACGGAATAACTTGATATCTTGGCTGATTTCTAAGGGACCACTAGAACTTCCGAGTTTTATTGCATGCGCCACGTGATTGCGCCGCCTAAAAAATTCTTCGATCTGTGCAATTAGAGTAGAGCGTGCCCTCTCGGGTTCATCACAGTTAAGATGGACCATTAAATCCTGTTCATCACATATCTTGTGAATAATTTTAGAAATTCCTATCTGATTAAATAGCTCAGCCAATTGATTTGGGCGCATGTTGTTTTCATTGTGAGCAATGGCGTCGCTTACATCAGACATAACATCTTTCTTGATGGAAAACGACACAACTGCAGCAAGGCGCTCCTCAAAAATGCGCGCGTTTGCTTCAACTTCCTCAAATTGTGTTCGTGCCAACGCCTCCAGCGCGCGACGCCAAATTTTTGAGGCGATGTTATCAGGGAAATCGATTATCCCCTTTGCGCGTTTACCCTTTTCTTTAAAAGCGGCCTTGACCTGCTGTCGGACATATTCTTCAAATACAGCGGCCAGAAGTAGTGTGGCTGCGTTGCCTGCGGCGATTCGCGCCCTAGAAGTCAATTCATTTGCATGCTTTCCGGGCTTAGCGGTCATCTCTGAAAGCGCATCCAACTCAGCAGAAAACTCCTCGAATATCAGCTCAAACTCAGTGAGCATTGTTAGATGCCTGCGCCTTCTTTTAGAATTTTCTCAAGTAGAGAGATACGGTCCTTAACAGCCTGTGCAGTATTACCTTGGCCCGTCAAAATTTGGGCGCTGGATCCCTGATCATATTCATTCAGCATCCGCTGTTTGATCTCTGAGTGCTTTGCCTCGAACTCTGAGCGGTATACCCAAAGCCGATGTAATGCCACCAGAGTTGCATCATACAAAGCTGCGGATAGTCTCTCCCGGCCTTTTTCGTCAGCTGGCAAGAGAAAAGGCTTAGGGCCAAAAATCTCATTTGCCAGAGTCAATATGTCGATATATTCAGTCTCCAAAGCATTCGCTTCATCTTGAGAAATGCTTACTCGTTTAGCCATTGCTCGGTCCAGCATGGACTTCATCGACCCGCGGATATTTTCATCATCCCGTAGGGCAAAATATCTGAGCACCAGTTGGCAGTCTCCCATACTTGAATACAACGTGTTTTTCTGTCTATCCGGGTTTTCGTAATAGTCGTTCGGATTTGTTTCTATGTAAGGGGGAATCCGAAAGATATCTGTAAACAACTTTGCTCTAGTAAGATTGACGACGGCTTTATTAAAGGCACCTGGGTAGATCGCATTCCTTATTTCCTGTGCATTGAGCTTCGTACCTCCGGTGTTCAGCCTGTCAAAAATAAATCGCCGGACATCAGTGATCGTAAATTTATTGTCTGGCGACCTTTCGCTATCGCTTTCGAGGAGTAACACGATTGCAGAAAGTGATGCCCTATCAAGTGCTCGCTTAACTCGTGGGGGCGCCTTCGAATACCTTATTCCATTCAGGGGTGAAAGAGCTTCCAGCCCGGAAAGAGCAAAATCACCATCCAAAAATTCTTTGATAGCGTTTAGGCGCTGCTGACCATCCATTACTTCATACCTCGCTTCATCTGTTTCATAAAGGAAGATTGGTGGAATAGGTATGTTCAGCAGGAGTGACTCAATGAGGCGAGATTTTTGTAATGTGGCCCAGCGCAGACGCCGTTGGTATTCAGGGCGGATGTTAAGGACATCGCCCTTTGATACAAGGTCTTTGAGCTGAGGGAGGAGAAAATTATTGGTTTGGTAGACAACCCGAAACGCATGCTTGGCGAAAAACTCATCCGGTGGGATTTTTGAAATTTGAGGAGTCTCACTTTCGTCAGCTTCTTCAATACCGGCTATCACGAGATCATCGTTAACTACAGATACATTCATTGATAATTTTCCTCCAAAGGTGTGCATGTGATGGAGCATTGATCACAACGCCGCAAGTGTTTTAGAACCGATATGCACTATGTCGAATCAGGAATATCGTGTCTGACCTGTCAGACACGATATTCCCCAAGGGATTCTAAGCGGCCATTTCGCTAGCGCTTCAATTCGCGGTAAAAATTTTCGTGCGAACCGAGCAGGAGCAGGAGCCGGGTTGCCGGGTCGTATTCATAGGCCAGCAGCGCAATCTGACCGACGCACTTGAATTTGTAAACGAAGACGCCGCTGAGGTCGCCTTTCTTGGCTTCGCCTATTTCTGGCGTGGCGATGATGGCTTGCACGGCATCATCGACATCGGCTTTCTGGTTCGGGTGCAGGCGCTTGTAGGCGCGGTGGAAGACGGCACTCTGGAGAACCTGGATTTCAGGCATCTTTAGTCGCGCCGGCCTTCGGGCACGAAGGGCGTCGCCAGGCTAGGGCCTTCGGCGCGGGCGATCAGTAGCTCGCGCACGAAGTCGACCGGCAGATCGGGGTTGTCGAGCGAGGCCTTGCCGATCATGGCCCAGAACTCAATCTGGCCGGCGATGGTGCGCCGCTCGGCATGGGCCTGGGCACGGGCCATTTCATACAGGGTGTCGTCGATGCGGACGGGCATGCTCATGATTCACCTCGAAGCGGATTGCTACAAAAGTAGCAACGACTATAGCCGAAAAATTGCAGCACTGCCAGCGCTGACTTGTACCGGAGGCAGCCTGCCTTATTGCGATGGCGCCTCTCTGGGCACACGTGGCGGATTGTTGAAGCGCACGCTGTCGGGCGCATTGGTGCCGCCGGTCATGACGAAGCTCATCGCCTCCTCCATCGTCCAGTCGGTCATCACCACGTCGGCCAGCGGCAGGATCTCGATGTAGCCCGAGGTCGGGTTGGGCGAGGTGGGGACGTAGACCACCGCCAGTTCCTGCCCGCTGTCGGCGTCCTTCATGATCTTGGTGATGAGGCCGACCGCCTTCATGTCCGGCGAGGGAAAGCTGATCAGCACCACCCGCTGCCCCTGCACCGGCGGCTTGCTGACGGTTTGCAGGAAGCGCTTGGTGGCGCCGTAGATGGTCTGCACCAGCGGCAGGCGGCCGACCCAGTATTCGACGGTGGCGATGAGTTTTTTGCCGATCACGAACGAGGCAAGCAGGCCGATCAGATACAGCAGCACGAGCGTGAACAGGGCGGCGAGCGCATATTGCACGTCGGCATTCAGCAGCCAGGCCGCCAGGGTGTCGGAGAGTGGCCGCAACAGACGCGCCAGCGCCCTGATGAAGGGCGCGCCGGCGCCGGCCAGCAGGCCGAACAGGAAGTCGAACACCAGCCAGGTCACCCACAGCGGGGCGACGGTGAAGAAACCGATCAGCAGATAGCGGAACAGGTGCGGCTTGCGGTGGGTCGGGGTTGTCATGCTGGAAAGCGCTTCCTGATTAGCTACAAAGTTTAGTTGCCATTACAGACCCCATTGCGAGGCCGGTGGCAAGCGCAACCGGGCCGATATGGCGGATGTGTTTGAGGTCGAGTTTCAATCCCACCACGAACAGCAGCACGGTGATGCCGATCTGCGCCAGGAGGTCGATCTGGTCGTGCGCGCCGACCCAGCCGAATACCGCCTGGCAGGGCAAACTCGTGGTAGATGCTGTCCATCCGCTAGCGCTCGCCGGCGTTGTGATTGCGGCTGCGGATCAGCGCTTTTTCGATTTCCACCACGCCGTAGACGATGATGCCGAACACGAGGATGCGTCCCCAGGCAGCGAGGTCGAGCGCGGCGGTGGCGAACAGCATCTGCAGTACGGGCAGGTAGGTGAACAGCCCCTGCAGCACGACGAGGAGGCCGATGGCGATCAGCACCGCCCGGTTGCCGACCAGTCCCGACCAGCCGACCACCGGCGCGGTGAGGCGGCGGCAGTTGAACAGGTAGAAAATCTCGCCCATCACCAGGGCGTTGATCGCCGCGGTGCGGGCCACGTCGAGCGGCACGCCGCGCTCGAGCTCCCACAGGAACAGGCCGAGCGATCCGGCCACCAGAAACACCGTGACGAACACGATGCGCCACAGCATGAAGCGCGTCAGCAGCGGCTCGTCCGGGTTGCGCGGCGGCTGGCGCATGGCTTCGGGCTCGGGTCGCTCGAAGGCGAGCGCGAGCGCCAGCGTCACCGCCGATACCATGTTGACCCACAGGATCTGCACCGGGGTGATCGGCAGGGTGATGCCGAGCAGGATCGCGATCAGCACCATGCCGGCCTGCGCCGCGTTGGTCGGCAGGATGAACACGATGGCCTTCTTCAGGTTGCCGTAGACGGTGCGGCCTTCCTCGACGGCGTGCGCGATCGAGGCGAAATTGTCGTCGGCCAGCACCATCTCCGCCGCTTCCTTGGCGGCCTCGGTGCCCTTCTGGCCCATCGCCACGCCGACGTCGGCGCGTCGCAGCGCCGGCGCGTCGTTGACGCCGTCCCCGGTCATCGCGGTGACGTGTCCCAGGCTTTGCAGGGCCTCGACCAGGCGCAGCTTATGCTCGGGGCTGGCGCGGGCGAAGATGTCGGTCTTCGCCACCACCTCGCGCAGCTGCGCGTCGTCGAGCGTTTCGATGTCGGCGCCGGTCACCGCGCGCACCGCTTCGCCGGTCGAGTGGCCGCCCAGCCCCAGCTGCTTGCCGATGGCCTGCGCGGTGGCGGCGTGGTCGCCGGTGATCATCTTGACCTGGATGCCGGCGGCGCGGCAGGTGGCGACTGCCTGGATGGCCTCCTCGCGCGGCGGATCGGCCAGACCCAGCACCGCCAGCAGAGTGAAGCCGCCGTCCTCGATGTCGGAAAAGTTCAGTGTCGTCGTGGTTTCGTGCCGCACCGCCAGCGCCAAGAGCCGCATGCCCTGGGCGGCGGCTTCCTCCATGCGCGCATGCCAGAAACCGGAATCGAGCGGCGCCTCGCCGTCGGCGCTGCGCTGCGTATCGCACAGTGCCAGCACCCGCTCCGGCGCGCCCTTGAGATAAATGAAGCCACGCCCGTCATGGTCGTGGTTGAGCGTCGCCATGAAGCGGTGCTCGGATTCGAACGGGATGACATCGCTGCGCGGCAGCGCTTCGCGGATCTGGCGCGGGTCGAGCCCGGTCTTCAGCGCCAGGGTGAGCAGCGCGCCTTCGGTGGGGTCGCCGGTCAGCTGCCAGCCTTCGGCGGTTTCGCGCAGCTCGGCGTCGTTGCACAGGAAGGCGGCGTGTGCCACTTCCCGCAGCAGCGGATACGTCTCGGGATCGGCGCGTTCGCCGTCGCGGGCAAAGCCGCCTTCGGGCGCGTAACCGCTGCCCGACACCGCGAACACCCCATCGGCGCCGATGACGGTCTGCACCGTCATTTCGTTGCGGGTCAGGGTGCCGGTCTTGTCCGAGCAGATGACGCTGACCGCCCCCAGCGTCTCCACCGCGGGCAGGCGGCGAATGATGGCGTGACGGTGCGCCATGCGGGTGACGCCGATGGCGAGCGTGATGGTCATGATCGCCGGCAAGCCCTCCGGAATCGCCGCCACCGCCAGGCCCACCGCGGCGAGGAACATGTCGCTCGCCGGGTAGCCGCGCACCCACACGCCGAAGCCGAAGATCAGCGCCGACAGTAGCAGGATCACCCCCGCCAGCCACTGGCCGAAGCGCGCCATCAGTTTCAGCAGCGGCGTGGTGAGCTTCTCGACGGTTGCCAGCAGCGTGCTGATGCGCCCCAGCTCGGTGGCGGTGCCGGTGGCCACCACCACGCCGGCGCCCTGGCCGTGGGTGACCAGGGTGCCCGACCACGCCATGCAGGCGCGGTCGCCGAGCGCGGCATCGGCTTCGACCGGATCGACCTGCTTGTCGACCGCGAGCGATTCGCCGGTCAGCGCAGCTTCCATCACCTGCAGGTTTTTGACACTGATCAGCCTCAGGTCGGCGGGCACGCGGTCGCCCGAGGCAAGATGAACGATGTCGCCCGGCACCAGCTCCTCGGCGGGAATTTCGTGGCGCTCGCCGGCGCGGGTGACGATGGCATGCGGCGACAGCATGTCGCGGATCGCATCGAGCGCCTCTTCGGCGCGGCCTTCCTGGATGAAGCCGATCACCGCGTTGATGACGACCACGCCGAAGATCACGCCGGAGTCGAGCCAGTGGCCGAGCAGGGCGGTGATGACGCCGGCCGCCAGCAACACGTAGATCAGCACGTTGTGGAACTGCAGCAGCAGGCGTAGCCAGCCCGGCTGGCGTTGCGCCGGCGGCAGCCGGTTGGCGCCGTATTGCGCGCGCCGCGCATCGACCACGTCCGGGGTCAGGCCTTCGCGCGGTGCTTCGAGTCGGGTCAGGGTGTCGCTGGCGGGAAGGCTGTGCCAGCGCGGTGAATCTTCGTTGGCGTGCAAGCGATATCTCCTGTTCCGTCGACGTTCGGCACGGGCTGGGTTGAAAAGCGTGTCGAAGGTATGAAATTTGTGTCAGCGCGCCCTACAATTCTGGCACACCTCAAGAATGCGGATGCGCAATGCCGGGATTGTCTGTCGCGGGCGCGACACCGCAGGCGTTAAACCTATCCGTGTGTGAGCCGTCATACCGGCCCATACCGCACCTTAACCGCGCTGTCTGAAACTCCATGCTGCCGAAGCGTTTCCGCCGTTTTATTCCAGACCCGCAGCGCCTGCGCGAACACCGCGCGCTGCGGTGGATGGGGCCTATGTTGCATGACCGCCGCCTGTGGCATGTCAACCGGCGCGCGGTGGCACTGGGTCTCGCCATCGGTGTTTTCTTCGGCCTGCTGATGCCGGTTGCGCAAATTTTTTTCGCGGCGGTGGCGGCGCTGCTGCTGCGCGCCAACATTCCGGCCGCGGTCGGCAGCACCCTGATTACCAACCCCATCACCTTCGCGCCGGTGTACTACGCGGCCTACCATCTGGGGGCCTGGATGCTGGGGCACGCCGACGTGGCGCTGGCCGAGGTCGATCTCGACCGTGTCGCGGCCAGGACCGAGACCGGCCTGGCGCTGTGGGTGGACCGCCTGTACACCGTAGGGCCGCCGCTGGCGCTGGGCCTGTTGACGCTGGCGGTGGTCCTGTCGGTGCTGATTTATTTTGCCGTGCACTGGGCTTGGCGGCTGCGCGTCGTGCGCGCCTGGCAGCGCCGCAAGGCGCGCCGACAGCAGCGCTGAGGCTTGGGCACGGGCTTTTTTGCCCCTCATGCTCCCGGCCGCTGCTGGCCAAAGGCCCAAATTCGGCAATACTTGCAGCTCGACACGCGCATTGCCGGCATGCGGGCAATGCGCGCATGCCGGCAATGCGCGTGAATTCCGGCGCAAACGCCATCGACCTGGAGCCGCATTATCTGCCCACCATGCTGGATCTGGCCGTCATCTGGCTGTCTCTGCTTGCCTGCCTCGCCGTGATCGGTGTGGCGGGCGTCAGGCTTTCGCGCTACGGCGACATCATTGCCGAGAAGAGCGGGCTCAGCCGCGGGTGGGTGGGCCTGATCCTGCTGGCCACGGTCACTTCGCTGCCGGAACTCGTCACCGGGCTGTCCGCCGTGACGCTCGCACGGGTTCCGGACATCGCCGTGGGCGACATCCTGGGCAGCTGCGTGTTCAACCTGCTCATCATCGTGGTGCTCGATGTTCTCTACCGCAAGGAATCCATCTACACCCGCGCGCGCCAGGGCAACGTGCTGGCCGCCGGTTACGGCATCGTGCTGATCGGCGTCGGCGGCTTCAACCTGCTGCTGTATCGCGCGGGAACGATGCCTTCCATCGGCCATGTCGGCCTCTACACGCCGGTCATCCTGCTGCTCTACCTGCTGGCCATGCGAACGCTCTACCGCTACGAACAGGCGCAGGTCAGCGAGTATGTTGAAGACCGGGTCGAGCTTTATCCGCACGTCACGCTGAACAAGGCGGTGCAGGGCTACGCCATGGCTGCGGCGGCGGTGGCGGCGGCCGGCATCTGGCTGCCGTTTATCGCCAAGGATCTGGCAGAGGCGATGGCTTGGGGGCAGAGCTTCGTCGGTACGTTGTTCGTTGCTGCGGTCACCTCGGCGCCCGAAGTCGTGGTCACGCTGGCCGCACTGCGCATGGGCGCGGTCGATCTGGCCATCGGCAACCTGTTCGGCAGCAACCTGTTCAACATGGCCATCCTCGCCATCGACGACCTCGCCTACCTGCCCGGCCCGCTGCTGGCCGACGTCTCGATCTCGCATGCCGCCTCGGCCTTCTCGGCCATGATGATGAGCGGGCTGGCGGTGGTCGGGCTGATCCTGCGGCCGGCATCGCGCGTCTACCGCACGGTCAGCTGGATCAGCCTGCTGCTGCTCGTCGTCTATCTGCTGAACACCCTGTTCCTCTATCTGTATGGCCACTGATGCCGGCGAATCCCCCGTCCACTGGCATGGCCTTGACAGCGAGGCGGCCGCCGCGCAGCTCGGCAGCGACCTCGATCAGGGGCTGACTGCCGAAGCCGCTGCAGCCCGGCTGGCGCAGGCCGGACCCAACGCCCTGCAGGAGACCGGCAGGCGCCACCCGCTCGTCATGCTGGCGTCGCAGTTCACCGATTTCATGATCCTGGTGCTGATCGCCGCCGCGATCATCGCCGGCTTCATCGGCGAGCCGCAGGACGCCATCGCCATCATGGTCATCGTTTTCCTCAACGGCATCCTCGGCTTCGTCCAGGAATACCGCGCCGAGCGCGCGATGGCGGCGCTGAAGAAGATGGCCAGCCCGCAGGCCCGGGTGATCCGCGACGGCCAGCCCGGCCTGATCGACGCGGTCGATCTGGTGCCCGGCGACCTGGTGGAACTCGAAGCCGGCAACATCCTGCCGGCCGACCTGCGCCTGACCGAACTGGCCGCGCTCAAGGTCGACGAATCGGCGCTCACCGGCGAATCGCAGGCGGTCGACAAGCAGCTCGCAAGCCTGGAACAAACCGACCTGCCGCTCGGCGACCGCTTCAACCTGGCCTACAAGGGGACGGTAGTGACCTACGGCCGCGCGCGCGGCCTGGTGGTGGCGACCGGGATGAAGACCGAGCTGGGGAAGATCGCCGCGCTGCTGTCCGGCGAATCCGGCAAGACGCCGCTGCAGAAGCGGTTGGCGCGCTTCGGCCGGCATCTGGCGCTGGTGGTGCTGGCGATCTGCGTCATCATTTTTGTCGCCGGCTGGCTGCGCGGCGAGCCGCCGCTGCTGATGCTGCTCACCGCGATCAGCCTGGCCGTCGCCGCCATCCCCGAGGCGCTGCCGGCGGTGGTCACCATTTCGCTCGCGCTGGGGGCGGCGCGCCTGGTCAAGCAGAACGCGCTGATCCGCCGCCTGCCCGCAGTGGAAACGCTCGGTTCGGTCACCTATATCTGCTCAGACAAGACCGGCACACTGACGTTGAACCAGATGCAGGTCGACCGGGTGCTGGCCGCGGGCGAGACCCGTTCCGGGCTGCAGGGCGCATACGATTCCACACGCACTCAAGCGCGTAGTGGATCGGAGTCCTTTAGGGCCGAGGGCGCGCCGTGGCGTGAAATGGGCCTCGTCATGGCGCTATGCAACGACGCCGTGGCCAACGCCGACGGCAAGCTGGCCGGCGACCCCACCGAGACCGCGCTGCTCGACGCCGCGCAGGCGGCCGGATTCGACAAGGCCATGCTGCAGCAGTCGCTGCCGCGCGTGGCGGAGCTTCCATTCGATTCCGATCGCGCCCGCATGAGCACGCTGCATCGCGACGGTGGGACGGTGCTGATGCTGGTCAAGGGCGCCCCCGAAGGCGTGCTGGCGCTGTGTATCGACCAAGTTGCCGCGGGGGGCACGACGACCATCGATCAGGCCGCGCTGCAGGACGAGGCCGAACAGCTGGCCGCGCAGGGCCTGCGCGTGCTGGCTTTCGCGCTGAAGCGGCTGCCGGCGGTGCCGGACGCGCTCGACGCCGCCACGCTGGAGGCTGGCCTCAGCTTCATCGGGCTGGCCGGCCTGATCGATCCGCCGCGTCCCGAGGCCGCCGAAGCGGTGGCCGCGTGTAAGACCGCCGGCATCGTCCCGGTGATGATCACCGGCGACCATCCCGCCACCGCGCGCGCCATCGCAAGCCGGCTCGGCATCATCGAGGACGGCGGCCGCGTGCTCACCGGCAGCGAGCTGGCGCGATTGAGCCTAGCGGAATTCGAGCACGAGGTGGAATCGGTGCGGGTCTACGCCCGCATCAACCCCGAGCAGAAGATCAAGATCGTGCAGGCGTTGCAGGACCAGGGCGAGTTCGTCGCGATGACCGGCGACGGCGTCAACGACGCGCCGGCGCTGAAGATGGCCGACATCGGCGTCGCCATGGGAAAGGGGGGCACGGACGTGGCGCGCGAGGCGGCGGCGATGACGCTGCTGGACGACAACTTCGCCACCATCGTCCATGCGGTGCGCGAAGGCCGCCGCATCTTCGACAACATCCGCAAGTTCGTCAAATACACGATGACGAGCAACTCGGGCGAGATCTGGACCATCTTCCTCGCGCCCTTTCTCGGCCTGCCGATCCCGCTGCTGCCGATCCACATTTTATGGATCAACCTGGTCACCGACGGCCTGCCGGGGCTCGCGCTCGCCAATGAACACGCCGAGCGCAACCTCATGCAGCGGCCGCCGCGCCCGCCGAAGGAAAGCATCTTCGCCCACGGCATGTGGCAGCACATCCTGTGGGTGGGCTTGCTGATGGGCGGGGTGTCGCTGCTGACGCAGGCCTGGGCGATCCATACCGGTTCCGCGCACTGGCAGAGCATGGTGTTCACGGTGCTGACGCTGTCGCAGCTGGGCCATGTGCTGGCGATCCGCTCCGAGCGCGAATCGCTGTTCAGCCAGGGCGTGTTGTCCAATCGGCTGCTCGTCGGCGCGCTGCTGCTCACTTTCGCCCTGCAGATGGCGGTGCTCTACGTGCCCTGGCTCAATCCGATCTTCAAGACCGAACCCTTGAGTCTTGGCGAGCTGGCCGCATGCCTGGCGCTGTCGTCGGTGGTGTTTTTCGGGGTGGAAATCGAGAAGTGGCTGGCGCGGCGCGGCTGGCTGTACCGCGCCGCGTAGCGCGGCGGCTCAGAGCTCCGACAGCGGCTTTTGCGCAGCCTGGGTGTCGACCGCGCCCATGTGCGCGATCAGCGCCGCCAGATCCTGGTTGAGGCGCGCAAGCGCAGCGTCGGGCAACTGGCCGAGCGCGTGCGTGAGGATGCCGGTCTGGGGCTGCGGCGCTCGTTCGAGCGCCTGCTCCCCCGCGGCGGTGAGATATAGCTGCACCACGCGCTGGTCGACATGGTTGCGTTCGCGTCGGATCAGCCCGGCCTTTTCGATCTTGTCGAGCAGGTTGCTGGCGGTCGAGGCGTGGATCGACAGGGCCTGCGCCAACTCGGACACTTTCATGCCGGGATGCTCGCGCAACGCGGCCATCGCCCAGATCTGCGCGCCGCTGACGCCGCAGGCCTTTTCCACCGCCTTGAAATGCTGGCGCACGGCGCCGAAAATCATGCGGAACTGGCGCAGGGCCTCGCTGGCGGCGGGGGTGTTTGAACTCAAGGCGTGATCTCCGGATGCGGCAAAGCGCTCATCATCGCAGGAATCTCAGCTTGCCGTGGCCATGACCTGCTGCCACAGCATCTTCACCGCATCGCGCACGCTTTCCACCGCGGGCAGTGGCACCCGCGCATAGTCCGCGCCGCTGAGCTTGATCGCGTGCTGCTGGCGGCGCAGTTCACGGTAGGCGTCGGCAGCAGCCTCGGCGAGTTCGGCGGGAACCAGCCCGGCCGCATCCGTACGTAGCAGGAGCGCGATGTTGCCGACGTTGTCGGCGAGTTCGGGATGTGCATTGCAATGCCGCAGCACCAGATACTGCACGCAGAACTCGACATCGACGATGCCGCCGCTGTCGTGCTTCAAGTCGAACAGTTCGCCGTCGTTGACGTGGCCGGCGTGCATTTTTTCGCGCATCGCCAGCACTTCCTCGCGCAGCTTGCCGGCGTCGCGCGGCGCGCACAGCACCTCGCGGCGCAGGGCCTCGAAGGCCGCGCCGATCGCAGCATCGCCGCAGACGAAGCGCGCGCGCGTCAGTGCCTGGTGTTCCCAGGTCCAGGCGTGATGCAGCTGGTAGTCGCGGAATGCCTCGACCGAACTGACCAGCAGGCCCGCCGCGCCGTCCGGGCGCAGGCGCAGGTCGGTCTCGTAGAGGATGCCCGCCGGGGTGAGGGTGCCGAGCCAGGTGTTGATGCGCTGCGTCAGCCGCGCGTAGATTTCCTGCGCGCGCTCGTCGGCGTCGTCGTAGAGGAACACCAGGTCGAGGTCGGACGCGTAGCCGAGCTCCCGGCCGCCGAGCTTGCCGTAGCCGACGATGGCGAAGCGCGGCGTGTCGCGGTGGCGTGTTTTCAGTCCGGCCCAGCAGCGCGCAAGGGTTTCGGCAAGCAGCGTGTCGGCGAGATTCGACAAATGATCCGACAGCGCTTCCAGCGTCAGCCGGCCCGCCACGTCCTGCGCCAAGAGGCGCAGCGTCTGCACCTGCTTGAAGCGGCGCAGCGCATCCAGCTGCGCTTCGGTGTCGCCGGGGCGGGCGTCGAGTTCGTCTCGCAGTTGCGCGGCAAGCTGCGCCCAGTCGGGCACGCTCATCAGGGATTGCGGCGCGATCAGTTCGTCCAGCAGCTGCGGCTGCTGCGTCAGTACCTGCGCCGCCCACGGGCTCGCCGCCAACAGGCGCACCAGCTGGCGCAATGCTGCCGGGTATTCGGCGAGCAGCGCCAGGTAGGTGGAACGGCGCGCGATGGACTGGATCAGGGCGGCAAAGCGATCCAGCGTGGCCGCCGGATCGGGCTGGCTGCCGATGACTTCGAGCGCGGGCGGCAAGAGTGCGTTGAGCAAAAGCTGCGTCGACTCGGCCAGTTGCGCAGTGTGCTGGCGCAGCGCGTCGAGCGTGGCCAGCACCCGCTGCGGATCGTCGTAGCCGGCGTTTTCCAGCAGCGCGCGGGTGGTGGCGGCGTCTGCCGTGCCGCAGCACGCGGCGGTCAGCGGGTGACTCACCTGGTCGGTTTGCGGCGCGGCGAACATCTGCTCGAAATGGCGGGTGACCTTGTTGCGGTGGCGGTCGAGCGCGGCGATCAGCGCGGTGTAGTCGGGGAAACCCATCGCCTCGGCGAGCATCGCCTGCGATTCCGCGTCGTCCGGCAACTGCTGGGTTTGCGCGTCGTCCAGATATTGCAGCCGGTGTTCCAGCCGCCGCAAAAAATCGTAGGCGGCGGCGAGTTCCTGCCGTGCGTCGGCCGCCATCAGCCCGCTGTTCACCAGTTCGCCCAGCACGGTCAGCGTCGGCCGCTGCTGCAGCGCGGCAATCTTGCCGCCACGGATGAGTTGGAACACCTGTGCGGTGAACTCGATTTCGCGGATGCCGCCCGGCCCCAGCTTGATGTTGTCGGCCATCTCGCGGCGCGCAACCTCGCGCCGGATCTGCACGTGAAGGTCGCGGATCGCGGCGAACGCGCCGAAGTCGAGGTATTTGCGGAACACGAAGGGCCGCACGATGGCCATCAATTCGTCGTGGCGGCCGCCGGTGAGCGGGCGCGCCTTGATCCAGGCATAGCGTTCCCACGGGCGCCCCTGCGCGACCAGATAGTCCTCCAGCATCGCAAAGCCCATCGCGAACGGCCCGGAGTCGCCCCACGGGCGCAGCCGCAGGTCGACGCGGAAGACGTAGCCGTCGGCGGTGGCTTCAGACAACGCGGCCGTCAGCTTGCGCCCGAGGCGGACGAAGAATTCGTGATTGCTGATCGATTTGTCCTTCTGGATACCATCCCTGCGGGACATAGTCGCGGCGGCGCCATGGTCGGCCGCGGTGTCGCCTTCCTCGGGATAGAGATAGATGAGGTCGATGTCGGACGACACATTGAGCTCGCCGCCACCGAGCTTGCCCATGCCGACGACGACCATCTGCTGCGGCTGGCCGTGTTCGTCGCGCGGTTCGCCGTGGCGCGCGGCAAGCAGCGCGTGGTGGAAATCGAGCGCGGCCGCGAGGCACACCTCGGCCAGCGCGCTGTAGGTGGCCGTCACTTCGGCGAGGTCGGCGCTGCCCGCCAGATCGCGCGCGGTGGCGACCAGCCACACGCGCTGGCGCAGTTGCCGCAAACGTTGATGCAGCGCAGCTTCGTCGGCGCACGCGGGCGCGCTCAAAAATGCCTGCATCGCATCGCGGCTGAAGGCCTGGTCGAATTGCCCGGCCACCGCTTCGGTCAGCAGGGGGTGTGCCGCCAGCAGGCGGCGGCCATAGCGGGAACAGCGGACAACACGGTCGAGTGCAGGATGGCTCATGACTGGAATCGGGTGGTTTGAATAAGGCTGCTATGAAAGAGGGGCTTTGAATTAAAATCGTGCGGTTATCAAACACTTTATCAGTGGAGAGACCGTATGGCTTCTATCGAGTCGATTCTGACCGAAACCCGTGTGTTCCCGCCTGCGGACGCCTTCGTCAAACAGGCCAACGTGTCCGGCATGGACGCCTACCAGGCCTTGTGCCGCCAGGCCGAAACCGACTACGAGGGCTTCTGGGCGGACCAGGCACGCCGGACGATCGACTGGAACAAGCCGTTTTCCCGCACGCTCGACGAATCGGCCGCGCCGTTCTACAAGTGGTTCGACGACGGCGAACTCAACGTCTCCTATAACTGCCTGGACCGCCATCTGGCGACCCGCGGCGACAAGACCGCGCTGATTTTCGAGGCCGACGACGGCACGGCGACGCACGTCACCTACAAGCAGCTGCACGCGCGGGTGTGCCAGTTCGCCAACGGCCTGCAGTCGCTCGGCGTGGTCAAGGGCGACCGCGTGATCGTCTACATGCCGATGAGCATCGAAGCGGTGGTGGCGATGCAGGCGTGCGCGCGCATCGGCGCCATCCATTCGGTGGTGTTCGGCGGCTTTTCCGCGAAGAGCCTGTTCGAACGCATCGAGGACGCCCGCGCCAAGATCGTCATTACCGCCGACGAATCGCTGCGCGGCGGCAAGACGGTGCCGCTGAAGCACGCGGTCGACGAGGCGCTGGCGATGGGCGACACCGCCTGCGTCGAGAAGGTGATCGTCTATCGACGGACCAAAGGCGCCGTGAACTGGGGGAAGCGCGACCTGTGGTGGCACGAGCTCGTGCAGACACAGGCCGACACCTGCGAGCCGGTGTGGGTTTCCGCCGAGCATCCGCTGTTCATCCTCTATACCTCGGGATCGACCGGCAAGCCCAAGGGTGTGCAGCATTCCACCGGCGGCTATCTGCTCGGCGCCATTCTTTCCATGGAATGGGTGTTCGACGCCAAGCCCGATTCCGACGTCTATTGGTGCACCGCCGACGTCGGCTGGATCACCGGCCACACCTATGTCGCCTACGGCCCGCTGGCACTGGGCATGACCGAGGTCATCTTCGAAGGCATCCCCACCTATCCGCACCCCGGCCGCTTCTGGGAAACCATCGCCAAGCACCGCGTCAGCACCTTTTACACCGCGCCGACCGCGATCCGCAGCCTGATCAAGCTGGGGTCCGACCTGCCTGCGCAGCACGACCTGTCGTCGCTGCGTCTGCTGGGCACGGTGGGCGAGCCGATCAACCCGGAAGCCTGGATGTGGTATCACCAGGTGGTCGGCGGTGAGCGCTGCCCGATCGTCGATACCTGGTGGCAGACCGAAACCGGCGCCAACATGATTGCGCCGCTGCCCGGCGCGGTGCCGACCAAGCCCGGTTCCTGCACGCTGCCGCTGCCCGGCATCATGGCGGCGATCACCGACGAGCACGGCCATCCGGTCGAAAAAGGCCACGGCGGCTATCTGGTGATCCAGCGCCCGTTCCCCTCGCAGTTGCGCACCCTGTGGAATGACCCCGACCGCTTCCGGAAGACCTATTTCCCCGAGGAACTCGGCGGCAAGACCTATCTCGCCGGCGACTCGGCGCACCGCGACGACGACGGCTATTTCTGGATCATGGGCCGCATCGACGACGTGCTGAACGTGTCCGGGCACCGTTTGGGCACGATGGAAATCGAATCCGCGCTGGTGTCCAACCCGCGCGTCGCGGAGGCCGCCGTGGTGGGGCGCCCGCACGAGATCAAGGGCGAGTCGGTGGTGGCGTATGTGGTGCTGAAAGGCAAGCGCCCCACCGGCGAGGAGGCGAAGAAGATCGTCGCCGAGTTGCGCGACTGGGTCGGCAAGGAAATCGGGCCGATCGCCAAGCCCGACGAAATCCGCTTCGGCGACAACCTGCCCAAGACCCGTTCCGGCAAGATCATGCGCCGCCTGCTGCGGGCGATTGCCAAGGGCGAGGAAATCACCCAGGACATCTCCACCCTGGAAAACCCGGCGATTCTGGAGCAGTTGAAGGAAACCGTGAAATAAGCAGGGCGAGATTGGGGGAGGGGGCTGCAACGACCCTTGTCTCCCGTCTGTGCCGTGAGTTTGAAATCAACCGCAGTTCAATTTTTTAATCCACGAAAGAAAATCATGTCTCATTACCATGCCGTCGTCTGGCTCGATCATAACGAAGCCAACATCATGCACATCAGTCCGGATGACGTTGAAAAATCAGTGGTGAGTCCGGCCACGCCGCATCGCAATCTCCACCGCAAGCGGGGCTCGGTCAGCGGCAGTCGCCAGCCCGAGGACCAGAACTACTACCACGAGATTGTGGAAGCCCTCGCCGGCGCCGCAGAAATCCTGATCGTCGGCCCGGGCCAGGCCAAGCTCGAGCTGATCAAGCATATCCATTCCCACGATCAGGGCGTCTCCGACAAAGTGATCGGGGTGGAAACCGTGGACCATCCGAGCGACGCCCAACTGGTCGCGTTTGCCCGCAAGTATTTCGTGGCCAAGGACAGAATGCTGTCGCAGTGATTGCTTGATGCCGCTGCTGCAAGGAAAGCGTGCCACAGTCTGAGCGCCGGGTGACCGGCGCTTTTTTATGCCTGCTTCAGGGAGTCGGTGGTATTCACCAGTTCCAGCACCAGATCATGCAGCCGCGCCGGCGATTTCAGCGCGCCGTTTTCCTCGTCAAATGCCTCGTCGGCGCCGGGCAACGAGAACTGGCCGGGCAGCACCAGCACGCCGAGCGTGTTGAGGATCTGCCGCAGGTGCGGCAGCATGCGCATGCCGCCGAATTGGCCCGGCGAGGCCGCCATGATGGCGGCAACCTTGTTCTGATACGGCACCAGTCCCGATTCGCCTCGCCATTCGCGCGACACCCAGTCGATCGTGTTCTTCAGCAGCGGCGGAATCGAACTGTTGTATTCCGGGCTGGCGATCAGCAGGGCATCGTGGTCCTTGAACAGGGCTTTCAGTCGCAGCGCATTGTCGGGCAGGCCGTCGCGGTCTTCGAGGTCACCGTTGTAGAGCGGCAGCGGATAGTCCGCCAGATCGATCAGGGTGACGTCGCCGCCCGCGGCCCGGGCGGCGTCGACGGCCACCTGGATCAGCTTGCGGTTCAAGGCGTCGCGGCGAATGCTGCCGGAAAAAGCGAGGATCTTGGGCATGGGGGTCCTTGTGTCAAAAGGGCTTGATTGTATCGGTCTTCCGTCCCCGGCCGTTCGCAAAGGCAATCTGTTCGTAGCCCGGCTTCAGTCCATCCAGTCGGAGTCGCGGTAGCCAGCGAACGAAAAACGGTGGAAGCTGTCTATTTGATCAGGGTGCGCGTGGCCGCGTTCGGCTTATTTGCGCACGGTAAGCATGAGGTTTCTTTGGGTCGAGTGTTCAGTCGTTGTCCTCAATATAAATGTGGCTTCTGTACCGCACGCAACCTGCCGCTGCGCAGCAACGCCGTGCCTGACGCTTGATGCCGACTGAGCCCGTCACGTTGAACATCAGCCGGCTCGACAAGATGCGGCTCGACAAATGGCTGTGGGCGGCGCGCTTTTTCAAGACGCGCAGCCTCGCCAGCCAGGCCATTGAGCATGGCCGCGTCAAGCTCGCCGGCGAACGCGTCAAGCCGGCGCGCGAGGTCAGGCCGGGCGATTGCCTGACTCTTCATGTCGGCGATTCCGACTGGACCATCACGGTACGTGCGCTGTCGATGCAGCGCGGCCCGGCGCCGGTGGCGCAGGCGCTGTACGAGGAAGACCCCGCCAGCCAGGCGCGCCGTCAGCAGCAGGCCAGTGAACGCAAGCTGGCCGCCAGTCCCGAAGCCGCGATCAAGGGCCGCCCCACCAAGCGCGACCGCCGCCTCATTCACCGTTTCACCGACGAATGAGGTGCATCTATTTCCTCCAGGATGCCGCCGCAAGGCACGGGCGTGCGCATAGAATCGTGGCATCCGTGAGCCCGCTTTTATGACCGTTTCCCCAGCGCTTTCCGTATTTCTGCGCCGTGCTGCGCGCGCGCTGGCTGCCCTGGCTTCGCTTGCCGTGCTGGGCGTTGCAACCGCTGCGGCGCTGATGTTTTTCTGGGTGTTGCCGAACATAGACGATCACCGCGACACAGTGGCCAGCCTGATGTCGCGCGCGCTGGGGCAGCAGGTCACGCTGGAGGCGGTGTCGGGCGTGTGGCAGCAGGCGCGCCCCGAATTTCGCCTGCGGGGGGTGCGCCTGCACGACGCGCAGGGCCGCGCCGCGCTTTACCTGCCCGAACTCGAGGCCGCGTTTGCCTGGCGTTCGCTGCTGTTTCTGGAGCCGCGCTTCAATCGCATCGAGTTGCAGGGGCTGGCGTTCGGGGTGCGGCGCGCGCGCGACGGCCATTTCTATATCGGCGGCATTCCGGCCAACCCGGGCGACCCCGGCAGCGGTTTTTCCAGCTGGCTGCTGCGCCAGGGGCGGGTGCATGTCGGCAACGCCACGCTCAGTTGGCTGGACGAGATGCGCAATGCCCCGCCGCTGATCCTTACCGCAGTCGATTTCACCCTGACCAATAGCCGCCGCAGCCACCGCCTGCAATTGCATGCTGTGCCGCCGCCCAGTCTGGCTCAGCCGCTGACGGTCGACGCGAATCTGAGCGCACGCAATGCGGACGACCTCAAGACCTGGAACGGCAGCATCGATGCCAGCCTGACGCAGCTGTCGTTTCCGCAACTGGGCGCCTGGCTGGCCTTGCCGTATCAGCCCCGGCAGGGCCAGGGAACGCTGAACATGCGGTTCGAGCTGGCGCGCGGCGCGCTGACCGGGGTGACCACGACGCTGGCTCTGCGCGCGATCGAAACCGAGCTGGGCGATGGCCTGCCTGCGCTGAGGCTGGACGCGGTGCGAGGCCGGGCCACCTGGCAGCAGGGTCCCGACGGTCAGCGCGTGGCGCTTGAAAACCTGCGCGTGGCGCGTCCGGGTGCCGCTCTGGGTGCACCGTTCAACGCGGGCCTGACCTGGAACGCCACGTCGCGTGAGTTCACGGCACGGGCGCTCAGCCTGGGCGGCTGGCAATCGATCTTGCCGAGCTTGCCCATGGAGGCGGCCTTGCGTGCGCGCCTGCATACCCTGCAGCCGCAGGGGCGCTTCGATGAATTGCGGTTCCGCTGGCGCGGCGCGCAGCCCGGGCTGGACAACTTCAATGTCGCCGCCCGCTTTAGCGGCCTGGGGGTGACGGCGGTGGACAATCAGCCCGGTCTGTCCAACCTTTCCGGACGCGTTGAGGGAGACGCGCGCGCGGGCGAGTTCGCGATCGAGTCGAAGCAGTTGGGACTCAGCCTGCCCAGCCTGTTCCGCGAGCCGTCGTTCGGCTTCGACAGCGTGCAGGCACGCGGCAGCTGGAAGAAAACGCCGCGCGGCCGCCGCGTCACCCTGGACGAAATGGCGTTCGCCAACCCCGACATGGCGGGCACCGCCAGGGGCCACTACGAATTGATCGCCGGCCAGCCCGGTGTGATCGATCTGAGCGCGCATCTGAGCCGCGCCGAGGGCACTGCGGTGTACCGGTACTTTCCGAAAAAGATCGGCGATCACACGGTCAACTGGGTGAGGCGGGGCGTTGTGGCCGGGCATTCCGACAATGTGCGGCTGAACCTCAAGGGCGACCTGGCGCAGTTCCCCTTCGAGCACGGCAACGGGGTGTTTCGCGTCGATGTGCAGGCCAGGGATGCCGTGATCGACTACGTGCCGGGCTGGCCGCGCATCGAGGGCATCCAGGGGCGCGTGCTGTTTCAGGGCAAGACGATGGAGGTGACTGCCAGTCAGGCGCAGATTTACGGGGTGGCGCTGGCGCCGGTGAAGGCCGTCATTCCCGACCTGATCCATCATGAGGAGTTGCTGCAAATCGACGGCGAGGCCAACGGCCCCATCCAGGATTTCATCCGCTTCGCCAACGTCAGCCCGGTTGGGGAACGGTTGCGGGGGTTCACCCGTGACGTGGAGGGCAGCGGCCCGATGAAACTTGCCCTGAAACTGATTGTTCCGCTGCGCCACCACCACGACACCACGCTGGCTGGACGGCTGTCGTTTCTGGGCGATACCCTGCGTCCGGCCGGACTGCCGCCGCTTGACCAGGTGCACGGCGACATCGCGTTCACGCATGACAGCCTGACGGCGAAGAACATGACGGCGCAGTTTCTTGGCGGCCCCCTGCGCATCGACACCGCCACCCGTGATGGCCGGGTGCAGATTGTGGCGCAGGGCCGCGCCACCGCTGCGGGCATGACGCCCTTGCTCGGGGCGGAATGGGGCGCGCGCTTGTCGGGGCAGACTGCATGGCGCGGCCAGCTTGACCTGGAGCCGGCGGGCGAGCGCATCCGTGTGGAATCCGATCTCGTCGGGCTGAGCTCCAGCCTGCCCGCGCCGCTGGCGAAAGCCGCCGCGCAGCCGCTGCCGCTGCGGGTGATACGCCAGCCACACGGCGAGGGCCGGCTGCATGAGGTGCAGCTGGGGCAAACCGTCAGCGCAGTGTGGCTCAGCAGCGCGGCAGACGGCTTCGGCCGTGGCGAAATCCGCTTTGGCGCGGACGCGAAACTGCCGGGCGAGCCCGGCCTGCGTCTGGCCGGCAGCGGACGCGGCCTCGACATAACGGGCTGGGCGGCGCTGCTGCCCAAGGGGGGCAAGTCGACCCTGCCGCTTGCATCCGTGGATATCGGGTTTGACGCACTGGATCTGATGGGACGCCGCTATCGGGCAGTGCGCCTGCAGGGCGGCACCCGCAACGGCCTGTTGCGCACCCAGGTGACCGGGCACGACCTGGACGGCGTGCTGACCTATCGCCCGGCCGGGGAGCTGCCCGCGCGCGTGACGGCGCAGTTCAGGCAGTTGACCATTCCGGCGGCGGCGCCCGCAACCGGTCAGGCGGACGGCATCCGCATGAAGGCCGTGGATTTTCCGGCGCTGGATCTGGCAGTGGAGGATTTTCGTCTGGAGGAACGCGCGCTAGGGCGGCTGGCGATGACGGCGCGCGGCTCGCCGCAGGGGATGGTGATCGACAGCCTGCTGCTCACGCATCCCGATAGCGTGTTCCGCATGAGCGGCCTGTGGCACGACGGCGCACAGAGCGAAACCCGCGCCGAGCTGAGTCTGCAGGTGCTGGATGCGGGCCAGTTCCTGAGCCGCTTCGGGTTTCCCGGCGCGCTCAAACGCGGCAGTGCGGAGATCCAGGGCAACGCGACCTGGATCGGCACGCCCGCCGATTTCGCGTTCGACACGCTGGCCGGGAAGCTCGACTTCAAGGCCCGCGGCGGGCAGTTTCTCAAGATCAGCCCCGGTGCCGGCAAACTGCTCGGCGTGTTGAGCCTGCAATCGCTGCCGCGCCGGTTGAACTTCGATTTCCGTGATATCTTCAATCAGGGCTATGCCTTCGACGAAATCGGCGCCACCCTGCGCATTGCGCGCGGCGTGGTCTACAGCGACGACTTCCGGATGCGCGGACCGGCCGCCAAGGTCAACATGTCCGGACTGGCCGACCTCAATCAGGAATCCGTGCAGCTGCGGGTGAAAGTGATCCCGAAATTGTCCGAGGGCCTGGCCGTGGCCGGTGCCTTGATCGGCGGACCGTTGGCTGGAATCGGCGCGCTGGCCGCGCAGAAACTGCTGCGTGATCCGTTCGAGGAAGCCATCAGCCAGGAATACATGGTGACCGGGGCGTGGCAGGAACCCGATGTCAAGAGACTGAGCAAATCCGAAAACCGGGTATCTGAACCGTGAGCGTGGAATCTGTTAGATGACGACAAAAAAACCCGTAAAAACGACCGTGGCACGCTCCAAGGGCGCGCAAGTCAAAAAATCCGCAGTGCAGGCAGGCACCGTGCGCGTCGCGGCCATTCAGATGGCCTCGGGCCCCAGCGTGCCGGCCAACCTGGCCGAAGCCGAACGGCTCATCGAGCTGGCGGTCGATGGCGGCGCGCGCCTGGTCGTGCTGCCGGAGTTCTTCTGCATCATGGCCATGAAGGATTCCTATGTGGTGAAGGCGCGCGAGGCCGAAGGCCAGGGCCCGATCCAGTCCTTTCTGTCGCGCATGGCGAAGAAACACAAGATCTGGCTGGTTGGCGGCTCGGTGCCGCTCGAGGCCAGCGTGGCGAACAAGGTGCGCAACAGCTGCCTGGTGTACGACGAGCGCGGCAAGCAGGTGGCGCGCTACGACAAGATCCATTTGTTCGGGCTCGACCTTGGCAACGAGCGCTACCAGGAAGCCCGGCTGATCGAGCCGGGCGACAAGGTCGTGATCATCAACAGCCCGTTCGGCCGCATCGGCCTGTCGATCTGCTACGACCTGCGTTTCCCCGAGCTGTACCGCGCCATGCCCGATGTCGACATCATCGTGGTGCCGTCGGCGTTCACCGCCACCACCGGGCGCGCACATTTCGAAACCCTGATCCGCGCGCGCGCGATCGAGAACCTCGCCTACGTGATCGCCCCGGCGCAGGGCGGCTATCATTTGTCGGGCCGCGAAACCCACGGCGACAGCATGATCGTCGACCCCTGGGGCGTGGTGCTCGACCGCCTGACGCGCGGGTCCGGCGTCGTCATCGCCAACATCAACCCCGCCTACCAGGCCAGCCTCAGAAAGAGCCTGCCCGCGCTGCAGCACCGCTTCATCCAGTGCCAGCAGATCGAAGTCGAAGTGGTCGAACGCCGTGCGGTCGCCAAGCGCGAGCCCACCAAATAATTTAGGACACCACCATGAACCCCACCGACGCCTTTGTTCCCATTCAAACCGCCGAACAGCTGTTCCATTCCGCGGAAGCCACGCTGCTGACCCCGAACGGGCTCGACGCTGACAAGCTCGCGCCGGTCTTTTCGCGCTTGATGACGCACGACGTCGACTACGCCGACCTGTATTTCCAGTACTCGCGTTCCGAAGGCTGGAGCCTGGAAGAGGGCCAGGTCAAATCCGGCAGCTTCAACATCGACCAGGGCGTCGGCGTGCGCGCGATCTCAGGCGAGAAAACCGCCTTCGCCTATTCCGACGACATCAGTCTCGATGCGCTGGGCGCTGCCGCCGACGCCACCCGAGCGATCGCGCGCGCCGGACAGAACCGCAGCTTCGGCGTGGCGCAGCGCGGCGAAGGGCGCCAGCTCTACCCCGCGGTCGACCCGCTCGCGAGTTTGCAGGACGCAGCCAAGGTCACCCTGCTGGAACGGCTGGAGAAGAAGGCGCGCGCGATGGACCCGCGCGTGACCCAGGTGATGGCGAGCCTGGCCTCCGAATACGAAGTGATTTTCATCGCCCGCTCCGACGGCCACCTGGCGGCCGACGTGCGCCCGCTCGTGCGCCTGTCGCTGCAGGTCATCGCCGAGCAGGACGGGCGCCGCGAGCAGGGCTCCGGCGGCGGCGGCGGTCGTTTCGACTACAGCTATTTCACCGACGACATCCTGGAGAAATACGCGCGCCAGGCCGTGCACCAGGCCATGGTCAACCTCGACGCGCGCCCTGCGCCGGCCGGCACCATGACCGTCGTCCTCGGCGCCGGCTGGCCCGGCATCCTGCTGCACGAAGCCATCGGCCACGGCCTCGAAGGCGACTTCAACCGCAAGGGCAGCTCGGCGTTTGCCGGCCGCATTGGTGAGCGAGTGGCGGCCCCCGGCGTCACCGTGGTCGACGACGGCACCATCCCGCTGCGCCGCGGCTCGCTCAACGTCGACGACGAAGGCAACCCCACCCAGCGCACCGTGCTGATCGAAGACGGCATCCTCACCGGCTACATGCAGGACATGATGAACGCGCGCCTGATGGGCATGCCCATCACCGGCAACGCACGCCGCGAATCGTTCGCGCATCTGACCATGCCGCGCATGACCAACACCCTGATGCTAAACGGCGACAAGGACCCGGCAGAGATCATCGCCTCGGTGAAGAACGGCCTCTACGCCGTCAACTTCGGCGGCGGCCAGGTCGACATCACCAGCGGCAAATTCGTCTTCTCCGCCGCCGAG
>NCGX01000057.1 GCA_002256995.1 Hydrogenophilales bacterium 16-64-40
AATAACCGCGCTCGACCACCTGCCGAACAGCTTCTTCTTTAAATTCCGGGGTGAATCTCTGCGAACTCATGGCACTCCTCCTATGCTCAAATCATAGGCCCGGGATGCCTACTGAACACGGGGCAGTCCAAGTTGGAGCCTCCTCAAAATCCGGGGCGGTTCACCCCTGCCGTTGCGCGAGCGCATTGACTAAGCGGGCATTTCTGGATCGCCGCGTCGCTAGGCTCCTCGCGATGACAATTGATAGAAGTGCCCTTATATTCTTCGGCACTCCATGGGCCACAGGATCGGCCGGTGAACTGTTTCTGTAGCGCCTCGCAATCAGGTGCGCCAATCGGGTCGCCTGGATTCAAAACCCCTTCTTGCCGTGACGCAGTCTCTGAATGCCCTGCAAGGACATCATGGCCTTGGTCAGCTCGACCTCTAGCCTGGCATATTCCGCCGCGGTGACGCGGTTTTGCATGGTTTCTTCGGCCTTCCGCCTTTCATCTTCCAGCGTCCCTTCTTCCAGATCCTTTTCCCGGATGGCGATGTCGGCCAGAATGGTCACGCCGCCGGGCTGTACCTCCAGCATGCCCCCGGAGACGTAAACGATATTTTCCTGCGCCTGGTGCGGAATCTTCAGCCGCACGACGCCGGGCTTGAGGCGGGCGAGCAGGGGCGCATGTCCGGGGTAAATGCCGACCTCGCCCATTTCCGCCGGGGCGACGACGCGCTCCACCCGGCCGGAAAAGAGCGAGGCCTCGATGCTCACCACGTCCACGTGCATCGTCATGGCCATGGTTTTCTCCTTGTGCCGGCGCCCGCTTCCACGCCGCCTAGGCGCGCGCGATCGCGGCCGGCAGGCCGTTGCGCACCGCGGTGCCTGACACCGCGTCCACCCACACTGACTTGCCTTGCCGGGTCGGGTCCGTCAGTCCCAGGTCGTTGAGATTGATCCCGGCGCCGATGGCCGGCACTTCGGGCTGGTGCGTTTTGCCGATACGGTGTGCGCGGGCGCCGAGTTCCTTGTGCCCGAAGCCGTGCTCGACCGCCAGCACGCCGGGCATCACCCCGGCATGCACGATCACGCGGCCGCGCACGCTGCCGCCAGGGGTGCGGATCGTGGCGGCGTCGCCGCTTTCCAGCCCGAAGCGGGCCGCGTCCGCCGGGTGCATCAGCACCGGGTTCTCCGGGTGGATGCCGCGCAGCCGCGAGGCGGCGATGGAGTAGGAGTTCTGCAGCGCCGACTTGAAGCTGACCAGTTGCAGCGGCCAGTCGGCCTCGGGATAAAGCGTGCGCATCGGGGTGCCGTCGGCGAACGTCGGGCCGGTCCAGGTGGCGCAGCCGGTGAAGCGTTTGCCGGTGATGCTGTTTTTCGTCGCGCCCAGGTTTTCGTTGTAGATCTGCAGGCCCTTGTCGTAGCGGTGGGTCATCCATTCCGGGTTGTCCTCGCTGTAGGTCTCCTTGGCGGGCTGGTAGCGCCCGCCGCGGGCGAGGATGAAGGCCACCTTGCGCACTTCCTCCGGCTTCAGGGTGCGTTCCAGCAGCGGCCGCAGGCGTTCGACGCCGGACAGCAGGATGTCCTCGTCGCTGGCGTCCGCCACCGGTTCCTTGCCGAGCCAGGCAATGTTCGCGCCGCCCCGCAGATACCAGTCTTCCGGCCGCTCCAGCGGGTAGGTGTTGCCGTCCATGTCGGCGATGGCGCCGGGGCCGAAGCCGGGCAGCGCCATGGCACGGGCCAGGGCGATGAAGAAGGTCTCCATGCCGATCGCCTGGCCGTCCGCCAGCTTGTCCGCTTTCGGCTCCACCACCGGCCAGCGCGCGGTGCTGGCCTTGGTCGGCACCGCGCCCCAGGCCGAGGCCCAGCCCCAGCTCTCGTACAGCAGCGAATCGGGCACGATGTAGTCGGCGAAGGCGCTGCTTTCGTTGATGAGCGGGTCGATGGCAATAATCAGCGGGATCTTTTTCGGATCCGCCAGATCCTTTTCCACCTGCGCGCGCACGCCGGGGATGCCGTACACCGGGTTGGCGCTCCACAGAAACAGCGCCTTGAGGCCGTAGGGGTAGCCGTTGACGGCGCCGGTCAGCCACTCGGTGGTCAGATTCGGCGCGTTCGGGAACCACGGCGCCTGGGCGGGATAGGCCTTGCCCGCCGCCTTTTTCGCGGCGAACTCGGCGGTTTTCTCGTATGGCGCGTTGCGTCCCAGCGGCAGCCCGGCGGGTTTCTTGACCATGCCGGGAAAGCTTTCCAGGTTGTAGCGCGGACCCGCGCCGGCATCCTTGAAGCCGCCGCCGTTCATGCTCAGCCCGCCTTTCCAGTTCAGGTTGCCGATCAGCGCGTTCAGGGTCACCACGCCATAGGCGTTGTAGAAGCCGTTGCCGGCCATCATGCCGCCGTGGGCGATCGCCGCCGCGCGCTTGCCGTGGCTGGAGAACTCTTTCGCCAGGGCGGCGATGGTCTGCGCCGGGATGCCGCAGGCGGCGGCGTATTC
>NCGX01000023.1 GCA_002256995.1 Hydrogenophilales bacterium 16-64-40
GCCTCGGTCCGCCTCGACATCCGCCGCATCGGCGCGATCAAGAAAGGCGACGAAATCGTCGGCAACGAAACCAAGGTCAAGGTCGTCAAGAACAAGGTCGCGCCGCCGTTCAAGGAAGCCTTCTTCGACATCCTCTACGGCCAGGGCATCTCGCACGAGGGTGAAATCATCGAACTCGGCGTCGCCCACAAGTTCATCGACAAATCCGGCGCCTGGTACGCCTACAACGGCGAAAAGATCGGCCAGGGCAAGGACAACGCGCGCGAATACCTGAAGGAACATCCGGAAATCGCGCAGGAAATCGAAGCCAAGGTCCGTGAGGCCGTTGGCGTCCCCAACCCGGCCGGCGAAAGTGAAGCCGTCGCCTGAGCCAGGCGACCTGCGCGAGCGCGCCCTGGGCCTGCTCGCGCGGCGCGAGCACAGCCGGGTCGAACTCGCCCGCAAGCTCGAACGCGCAGGCTTTGCCAAAGACGACATCGGCCCCCTGCTCGACGCCTTCGAGGCGAAAAACTGGCTCTCCGACCGCCGCTTCGCCGAAAGCTACGTCGCGGACCACCGTGCCCGCGCCGGCAGCATCAAGCTCGCCTACGACCTGCGGCAGCGGGGGGTGGGCGACAGCGTCATCGAGTCGGTACTGGGTGACAACCGCGACAGCGAACTCGATCGCGCGCGCGAAGTGTGGCAGAAGAAATTCGGCGCGGCGCCCACCGACATGGCCGAGAAAGCCCGACAGATACGCTTCCTGCAAAGCCGGGGGTTCACGCCCGAAGTAATCCGCCGCGCGATTTCGAACGGGAATGACTAACGTAAGATCGGCGCGAAAAAAATAGTGTTTAATTTCAACTAAGATATACTTGTATAGCACTACTCCAAGGAGCCACCATGTTAGCGATTCGCTTGCCGGAAGACATCGAAGCCAGACTGGAAAATCTGGCAAAGCGCACGGGGCGCAGCAAGACGTTTTATGCCCGCGAAGCCATTCTGGAATACCTGGAAGACATGGAAGACCTCTACCTGGCCGAGCAAGTCGTGCGCCGCCTGGACAGCGGGGAAGAGCAAAGCCACCCCCTGGAGGAAGTGGAGGCCCGACTTGGCCTGGCGGATTGAGGTGTCCGAAACCGCCGAAAAACAACTCGCCAAACTTGACCCGCCTGTCGCCAAGCGATTGCGCAGTTTTCTGCGCGAGCGACTAGCCTCCCTGGACGACCCTAGGAGCATTGGGCAAGCGTTACGTGGCAGCGAACTGGGCGAATTCTGGAAATATCGGGTTGGCGACTGGCGCCTCGTCTGCCAGATCAAGGATGCAAAAATATTGATTACCGTAATCCGCCTCGGCAACCGGCGCGAGGTTTACCGCTGATATTGCACAAGCCAGGTCTGGTCTGCACCGCAAGCTGGGGTCTACCATCGGATTTGTGGATGACTCCCGCAAGAGCCCGAATCGTGCATACCTCAGGCTGCAGCCTGTGAGATATGCGTCATGTCCCCTCTGCCCGCCAACAAGCCTGCAATTGAAACATCCTCATCCAGTGCATCCCAGTGGAGACCACCCTGGCTGATCTCGCACGCTTCAAGCTGCGCCTGGCTGGCATGCGTCAAGCGGGGAAACCATGCCAAAGGAACTCCGATTGTTCGGCCATCGGATAATTCGACCCACATGCTGCTGTCGTCAAAGCGAACTGATTTAGCTGAAATATTCATTCCATGTCCTTTCGATCAACTCGGCATTGGCCAGACGGCCAGACGGGGTCAGGTCTAGCAAAGTTGCATCAACCACCAGCCCTGACAATCCGACCCACCGTCGTGAAATGCACCCCGAAGTAACTCGCGATGTGCTGATAAGAATACGCCCCTGTCGCATGAGCCATCACGATCGCCGCATTTCTGTCCTGCGCAGCTTGCTCGATTTCCTGCAGGCTGCGTTGCGGCGGGCGCCGCTGGGCGGCAGGAATCTGAATGTCGTCCCGTTTGTCAGCTTGCATGCAAGCCTGCATGCGCTGCACAAATTGCTCATCGCCCAGGTAAACCTGCCCCTTGAGATTTGACCAGGGCGATTCGGCCTTGATGCCTTCCGCCGCGAACTTGGCGTAACGCGTCTGGGCCAGACTGCGCTGTTCGGCGAAGTGCGCCAGCAATCCGTCAACCGCAAGCCAGGGCGGCGGGGGTTCCACGCCGACGCTTGCCCGGTAGCTGCTCCAGGGCCAGTCGGCTGGGGCTTTAACCATCCCGGCGCGAACGGGATTGAGCACGACATAGCGCGACAACTCCAGCAGGTAAGCATCGCCGTCAACCAGAATGGCCTTGAAGCGCCCCTGGAACAGGTGGCCCACGCGTCGATGCCGACGATTGCTCGCCTGCGTATACACCCCGTTGAGTTGGCGCATCCCCTTGGAAAGGTTGCCGTCCGGCGTCTGAATCAATAAGTGGTAGTGGTTATCCATCAGGCACCAGGCATGGCATACCCAGTTGAACCGCTTAACAACCTGCTCCAGCGTAGAGAGAAACAGCCGACGATCCAGGTCATCGTCGAAAATAGCCTCGCGCCGATCACCGCGCGCAGTGACGTGGTAAAGCGCATCAGGAAACGCTATGCGAATAGGACGGGACATGCGGAGCAGGATAGCAGAGGACATTGCTATCAAGCTAGACCTGACCCCTTCTGTGCACATCAGGAAACGCTATGCGAATAGGACGGGACATGCGGGGCAGGATAACAGGGGATATGCTACCAAGCTAGACCTGACCCCTTTTTGATATTTCGTGTGTAAAAAAAACGGGTTCCCGAAGGAACCCGTTTAAGCTTCGTCTTCCCCGCCGGGTGGCCCCGGCGTTGAATCAGAAGGTGTGCTTCAGGCCGAGGGCCAGAACGGACGGATCGGCGCCATTAGCAACAGTGGTGGAATCGCTCACGCCTTGCGCGCGGCCGATGTCGAAGCCGGCGTTGGTGTCGTTCTTGATCTGGGCATAGAACACCGACGCGGTAGTGCGCTTGGACAGATTGTAGTCGACGCCCACGGTGTACTGCTTGGCGCCGCTGTCGTTCACGCCGTCGTAGTCGCCCACGGCCAGGTAGTTGGCCTTGAGGACGACGTTGCCGAGGGCGTAGTTGGCGAACAGGCCCCAGCCGTTGCGGTCGTCGGAAGCCAGCGCGGCGTCAGCCGAGGCGCGCTCATACTCCGCACCCAGCTTGAGGTCGCCCACGACGAAACCTGCGACCGCGCGCCAGATGCTGCGTTCGAGGTCATCGTTGGTCGCGTTGATCAGCGTATTGTGGCGCTCATAGCCCAGACCGAGCATCAGGGGGCCGTTGGCGTAGTCGGCGGACACGCTGTAGCCGTCGCGGTCGTTACAGTCCAGACCGGCCGCGCAGTTGGTGAAGGTTGCGCCCGCGCCGGAAACGCCATGGTCGGCCGTGTAGGCCGCCATCAGGGTCAGGCCACTGAGGTTGGGGGAAATGTACACCGCGGTGTTGTTGGGACGCAGGTCATAGGACGACGTGCCGGAAACGGCATTCGCACCCAGCAGGTTGCGCGAGTCGGCGAAGGTGTCGCCGAAGTTGTCGACCTTGCCGCGCAGCATTTTCACCGGGGTGTCGTGACGGCCGAGCAGGACAGAACCGAAGCCGCCCTTGAGGCCGACGAAGGTGTTGCGGGTCGCGAAGGGGCCACCGCCCTCGTCCAGGAACACGGTCGACTCGATCTGCCAGATGGCGGACAGGCCGCCGCCGAGGTCTTCGGCGCCCTTGAAGCCGATGCGGCTGTTTTGGGACGCCAGGGTGAGCTGGCGGTCTACGGCACCGGTGTCGGAGTCGATGCTCGCGACGGCGTAGTTCAGCACGCCGTAGACATCAACGTTGGCGGTGGCGGCAAATGCCGGGGCAGCGAAAGCGGAAACGATCGCTGCTGCAAGAATCTTTCTCATCATCTCTAAATCTCCTTGGATTGGAATTAAGCGGTTCTAACTCTGCAGAACTGTCCTGCACGAAGATGTGCTTGGGGGACGCAGTCGATTATCCAGACCCGGGCCGGGCCGGCAAGCAAAGCTGTTGTTTTTTCCGTCTCGCAGCGACAAAAGTGTTGTTTTGTTGCACACGCGCAACAGATGGCAGGCAGTGGCCGGCGACGGCGCCGACTTCAAGCGGCGTCGGCCGCCCCATGTCGGGATGCCGGGCTGAAGACAGATGTATTCAGCTATTGCTGGAATCAGCGCAGCGGCAGCCGGGGATTGTCAGGTGCAACCGAATCTGGAGCCTCAGGCGCTGTGTGCCGGGGCTACAATAATTCTCTTACCCCTGATCACAAGGAGAAGCCCATGCGCTGGGAACGTGGACGTCGCAGTGACAACATCGAAGACCGGCGCGGGTTGCGCGTGGGCCGACGCGGTCTGGTCGGCGGCGGCATCGGGACGATTGTGCTGATGCTGGTGGCGCTGTACTTCGGGGTGGACCCGTCGGTGGTGCTGAACCAGACGGGCAGCATGGCGCCGACGCAGGCCGAACAGCCGGCCACGTTCAGCCCCGAGGAGGAGCAGCTGAAGGAATTCATGTCGGTGGTGCTGGCCGACACGGAAGACGTGTGGGGCGCGCTGTTCCAGGGATCGGGCCAGACCTACCAGCCGCCCAAGCTGGTGCTGTTTTCCGGCGCGGTAGAGTCTGCGTGCGGATTTGCCGAGGCGGCGATGGGGCCGTTCTATTGTCCGGGCGACCAGAAGCTGTATCTGGACATGCGCTTTTTCAACGACCTGGCGCAGCGCCACGACGCGCCGGGCGACTTTGCGCAGGCCTATGTGGTGGCGCACGAGGTCGGCCACCATGTGCAGACGCTGCTGGGCACATCGGACAAGGTCCACGCGGCGCGAAGCCGCGCGGGCGAGGCCGAGGGCAACGCGATGCAGGTGCGGATGGAGTTGCAGGCCGACTGCTTCGCTGGGGTGTGGGCGCACCACGCCAACAAGGCGCGGCAGATTCTGGAACCGGGTGATACCGCGGAAGCGCTGGCCGCGGCGGCCGGGGTGGGCGACGACCGCATGCAGAAACAGGCGCGCGGGGTTGTGGTGCCGGAATCCTTCACCCACGGTTCGTCGGAACAGCGGATGCGATGGTTTAGCACGGGCATGCAAAGCGGCGCCCCGGGTCAGTGCGATACCTTCAAGGCGGCGCGGCTGTAAGATTCTTTACGCTCGGAGCCTTCGGGGCTCGCAGGCAGCGCGGTATACATTTTCCCGCCCAGCCGGGGGCCATGTCGAGACGCCGGCGAAACTTATACAATGATCCTGTCGGCAAATAAAGGCGCACGCAGAATGGCCCCTCTGGCATTGGAAAGAATCACCGTTAACCCCGCCCAGTGCGGCGGGCGGCCCTGCATCCGCGGGATGCGTATCCGTGTAAGCGATATTCTCGAACTGCTGGCAGCGGGCGAAAGCCGTGAGCAGATTTTGACCGATTATCCCTACCTGGAAACGGAAGACATCACCGCCACCTTGCTGTATGCGGCACGGCAATTTGATCACCCGATTTTAAAAGCAGCCTGACGTGCATCGCTTTCTGGTCGATGCGCAACTGCCGCCCGCCCTGGCCAGAAAAATCGCGGCCATGGGCCATGAAGCAGAACATCTACTTGAATTAGGATTACTCGAATCCAGCGACAGTCAGGTTTGGGACTATGCCTTGGTGAATGGCGCTGTCATCATCACCAAGGACGAGGATTTCGCCATTCGTGCGTCTGTCGGCAAGGCTTCGCCGTCGATTGTTCGGGTCAGGATCGGATTGCCCCAACGCAAGATTGCTGGCGTGGTTCGAAAAAGAATTGCCCGCTGTGATCGCAGCGCTCGCCGCAGGAAGTTGCCTGGTTGAGGTTGCAGGATAATTCCAGCCCCCTACCCCCCGAGTCTCACACCCAGCGCCCGACGCCGGCCAGCCCCACCATCAGCCGCACGCCGCCATACGCCAGCCAGGACAGCATGCGATGCGGCCAGGGACGGCGCTGCCAGTCGGCGGCGTCGAGCGGGACGGAGTGGCCAATGGCATGGTGCAGGCGCTGCCGCAGATCGTGCGCGAACGCTGCGTCGTCGACGACGATGTTGGCTTCCCGCGCGAGCAACAGGCTGAACGGATCGATGTTGCTGGAGCCCACGGTGGCCCAGTGGCTGTCGACCACGGCGACCTTGGCGTGCAGCTCGCTGGCCTGGTATTCGTGAATGGCCACGCCGGCGGCGAGCAGGTCGCGGTAGAGGGCGCGCGCGGCGGCCAGAAAAAAGGGGTGGTCGGTGTGGCCCTGCACCAACAGGTGCACCCGTACGCCGCGTGCGGCGGCATTTTTCAGCAGCCGCCTGAAGCGGTAGCCGGGCAGGAAGTAGGCGTTGGCGAGGATGATTTCGTCGTGCGCCAACGCCAGCGCAGTGAGGTAGGCCCGCTCGATGTCGCGGCGATGGGCGAAGTTGTCGCGCACCACGAAGGCGGCGCGCATGCGGCCGTCGGTCGGCCAGGACGGCTGGATCAGGGGGGACCGGCCTTGACCCGGACGCAGTTGCGTCAACGCCACCAGTTGCCACAGATGCCGGGCGCTTTGATGAATGCCGGCAAGCAGCGGGCCCTGCACTTCGACGCTGAAATCGAGCCGCGGCACGTCGAAGCGCACCGGCTCGAAGTCGTCGATGAGGTTCATGCCGCCGACCAGGGCGATGCGCGCGTCGATCACCGCCAGCTTGCGGTGCAGCCGCCGCAGGTTCCTGGGATTGGAACGCCAGCCCCGGCCCACCAGCGGACGATAGAGCAGTACGCTGACGCCGACCGTTTTGAGCGCCTCCAGCCAGGCGGCCGGCAACCCGCGCGAGCCCACGCCGTCGAGCAGCAGCCGCACCCCCACGCCGCGCAGGGCGGCGCGGATCAGGGCATCGCGCACCGCCTCGACACTGGGATCGATGTTGAAAATATAGGTTTCAAGATGGATTTCGCTGTGCGCGGCGTCGATCGCCGCGATCAGCGCCGGAAAGAATTCGGCGCCGCTTTGCAGCAAGCGCAGCTGGTTGCCGGGGACCAGGCCGGCATTGCGAAAGAACAGTTTGCGCAGGCGCGTTTTCATTACCGCAGGCCGACATTCGGCCCGGGGCCGGGCCTCCTACCACGCACACGGCTCATCAGGCCGGCCGGAGCTTGGCGGTGAGGGCGGCGTGGTCGGAAATGCGGTGCCAGGCGTTGCCGGTTTGGACGTGCGCGGCTTCGATGTTGAAGCGGCGCACATAGATGCGGTCGAGCTGGAACATCGGCAGGAAGGCGGGGTAACTGCGCGCTGACCTGCCGTGGTGGGTCTCGAACACCTCAGCCAGCCCCAGCTCGTCATGAAAATAACGGCCGACGCGCATCTGCCAGTCGTTGAAGTCGCCCGCCAGGATCAGCGGCGCGTCGTCCGGCACCAGCTTGTGCACACGCGCCGCGATCATCGCCAGCTGGCGCTTGCGCCCGCCCTCGGTCAATCCAAGATGCACGTTGATGCAGTGCACCGGGGTGGCCATGCCGGGCACCTCGATTTCGCAATGCAGCATGCCGCGGCTTTCATAGGCGTGGGCGGAGATATCCTCGTTTTCCCAGGAAAGTATCTTGTAGCGCGACAGGATGGCGTTACCGTGGTGGCCGGTGTCGTAGACGCAGTTCTTGCCGTAGGCAAAATCGGTATAGACGTGTCCCGCCAGGAATTCGGTCTGCGGCCAGCACGCCTGGTGATGGAAACGACGGGCGCGCAGGCCGTGGCCGCCCTGCACTTCCTGCAGGAACACGATGTCGGTCCCCAGGGTGCCCAGGCGGTCGCGCAGCTCGTGCACGGTCAGCCGCCGGTTGAATTGCGACAGGCCCTTGTGGATGTTGTAACTGGCGATGTGCAGCGGTGAAGTCATAAATTCATTATAAGCGCGCGGGCAGCAGGCGAATCGCCGCCGCGTTGCTGGGCGAGAAGCAGCGTTCGGCCGCTTCTTGCCATGGCAGCCACAGGTAGCGCAGATGCTCGCGCGGCGCCAGGATCACCGGCCTCGGCGCAGGCAGCTTGAGACCGAACACGTGCTCGGTGTTGTGGGTCACGCCGGGCGCATAGCGGTGACGCCAGCGTTCATAAATCTCGAAGCGGGTTTCGATGGCCCACGGCGTCAGTTCGAATTCGCCGGCGTCAAGCCCGGTTTCCTCCCGAACTTCGCGGATCGCAGTCTGTTCGAGGGTTTCGCCTGCGTCCTGCGAGCCGGTGACCGACTGCCAGAAACCGGAGGCGTCGGCGCGTTCCATCAGCAAGACCTGGCCATCGGCCGTATGGATGACCACCAGGACCGACACCGGGATCTTGTGTGCGCTCAAATGATGCGAACGTTGAGGGTGTCGCCGCTGGCCATGAGGCCGATCAGGCGGTCGATGTTGGGATGCTTGCCGGGGTGGCCGCTGGCGTCCTCGGTGTGCTCGGCGAAAATCGCCAGCCCTTCGGCGGCGGCCTCGGCGTTGATCGCGCCATATTGCCTGGCGAGATAGGCATACACCCGGAACGAACCGGCGCTGCCGGGCGCGTTGGCGATGGTCGCCACCTCGGCGCCGGCGGCGTCGGTGAGGACCAGTTTTTCACCTGAGAATTCGGGCAGGGTTTTCAGGGCGTCGGCAAATGTCATTTCAATTCCTTGTCACGCTGCGCAGGGGCGGCTGTAGGAGGCCCGCCCCCGGGCCGATTGCCGGCGGCAGCACGGTGCGGGCAATCGCGCCGGGGGCGGCGCGCCTACACACACGAGATGGCGACGAACAATCCGAGTCAGACCGCCTTGTCCCCTGCCGGGTTGCGCAGGCGGATATGCAGTTCGCGCAGCTGTTTGTCGTCGACCACGTTGGGCGCATTGGTCATCAGGCAGGAGGCGCGCTGGGTCTTGGGGAAGGCGATGACGTCGCGGATGGATTCGGCGCCGGCCATCAGCGTGACCAGGCGATCGAGGCCGAACGCCAGACCGCCGTGGGGCGGCGCGCCGTATTGCAGGGCATCGAGCAGGAAACCGAATTTCTCGCGGCGCTCTTCGGCGCCGATGTTCAGCGCGGCGAACACCTTCTCCTGCACGTCCTGCTGGTGGATACGCACCGAGCCGCCGCCGACTTCCCAGCCGTTCAGTACCATGTCGTAGGCCTTGGACAAGCAGCGACCGGGATCGGTGGCAAGCCAGTCTTCGTGGCCGTCCTTCGGCGCGGTGAAGGGATGGTGCAGCGCGTCCCAGCGGTTCTCGCCCTCGTTGAACTCGAACATGGGGAAATCGACCACCCACAGCGGCGCCCAGGCGCGGCCGTCGACGTGGCCTTTCTCGTGGCCGATCTTCAGGCGCAGCGCGCCGAGCGCGTCGTTCACCACCTTGGCGCTGTCGGCGCCGAAGAAGATGAGGTCGCCGTTCTGCGCGCCGGTGCGTTCGATCACCGCGGCGAGCGCGGCTTCGGAGAGGTTCTTGACGATGGGCGACTGCAGGCCGGCTTCGTTCAACTGCGTGATGTCGTTAACCTTGATGTAGGCGAGGCCCTTGGCGCCGTAAATCTTGACGAATTCGGTATAGCCGTCGATTTCGCTGCGCGTGAGGGCCGCACCGCCGGGAATGCGCAGCGCGGCAACGCGGCCTTTCGGGTCGTTGGCCGGGCCGGCGAAGACCTTGAACGCGACGTCACGCATGACATCGCCGACGTCGACGATTTCCAGCGTCACCCGCATGTCGGGCTTGTCGGAGCCGTAGCGGTTCATCGCATCAAAGTAGCTGATGCGCTGGAAGGCGGCGGGCAGGTCGATGCCCTGCGCCTTCTGCATCATGTCGCGGATCATGCCCTCGACGAGGTTCATGATCGCCTCCTCGCCCATGAACGAGGTTTCGAGGTCGACCTGGGTGAACTCGGGCTGGCGGTCGGCGCGCAGGTCCTCGTCGCGGAAGCAGCGGGTGATCTGGAAGTAGCGGTCGACGCCGGCCACCATCAGCAGTTGCTTGAACAGCTGCGGCGACTGCGGCAGCGCGTAGAACATGCCGTCATGCACGCGCGACGGCACCAGATAGTCGCGCGCGCCCTCCGGGGTGGAGCGCGTCAGCATCGGCGTCTCGACTTCCATGAAGCCGCTGGCATCGAGGTAGTCGCGCATGATCTTCGACACGCGGTAGCGCAGCTTCAGGTTCTTCTGCATCGGCTCGCGGCGCAGGTCGAGATAGCGGTACTGCAGGCGGATGTTCTCGTTGATGTTGTCGTCGTCGATCTGGAACGGCGGCGTCAGCGAGGGGTTCAGCACCTCCAGTTTCCTGGTCAGCAGTTCGACCATGCCGGTCGCCATGTTGGGGTTCTCGGTGCCGGCGGGGCGCGGCCGCACCAGGCCTTCGATCTTCAGCACGAACTCGTGGCGCACGTCCTCGGCCAGCTTGAAGGCTTCCGGGGTGTCGGGGTCGATCACCACCTGCATCATGCCTTCGCGGTCGCGCAGGTCGATGAAGATGACACCGCCGTGGTCGCGCCGGCGATGCGCCCAGCCGCACAGGGTGACGGTGTTGCCGATGTCGGCGGCGGTGACGGCACCGCAGTAATGAGTACGCATGTTCTTCCTAATTAAATACCGGGACGCGCCTCAGCCGAAGCGGCGTCCATCGAGGCGATGGTTTTCAACGCGCGATCAACCCGCACGTTCTTCCTGCCAGAAACAAAGAAGCGGGCGGCTCGCACCGCCCGCTTTCCGGTTTTATCGCAGCCGTCAGTTGCTCGCCGGACACGTGCCCGTGCCGCAGGCGGGCGCGGCCGCTTCTGCCTTGGCGGCGGGCTTGCTGCCGCTATCCTTGAAATCGGTGGCGTACCAGCCGGTTCCCTTCAGCGCGAAGCCGGCCGCCGTCACCTGCTTGGCATAATCGGCCTTGCCGCACGACGGGCACACGCTCAACTGTGCATCGGACATTTTCTGCATTTCATCCTGGGCAAAGCCGCAGGAGACACATTTGTAAGTGTAAATCGGCATGATTCGCTCCGATAAATCAATAAGTTGCGGGATTATACCCAAACAACGGGCACAAGTACCCAAACAACGGGCACAAGTACCCAAACTACGGGCGCAAGGAGCCAAACTACGGGCACACGCAGCGAACCTGGCGGCAGTCCGCCGGGGTTTCAAGAGGCCCGCTGCTACCAGGCCAGGCTCAGGCTGCCGTAGACGCGGCGGCTGAAGACGTTGGTGTCACGGAATTCCTGGTAATCCTTGCCCAGGTTTTGCCCTACCACCGCGGCCTCCACTGCGCGTCCCTGCCAGTTCCACCGACGGGCCAGGCGGGCGTCGATGCGGGTGAAGGCTTCCGTGACATCGCCTTCGGTCAGCCATTTCTGGGCATCACTGCGCTGGGCAAACAAACTGGACTCCCAGCCATTGCCCATCCGGTAGGTGGCGAGCATTCCCCAACTGTTGCGAGGGGCGGACACAGGAATATCCCGTTTGAAGTTCTTATCCGCGGTATCCGTGCTCGAGAACACCCGCGCATAATGCGCACCCAGCTCCAGCGCCGGGCTTGGCCGCCAGCGCAATTGGATCTCACCGCCTTGGGTATCGACGCTGCCGATATTGGAAAAAGTGAACACTTTCGGCCTGAATGAGCCTGTATCGGGTGCGGCACCGATCTGACCAATGAAATCGTCGATGTGGTCTCGATAAAGCCGCATGTCCAGTTCAAGCCGTAAAGGACGCCAATACCCAACATAACCGATCTCGCGCGACAGGACGCGCTCTGGCGCAAGGCCCGCGGACGGCACCGTCACCAAGTCGGTCGGCGCCCCTGATTCCGTCGATAGGATCTGATTCCCCTCCACCTCGAAGAAGGTCGGCGACCGGTAGGCGCGCGATACTCCCAACCGGATGACGTGCCCCGGGGTCAAGGTGAAATTAACCGCCGCGCGCGGTGAAAAGTCGGTGCCCGTGAAGTAATGGTGCTCCAGCATTGCCCCGCCCTGCAGCAACACGCGCTCGCCCGGGCGCCATTCCAGATTGCCGAAGGCGCGCGCGAGCACGCCGCTCCGGGTCTTGTCGGAGTTGTAATTCTGCGGACTGTTGACGGTCTCCTGCCGCACTTCGCCTCCCCAGACCCCACGCAGGTTGGGTCGCCACTGCTCGTTCACCTGCAGTTCGATATTGCTCCGCGTCTGCATCAGGTACTGATCCACGCTCACAACGCCATAGGCGGGATCCAGGGCGCTCAGGTCCGACCGGGCATTGGCATCGAAACGATTGCGGCTGTGGTAGGCCTGCACCCGCCACTCGCGGCGCTCGGATTCCACCTTGTGGTAAGCCAGTTGCAGATAAAGCGCGCGCGAATCCTGCTCGGTGGGCTCGAGCACGGAGAGCGGATTGGCGACCTCCCTGCCCGCGCGCCAGTCGCCTTTCGACACGCCGAACTGCGCCATCACGTCCGCGTCCGGCGAAAGCTGCCGGTCGACGCGGCCATTGACGAAATAGGTTTGACTGGATTCCAGATAACGGCCGTTATCACCACTTACAGTCGACTTGAACGTCACATCCCGCTCGAAGCGGTCCCGTTGCTGGGCGGATGCGGTCAGGCGGTAGCGTAATGCCGCGTCACCGCCGCCATGGCGCACGGTGAACCCGCGCATGTCCTGCTCGCCAAACTGCAGCGAAACGGATTCGCCCTGCACCTGCGCTGCCGTCTTGGTGATGATGTTGATGACCGCTGCAAAGGCATTTGCGCCATGAATCGCGGCATTGGGCCCCCGCACCACTTCAATACGTTCGATATCATCAATGGACAAAGGCAGATCGGTCCAATACACCGCGCCGTAGTGGGGGCTGTAAATCGAGCGGCCGTCCACCAGCACCTGAAACCGGCGCGAGAACGCGTCGCCCAGGCCATGATAGCCCGCAGCCCAGGTGTTATCGCGGGTATAGGCCACCGAAAACCCCGGCACCAGTCGCAGCAGGTCGGGAATGTCGCGAAAGCCCGACGCGCGGATCATCTCGCGGTCGATGATGGTGACGGCGGCAGGCGCCTCGCTCACCGGCTGCGACAGGCGCGACACCGACAGCACCACCGGCAACTCGTCTAAAAAGTCGGATTCGGTGATGGCCGCCCACGCCGGTTGCACGCCCGCCAGGGCGCCCATCAGAAAAAGGATTCTTCCCGGCAAGCGGAAAGCAGTTGATTGGTTGCGGCCCACTGTCACTTCACGCCGGTACTGCTCCCCGGCTGCTCTCCGCATGGATGGTCACTAACCCATACCCTACGGCAATTCGCCCCCGAACTTTAATTCGAGGCCTGCGGTGTTTATATCGATCCGCCTCAGTAACGGATACCGGGAAAACCCATCTTCTGGAAACCCGCCGGACAGGATTGAGGTATCGGCACACCCTGCCGCATTACCAGCCAAAACTCAGGCTGCCGTAAACGCGGCGACTGTAAATATTGGTGTCACGAAATTCTTCGTAATCCTCGCCCAGATTCTGCCCCACCAGGGCCGCTTCCACTTCGTTACCCAGCCATTTCCAGCGGCGAGCCAAGCGCGCGTCCCAGCGGGTGAAGGCCTGGGTGACGTCGCCCTCGGACAGCCACTTCATGCGTCCTGACCGATACACGCCGGCGCTGGCGGCCCAGCCCTGTCCCAGGTCGTAGCGCGCCAGCAGGCTGAAGGTGTTGCGCGGCGCAGACCGTGCCAGATCCCTGTCGATGCCAGGGTCCGCCTCGATGCAGGCGCGCGCGTACTGCGCCGACAACCGCAACGCAGTCACGGGCTGCCAATTCAACTGCAGGTCGCCGCCGCGCACGGTGTAGTCGTCACGGTTGGTGTAGCGTCCGGGCGAACCGCTGCTATTGATATAGTCGCTGATGGTGTCGTAAAACAGCTTGGCATCGAGCTGCAGGTCAAACGCCGGGTACTGTCCCACATAACCAATTTCACGCGACAGGATGCGCTCGGGCTGCAAGGGGGCGGATGGCGCAATCACTTGCTGGACCTGCAGCCCACTCGTCGTGTAGTAGTTCAGCTTGCCCTCCTGCTCGAAGAACGTGGGGGAGCGATAGGCTTGGGAGACGTTCAACCGCAAGGTGTGCCCCTCGGCCAGCGTGTAGTTGAGCGCCACGCGCGGCGAAACGTCGGTGCCGGTGAAATAATGGTGTTCGAGCATGGCGCCGCCCTGCAGCAGCAGACCAGGGCGTGCCCGCCATTCCAGATTGGCGTAGGCGCGCCCGAGCGTGCCGTCCAGCTTGTCTTGCGTATCGAAATACCGCTGGCTACCCACCGTCTCGTGCCTGATCTCGGCCCCCAGGGACATGCGCCAATTGGGCGCCAGCCGCTTGTTCTGCTGAAATTCCAGATTGAACCGCTGCTGCAGCTGGTCGATGCCGGCTTCAAGCCGTTCCCCTGTTGCGACATATCTGGGGGGAGACGGCACTCCCCCGGGGCAAACGACGACTTCGAGTTCGGCCATATCGAAGCAAAGCTCAGGCTGATTGGGCGACTCCAGATTGTTGCGGCTGAAATACGCCTGCACCATCCATTCATCGTCTGCATTGTGGGCACGCCGATATTTGAACTGGACGTATTGTGCAGAAACCGCCTGGCCGCCAGGTTCTTCCGGAAATTTCGAATGGCCTGCCTGCCAGTCGCCCTCTGTCAAGCCGAACTGCGCGCTGAACTCATCGGTTGCCGACACCCGGTAATCCGCACGCCCATTCAAAAAATAGGTCTGTGTCTCCTCACCCAGCTTCACCGGCAGCGTATTGCCGTCTTCAAGCACATCCGTCTCGAAGCGATCACGGGTCTGCGCGGACAAGGTAAGCCGGTAGCGCAGGTCGCCAGCGTCTCCGCCATAGCGGGCAGTCAGGCCGGACATGCCTTGTTCGCCATACTGCGCGGACGCGAATGCGCCCGGCGTCTGACCCGGGTCCTTGGAGATGATGTTGATGACAGCCAGAAAGGCATTGGCGCCGTAAGTTGCGGCATTGGGGCCGCGTACCACTTCGATGCGCTCGATGTCGTCGATCGACAGGGCGAGCTCGCCCCAGTTGACCGCCCCATAGGCGGAGCCGTAAATCGAGCGCCCATCCACCAGCACCTGAAAGCGCCGCGAAAACGCGTCGGCCATGCCGTGATAGCCAATGGCCCAAGTGTTGTCGCGGGTATAGGCCACCGAAAACCCCGGCACCAGGCGCAGCAGGTCGGGAATGTCACGGAAGCCCGAGGCGCGGATCATGTCGCTGTCGATGACGGTGACGGCGGCAGGCGCTTCGTTCAGCGGCTGCGACATCCGCGACACCGACAGCACGACCGGCATCTCGTCGAGAAAATCAGCTTCGGTGATGGCCGCCTGCGCGGCGCGGGGGCACGTCACGGCGGTGCCCAGCAACAGCGTGCGCGCCACCATACCGAGGACATTGTGTGGTCGCTTGTTCACCGATGTCGACGCGCGTTGCGCACCGCCCCACTCCGCATTGTTGTTACGAGGTCGCTGGACTTAACCCGACTTCAGAATGGGATATCGTCGTCCATGTCGTCGAAGCCGCTGCTGGCCGGGCGTTGCGCGGGGGCCGGGGCGTTGGCGCGTGACGCGCCGCCTTGGGGCTGGCTGCGCGGCGCGGGCGCGGACTGGTCATACTCGTCCATGTCAGCCATTCCGCCGCCGCCACCGCCCTTGCTGCCCAGCATCTGCATGCGGTCGCCACGGATTTCGGTGGCGTATTTTTCGATGCCTTCCTTGTCGGTGTACTTGCGGGTGCGGATCGAACCTTCGACGTAGACCTGGCTGCCCTTTTTCAGATACTGGCCGCAGACTTCGGCGGTGCGGCCGAAGAAGCTGACGCGATGCCATTCGGTCTGCTCGACCATTTCGCCCTGCTTGTTCTTGAACTTGTCGGTGGTGGCGATGGCGAGGTTGGCGACGGCTTCTCCGCTCGGCAGGTAGCGCATTTCGGGGTCGCGCCCCAGGTTGCCGACCAGAATCACTTTGTTGACGGATGCCATGTTTTCCCCTGTATTTAAAATGAGTCGTCTGAGCTTGAACTGTTGCGGATTCTATCAGGCGGTTGCATCCAGCAGGCTGCGCGCGCCGGCTTCGTCCCAGCCTTTGATGCTGACCTTGAGCATGGCCACGCCTTCTTCGGCCAGCACCACGGCCTCGACCACCCCTGCCACCTCGGCGAGCTGCATTTTAAGCAGCGCAGCCTGGTCAGCGGGCATCACGCCGACGCGAAACATGCGGGTCTTGATTGCGGGCGGCGCCGTCATCGACAGGCTCGCGACCAGCCATGCCGCCATCAGGACCACGCAAAAGATGAACACGGCCTGGAAGCCATGATGCTGCGCCAGCCAGCCGCCGAACACCCCGCCGAAGAACAGCCCCAGTGCCTGCGCGGTATTGTAGACGCCCATCGCCGTGCCCTTGGCCGACGCCGGGGCGAGCTTGGAAATCAGCGAAGGCAGGCTGGCTTCGAGCAGGTTGAAGGCGACGAAGTAAAAGAACAGCGCCCACACGATGCCCCAGAAATAATCGATGCCGAACGCGAATCCCAGCTGCGCCAGCAGCATCAGCGCCACCGCGCCGATGAACACCGGCTTCATCTGGCCGCGCTTTTCGCCAACAATGATGGCGGGCACCATCAGCACGAAGGAGCCCAGCACCACCGGCAGGTACACCGCCCAGTGGTCGTCGACGGCAAGGCCGCTGTTCTTCAGCGCCACCGGCACCACCACGAACATCGCCATCTGCGCCGCATGCAGCGCGAAGATGCCGAAATCGAGCCGCGCGAGCTGGCCGTTTTTCAGCACGTCGATCAGTTTCGCCGGGTTGGCCTGGGCGTCAGCGTGGTAGTGGCTGTCTGCGGGGTCGGGCACCCACACCTTCACCACCCAGATGGCGGCCAGTGCCAGGACGCCGGTCAGGGCAAAAAGCCCCGGCACGCCGATCACGCGGTTGAGCGCGGGCCCCGCCACCAGCGACACGCCGAAAGCGATGCCGATGGTGGAGCCGATCAGCGCCATTGCCTTGGTGCGGTGTTCCTCGCGGGTGAGGTCGGCCAGCATGGCGGTGACCGCGGCGGAAATGGCGCCCGCACCCTGCAGTGCGCGGCCGGCGATGGTCCAGTAAATGTCGATCGCCGCCATGGCAATAAAACTGCCGAGCGCAAACACGATGAGGCCGAAGATGATGACCTTCTTGCGCCCGATGCGGTCGGACGCCATGCCGAAGGGGAGCATGAGGATGGCCTGGGTCAGGCCATACATGCCGAGCGCCAAGCCGACCAGGGTGTGGTTGTCGCCGCCCGGCAGGTCTTCGGCATACAGCGCGAACACCGGCAGAATCAGAAACATGCCCAGCATGCGCAGGCCGAATATCGCCGCCAGGCCCGATGCGGCGCGCTTTTCGGCGCGGGTCATGCTTTCGGACAGATCGATCTGGGCCACTGCGGGTTCGGGGTAGGCGGGAAGTCCGTTATATTAGCAGGTTGCGAATTCACCTCGCCGCCTTAACCGATAGCCGTCAAACAATGGAATTCATCCGCATCCGTGGCGCCCGCACCCACAACCTGAAAAACATCAACCTCGACCTGCCGCGCAACAAGCTGGTGGTGATCACGGGATTGTCGGGTTCGGGCAAGTCCTCGCTCGCCTTCGACACGCTCTATGCCGAAGGCCAGCGCCGCTATGTCGAGTCGCTGTCGGCCTACGCGCGGCAGTTCCTGCAGTTGATGGAAAAGCCGGACGTCGACCTGATCGAGGGCCTGTCGCCGGCGATCTCGATCGAACAGAAGGCGACCAGCCACAACCCGCGCTCGACCGTCGGCACCGTCACCGAAATCCACGACTACCTGCGCCTCCTGTACGCCCGCGTCGGCGACCCGCAGTGCCCGGAACACGGCATCACGCTTGCCGCGCAGACGGTGTCACAGATGGTCGACGCGGTGCTGGCGCTGCCGGAAGACACCAAGCTGATGATCCTGGCGCCGCTGGTGGTGGGGCGCAAGGGCGAAAACCTCGAACTGTTTGCCGAACTGCGCGCCCAGGGCTTCGTGCGGGTGCGGGTCGACGGCAGCGTGCACGAGATCGACGCCATTCCCAAGCTCGACAAGAACAAGAAGCACACCATCGAGGTAGTGGTCGACCGCCTGAAAGTGCGCGCCGACGCCAAGCAGCGGCTGGCCGAAAGCTTCGAGACGGCGCTGCGCCACTCGGACGGCCGCGCGCTGGCGGTGGAAATGGACGCCGCCCGCGAACATCTCTTCTCCGCCAAGTTCGCCTGCCCGGTGTGCAGCTACGCGCTGCCGGAACTGGAGCCGCGCCTGTTCTCGTTCAACAACCCGATGGGCGCCTGCCCGACCTGCGACGGCCTCGGCCAGATCACGTTCTTCGACCCTGCGCGCGTGGTCGCCTTTCCGCATCTTTCACTGGCAAACGGCGCGATCAAGGGCTGGGACAAGCGCAACCAGTTCTTCTTCATGATGCTGCAGAGCCTGGCGATGCATTACGGCTTCGACCTCGACACGCCGTGGGACGCGCTGCCCGAGCGCACCCGCGACGTCATCCTGAACGGCAGCGGCAAGGAGACGATCGCGTTCCAGACGCTGGCGCCGCGCGGCGGCTACACGACGAAAAGCTACCCGTTCGAGGGCGTGCTCGCCAGCATGGCACGGCGCTACCATGAGTCCGACTCGACGGCGGTGCGCGAGGAACTCGCCAAATACCAGAACAACAAGTCCTGCCCCGCCTGCAACGGCACCCGGCTGCGCGAGGAGGCGCGCCACGTCATGATGGGCGGCGTACCGATTTACGTCGTCAGCGCGATGCCGCTGAAACAGGTGCAGGCGTTTTTCGAAGCGCTGACGCTCGACGGTCACCGCGCGCAGATCGCCGACCGCATCGTCAAGGAAATCATCGCCCGCGTCGGCTTTCTCAACAACGTCGGGCTCGACTATCTGTCGCTCGACCGCTCCGCCGACACGCTCTCCGGCGGCGAGTCGCAGCGCATCCGCCTGGCCAGCCAGATCGGCTCCGGGCTCACCGGCGTGATGTACGTGCTGGACGAGCCGTCGATCGGCCTCCACCAGCGCGACAACGATCGCCTGCTGGGCACGCTGAAGCACCTGCGCGACATCGGCAACTCGGTGCTGGTGGTCGAGCACGACGAGGACGCGATCCGCGCCGCTGACTATGTGGTCGACATGGGTCCCGGCGCCGGCGTGCACGGCGGCGAAGTGGTGGCCGAAGGCACGCCGGAGGCGATCCGCCTCGCCGAACACTCGCTCACTGGGCAGTACCTGTCTGGCCGGCGGCGCATCGCCATCCCGAAAACACGCCGCCAGCCCGACCCCGAGCGGCAGCTGGTGGTGACCGACGCCCGCGGCAACAACCTTAAAAACGTCACGCTCAACCTGCCGGTCGGCCTGTTCGTCTGCATCACCGGCGTGTCGGGCTCTGGCAAGTCGACGCTGATCAACGACACCCTCTACACTGCCGTTGCGCGCCACCTGTACGGTTCGTCGGCCGAGCCTGCGCCGCACGGCGAGATCCGCGGCCTGGAGTTCTTCGACAAGGTGATCAACGTCGACCAGTCGCCGATCGGCCGCACCCCGCGTTCCAACCCGGCCACCTACACCGGTCTGTTCACCCCGATCCGCGAACTGTTCGCCGGCGTGCCGGAAGCGCGCATGCGCGGCTACGGACCGGGCCGCTTTTCGTTCAACGTCAAGGGCGGGCGCTGCGAGGCCTGCCAGGGCGACGGCGTGATCAAGGTCGAGATGCACTTCCTGCCCGACATCTACGTGCCGTGCGACGTCTGCCACGGCGCGCGCTACAACCGTGAGACGCTGGAAGTGCAGTACAAGGGCAAGACCATCCGCGACGTGCTGGAAATGACCATCGAGCACGCACACGAATTCTTCGCTCCGGTGCCGGTGGTCAGGCGCAAGCTGCAAACCCTGCTCGACGTCGGCCTCGGCTACATCCGGCTCGGCCAGTCGGCCACCACGCTGTCGGGCGGCGAAGCGCAGCGGGTCAAGCTCGCGCTCGAGCTGTCCAAGCGCGACACCGGGCGCACGCTCTACATCCTCGACGAGCCGACCACGGGTCTGCACTTCGCCGACATCGACCTGCTGCTGAAAGTGCTGCAGCGCCTGAGTGAGGCCGGCAACAGCGTGGTCGTCATCGAGCACAACCTGGATGTGATCAAGACCGCCGACTGGCTGATCGACCTCGGCCCCGAAGGCGGCGGCGGCGGCGGCCAGATCATCGCCGAAGGCACGCCGGAGGCGGTGGCCGACAATCCGGCCAGCCATACCGGGGCGTATCTGCAACCCGTCCTGTCGAGACACTGATGGCCGAACCCGTTCGCCTGTCCAAATTGATGTCCGAACGCGGGCTGTGCTCGCGCCGCGAGGCCGACAGCTACATCGAGCGCGGGCTGGTGTTTGTCGACGGCCGCCGGGTCTCCGAGCTCGGCACCAAGGTCGATCCCAATTGCGCGATTCGCCTGGACACGCAGGCGAGCGCGCAACAGCAGCAGCGCGTCACCATCCTGCTGCACAAACCCGTCGGCTATGTGTCTGGCCAGCCTGAACCGGGCTACCAGCCGGCCGTGACGCTGATTCGTCCCGAAACGCAATGGCAGGACGGGCGCGCAAACCAGGCGTTCCATCCGACGCATCTGAAAGGGCTGGCGCCGGCAGGCCGTCTGGACATCGACTCGACCGGCCTGTTGGTGCTGACCCAGGACGGGCGCATCGCCAAACAGCTGATCGGCGAAAATTCCGATATTGAAAAGGAATACCTGGTGCGGGTCGAAGGGCGGCTGGATGACAAAGGCCTCGCCCTGCTCAACCACGGCCTCTCGCTCGACGGCCGCAAGCTGCGCCCGGCCAGGGTCGGCTGGCAGAACCCCGACCAGCTGCGCTTCATCCTGAAAGAAGGCCGCAAGCGCCAGATCCGCCGCATGTGCGAACTGGTGGGACTGAAAGTGGCAGGGCTGAAGCGCGTGCGCATCGGCCGCGTGCGGCTGGGCGAACTGCCGCTTGGGCAATGGCGCTACCTGCGCGACGACGAGACGTTCTGAAGCGTAAATCGTGATTGGCGGCGTTGCATCCGCGCAAGCGCTTGTCTCGTCTTCCTTTTGCACTATTAATAAGTTTGCAGTCGTGTAAACCCGCATTTTTTTACCCACCGAGGAAGCTATCCATGCAATCCAAACTGCTCGTCGCACTGTTCGCCACCCTTGCACTGACTGCCTGCCAGAAGGCTGAAGAAGCCGCCGCCCCCGCCATGGAGGAATCCAGGGAGGCGGCGAGCGCAGCTGCGGATTCAGCCTCCGACGCCGCGGGTTCAGCGACCGAAGCCGCCGGCGCTGCTGCCGAAGCGACAGGCGACGCCGCCGCCGCAGCCGGTGAGGCCACGAAGGATGCGGCTGCCGAAGCCGCCCAGGACACCGCCGACGCGGCCCAGGATGTGGCCGACAAGGCCAAAGAAGCCGCGCAGTAATTTCGACTCATGTCGCGCAAACGGCCAGGTTCTCCTGGCCGTTTTTGTTTGCCCCAACCCGCCCGGGAAACCTGCCGCTACAATCGAGCCATTCCACTTCCCTGCCCCGCCATGCGCCTCGCCATCTGCTTCCTCGCCCTGCTGTGCATGCCCGCGCTGGCCGCGCCGCCGGTTTCGATCAAGATCCGTCCGCTGTCCGAACTGGCCATCCATCCGCAACGCGAAGCATCGGCCCAGGTCGTCTCGCTCAACCTCGCCAAGCTGGCTTCGGAACTGTCGGCACGAATCGAACAGATCCCGGTGGAGCCGGGCCAGCGCATCGCCAAAGGCGCGGTGGTAGCGCAACTCGATTGCGCGGACGCGAAAATTGCCGCCCAGCGTACGCAAGCCGCGCTGGCGTCGTCGCAGGCACGGCTGAAGCTCGCCCGGCTGCAATTGCAGCGCAGCACGGAACTGGCCGCCCAAAACTTCATTTCCGGCGACGCGCTCGACGCCAAAAAAACCGAAGTGGCGGTGGTCGCGGCCGAAGTCCGGCTCGACACCGCCGCGCGCGCTGCCGCGCAGCGCGAGGTCGGCAAGTGCATCCTGCGCAGCCCCTTCCCCGCGATCGTTGAAGCGCGCTTGGCGCAGGTGGGCGAACTGGCCAGCCCCGGCACCCCCATCGTGCAGCTGTGGGATACCTCGCGCCTGCAGCTGTCGGTGCAGGTGCAGGCCGACGACGCCGGCCTGTTGGCGCAGGCCCGGCCGGTATTCGTCACCCAGGGCCGCGAATTTGCGGTGAAGCTGCTGCGCGTGTCGCCCGCGGTGAATCCTGCCAGCCGCAACCGCGAAGCGCGATTCGGTTTTCCGCAGGTCGCCCCGGCGCCCGGCAGCAACGGCGTGCTGCGCTGGCGCGACCCGCGCGCCTTCGTGCCGGCGGACTATCTGGTTAAACGCGCTGGCCGCCTCGGCGTGTTCATCGTCGATGCCCGGCACGTGCGCTTCGTGCCTCTGCCCGATGCGCAGGAAGGACGGCCCGCCTTCGCCGCGGCCTTGCCGGCCGCGGCGGCACTCGTCACCGACGGCCGCTTCGCCCTCCAGGACGGCATGATCGTCACGCGCTGAATCCATGAGCCTGTACGCCCGCTTCATCGCCAATCACCCGCTGGCGAACGTCTCCTTCGCGGTGATCCTGCTGCTCGGCGTGCTGGGCTACCTCAACATGCCGCGCGAGCAGGACCCGGAGATCAACTTCAACTGGCTGGTGGTGAACACGGTGCTGCCGGGCGCCTCGGCAGAGGATGTCGAAAAGAAGGTCACCGACCCGCTGGAAGAGGCGATCCGCACCCTGTCCGACATCCGCTTCGTCTCCAGCACCAGCCGCGACAATTCGTCGATCATCCTGGTGCGCTTTCGCGACGTATCCGAACGCGAGTTCGACAAGCACGTCACCGACCTGCGCCGGCTGGTGCAGAACAAGTACAACAGCGACCTGCCGGACGACGCGCGGGAACCCGACGTGCAGGAAATCACCACGTCGAACGGCTTCCCCACCGCGATGGTGCTGCTGACCGGCCCCGCCAACGATGAACGCCTGCGCCGCACCGCGCGCCAGATCAAGGACGACATCGAGCGCCTGCCCGGAGTCGACCGAGTGCTGGCCACCGGCCAGGGCGATCCCGAACTGCGGGTGGAATTCTCTCCGGCCGAAGCCGCGGCGCGCGGCCTTAACGCCGCGCAGATTGCCGACGCAGTGCGCGCCTGGTTCCGCGACACCTTTGCCGGCCGCGCGCGGGTGGGTGAGGACGACTGGCTGGTGCGGGTGATCGGCCAGCAAGCTGACGCCGACTACCTGGCGCGGCTGTCGGTGCTGTCGCCGCAACTCGGCGCACCGGTTCCGCTGTCTGCCGTGGCGACGGTGGAGACCGCGCGCGCGCGTCCCGGCAGCCTGGCGTCCTCCAACGGCCAGCCCGCCGTAATCCTGGCAGTGACCAAGAAGAGCAAGGTCAACACGCTGAACCTGGTGGCCGACATCAACCGCGCCATCGGCGAACGCGAGCCTGCGCTGAAAGCGGGCGGCTTCTCGCTGATGCTGTTCGACGACCAGACCGTGCCGACCCGGCACGCCATCGGCGTAATGGAAACCAACGCGCTGATCGGCCTGCTGATCGTGCTGGGACTGTGCTGGCTGTTCCTCGGCAGCCGGCTGGCGCTGCTGGTCAGCCTGGGGATTCCGTTCTCGCTGGCGGGCGCATTCGCCATCCTGTACGCCTTCGATTTCACCCTCAGCATCCCGGTGCTGCTCGGTATCGTCATCGCGCTGGGTATGCTGGTGGACGATGCGGTGGTCATCACCGAGGCGATCTATTACCGCATCGTGCGCGGCGCCGAGGCCCTGCCGGCCACGCTCGGCGCCATCCGCGAAGTCGGCCTGCCGGTGCTGGCCGCGGTCGCCACCACCATCGCTGCCTTCATGCCGCTGATGCTGATGCCCGGCATCGTCGGCAAGTTCATGCTGCTGGTGCCGCTGGTGGTGACGCTGGCGCTGCTGATGAGTCTCGCCGAAGCCTACTGGATCATGCCGGCGCACGTGGTCGGGCTCGGGCTCAACTTCCGGCAGCCCACCCGCATGCAGGCGCGGCGGGAGCGCACCACCCACACGCTGCGGGTGAAATACACCCGGCTGCTGGTCAAACTGATGCGCCATCCCTGGATCAGCGGACTGGTCATTTTGGTCTTGTTCGTCGGCGCGGTGACGCTGGTGGCGACCGGCGCGGTGCGCACGCAGTTCTTCGCCTTCGACCCGATCCGCCTGTTCTACGTCAACCTCGACATGCCGAGCGGCAGCGCCATCGACGTCACCCTGCGCGAAACGGCGAAGGTGGAGGCGGTGGTGCGCCGCCACCTGAACGACGGCGAGGCGCGCGGGGTGACGAGCTATGCCGGGGTGAAATGGACCGATACCGAGCCGCTGTACGGCGAATCCTATGGTCAGGTCAGCGTGTCACTCAACCCGCGCGCAGACGGCATGCGCGAGGTGACCCAGGTAGTCGAGGCAATGCGCGCCGAAATCGAAGCGCTGCCCAGTCCCGGCAAAATTTCCTTCACCCAGCTGTCGGGCGGCCCGCCGGCGGCCAAGGCGATCAAGCTGCGACTGCGAGGCGACGATGTCAGCGAATTGCGCGCCGCCGCGCAGGAACTGAAACAGGCCGTCATCCAGATCGAGGGCACCCGCGATGTCACCGACGACGACCTGCCGGGCCGTCCGCAGCTGGTGCTGCAACTGGACGCCGAAGCGCTGAAAAGCGCCGGCCTCGATCCCGCCACGGTGGCGAGGCTGGTGCGCCTGCACACCGAAGGCGAAATCGTCACCGAGATGCGCGACAGCGGCGACAAGATTGAAGTGCGGGTGCGCGGCGCCACGTCCAATCAAAGCGGGGCCAATCAGGACGGCCTTGCCGACATTCAGCAGCTGCTGGCCGACCCAGTGGCATTGCCCGGCGGCGGCACCACCACCCTGGGCGCGCTGGTCCATGCCGACACCCGCATCGGCTCCGGCGGCATCAAGCACTACAACCTCAAACGCGCGATCACGATCGAATCCGACCTCGACAAGACCCGCATCGACACGGTGGAGGCGAACGCGCAGATCGCCGCGCAGTGGGATGCGATGGAAGCGCGCTACCCGAACACGCGCATCGACTTCAGCGGCGAGCTCGATGACATCAACGAAAGCCTGGACGCGATGAAAATGCTGTTCCTGTTCGGCGTCGGCCTGATCTACCTCATCCTCGCCACGCAGTTCCGCTCCTACTGGCAGCCGCTGCTGATCCTGCTGACGGTGCCGATGGCCTTCACCGGGGTGGTGTTCGGCCTCTTCATCACGCAGAACCCGCTTTCCCTGTACACGCTGTACGGCGTCATCGCGCTCACCGGCATCGCGGTCAACTCCGCCATCGTGCTGATCGACGCCGCCAACGCGCGGCTCGCGTCCGGCATGGGCCTGTTGCACGCCACGCTGTATGCAGCACGGCGGCGCGTCGTCCCCATCATCATCACCACGACCACCACCATCGGCGGCCTGTTCTCGCTCGCGGTCGGGCTCGGCGGCAAGTCGCTGATCTGGGGGCCGATGGCGGCGAGCCTGGTGTGGGGCCTGCTGGTCGCCACCACGCTCACCCTGTTCACCATGCCGATCCTGTTCCGGTTGGCCATGCAGATCGGGCCGGTGCTGCGCGGCGGTGTCTCGCGCAGGCTGCGCCGCGCGCCGGCCGCCTGACTCGATGACCGCCAGCATGAACCCGCGCGACCTGCTGCTGGGCTCCTTCCGTGCCGCGGTCGCGGCGGCAGACCCCGCGCGCATCCTGCCCTCGCACCTGCCCGCACCGCCGCGCGGCCGCACCCTGGTGGTCGGTGGCGGCAAGGCGGCCGCCAGCATGGCCGCCGCGGTGGAAGCCCACTGGCCGCCCGATGCGCCCCTGTCCGGACGGGTCGTCACCCGCTACCGGCACGGTCTGCCGACACGCCGCATCGAGGTGGTCGAGGCCAGCCACCCGCTGCCCGACGGACGCGGCGAGGAAGCCGCCTTGCGCATGCTGGCGTTGGTAAGCCAATTGGGGCCGGACGATTTACTGTTGGCACTGATTTCGGGCGGCGGTTCCAGCCTGCTCGCCGCGCCGGTCGAAGGGGTAACGCTCAAGGAATTGCGTCAGGTCACCAAGGCGCTGCTCAACGCCGGCGCGACCATTCACGACATCAACACCGTGCGCAAGCACCTCACCCGCCTGTCGGGCGGACGCCTGGCACAGGCGGCCAATGGCGCGCGCACCCTGGCGCTCATCATCTCCGACGTCGTCGGCGACGACCCGACCCATATCGCGTCGGGCCCCTGCGCGCCTGACCCCACCACCTGCGCCGATGCGCTCGATCGGCTGCAGCGCTTCGGCATCGCCCTGCCCGCCGGCGTGCGCCGCCAGTTGGAGCAGTCCGCCCCGGCGGCCGAAACGCGCAAGCCCGGTGACCCCTGTTTCGCCAATACGGAAAACCGCGTCATTGCCAGCGCCCGGGCCAGCCTCCAGGCCGCGTGCGCGTATTTCGAACAGCACGGCATTCCAGCCATGCTGTTGTCGGACCGCGTCAGCGGCGATGCACAGGCGGTGGCCAACCAGCACGCCGCGCTGGCGCGCGCCGTGAAGTCGCGTCCCATCGCATTGATTTCGGGTGGCGAGACCACCGTCACCCTGCGCCCGCAGCATGGCCGTGGCGGCCGCAACACCGAGTTCCTGCTGGCCCTGGCGCTTGAATTGAAAGACACGCCGGCGTGGGCGATCGCCTGCGACACCGACGGCATCGACGGCAGCGAGGACAACGCAGGCGCTTTGATCGGCCCGGACACGCTGCTTCGCGCGCGTCAACGCGGTCTCGGCGCGGCCGATTTTCTGGCCGCACATGACAGCCACGGATTTTTTGCCGCGCTCGGCGATCTGGTCGTCAGCGGCCCCACCCGCACCAACGTCAACGACTACCGGGCGCTGCTGCTCGGACTGGCGTAGCCGCTCAGTTGAGCCGCTGCACCTGGACCGGATCCCCCACCTTCAAGCCAAAATCGGCTGCGGCACTGCCCCGGTTGACCGCAAGCTCCAGCAAGCCGACGCTGTTATTGAACCAGAAGCCCTCACCCTTGCCGACAAAGCCGAAGCTCTCGCTGTGCTTGAAAAGCTCGCCCGCGGCGCTCACGCGCGCGTTTTGCGGCACCCCGCGCACACCGGTCCAGGCGTTGCCGTAATGGTCGATATAGATCACCCGCGCCAGGTCGCCGGCTTCGAATTCGACGGATAGCTTGTCAAGCGGGCTCAGCTTGTCGCTGGGAAATTCGCCGCGCGCAATGTCGGCCGCGATCAGCGCAAACAGGTCGCGCCCATGAAAGGTCGCCGAGAGTCCATCAGGCTGCCAGGTAATGCGCCACAGCCGCGTGTCGGCATGTCTCGCGGCAATGACCGACAGCAGCCCATTGTCCGGCCCGACAAACCAGCGGCCGCCTGCCAGCACCACCACGGCGTCGCGCGGCGTGCCGACGCCGGGATCAACCACCGCCAGAAACACACTGCCGGGCTGAAAGCCCGAGGCAAACGCTGCCAGCAAATGCGCGCCCGCATGCGGATTGAAGTCCGGCACCTCATGCAGCAGATCCACCACCAACTGGGCGGGCGCGTGTTCTGCGAGGCGCGCCTTGACCTGCCCGACGTAGGGATCGCGCACGCCAAAATCGGTGAAAAGAACGATCACAGGCTTTTCCTGGCTTGAGAGGGAAGGCTGACTATGCCCGACAAGGCTAGGCCGCGGCAAATGCATCAGCAAGTCTGCCGCGGCAGGCAGCGATTCTGTGCGGGACACGCTGAAAACCGGGCATAAAAAAAGCCGGGGGGCCCCGGCTTTTTTAGCATCACGATTCGAACTCGATTTACTCGGCCTCTGCAGCCTCGACATCGGTCTCGGGACGATCAACCAGTTCGACCAGCGCCATCGGCGCATTGTCGCCATTGCGGAAGCCGTATTTCAGGATGCGCAGGTAACCGCCGGGACGGGTCTTGTAGCGCGGACCCAGTTCACCGAACAGCTTGACGACCATGTCGCGGTCACGCAGGCGGTCGAATGCCAGGCGATGGTTCGCCAGGCTCGGCTCCTTGCCCAGGGTGATCAGCGGCTCGACGAAGCGGCGCAGTTCCTTGGCTTTCGGCAGGGTGGTCTTGATGATTTCGTGCTTCAGCAGCGACACAGTCATGTTGCGGAACATGGCCAGGCGATGGCTGGTGGTACGGTTCAGTTTGCGGTTGGATTGACGATGACGCATGGCGATTCCTTTTAGGTCAGTATTCTTGGGCTAGGCCGCCTGCCACGGCGACCCGCACTTTATTGTTTGATGGTTTACGGGGGTCTTGCTTGAAGGGTTCAGGGACGCTCGAGACCGGCGGGCGGCCAGTTTTCAAGCTTCATCCCCAGGGACAGGCTCTTGGAAGCCAGCACGTCCTTGATTTCGTTCAGCGACTTGCGGCCCAGATTCGGGGTGCGCAGCAATTCCGATTCGGAACGCTGGATCAGGTCGCCGATGAAATAGATATTTTCGGCTTTCAGGCAATTGGCCGAACGCACGGTCAATTCGAGATCGTCGACCGGGCGCAGCAACAGGGGGTCGACCTGCGGCGAACGCGGCGACTCGGACTCGGCCGGGGTGCCTTCCAGATCCGCAAATACGGAGAGCTGGCTCACCAGGATGCGCGCAGCAGTACGCACGGCTTCTTCCGGCTCGACCACGCCATTGGTTTCAATGTCGATCACCAGGCGGTCAAGGTCGGTGCGCTGTTCGACACGCGCACTCTCAACCGTGTAGGCGACGCGACGAACCGGGCTGAACGAGGCGTCGATCAGAATCGAACCGACGGCTCGGGTTTCTTCCGAAACCTTGCGCACGGTCGCCGGTTGATAGCCACGTCCGCTCTCGATCTTGATTTCCATGTCGAGTTTGCCGCCCTTGGTCAGGTGAGCAATCACGTGATCTGGGTTCAGCACTTCGATGTCGTGGCCGATTTCGATGTCGCCCGCCGTCACCACGCCTTCGCCAGCCTTGGATACTTTCAGGATGGCCTCGGACTTGCCGTGCATCTTGAAAGCAATGCCTTTGAGGTTCAGCAGGATATCAACGACATCCTCCTGCACGCCCTCGATAGTCGAATACTCGTGGACGACGCCGCTGATGGACACTTCGGTCGGCGCATAGCCCACCATGGACGACAGCAGAATACGACGCAGCGCATTGCCGAGCGTATGGCCATAGCCACGCTCGAAGGGCTCCATGATGACCTTGGCGTGCAAGGGGGAGGAGCGATCCACCTCCACAATACGCGGCTTGAGAAATTCCGTAGCGCTTTGCATAGAGTGCAATTCCTTAAAACCAGCCTTAAGACCGGGTCACAGAGACCCGGCCAACTTATTTGGAGTACAGTTCGATGACCAGCGATTCATTGATGGTCGACGGCAGCTCCGAGCGTTGCGGTGCGGCCTTGTAGGTTCCCTTGAGCATCTTGGGATCAACTTCGACCCACTCAGGATAACCACGCGCCGCCGCAGCTTCGGAAGCCGCCTTGATGCGCAGATGAGCTTTCGCTTTTTCTGCCACCTCAACCACATCACCAGCGCGAACCTGATATGACGGGATATTGACCCGGCGACCGTTCACCATAATGCCGTTGTGACGCAGCACCTGGCGCGCCTCGGTCCGCGATGCACCAAAGCCCATGCGATAGCACACCGAATCCAGCCGCGACTCAAGCATCGACAGCAGGTTTTCACCGGTCACGCCCTTGCGGCTGTCCGCCCGCTTGTACGTCAGGCGGAACTGACCTTCCAGCACCCCGTAGATACGGCGAATTTTTTGTTTTTCGCGCAACTGGATGCCATAACCGGACAGGCGGGCACCGCTTTTCTGGCCGTGCTGGCCAGGTGCATAGGGACGGCGCTCGATGGCGCACTTGTCAGTGAAACACTTCTCGCCCTTCAGGAAGAGCTTTTCGCCTTCACGGCGGCACTGACGGCATTTGGGATCAAGATTACGAGCCATGATTTTGCCTAAGTATTAGATACGACGCTTTTTGGAGGGACGGCAACCGTTATGCGGGATCGGGGTAACATCCGAGATCGTGACGATCTTGAAACCCAGCGCATTCAACGCACGCACGGTGGAGTCGCGACCAGGACCGGGGCCCTTGATCCGAACTTCCAGGTTCTTGACGCCGCACTCCTGCGCCATTTTGCCGGCGTTTTCTGCCGCAACCTGCGCCGCGAACGGAGTCGATTTGCGCGAGCCCTTGAAGCCCGCACCACCCGCCGTCGCCCACGACAGGGCGTTACCCTGGCGATCGGTGATCGTTACGATGGTGTTGTTGAACGAAGCATGAATGTGCGCAATACCTTCTGCGACATTCTTCTTGACCTTTTTACGGACACGCGCTGCTGGTTTCGTTGCCATGGTTAACCTTTATTTCCTGATGGCCTTGCGCGGGCCCTTGCGGGTTCGCGCGTTGGTGCGCGTACGCTGACCCCGCACCGGCAAGCCTTTACGGTGGCGGAAGCCGCGATAACAGCCAAGATCCATCAATCGCTTGATGTTCATGGTGGTTTCGCGGCGCAGGTCGCCCTCGACCGTGAACTTGGACACGACTTCACGTATGCGCTCAACCTCGGCTTCCGACAAATCCTTGATTTTCGAAGTCGTGGCAACGCCAGCCGCTTCGCAAATCTTGCCGGACGAGGTCCTGCCAATGCCATAAATGGCGGTCAACGCGATAATCGCGTGTTGATGATTCGGGATATTAACCCCAGCAATACGAGCCATTCGCAGAGCCCCAAACGCAAAACAAAAAATTATAACACGTCAACCCGGTTTCAGGCTGACTCGAATTCAAACCGACCAACAATTGCCCGCTCATCCCTGGCGCTGCTTGTGCCGCGGATCATCACAGATCACGCGCACAACGCCCTTGCGGCGTACAACCTTGCACTTGCGGCACATTTTTTTGACTGAAGCCTGTACTCTCATGGTTTTCTCCATTCACTCGCCGGCGGCATGCTGCCGGCCAAAAATCATTTGGCCCGAAAAACGATCCGGCCTTTGGTCAAATCGTACGGGGTGAGTTCAACCGTTACCTTGTCGCCGGGAAGAATGCGGATGTAGTGCATACGCATTTTTCCCGAAATATAACCCAGTAACACGTGGCCATTTTCCAACTTGACTCGAAACGTGGCGTTAGGCAAGTTTTCAATGACCTCACCCTGCATCTGGATGACATCTTCCTTATCCTTAGGCATGTCACCGCCCCACCAAGCCGTTCTTGAAATTGGCTTTCTTGAGCAAGCCTTCATACTGGTGAGACATGACATAGGCCTGAACCTGAGCCATGAAATCCATGGTCACCACCACAATGATCAGCAAGGATGTTCCACCGAAGTAGAAGGGAACATTCCATTTCAAAATCAGAAACTCGGGCAACAAACACACCAGGGTGATGTAGATCGCGCCCACCAGCGTCAGCCGGGTCAAAATCTTGTCGATGTAGCGAGCCGTCTGATCCCCTGGGCGGATACCCGGAACGAACGCACCGCTCTTCTTCAGGTTGTCTGCCGTTTCCTTGGGATTAAACACCAGGGCCGTATAGAAAAAGCAGAAGAAAATGATCGCCAGCGCGTACACCATGACATAGATCGGCTGTCCGGGAGACAAGGACGAGCCGATGTCCCTCAACCAGCCCATACCCTCGCCGCTACCAAACCATCCCGCAAGGGTGGCCGGGAACAGAATGATGCTGGAGGCGAAAATCGGCGGAATCACCCCGGCCATATTCAGCTTGAGCGGCAGGTGCGAGCTCTGGCCGCCCACGACCATCTTACCGACCTGACGCTTGGCATAATTGACCAGGATCTTGCGCTGGCCACGCTCGACAAACACCACCAATGCGGTGACCAGCAGCACGCCGACAAACAACATCAGAACCAGTGGGATCGGAAAGGCGCCGGTTCGCGTCAATTCCAGTGTGCCACCAATTGCAGAGGGCAAGCCCGCCACAATGCCTGCGAAAATAATAATCGAGATGCCGTTACCCAGACCACGCTCGGTAATCTGCTCACCCAACCACATCAAAAACATCGTGCCGGCAGTCAGCGTGGCTACCGTAATCAGCCGGAAGCCCAACCCCGGATCCAGCACGAGGCCGGCCTGGGACTCCAGCGCAATGGAAATCCCCAAAGCCTGGAATACCGCCAGGAAAAGGGTGCCGTAGCGGGTGTACTGCGTAATCTTGCGACGCCCGGACTCGCCCTCTTTTTTCAGCGCTTCCAAGTGCGGCGAGACCGTTGTCATCAGCTGCACGATGATCGAGGCCGAAATGTACGGCATGATCCCCAGCGCAAACAGGCTGAAACGAGACAGCGCGCCTCCCGAGAACATGTTGAACATGCCCAGGATGCCGCCTTGCTGCGACTTGAACAACTGATCGAGCACCAGCGGATCGATACCCGGCACCGGAATGAAGGTGCCGATGCGGTAGACGATCAGTGCGCCGAGCAAAAATAGCAAGCGACGCTTGAGGTCCCCGAATTTATTCAAGCCGGTTTTGGGCGTGGCCAAAGCGTGTGTCCTCGCAGGCTCAGTCGGCGACGGTGCCGCCGGCCGCTTCAATCGCAGCACGGGCACCCTTGGTCACAGCGATACCGCGCAGCTTGATCGCCGTGTCAATTTCGCCGGCCAGGTAGACTTTCGCAGCCTTGGCAGCCGAGCGAACAATACCCGCCTGCTTCAATACCAGCAGGTCAATCTCGTCCACGCCAACCGCCGCCAGCTGATACAGGCGAACGTGCGCCGTATCAGCCTTGGTCAGCGAAACGAAGCCGCGCTTCGGCAGGCGACGCTGCATCGGCATCTGGCCGCCCTCGAAGCCCACTTTATGGAAGCCACCCGAGCGGGACTTCTGGCCCTTGTGGCCACGTCCTGCGGTTTTACCCAGGCCAGAGCCAATGCCGCGACCCAGGCGGCGCTTGTCTTTCTTGGCGCCATCTGCCGGTTTAATCGTATTCAGTTCCATTTAAGCCTCGCACTTCAGCAGATAGGCGACCTTGGTCATCATTCCGCGGTTTTCCGGGGTATCGAGCACCTCGACGGTATGATGCATCCGGCGCAAACCCAGGCCACGGACGCAGGCACGATGGGCTTCCTTGGTGCCAATCAGACTTTTGATCTGCGTCACCTTGATTTTTTTCTGCTCACTCATGGCTTACCCCGTGATGTCTTCGAGCGACTTGCCACGCTTGGCCGCAATTTCGGACGGCGTGGACATTTTCAACAACCCGTCAATCGTCGCGCGAACGACGTTATAGGGATTGGTCGACCCCAGGCATTTGGCAAGAACGTTCTGCACGCCCATCACCTCGAATACGGCGCGCATCGCACCGCCGGCAATAATCCCAGTGCCTTCCGATGCAGGCTGGATCAACACGCGCGAAGCGCCATGCTGCCCGACCACCGTATGGTGGAAGGTGCCATTCTTCAGGCTGATCTTGACCAGCTTGCGGCGGGCTTCTTCCATTGCCTTCTGCACGGCAACCGGCACTTCGCGGGACTTTCCCTTGCCCATGCCGATTCCGCCGTCGCCGTCGCCAACAACAGTCAGCGCGGCAAAACCCATGATCCGACCGCCCTTCACCACTTTGGTGACACGGTTGATCGAGATCATCTTTTCGCGCAAACCGTCGCCGCGCTCTTCGTTACTACTAGGTGCTGTACGGGCCATCTTGATTCTGCCTCGTTAAAAAACCAAACCGCCTTCACGCGCAGCTTCAGCCAGGGCTTTCACACGCCCATGGAACTTGAAGCCAGAACGATCGAAAGCCACTTTTTCAATGCCCAAACCCTTGGCCTTTTCCGCCAGCCGTTTGCCCACTGCCGCTGCCGCGGCGACGTTGCCGCCATTCGTCAGCTCGGCACGCATGTCCTTGTCATTGGAAGACGCGCTGGTCATCACCGTGCCGCCATCCGCCGAAATGATCTGGGCGTAGACATGGCTGTTGGTGCGGTGAATTGCCAGGCGAGTCGCCTTGACGGCCGCGATTTTGGCGCGGGTTTTGCGCGCTCGGCGAATCCGTGATTGCTTGGTGTTCATTTTCTGTCCTTATGCCTTACTTCTTCTTGGTCTCTTTCTTGATGACCACTTCGTCGCTATAGCGCACGCCTTTGCCCTTGTAGGGCTCCGGCGGGCGATATGAGCGCACATCAGCGGCCACCTGCCCAACAACCTGGCGGTCGACACCCTTGATCACAATTTCAGTTTGCGTCGGCGTCTCGACCTTGATTCCAGCGGGCATCTTGTGCACGACAGGATGCGAGAAACCGAGCGTCAGGTTGAGCGCATCGCCCTGGGCCTGCGCCCGATACCCGACGCCGACCAACAAGAGCTTCTTCTCGAAACCCTTGGTGACCCCCTGAACCATGTTATTGACCAGCGAACGCATTGTTCCCGCCATGGCGTTGGCCTGGATGCTCCCGCCGACAGGCGCAAAAGTCAGCACGCCGTCTTTGAGCGCAACCGAGACATCGCTCGATGCCGCCTGAGTCATCGCACCGAGAGGGCCTTTAACAGAGACCACACTTCCCAGCGTGACTTCAACACCCTTAGGCAAGGTAATTGGATTATTGGCTACACGTGACATATCGGTTCTCTCTTACGCAACCACGCACAGGACTTCACCACCCACGCCTTGAGCACGGGCTCGGCGATCAGTCATGACGCCACTCGACGTGGACACAATGGCGACACCCAGGCCATTCATCACTCGCGGCAGGTCCTCTGCACCCTTGTAGACACGAAGACCAGGCTTGCTTACACGCTCAATGCGCTCGATGACCGGACGACCAGCGTAATACTTCAGCTGAAGTTCGAGCTCTGGCTTGCCAGCTTCGCCACGAATGGCAAAACCATCAATATAGCCTTCATCTTTCAACACCTTGGCGATAGCCACTTTGACCTTGGAGGAAGGCATTGTGACAGCCCCCTTTTCAACCGCTTGTGCATTGCGGATGCGGGTCAGCATATCCGCGATGGGATCACTCATACTCATATTGTTTGCCCCTTACCAGCTTGCCTTGACGATGCCTGGGATCTCGCCCCGCATCGCATATTCACGCAGCTTGCCGCGCGCCAAGCCGAACTTGCTGAACACGCCACGCGGGCGGCCCGTCAGCTGGCAGCGATTGCGCTGGCGCACCGGACTGGAGTTCCGCGGCAGCTCCTGCAATGCCTTGTATGCCGCCATGCGATCTTCATCGCTGGTCTGAACGCTGGCAATTGCGGCTTTGAGATCAGCACGCTTGGCAGCATATTTTTTCACCATGCGCGCGCGCTTTTCTTCGCGATTAATCAAGGATAACTTGGCCATGCCTACCTCAATTCTTGAACGGGAAACTGAAGGCAGCAAGCAAAGCACGCCCTTCTTCGTCAGTCTTGGCGGTGGTGGTGATCGTGATGTTCATTCCACGCAACACGTCAATCTTGTCGTACTCAATCTCAGGGAAAATAATCTGTTCCTTGACGCCCATGTTGTAGTTGCCACGGCCATCAAAGGACTTCCCGGAAATCCCCCGGAAGTCACGGATACGGGGGATTGCCACCGTAACCAGACGATCCAGAAACTCATACATCTGCACACGTCGCAGGGTCACCATGCAGCCGACCGGATAATCCTCACGGATCTTGAAACCCGCGATCGATTTCTTGGACTTGGTGACAACCGGCTTCTGGCCGGCAATCTTGCGCATGTCGGAAACCGCGTGATCCATCACCTTCTTGTCAGCCACCGCCTCGCCAACGCCCATGTTCAGGGTGATCTTCTGAATACGAGGAACCTGCATGACAGACTTGTAGCCAAACTGTTCAATCAGCTTGGGAACGACTGTCTCACGATAAAATTCTTGAAAACGCGCCATGATTACCCCTGTGCGTCAACCATTTCGCCGTTGGACTTGTATACACGCACCTTGCGGCCGTCCTCCAGCACCTTGTAACCAACGCGATCAGCCTTCTGCGTGCCAGCATTGAACAATGCGACATTTGAAGCCTGAATCGGCATTTCCTTTTCGACGATCCCACCCTGGATGTTGCGCATGGGATTCGGCTTCTGATGTTTCTTGACGCGATTCACGCCCTCAACCAGCAGATGATCATTGTCAAAGACCTTGAGCACAATACTGCGCTTGCCTTTGTCTTTTCCGGTCAGGACGATCACCTGATCACTTCTTCGAATACGTGCCATGACTCCCCCTTACAGAACCTCGGGCGCCAGCGAGACGATCTTCATGAACTTCTCGGTACGCAACTCACGGGTAACCGGCCCGAAAATACGGGTTCCGATCGGCTCTAATTTGTTGTTCAACAGGACTGCGGCGTTGCCATCAAAGCGCACCAGCGAACCATCAGGGCGCCGGACGCCTTTGGCAGTACGGACCACAACAGCGTTGTAGACGTCGCCTTTTTTTACGCGACCGCGCGGCGCAGCATCCTTGATGCTGACTTTGATGATGTCACCGACGCTAGCATAGCGACGACGACTGCCGCCCAACACCTTGATGCACATAACCGAGCGCGCACCTGTGTTGTCCGCCACATCCAATACGGACTGCATCTGAATCATTTAATTGCCTCCAACTTAATCCACCACGCTTTAATCAAAACAGCGGCGGTTAGTTTTGGATCCCGTTCGGGAGAAAATCCCGCAATGCGCGGAACTACTTGAGTCAGCGAACCGGACTAAAACCAACCGGCTCACTACCGGAAAACGCAGAACTATACCGAGTGTTTGCGTTTCACGCAAGCATTAAACGCGTGCGCGCTCAATCAACTTGCTTACCGTCCATGCTTTGGTGCGCGACAGCTTGCGTGACTCTTCGATTTGCACCAAATCACCCTCGTGAAACTCGTTGTTTTCATCGTGAGCGTGATATTTCTTGGACAACCGGATGATCTTGCCGATGACCGGATGCTTGACCCGACGCTCGACCAACACGGTAACCGTCTTGTTCATCTTGTCGCTAACCACGCGCCCACTCAGGGTACGCACCATTTTCTTGATTTCAGTCATGCTTGACCCGCCTTCTCGCGCATAATCGTCTTGACGCGGGCAATATCGCGACGCAATTTGCCCAGGTCGGCAGTTTTGGTCGACTGCTGGGTGGCCACCTGCATACGCAGCGCAAAGTGGGCACGCAACAGGGATTCAAGTTCCTGCTTCAGTTCTGCGGCATCCTTGCCGCGCATTTCTTTTGTGTTCATCACTTAGCTCCCGATCATGCGGGTCACGAAGGTTGTCGCGATCGGCAGCTTGGCAGCTGCCAGGCGGAAAGCCTCGCGCGCCAGCGTTTCGTTCACGCCATCCATTTCGTACAAAACCTTGCCCGGCTGAATTTCAGCGACGTAGTATTCCGGCGCACCTTTACCATTACCCATCCGGACTTCTGCCGGCTTACGCGAAATCGGCTTGTCCGGAAAAATACGGATCCAGATGCGGCCGCCACGCTTGATGTGGCGGGTCATGGCACGACGCGCAGCTTCAATCTGACGAGCTGTCAAGCGACCACGACCGACCGCCTTGAGACCAAAATCGCCAAAACTCACATCGGCGCCGCGGGTCGCCATTCCGGTATTACGGCCTTTCTGTTCCTTGCGGAATTTTCTTCTAGCTGGCTGCAGCATGTTTCACTCCTGGTTTCTTGCCGCGCTTTTCCTGTTCGGCCACCACAGGCTGCTCTCCACGAGCGAGCGTATCGCCCTTGTATACCCACACCTTGACGCCGATGATGCCGTAGGTGGTCTTCGCTTCAGCAAAACCATAGTCGATGATGGCGCGCAGGGTGTGCAGTGGCACACGGCCTTCGCGATACCACTCGGAACGCGCGATTTCTGCACCGTTCAAACGGCCAGCGCTCATGATTTTGATGCCCTGAGCACCCAGCCGCATGGCATTCTGCATGGCACGCTTCATCGCGCGACGGAACATCACACGCTTTTCGAGTTGCTGCGCAATGCCATCAGCGATGATCTGGGCATCCGTCTCGGGCTTGCGCACTTCTTCAATGTTGACGTGCACCGGCACCGACATCAGGCGCGCAAGCTCGCTGCGCAGGACTTCGATGTCCTCGCCCTTTTTGCCGATCACCACACCTGGGCGACCGCTGAAAATCGTGATGCGTGCGTTTTTCGCCGGACGCTCGATAACCACCTTGGAAACCGACGCATGGGCGAGCTTCTTTTTCAGGTAGTCACGAACCTTGATGTCCTCCAGCAGGGTGCTGGAGAAGTTTCGGTTCGAACCGTACCATTTGGCCGTCCAAATACGCTGGACACCAAGGCGGAACCCGATCGGATGTATTTTTTGTCCCATGGCGCTTCCTTAATCCCCAACCGTCACACTAATGTGACAGGTCGGCTTAGTAATACGGTTGCCGCGGCCTTTGGCACGGGCAGTGAAGCGCTTCAGCACGGTACCCTGGTCAACGAGAATCGTCTTGACCTTAAGGGTATCGATGTCTGCACCTTCGTTGTGCTCAGCGTTGGCAATCGCCGACTCGAGCACTTTCTTGATGATGCCCGCACCTTTTTTAGGGCTGAAGGCCAGGAGATTCAACGCCTTCTCCACCCGAAGGCCACGAATCTGGTCGGCGACCAGGCGGCCCTTCTGTGCGGACAGTCGCGTACCACGCAAAATTGCAGAAACTTCCATCATGCGGTCCTTATCTCTTAGCCTTCTTGTCCGCGACGTGACCCTTGAAGGTGCGCGTCAGGGAAAACTCACCCAGTTTGTGGCCGACCATGTTCTCGGTCACGAATATCGGCATGTGCTGGCGTCCGTTATGAACCGCAATCGTCAGACCGATAAAGTCAGGCAATACGGTAGAACGGCGCGACCAGGTCTTGATCGGGCGCTTGTCGTTGGTGCCGCGAACGGCTTCAATTCTTTTCAGCAGATGCCCGTCAACGAAGGGGCCTTTTTTAATTGAACGTGCCATATATCTCTACCTCAATCAGCGCGCGTTGCGGCGGCGGACAATCATGTTGGAGGTGCGCTTGTTGCTGCGGGTACGGTAACCCTTTGTCGGGGTACCCCACGGGCTCACCGGATGACGACCTGCCGCGGTGCGGCCTTCGCCACCACCATGCGGGTGGTCACACGGGTTCATCACCACACCACGTACTGTGGGACGGATACCGCGCCAGCGGTTTGCACCCGCCTTACCAATCGAACGCAGGCTGTGCTCTTCGTTACCCACTTCGCCAAGCGTCGCGCGACAGTCAACGTGGACCTTGCGGATTTCGCCCGAGCGCAGACGCAACTGCGCATAGCTGCCTTCGCGTGCAAGCAACTGCACCGAGGTTCCGGCAGAACGCGCGATCTGCGCACCCTTGCCCGGCATCATCTCGATACAGTGCACCGTGCTGCCGACCGGAATGCTGCGCAGCGGCAGACAGTTGCCCGCCTTGATCGGCGCGTCAACACCATTCAGCAACTGCGCGCCAACCGCAATGCCACGCGGCGCAATAATGTAGCGGCGCTCACCATCGGCATAACACAGCAATGCAAGATGCGCTGAACGGTTGGGGTCATACTCAATATGCTCGACCTTGGCGGGAATGCCGTCCTTGTTGCGACGGAAATCCACCACACGGTAATGCTGCTTATGCCCACCACCCTTGTGGCGCACCGTGATATGGCCATTGTTGTTACGACCTGAACCGCGCTTCTTCGGCTCGAGCAACGGCGCGTACGGCGCGCCTTTGTGCAGACCTTCTGTTACGACCTTGACGAGCGCACGGCGCCCGGCAGAGGTGGGTTTAACTTTAATCAGTGCCATGGTTCTCTCCCTTACTGACCGGACGCGAAGTCGATGTCCTGACCCTGTTTCAGGGTGACATACGCTTTCTTCCAGTTGTCACGGCGACCTGTGACACGACCGGAGCGCTTGACCTTGCCCTTGACGTTCAGCACCTGGACACCGGTCACCTCGACCTTGAACAGGCTGGACACTGCCGCGCCAATTTCCTGCTTGGTCGCGCTGGGCAACACCCGAAAGACAACTTGATTCAGCTTATCCGCGATGCGCGTGCTCTTTTCGGAGATCACCGGCGCGAGAATGACTTTGAGCAAACGCTCTTGACTGATCGCACCCATTACACCATCTCCTCAAACTGTTTCACCGCTGCCGCCGTGATCAACACGTTGCCGAATTTGACCAGACTCCACGGGTCAGCCTGATGCGGCTCAACCACATAGACATTCGGCAGATTGCGCGACGACAGCCACAGGTTGTCATCCACGCTGTCCGCAATAATCATGACCTTGCCATAACCCATCGACTTCAGCTTGTCGGCAAGCACTCGGGTCTTGGGCGACTCGATGCCGAGACTTTCCACCACCTTGATCTTGCCATCGCGAGCCAGCTGCGACAGGATGGACGCCAAGCCAGCGCGATACATCTTACGGTTGACCTTGTGGGTGAAGTTCTCGTTCGGCTTGTTTGGAAAGGTGACACCACCCCCACGCCAGATCGGGCTCGATGTGCGGCCAGCACGTGCGCGACCAGTACCTTTTTGACGCCACGGCTTATGCGTGGAGGCGCTGACTTCGGCACGCGTTTGCTGCGCACGATTGCCGCTACGCGCATTCGACTGGAACGCGGTTACCACCTGGTGGACCAGCGCTTCGTTGTAGTCGCGACCAAAGGTTTCGTCGGAGGCGGCCAAGCTGGATACCTGCTGGCCCCGCTCATTGATGACGGTTAAATCCATTAGGCACCCCCTTTCACTGCCGGGCGCACCACCACATGACCACCCTTCGAACCCGGAACGGCGCCCTTCAGCAGCACCAAACCGCGCTCAGCATCGACACGAACGACTTCAAGATTCTGTTTGGTACACGTCACAGCGCCCATATGGCCAGACATGCGCTTACCCGGGAAAACACGACCCGGATCCTGCGCCATGCCGATGGATCCCGGCACGTTGTGCGAACGCGAGTTGCCGTGCGTCGCACGCTGCGATTTGAAGTTGTGGCGCTTGATGGTGCCCGCAAAGCCTTTGCCTTGCGTCACACCAGTGACATCCACCTTCTGCCCGGCCGTAAAGACCTCGACAGAAACCGCAGCACCCGCCTGGTATTGGGCTGCCTCATCAGCCGAAACGCGAAACTCACGCATCAGCTCTGCAGCATCCACACCCGCCTTGGCAAAATGGCCAGCCTGTGCTTTGGTGACACGGCTATTGCGACGCGTGCCATAGGCAACCTGCACCGCGGAATAACCATCAACCTCTGACGTGCGAACCTGTGTTACACGATTGTTTGACATTTCCAGCACTGTCACCGGAACGGACGCACCGCTCTCAGTGAAAATGCGGGTCATGCCGACCTTGCGGCCAACGAGCCCGATACTCATTTTTGTATATCCTATCTCAAGCAAGCGACCTAGGCCACTCGCAAGGTTTGTAGGTGCCGATTACAATTGACCGGCGACTATTGATACTACTGAAGGGGCAGCAGTATACCTGCGCCCCTTGGTTTTTACAACTTGATTTCGACGTCGACGCCAGCCGGCAAGTCCAGCTTCATCAGGGCATCAACCGTTTTATCGGTCGGGTCCATGATGTCCATCAGACGGCGATGGGTACGGATCTCGAACTGGTCGCGCGAGGTCTTGTTGACGTGCGGCGAACGCAGCACGTCAAAACGCTCGATCGAGGTCGGCAGGGGAACCGGGCCCTTGACCACTGCGCCGGTGCGTTTGGCCGTTTCCACGATTTCGAGCGCCGACTGGTCGATCAGTTTGTAGTCAAACGCCTTCAGGCGGATGCGGATTTTCTGGCTTTGCATTGAATTAACCTTATTCTTCGATCTTGGCCACGACGCCTGCACCGACGGTGCGGCCGCCTTCGCGGATGGCGAAACGCAGGCCTTCGTCCATGGCGATCGGCTGAATCA
>NCGX01000058.1 GCA_002256995.1 Hydrogenophilales bacterium 16-64-40
CGGCATCGGCGCGACCTGGCAGCTCGCACCGCAGGCGCAACTGTTTGCAGGCGCGTTCAAGGGCTTCTCGCCGGCGATGGTCGCCACCGCCATCAGCGGTTCCGGCGTCGACCAGCAGCTGGATGCCGAGCGCTCGACCAACTTCGAAATTGGCGTGCGCGGCGCATCGGGACGGTTAACCTACGAGGCGACCGCCTTCCGCATGGACTTCGCCAACCAGATCATTCCGCAGTCCGAATCGGGCGGCGTCGGCGCAACGGCGACCAACGCCGGCGAGACCCTGAATCAGGGTCTCGAAGGCGCACTCGGCTATAAAATCGGCGGGGGCTGGAGCGTGGACGGCAACGCCACCTGGGTGCCGACTGCGAAATTCAACAGCACGAAAATCGTCGGCGGCATCGACCGCAACGGCAACCGCCTGCCTTATGCGCCGGAGCTGACGGCCAATCTCGCCGTGAGCTACGCGACCGGTGGCCTGCGCACCAGCCTGGGCGCGTACCACGTATCGAGCCAGTTCGTCGATCCGGAAAACACCGTGGCACAGAGCACAGACGGCCGCCGCGGCGAGGTTCCCGCCTACACCACGCTCGACCTCAACGTACGTTACGCCATCGACAAGCAGCTCAGCGTGTTCGGCACGGTGCGCAACCTGACCGACAAGAAATACATCGCCAGCCGCAACCCGGACGGCATTTTCCCCGGCGTCGAGCGTAATGTCGAAGTCGGCGCCAGCTATAAGTTCTAAGCCGTAAACCGGTGGGCCACCCGGCCCGCCCATTCACAATCAGCGGTCCATTTCACCGATGTCTACGGTTTATGGCTGCTCAGGGTCGAGCCGCGCAGGTCGGCCAATAGCCCGTCATTCGGATCGGGGGACCCACTCCAAATGTTATTGACAATCATTATCATTTGAATAAACTGGAGCTCAAATTGATCCATTGCAGGAGGATTCACATGTACGTCTGTCTTTGCCACAGTGTCACCGATACCGATATTCGTCGGCTGGTGCGCACCGAAGGTGTGTGCACCATGCGCGAATTGAGCCGGGAACTGGGGGTCGCCACCCAGTGCGGCAAATGCGGCCGTTGCGCCAAGGAAGTGCTGCGCGAAGCCGTGAACGAGGTGCGCAGCGAAGAAGCCCTCTGCCCAGGACTGGCAGCGGCCTGACACCCTGTTTTGTCCTTCGCCCGGGCTTGCCTTGTCGGCCGCCATTCCTACAATGCCAAGTAATACCTGCACCGTCCTTTATCCCCGTCTTCAAGTCGCCGCTCGCGGGTGACTTCACACAACAGGAGAGCCCCATGAAAGGCGACAAAAAAGTCATCCAGTATCTGAACAAGGCCCTGACGGTGGAACTCACCGCCATCAACCAGTATTTCCTGCATGCCCGCATGTACAAGAACTGGGGCCTGAACGCGCTGGGCAAGCATGAGTACGACGAATCCATCGAGGAAATGCGCCACGCCGACAAGCTGATCGAGCGCATTTTGTTCCTGGAAGGCCTGCCCAACCTGCAGGACCTGAACAAGCTGATGATCGGCGAGAACGTGGTCGAGTGCCTGGGCTGCGATCTCAAGCTCGAACTCACCGGCCGCGCGCTGTATGTCGAAGCCATCGCGCACTGCGAGGCGGTCAAGGATTATGCCTCGCGCGAAATTCTCACCGGCATCCAGTCCGACACCGAAGAACACATCGACTACCTCGAAACCCAGCTCGATCTGGTCAAGCGCATGGGCGAGCAGAACTACATGCAGACCGCAGCGGGCCCGATCGAAAGCTGATTCGCGTCACGCGTACAATGAACGCCCCCGCTGTGGGGCGTTTTTCATTTCTTCCGATGCCCTTCGACCTCGACTGCCGCGCCTGTCCACGCCTTGCCGCTTTTCTGGAAGCGGTGCGCGTCCGCCACCCCTATTACCATGCCCGTCCGGTGCCCGCCTTCGGCGACCCCGCACCCGATCTGCTGATCGTCGGCCTCGCGCCCGGCATGCACGGCGCCAACCGCAGCGGCCGACCCTTCACTGGCGACTACGCCGGCGTGCTGCTGTACCAGACCCTGCACCGATTCGGTTAAGCAAGCGCACTTCTGGAAATGCAGGCCGATGTGGACAGCCGGCAGCTCGTCCAAGCGGAAGTGAAGCGGTCCAGGTCGTGGATGAGAATCAGGCCGTCGTCGAGCTTGACCACGCTGTCGACATACTACAGGCCGGGAAGAATAGTCCCCGCATCGGCGCGATCCGGTTGGTCAATGCCATTCCCATGCTCCGGAAAACGGAAGCGCCTGCGTATGTTGACGCCGGAATAACTCGCCCCTGGACGCTCACCACGCCACACACGATGGCCTCGCACCCAGTAGTGGGGTTACGTAAATAGC
>NCGX01000024.1 GCA_002256995.1 Hydrogenophilales bacterium 16-64-40
CCAGGTGCCGGCCACGCCGGGGACCTGCGCCTGCCCGCCCAGCTTGCCCTCGGTACCCACCTCGCGCGCCACCCGCGTCACTTCCGACGCGAACGATCCGAGTTGGTCCACCATGGTGTTCACGATTTTGGACGTACGCATAAACTCGCCCTTGAGCGGTAAGCCGTCCGCTTCGAGAACCATTCGTTGGGTGAGGTCCCCCTTGGCTACCGCCCCGATGACTCGCGCCATTTCAGTCGTGGGGCGGGCAAGATCGGAAATCAGTCCATTCACCGATTCGATTTCGCGTGCCCATGCGCCGTCCAGATCCCCAACCGAGACGCGTTCCGCCAGCTTTCCATCCCTGCCGACCAGTTCGCCGGCACGGCCTATCGCGCGCGCGACGTTATCGTTCAGTTCGATAATATCGTTCAGCGTATCGGCTATCTTGCCCTCGACGCCGGTCCAGTCGAGCGGCATACGCGCTGCAAAGTTCCCTTTTTTAACTGCAGTCAAAACTTCTAACAATACTCTGAGCTCCGTGCTTCCTTGCGACGGGCTTTCTCGGGTTTCCACATCCATTGTTGTTCCTGAAAAGTGAGCTTAAAAGTAGAAGTGTCTGACGGGTAAAGTCGTGCCGTGAAATGGCGGCAGCCCATCGATCTCGATCAAACGCATTGTTGCAGAAAAACTCAGAACGGAAACGGAAGAGTGGTAGTAGATTCAGGCGCAGTCGCGCATGTAAAAACCCCAGGCCAATGCATGTCTTTCTGGGGAATGGTCTGCTCGCGTTAGCGTGAAAGACGCCACCCGTTGGACGTAACAAGTACTGGCCTGTCGCGAGCCTGGGCGAAGGACGGCGGGAGACGTGAGCGGTTAAGCGGTAACAGCGCTGCGTATCCAGCATTTCATCGCCCTAATCGGGGTTGCTGTTAGGGATATGTGCCGTGCCGGAATGACCCCCATCGAAGTACGCGACGCATGTGCAGACGCATGTTGCGGTAAGTAAAAAACCCGCGAAACCATAAGCCGCGCGGGTTTTCGATTGCTGTCGGTTGTAAGAGCCTGGGCGGTTTCAAGCCCCAAGTGCAAAAAGCGCAGCATGATGCTGCTTGAAATCGAAAGCATCCGGCGTAAACAACTCTGCGGGGCATTTGAAGCCTAGCGACTTGCGCGGTCGGGTGTTTAGTTTCCAGGCGATTTCGTCCAGCTCGTCCTGAGCGAAACCACTCAAGTCACTGCCCTTGGGCAGGTACTGCCGCAGCAAGCCGTTGGTGTTCTCGTTGATTCCGCGTTGCCAGGGGCTATGCGGGTCAGCAAAATACACCTTCACCCCGGTATCGAACGTCAGTTTCTGGTGTGCCGCCATTTCTCGCCCTTGATCGTAGGTCATAGACAGGCGCTTCTGCCCTCGATCCGGTTGAGCACATGACCGAAGCCCTTCACGGCCGATTCGGCTGTCCATCCTGGCTAGCACCGTGAATAGCGTAGTACGCTCCACCAGCGTGCCCACCGCAGAACGATTGTACGCACCCTTGATGAGGTCACCTTCCCAGTGTCCCGGAACCAGGCGCTCCTCGATCTCTGGCGGGCGGTCATGGATGCTGACCATGTCGGGAATCTTCCCGCGTCGGTCTTCACCACGCACACGTGGGCGACGTTTGGCATGACCGAAGCGCAGCCAGCCAATGACTTCCGTGCGCAATTCGCCGCGCGGCATGGCGTAGATGGCGGTGTAGATGGTTTCGTGAGAAACCTGCAACGAAGGAAGGTCAGGATGCACAGCAGCCAGTGTGCCAGCAATCTGCTCGGGCGAGTACCCCGCTTTCAGATAGCGCATCACGTGATCCAACAAGGCAGTTCCCGGTCGCAAGCGGCGTTCAACACGCGGCTTGGTCGTACAAATCTGTGCGCGCTGATGTGCAGCGTCGCATCGGTATCCAGCTTTTTATCCAGCGTACTCGCAGCCATTGTTCCGCTCATCGCCACCTTGAAATCAGCCACGGTGCGCTTCACGACAATCTGAATAGGGACGTCCCCGACAGTGCGGATAAAGAGTTCAATGGAGGAGCGGTAGTCGTCCGCAGTCCGGGGAACCCACTTCGTGGCATTCACCTTCATGTGGTCCTCAAGGACAGCGGAAAGCGAGCGGCTGCTGTTCGGGCCAGACTGTATGCCGCTCAGGGCGTTAGTGGCATGCATGAGCCGCAACATCTCCGCACCGTCAATTAGCGGGCGGGACTGTTCTGCCGCGGCTATCACCGGGGCGAGATGCTGGATGGCCGCCAGGGCTTGCGCGCCATCTTCAGGATTATTGGGGTCAGTCTCGACGTACAGCCCCTCCTTGGAGCTGTACTTCAGGAGAAACGATAGCCTGTTGGGGTCCTGTTTCATTGCCATGAGTAATGCTTCGCCTGCAGTCCAAATTCGCTGTGTTTGTAACGACAGAAACCAGACTTTCTGCAGCGCTGTTTTTTTATCGCGGGTGCCAAGCGAGAAGCAGAACTCGGTGCGGCCGGAAAATGCAGGACGCAGGCGGTTGGGGACGGCGATGCGGAAATAAAAGATGCCAGAACGCAACAGCAGATGGGACGGGGTGTACATGTCCAATGCTCCATGACTTTGGAACACTTCTTTGTGACACCCGTCTAACAACCCGACTGAAATTCTTATTGTTATTCAGCAGGTTAATAATGCTTGGCGGAGAGGGTGGGATTCGAACCCACGGTAGGCTTGCACCTACGCCTGATTTCGAGTCAGGTACATTCGACCACTCTGCCACCTCTCCGGCGGCGCGGAAGAATGGCTCGTTTCGGGGGAGGCGCCGCACTCGTGCTGAGCCTGGCACTGGCTGCCTGTAGCCAGCCGGTGCCGCCGCCGGAAATCAGCGGCGAGTTGCGGGTCGGCGCGCGCAACAGCCCGGCCACTTACTATGTCGCGCCCAACGGGGAGCCCGCCGGCTTCGAGCACGACTTGATCCGCGCCTTCAGCGAATCACAGAACTGGTCGCTCAAGTGGACGGAAAAATCCCCCCCCGAAGCATTGTTCAAATTGCTCGACAGCCATCATATCCATCTGGCGGCGGCGGCCCTGCCGCGTGCTGTCGTCAAGGACCGCCATCTGATTTCCGGGCCGATTCTGTTCGAGACTCCGATTCATATCGTGTATCGCGCCAGCGAAAGACAACCGCGCAGCATGGCGGACCTGTCAGACAGGAAACTCGCGCTGATTATCGGCTCCGGACACACGCCCGTCCTGATGCGCCAGAAGCGCAAGCACCCAGCCCTGAGTTGGGCGGCGCTTGAGAATGTCTGGCCGGAGGAACTGCTGGCGCAATTGCAGGCCGGCAGGTACGACGCGGTGGTCATCAACGGCATGGATTTCGACCCGATGCGCAATACCTACCCCGGGCTGGCCGTGGCGTTCGACATTGGCGACACGCAGAAAATCGTATGGGCGCTGCCGCCCCGCAGTTCGCAGGCGATGCGCAATGCCCTGGCGCGCTTTGTCGAGCAGGCGCACAAGGACGGCACCATCAGGCGTGTTTACGAGCGCTATTTCGGCCATGTCAGGCGGCTGGACCGCAGCGACATCCTCGGCATCCTGCAGCGCCGTCCGCAGCGGCTGCCGGGGCTGCGCCAGCATTTTCACGAGGCGCAGACGCTTACCGGGATCGACTGGCGCCTGCTGGCCGCGATCGGCTATCAGGAGTCACAGTGGAATCCCCTCGCCACCTCGCCGACCGGGGTGCGCGGCCTGATGATGCTGACCGGGCAGACAGCCGACCGCATGGGCGTTTCCAATCGCCTCGACGCGCGCCAGAGCATCCTGGGCGGGGCGCGCTATCTGGCGCTGATGAAAGACAGCCTGCCCGCCCGCATCGCCGAGCCCGACCGCACCTGGCTGGCGCTGGCCGCCTACAACCAGGGACAGGGGCACATGGAGGATGCGCGCCGCATCGCGCAGGCGCGCGGCGGCAATCCGGACAACTGGGTCGATGTGAAGGAAGCGCTGCCGTATCTGAGCCGCGGCACCTATTCGAAAGTGATGCGCTACGGCTACGCCCGCGGCGGCGAAGCCCTGCATTTTGCCGAGAACATCCGCAACTACTACGACATCCTGCTGCGGCAGGAACCGGAGTTCAACCCGATGATCAATCTGGGGCACAGCGAGGGTGGGCTGGCCGCACCCGGCTGACCCGACTCAGGCGGGCGTGAGCCGGTCCACACCGCCCATCCACGGGCGCAGCGCTTCCGGCACGCTCACGCTGCCGTCGGCATTTTGATAGTTCTCCAGGATCGCCACCAGCGTGCGGCCCACTGCCAGCCCCGAGCCGTTCAGCGTGTGCAAAAGTTCCGGCTTGCCCTGCCCCGCCTTGAAACGCGCCTGCATGCGGCGCGCCTGGAAGGCCTCGAAATTGGAGCAGGAAGAAATCTCGCGGTAGGTGCCCTGCGCCGGCAACCATACTTCGAGGTCGTAAGTCTTGGCCGCCGAAAAGCCCATGTCGCCGCTGCACAGGGCCATCTTGCGGTACGGCAGGCCGAGCTTCTGCAGAATCACCTCGGCGTTGGCCGTCAGCGCTTCCAGCGCGGCGTAGGAGTCCTCCGGGCGCACCATCTGCACCAGCTCCACCTTGTCGAACTGGTGCTGGCGGATCATGCCGCGCGTGTCGCGCCCGTAGGAGCCGGCCTCCGAGCGGAAGCACGGCGTGTGGGCGACGAACTTCAGCGGCAGCACTTCTTCGGCGACGATCTCGTCGCGCAGCAGGTTGGTCACCGGGACTTCTGCGGTGGGGATGAGGTAGAGCTTGTCGGCGTCCGGGCGCGAGACCTGGAATAAATCTTCCTCGAATTTCGGCAGGTTTCCGGTGCCGCGCAGCGAGTCGGCGTTCACCAGATACGGCACGTAAACCTCCGTGTAGCCGTGCTCCGCCGTGTGCACGTCGAGCATGAACTGGGCGAGCGCACGGTGCAGCCGCGCCAGCCCGCCTTTCATCACGGTGAAACGGCTGCCGGTGATCTTCACCGCGGCGGCGAAGTCGAGCTGGCCCAGCCCTTCGCCCAGATCGACGTGGTCGCGCACCGGGAAATCGAATGTCTTCGGCGTACCCCAGCGGCTCACCTCGACGTTGGCGGTCTCGTCCTTCCCTTCTTTCACCGACTCATGCGGCAGGTTCGGCACCTCCATCAGAAAATCGTTGATTTCGCTTTGCAAGGCCGCCAGCCGAATTTCCATCTGCTTCAGCTCGTCGCCCAGCCCCGCCACCTCGGCCATCACCGCCGTGGTGTCTTCGCCCTTGCCCTTCAGCATGCCGATTTGCTTGGACAGCGTATTGCGACGGTTTTGCGCGTCCTGGGTGCGGGTCTGGATCGTCTTGCGTTCGGCTTCCAGCGCATCGAAGCGCGCCGCATCGAAGGCAAAACCGCGCGCGGCGAGGCGCTCGGCGACGAGGGCTGCGTCTTTGCGCAGCAACTGGATATCAAGCATGGGAGTGAAGGAATCGCGCCAAAAGCGCTATTTTCACCGATAGCCGCCGCCCTCGGCTAGGGGCGCCTTGAATTTAGGCCGCTTCGACCATCCCCACCGCCGCTTCCACGTCCACCGCGACGATGCGCGACACGCCCGGCTCCTGCATGGTGACGCCGGCCAGGTGTTGCGCCATTTCCATGGTGACGCGGTTGTGGGTGATGAAAAGGAACTGGGTGTGGTCGGACATCGCCTTGACCAGATTGCAGTAGCGCTCGGTGTTGGCGTCGTCGAGTGGCGCGTCGACCTCGTCGAGGAGGCAGAACGGCGCCGGGTTGAGCTTGAACATGGCGAACACCAGCGACAGCGCGGTGAGCGTCTTCTCGCCGCCGGACAGCAGGTGGATCGAGGCGTTTTTCTTGCCGGGCGGCTGGGCGAACACCTGCACCCCGGCGTCGAGCAGTTCGTCGCCGGTGAGGATGAGCCGCGCCTGGCCGCCGCCGAACAGCTGCGGGAACAACTCGCCCATGTGATGGTTGACGGTGTCGAAGGTCTCCTTCAGCCGTGCGCGCGATTCCTGGTCGATGCGGCGGATTGCATCTTCCAGGGTGGTGACGGCTTCCAGCAGGTCGGCGCACTGCGCGGCGAGATATTCCGAACGCTCCTGCGCCTGGGTCAGTTCGTCCAGCGCGGCGAGGTTGACCGCGCCGAGCGCGGCGATCTCGGTTTGCAGGCGGCCGATCTGCGCCTGCAGCTGGGCCGGCTTGGGACTGTCGGCCAGACCGGATTCAAGGCTGGCCTCGTCGGCCGCCGCCTCGCGCAACTGCAGTTCGAACTGCGACTGCATCAGCATGGCTTCCTGATCCTTGAGCTTCAGCTGCTCGATGGTGCGGCGCAATGGATCGAGCCCCTGCTCGCAGCTCAGCCGTGCCTCGTCCTGGCTTCTCAATTGCGCGGTCAGGCCTTCCAGCGCGTCGCGTGCGGCGGCCAGCGCGGTTTCGGCCGCGGTGCGCGCGGTCAGGGCGAGCTGCAGTTCGGCATCGAGCGCGTCGGCCGGCAGGCGGGCCAGTTCGTCGCGCGCCTGGGTCAGGCGGGTTTCGTCATCGGCGATTTCCTGGTCGATGCGCGCCAGGGTTTCACTGAGTTCCTTGATCTTGTTGGTGCGGGTGGTGAGCGCGAAGCCGGCTTCCTGATGCCGCCGCTCGGCCGCGCGCTGCAGCTCGCGCGCCTCGAACACCGCGCGGTCGGCTTGGTCGCGCGTCTGGCGCGCGGCGTACAGCGCCTCGCGGGCGACGTCGCCCTGCGCGCGATATTCCTTGAGGCGGGATTCCAGGGCGTCGAGCGTGGCGCGCTCACCGGTCAGCTGGCGGGTGACTTCGTCCAGTTCCTGGGCGATCTGCGTCGCCCGGCTCTGCACCCGGTCCACCGCCTGCTGCAGGCGCAGCAGCTCCATCTGCGCAGTGTGGTGGCGGCTCTGGGTCTGGGCGGTCTGCGCGCGCAGCGCCTGGACCTCGCGCTGGCGCTCCAGGTAGCGCTGCTGCGTCTCGGCGTAGGCGGCTTCGAGCTGCGCCGCCTCGTCGCGCAGGCGCACGGCATCCGTCGCCAGTCGTTCGAGTTCACGCCCGCGCGCGAGGATGCCCTCGACCGCGGTGTGCGGGCCGTGGAAGGTGACGCTGTGGCGGGTGAACAGATGACCCTGCGGGGTGACCGCATATTCGCCGGGCACGAGGGTCGCGGCGCGCGTGCGCGCGGCCTCCGCGTCGTCGGCCCAGTAGACGCCGGCGAGCCAGTCGGCGAGTGCGGCGTGGGCGGCGGCATCGTCGCTGCCGATCTTGCTGGCAAGCAGGTCCGGCGCGGCAGGCGCCACTGCGCCCTCCCCCGCCCATACCGTGAGCCGCGCCGGCGGCGCATCGGCAAACCAGTCGGGGGCAGCGTCGGCGGCCACGGCCTGCAGCCGTTCGCGCAGCACCGCCTCGACCGCGGCTTCCCAGCCCGGGGCGACGCGCAGCTTTTCCCACAGGCGCGGCGCCGCATCAAGATTGCGGCTACGCAGCCAGGCGCCGAGCTTTTCGTCGGCCTTGAGGCTCTCCTGCAGCTTCTTCAGCGCGGCAAGTTCGGCCTCGGTCTGGTGCAGCGCGCGGCGCGCGGCTTCGAGCTCGCGCGTGAGCTGGGTGCGCGCGGCGTCGAGTTCGGGCAGCGCGGTCTCGGCTTCCTTCAGCCCGGCCTGGGCGGTGGCCAAGGTCTGCGCCAGTTCCTCGAGTTCGACCTGCTTTTGCGCCAGGCCCGCGGTATCGGTGCGCGGCAGTTGCGCCTGTTCCTGGGCGAGCCTCTGCTTACGCGCGTCCAGTTGTTCGAGCTGGCGTTTGGTGTGGCCGAGGCTGTTTTCGTCGACCTGGCGCGCCTGCTCGCTTTGTGACACCACGCGCTGCGCCTCGCCCACGCCCTGCTGCGCCTCGCGCAGCGCCGCCTCCTTCTGCGGCAGGGTGCTGTCGGTGGCCTGACGCGCGGCGGCTTCGGCCTCCATCAGCGCGGCCTCGAGGTCGGGCTGCTGCGCGGTCACCTCACTCAGGGCATCCTGCGTGGTGGCGCGGCGTGCCTGCTGGGTGTCCATGCGCGTGCCCAGATCCTGCACCTGGCGATAGAGCCGGTCGCGGGTGGCGTTCTGGTGCGCCATGGTCTGCTCGATCCGCGCGACTTCCGACTGCGCCTGGTAATACGTGGCCTGCGCGGTGTTGAGCGTGTCCTGCCCGACGAACTGGGTCTGGCGCGCGGTTTCGAGTTCGGATTCGATATGGCGCAGGCGCGCGGTTTCGGCTTCCAGCCTGTTCTGCGCCTCGACCAGGTCGCGGTCGATGCGCGCGCGCTGCTGGGCGGCATCGTATTTGCGGGCAAACCACAGGCGATGCTGGGAAAACGTCAGGTCGACCTGCAGCTGCTTGTAGTGCTGGGCGACTTCGGCCTGCGCGGCGAGCTTCTCGACCTGGGTCCCGAGCTCGCGCTGAATGTCCTCGACGCGATTCATGTTGTCGCGCGCGTCCTTCAGGCGGGATTCGGTTTCCTTCCGGCGTTCCTTGTATTTGGACACGCCGGCGGCTTCTTCCAGGTAGCCGCGCAGTTCCTCCGGCTTGGCCTCGATCAGGCGCGAAATCATGCCCTGCTCGATGATGGCGTAGGCGCGCGCGCCGACCCCGGTGCCCAGGAACAGGTCGGCCACGTCGCGCCGCCGCACCCGCATGTTGTTGATGTAATAGGTGGAGTCGCCGCTGCGGTCGAGCACGCGCTTGACCGCGATCTCGGCGTATTGCGACCACTGTCCGGCAGCGCGCCCGAGCTCGTTGTTGAACGCCAGCTCGACCGAGGCGCGCGACGCCGGCTTCCTGGTGCCGGAGCCGTTGAAGATCACGTCCTGCATGGTCTCGCCGCGCAGGTGCTTGGCCGACGATTCGCCGAGCACCCAGCGCACCGCGTCGATCACGTTCGACTTGCCGCAGCCGTTCGGCCCCACCACGCCGGTCAACTGCGCGGGGACAGGAATGACGGTGGGATCGACGAAACTCTTGAATCCGGCAAGTTTGATGTGGGTTAAACGCAAGACAGCGGAACCTTGGGTTTTATAATGGGGTCTCCAAACGCCCCCTGGGGCGTTTTTATCGCCGCCATTCTACACCGAGCTCTTTTATGTCCTCCACGCCCGCCAAGACCCTGGAAACCTTCCCCAATCCGAAACCGGGACGGGACTTCCACATCCACATGGAAGTCCCCGAATTCACCTGTCTTTGCCCCAAGACCGGGCAGCCGGATTTCGCCACCCTGATTCTCGACTACATCCCTGACAAGACCTGCGTCGAGCTGAAGAGCCTGAAGCTCTACATGTGGAGCTTCCGCGAGGAAGGCCATTTCCACGAGGACGTCACCAACCGCATTCTCGACGACCTGGTCAAGGTGACCAAACCGCGCTTCATGCGGCTCACCGCCAAGTTCTATGTGCGCGGTGGCATCTTCACCAATGTGGTGGCCGAATACCGCAAGAAAGGCTGGGCGCCGGCCCCGCGCGTCGACCTCACCCAGTTCGAACACCAGTCGAATACGCGCGGATAGTCTCTTGTATTTTCTCGGCATCGACTTCGGCACCAGCGGCGCGCGCGCCTGCGTCATCGACGCCGAAGGTGTGGTCATTGCCGAGGACGCGCGCGATTTCGGCGAACTCGCCGAGTACGAACGCGCCGGCATCTGGCGCGAGGCGCTGTGGGATCTGGTCGCGGCGCTGCCGCCCGCGATTCGCACGCAACTGTCGGATATCGCGCTCGACGGCACCTCCGGCACCGTGCTCGCCTGCGACGAGGCGCTGGCGCCGCGCCATCCGCCGCTGCTGTACAACGACGGCCGCGCGGTCGACGAGGCGAAACTGATCGCGAAAACCGCCACCCCGGGCCACCCCGCCGCCGCGGTCACCTCGGGGCTGGCCAAGGTGCTGTGGCTGAAAAAGCGCCTCGGCCTCACCGGCGCGCGGCTGTACCTCAACCAGGCCGACTGGCTGTCTGGCCTCTTGACCGGCCGAGTCGGGATGACCGACTACCACAACGCCCTCAAGATGGGGCTCGACCTCGACGCGCTGAAATGGCCTGAATGGGTGGCATACCTGGCCGACATCGACTACCTGCCGGTGCCGATCGCGCCCGGCGCCCGGCTCGCCACCGTGTCGCGCCCGCGTGCGCGCTACCTCGGCATCAACCCCGCCTGCATGGTGCACGCCGGCACCACCGATTCGATCGCCGCTTTTCTGGCCGCGGGCGTCAGCCACAGCGGCGACGCCGTTACCTCGCTCGGCAGCACGCAGGTGCTGAAGCTCTTGTCCGATACCCGGGTGGAATCAACCGAACACGGTGTCTACAGCCACTGGTTCGGCGATCGCTGGCTGGCGGGCGGCGCGTCCAATTCGGGCGGCGCGGTGCTGCGGCAGTTTTTCGACGACCGCCACCTGGCCGCGCTCAGCAAAAGAATCGATCCGGCCGTCGCCAGCCCGCTCGACTATGTGCCGCTGCCGAAACCCGGCGAACGCTTCCCGCTCAGCGACCCGCAGTTGTCGCCGCGTCTCACCCCGCGCCCGGCCGACGACGCCGAATTCCTGCATGGGCTGCTGGAAAGCCTGGCCCGCATCGAGGCGCGTGGCTATGGCCTGCTGGCCGAACTCGGCGCCTCGCCGCTGCGTCGGGTTGAAACCGCCGGCGGCGGCGCCCGCAATCCTGCCTGGACGCGCATCCGCCAGCGCTTGCTCCAGGTGCCGGTCGCGCGCGCCGCCCATACCGAGGCCGCCTACGGTGCTGCGCTGCTGGCACGCGACGGCCAGCAGCGCTTCGCTTGACGCCTTCCGCAGCCTCCTCCGCTGTAGTCGCCCGGTATTTGTCCTATTGTTTAATCATCGCGTCCTAGGAAAAGGGCGCCATCGCCGTTGAGGGAGGCCGCCATGTATGTTCCTGCTCGAGAAACCCACGCACCCGACCCGAAATGCTGTTTCTGCGGCCTCAGGCCACGCACACGAGGCAATGATGCGCTGCGCCTCGTCATTGTCGTGCTGCTTCTGCTGCCCGTGGCCCTGATGCTTTTGGGCTGAGCGGCCTCATTTCACGGTTTCGGCGGAACAGCGTCGACCACCGGCCTCGCGGTACCGCCTACTGTGGCCCGTGTTTGAACGACACGTACGCGCGCAGCCCGCCGGCGATTGAACTTACGTTGGTATATCCCAACTTTTCCAGTGCGGCGACGGCGCGCGGTCCGCGCGTGCCGCCATAGCAGTAGCAAATCACGGGCGCATCCTTGTCCGCTATCGATGCCGCAGCCTGCTCGGCCAGGACCGAGAGACTGATGTTGACCGATCCGGGAACATTCGATTTCGCGTAGTCATCCGGCTCCCTCACGTCGATGACTAGTGTGCCGCCCGATACCCTTTCGTCTATCTCGGTCGGACTCACCTGGGGCGGAATTGCGTTTTCATTTTCAGGCTGGCGATCCATGCTGTTTCTCCGGCTTGCTTAAGGGACCGGCGGCTAGCCGACCGTGTATTTCATCCCGGTCGCGTGCCAGTGGGCCGCCTCTTCCTCCAGCGCGCGCTGGGTGAGCGGGCGCGACGCCAGCCAGCCTTCTGGCAGGGTCAGCCGAAAACGCTTGCTGCTGGCGTCCACTGTCACATCGGGCAGCGGGGCGTCAGCGCGGCTGCGACACAGGATGGCCGCCTGGCGCAGCAGCCAGACCAGCAGGCGGTCGTTGTCGGGCATGACGGCATCAGCGGAAAACTGCGGCAGCTTGGCCAGCGCGCCGCGCTGGGCGCGCGCCAGCAGCGCCAGGCGTGCCTGGTCGGAACGGGAAAACCCCGGCATGTCGGCGTTTTCCAGGATATAGCCCGAATGGCGATGGAAGCCGCCGTGCGACACCGACAGGCCGATTTCGTGCAGGCGTGCTGCCCAGTCGAGAAAGCGCACGTCGTTTTCGTCACCGCCGCCGGCGGCCGCCAGCAGCTTCAGCGCCACCCGCCTGACGCGCGCAGCCTGCTGGGGATCGACGTGATAGCGGCGCATGAATTCATCCACGGTCACTTCGCGCATGTCCTGCCGGTGAAAGCGTCCCAGCAAATCGTAGAGGATGCCTTCGCGCATGGCGGTTTCGGCGACATCCATCTGCTCGATCCCGAGTTCGGCGAACAGGCCGGCCATGATGGCGAAGCCGCCGGCGATGACCGGGCGGCGGTCGCGCGACAGGCCGGGCAGTTCGAGCGCGTCGACATGGCCGGCCTTGATGAACTGGGCGCGCAGCTGGGCGAGGCCGTCGGCGGTGATGCCGCGCGCCGACCAGCCGTTCTGTTCGAGGATTTCGCGCAGCGCGCGCGCGGTGCCGGACGAGCCGATGGCCTGCTGCCAGTTGGCTTTGGAAAATTCTTTGGCAATGATCTCGGCCTCGACCCGCGCAGCGACTTCGGCGGCTTTCAGCGCGGCCTTGTCGATCGCACCGCCGGCAAAGAAGCGCTGCGAGAAATTGACGCAGCCCATGTGCAGGCTTTCGCGCTCGTGCGGCTTCAGGCCATGCCCGATGATGAGCTCGGTCGAGCCGCCACCGATGTCGACCACCAGCCGGCGGTCGGGCGAGGCCGGCAGCGAATGGGCGACGCCGAGATAGATCAGCCGCGCTTCTTCGCGCCCGGCGACGATTTCGATCGGATGGCCGAGCGCGGCTTCGGCTTGACGGATGAACACATCGGCGTTGCGGGCGACGCGCAGGGTCGAGGTGCCGACGCAGCGAACCGTTTCCGGCGACAGGCCGCGCAGGCGTTCGCCAAAGCGTTGCAGGCAGGCCAGCGCACGTGCCTGGGTGGCTTCGTCGAGCTGCTTGTCGGCGGCAAGCCCACCGGCCAGGCGCACGGTTTCCTTCAGCGAATCGAGTTGGTACAGCTGGTCGCCGGCCACCCGCGCCACTTCCAGGCGGAAGGAATTGGAGCCGAGGTCGACCGCCGCAAGGGTGTCGTAGGGTTTCATACGGAGGCACCGAAAAACAAATAGGCCATGCCAATGGCGGCGAGGATGCCGGCCACGTCGGCGATCAGGCCGCAGGCGACGGCGTGGCGCACGCGCTTGATGCCGATCGCGCCAAAATACACCGCCAGCACGTAAAACGTCGTCTCGGTGCTGCCCTGCACGATCGACGCCAGGCGGCCGGCGAACGAATCCGCGCCGTGTGCCTGCATGGTATCGATCATCATGGCACGCGCGCCGCTGCCGGAAAACGGCTTCATCAGCGCGGTGGGCAGCGCGTCGACCCAGCGCGCGTCGTACCCCAGCGCCAGCACCATGCCGCGCATCCCGTCCATCAGCAGATCGAGCGCGCCGCTGGCGCGAAACACCGCGATCGCCACCAGCATCGCGACAAGGTACGGAATGATCGTGACCGCGGTATGAAAGCCTTCCTTGGCGCCTTCGACGAACGCCTCGTAGGCATTGACCCGGCGCCGCACCGCCATCAGCAGGAAGGTGACGATGAGGCCGAACAGCAGCACGTTGCTCAGGATCGACGACTGCCGCGTCATCGCCGCGGCGTCGAGGCTGCCGAAATACAGCACCAGCCCGCCGATCAGCGCCGTCGCGCCGCCCAGGTAGGCCATGGTGACGCGGTTCCACAGATGCAGGCGCTGGAACAAGCCGGTGACGAAGAGCCCGACCAGGGTGCCGATATAGGTGGTGATGAGGAGCGGCACGAACACGTCGGTTGGGTCTGCCGCGCCCAACTGCGCGCGGAAGGTGAAGATGGTCACCGGCAACAGGGTGACCGACGCAGTGTTGATCACCAGAAACAGGATTTGCGCGTCGCTGGCGGTATCGCTGGACGGGTTGAGTTTCTGCAGCTCCTGCATCGCCTTGATGCCGAGCGGCGTCGCCGCATTGTCCAGCCCCAGCATGTTGGCGCCCATGTTCATGGTCATCGCGCCGAGCGCGGGATGGTTGGCGGGCACGTCGGGGAACAGGCGGCGGAACAGCGGCGCGAGACCGCGCGTCAGCAACTCGAGCATGCCGGCGCGCTCGCCGATTTTCATCACCCCCAGCCACAGCGCCATCACCCCGGTCAAGCCGAGGGCGATTTCAAATGCGGTCTTGCTGCTGGCGAACAGCGCCTTCACCAGCGCGGCGAAAACGTCGGCATCGCCGAGAAAGACCAGTTTGAACGACGCGATCAGAAAGGCGGCCAGAAAGAAGCCGATCCACAGCGCGTTGAGCATTCGGGCTTAGGCGAACCAGCCGGCGATGACGACCAGGAGACCCGCCGCCAGCCAGATCGCCAGGCCGCGCCAGATCATGCTGACGGCGCTGTCGATGCAGTCGGCGTCGGGCGCCTGCCCGGTACCGAGTTCGGGCCGCCACACGGTTTCCCCGCCCACGTTGACGCTCTGCCCCAGGCGCACGCCCATGGCGCCGGCACCGGCGGCAAGCACCACGCCCTCTTCCAGTTCCGGCCAGGCGGCTGCCTGGGTCCGCCAGCAATAGGTGGCGTCCTCGAAGTTGCCGGCGATGGCATAGGTCAGCGCGGTCAGCCGTGCGGGCAGCCAGTTGATGGTGTGAAACGCGCGCTGCGCAAACGCACCGAAGCGCCCCCGGCTGCTCTCCCAGCGCCGCGCCAGAATCGAGGCGCTGCGGAACAGCACCGCACCAACCGGCCCCAGCGACGCCAGCAGCACAAACCACAGCAGCACGCCGAACATCTGGCGATGGCTAGCGGCCATCACCTGCTCGAGGGTGACCCGGGCCAGATCGTCGGCGCTGAACTGGCTGGCGTCGCCGCCGCGCCAGCCATCAAGCCGCGCGCGCGCGCCTTCGATATCGCCGGCGCGCAGCAGACGCGCAACCTGTTCGGCGGCGTCGCTGAAATACTTGAATCCCAGGGTGAAATACAGCACGGCCACATTCCACGCCCAGCCGAAGACGGGGCTGATGCCGTCGAGCAGGGTAAAGACCAGCCACACTCCCGCCAGCACCGGCAGCACCGCCAGCGCCCAGGCAATCGCCCCGTGGCTGTACTCGCCGGCATTGAAGCGACGTTCGAGCCACTGGGTGAGCCGGGTGTAGTGCCGGTAGTACGACAGCGGCTGCCGCAACGGGCGCAGATGCTCGAAGATGACGGCGGCAAGAACGGACAAAAAAGCCATCAGCGGTTCATCTCCAGGGTAAAGCGACCGATGCGGTTTGCCTGGCCCGCCGGGCGATACAGCTCGACCGTCGGCATGACGATGGCCAGCCCGCGCGCCTCCAGCGTATCGGACAGCGCCTGGTAGGCCTTGGACGGCGCCAGCAGCACCGCTGCCTGCACCTCGGCGGCAAACACCGGACGGCGTTCGATGCGGCCTTCCTTCAGGCCATTCGGGATCGGGGCATTCTCGGCCAGGGTGTAGCCCAGCTGCGCGCGCACCTTGCCGTCGGCTGCGCGCGGGTCGGTCAGGATCACGCTGATCGTGTCGCCCGCCGCCACCTTGGCCGCCGTGAAATGATTCAGCGCCGTGCGATGCGATTTGCGCAGGTTGCTGATCGGGCCATCGTAATCCAGATAGGCATAGCGATAAGGCCCCGCCTCGGTTTCAGTGACGCTGACCGAGTTGAATCCGCCCCACCACCAGAACACCGCCAGCAGCGGCACTACGAACGCCAGCACAAACGCCGGCCACTGTTTTTTGAACACGCCTGAGACTCCCCGTTACAGCTTTGAAGATATCACAGCATTACCCGCTGGTCCCGGACTGCCACCCGCCCTCTCTATAATGCGTGCATACCTGTCGATGGAAAACCGCCATGCAACGCATTCTGTTCGCTCTGCTCTGCCTTGCCTTGCTGCCTGCCGCCTGGGCCAAAACCGAACCCGCCACCGTGCCGATGCAGGCGGTGCGACTGGGTTCCCACAGCTATTTCGTTCAGGGCCTGCCGGGCGCGGCGTCGAGCGAAAACCAGGGCTTCATGTCCAATGCCGGATTTGTCGTCACGGACGACGGCGTGGTGGTGTTCGATGCGCTGGCCTCGCCGCCGCTGGCCGAAAAACTGGTCAGCCTGATCCGCAAGATCACCGATCAGCCGATCAAGCGCGTCATCGTCAGCCATTACCACGCCGACCATTTCTACGGTCTGCAGGTATTCAGGGCGCTGGGGGCCGAAATCTGGGCGCACCGCCTCGCCGAAGGCGCCACCCGCACAGAGGAAGCCGCGTTGCGCCTGGCCCAGCGCAAGGAAGCGCTTTTCCCCTGGGTGGACGACGACACGCAGTTGCTGGAAGCAGACCGTTTCCTGGAGGACGAGATGGACTTTGAACTGGGCGGCGTCGAGTTCGCGCTGCGTCACGTCGGTCCGGCCCACTCCAACGAGGATCTGGCGATGCTGGTGAAGCAGGATGGCGTGCTCTATGCCGGCGACCTGGTGTTTCGCGGACGCGTGCCGTTTGTCGGCGACGCCGACAGCCGCGCCTGGATCGCCGCGCTCGACAAGCTGATCGCGTTCGACCCCAAGGTGCTGGTGCCCGGCCACGGCGCATCCTCGAACACACCGCTCAGCGACCTCGTTTTTACCCGTGATTACCTGCAATACCTGCGCGACCAGATGGGACCGGCCGCACGCAAGCTCGTGCCGTTCGAAGAAGCCTATGAACAAACCGACTGGTCGAAATACCGCGACATGCCGGCATTCGACGAAGCCACCCGGATCAACGCTTATAACCAGTATTTGCGGTTGGAGCAGGAAAGCGGGGAATGAAGGCAGCCGCGCGAGGGTTAAGGCGGCAAATCACGCCTCCGTTAACCCAAACTCCCCATAAACCACGATAATAATCAGCTGCCAAACAACAAGAAAAAGCTGATTCAGCCCGCGCCATGCTCTGTTCCCCGGAAGAACTCCTGCAAAAAAACCAGGCTTTGTCGAACACCTGGCAGCGTTATCAAGCGCTGCCCAGCTTCGACAGCTTCGTCGAGCTGGCGGTATCGATCAACAGCTTCACCGAGTTCCTGATCGACAAGGGCATCACGGCACTGCACCATGCCAGTCACCAGCTGGAGCAGGTGACGCTGGCCCTGTTCAGCCAGGATGTCGCGCATCCGCTGCCGCAGGACGCACTGGACGACCTGAACGAACGCGTGCTCGCGCTGGGCCGCATGGCCAACACCCATGCCACGGCGACTGCCGATCTGGCCGAGCGGCGCCATGACCTGCTGCACCCCACCCCGCATGACCTGCGGATCAGCCAGACCTGGCTGATCGGCCATGACCAGTCGGCCTGGGCCGACTTACAGGCCCAGCTGAGCTATTTCGGCATGACGCCGCAGTTCACCACCTGGCAACAGCCCTTGCCGGACAGCGCGGGCGTTGCCCCCCTGCTGCTGCTCGACATGAGCAGCCTGCCCGAAGCCGAGTGGAGCAACCGGGTCCAGGCTCTGCGGCAACGCTTCGCGATGGGGCAGCTGATCGGTCTCGGGGTGCGCTCCGACTTCGATCAGTTGCAGCAGGCCTTGCGCGGCGGCTGCGACAGTTGCCTGCTGGAAGGCACGCCCTCGCATGCCATCGTCGAGCACATTCTTGAATTGAACGAACGGCATGATCAGGAAGCATTTCGCGTGCTGATCGTGGAGGACTCCAAGACCGCCAGCCACCTGATCCGCCGCACGCTCGAAGAAAACCAGATCAAAACCGAGATTGTCAACGACCCGCGCCAGACACTGAATGCGCTGCGCCAGTTCAACCCCGACCTGATCCTGATGGACATGTACATGCCGAACTGCACCGGCGTCGAGGCCGCGCGCATCATTCGCCAGCACAGCGAATTCCTCAGCACGCCGATCGTCTACCTGTCCGGCGAAACCAACGTCGCCCTGCAGGTCGACGCCATGCGGCTGGGGGGCGACCACTTCCTCACCAAACCCTTCAACCCGGTATTTCTCAACGCGATCGTCAAGAGCAAGATCGAGCGTTACCGGGCGCTGCGCCGTACCATGTACAACGACAGCCTGACCGGCCTGCTCAACCACTCCAGCGGCAAGCACACGCTGGACATGTTGCTGTCCAGCGTGTCGCATGAAGGCGGATTCCTGTCGGTGGTGATGATGGACATCGACCATTTCAAGCAGGTCAACGACACCTACGGCCATCCCGTGGGCGACCAGGTGATTCGCAGCCTGTCGTGGCTGTTGAAGCAGCGCCTGCGCAAGCAGGACATCATCTGCCGCTACGGCGGCGAGGAATTCCTCATCGGTCTGCCGCACACCGATGCCGAACAGGCATTGTCCATCATGGATCGCATCCGCCATGATTTCTCACAAATCAGGCATCCCGTCGGCGAGCGCCATTTCGTTGCCACGGCCAGCGGCGGCATCGCCACCTACCCGCTCTATCAAAACGGCGATTCGCTGATCAAGGCAGCCGACGAGGCGCTCTACCAGGCCAAGCGCGACGGCCGCAACCGCATCCACACCGATGAAGACTAGCAGGCGGTCCGCCCCGTGCGGGTGCGCCTACAGGTGATGTCCTCAATGCGCCCTAACCCAGGATCAGCTTCAGGCCGATCAGGATCGTCACGATCTCGAACGCCCGCTTGATCCACAGGTTGCCTTTTTTGATCGCGATGTGGCTGCCCAGATAGCCGCCGATGACTGAGCCGGCCAGCAGCGCCGGCATCCAGTCCCACGCCACCGTCCCGATCACGCCCAGCACCAGTGCGCCAGTGCCGTTCCAGACCAGGCCGCACAGAATCAGGGTGTAGGCCACGGCCCGCGTGTAATCGAGGCCGAACCAGCGGATCAGCCAGAGGGTGAGAAACAGACCGGTGCCGCTAGTGATCGACCCGTTGAGAAAGCCGACGACAAACAGTCCCGCCATGCCGCCGACCAGCGCCGCGCCCTGCCGGTTCCTGGGCGCATGGTCCATGCCGAGGCGGGGTCTGAACACCGAATACAGCCCCACGCCCAACGTGAGCACACCCAGCGCCAGGGTGGCGATGCGCTCGGGAATCTGCAGGATCGTCAACGCGCCCAGCACCACGCCAGGCAGACCTGCGCCGAGGATGATCAGCGAAAAGCGACGCTCGAGATGCGATTCCTTCAGGTGCCGCAGCGTGGCGCCGAGGCCGAGCGCCACGCTGGCGACCTTATGGGTGGCGAGCGCCACCCCGAACGGCAACCCCAGAAAAATCAGCATGGGGAACTGGATCAGCCCTGCCCCGCCGCCCGACAGCGCCGAAAAAAAATTCGCCGCCAGCGAGGCGACGAACAGCACCAGCTGGTCGAGCACGCTTATTGCGCAGTGACGCCGATTTCGGCCGGCAGCCTGGCGTAGACGAGCGCCAGCCCGGCGTCGGCGATGACTTTCAGCACCTGGTCTGCCAGCGCTGCATCGACGAAGAACTCCACCACCATCGGCAGCTCGCCCGCCAGCTCGAAGAATCCGGCGTCGTGTCGGCCATGGCGCCCAAAGCCCGCAACGGCACGGAACGCCGAGCCCCCGCCGACGCCAAGCCCCTGCGCAGCATCGAGCAGCCATTCATACGTCAGCTTGCCGTGATGGCGGCTGGCTTCGGACACAAACACCTGCAGGCAGACCACGTTCATTTGAATAGCCTCATCGAATAAAACCCCAGCCCGGTGGCCATAAAAGAGCCCAGCATGTGGGAAAACGCAATCAGGCCGCCGGTCAGCCAAAGTCCGCGCATCATCGCGGTGACGACTTCGGCGGAAAAGGTGGAGAACGTGGTCAGCCCGCCCAGGAGGCCGGTGATGAGAAACAGCCGCGCTTCCGGCGGCACGCCGGGGTGATCGGCAAACCAGGCGATGACCAGACCGATGAAATACCCGCCGGTCAGGTTGGCGGCCAGGGTGCCGAGCGGCATGGCGGGGAATATGGGGTTCAACCACAGACCCAGTCCCCAGCGCAGCCAGGCACCGATGGCGGCGCCGAGACCGATGGCAAGGAAGGCGATCATGGCGGCGATGCGGAGGCTGGAGTCATGCGCGAATTCTAGCCGATGCGGTACGGGCAATCAGTCCGGCAAATGACCGCATCATCCATTCGCTCGTTACATCGCGTCCTTGATGATGTCGGTGAGCAGCTTTTCCAGATCGACCAGCGTTTTCTTCAATGCCGGATTCTTGGTGTCGGCGGGCTTGCGGTAAGCGAGGTACACCGTCTTGTCGTTGGGAATGGTGTACACCACCACGCTGTAGGGGCACATCACGATTGCGTGCGGGTCGGCCTCCATCATGTGGCGCGAAATGGTGGCGCTGCAGAATTCGAACTGCTCGGCGTTTTCGTACACCTTCCGCGTCTCGCCGATATCCTTGCCGGTGCGGTCCAGCATGCCGCCGATGTGATTGGTGTTGGTGATCTTCAGGCCCTTGCCTTCGATTGCTATTTGAAGCATATCGCGCACATCCTGAAATTCGCCCTGCGCCTTGAACAGCGCGGTGTAGCTTTCGGCGGCCTGGGCAGTCAGGGGCAGGCTGAGCATTGCGCATACGACGAGCAGTTTTTTCATGGCACTCTCCTTAAATTTCAAGATTGTTCAATTCTGTGCCGCCCGCTCGCGAACGGCAATGGTCGTTTGCTACACTCGCCGCATGACGACACGATCCCGAAAAACAGCACAACTCAGGGCGGACGGCCGCTTCTGGCTGACGCTCGAGGGCATGAATTTCCTCGGCCGCGGCCGCGTCGAACTGCTGCAGCGCATCCGCGAAACCGGCTCCATCTCCAAAGCCGCCAAGGCCATGAAGATGAGCTACAAGGCCGCGTGGGATGCGGTGGACGCGATCAACAGCGCATGGCAGTCGCCGCTGGTCGAAAGTGGCCCCGGCGGCAGCCGCCTGACCGAAGATGCCGAGCGGCTGATCACGGCCTTCCTCAAGGCGGAAGCGCGGCACACGGTTTTCCTGGAAAAGCTCGCCGAGACCCTTTAGGCCCGCGCTTTATAAAACGTCAGCGGCGCGCTGTTTCTGGCGACCGCCGGTTTCAACTTCCCCACCACGTGCATCTCGCACGCCTTGCAGTCGAAGCGCAGCGTGAGCTTTTCGCTGCCGTTGATGAGCGTCAGCGGCGCGGCGCGCACGGTGCCCTGAACGCCCACCACGCCCTTGGCCTGCTTGGGGCACAGGGAAAGCGAATAGCGCACGCAGTGCTTGGTGATCATCAGCGAGGCTTCGCCGGTTTCCTCGTGGCTCTCGTAGGCAGCGGCGATGACCTGGACGCCGTGCTTCGCGTAGAAATCACGCGCCTTGTGGTTGTAGACGTTGGCCAGATAGCTCAGCGTGTCTTCGGGATAGATCGCCGGCGGCTCGGCCGCCTGCGCACGCGCGGGACGGACATAAGCGGCGGCGCGCGCCGCTTCCAGCGCGGCAACGGCATCGCGGCGCAATGCATTGAGGAAGGACGCCGGCACGAACCAGGGCTGCTCCAGTTCGAGTGCAATGCCCATGGCCGCAAACGGCGTGGTGCCGAGCTTGCCGAGATGCTCGCGCAGCGTCGCCTCGGCCTTGGCGGCATCCTTGGCTGCTTCCTTCGCGTGCGCGGCTTCCACGCTCGCAGTGTGGCCGTCCTCGTCGGTCAGCGTCAGCGCAAATCCGGCATCGGTTTCGTCCAGCCGCAGCCACACGCCGATGCGGCGCTCGCTGGAGGGTTTGTCGAGCAGGCGGGTCCAGTTCATGTCGCGGTTGCGGTTGACCAGCGTGCCGGCGCGCAGGTCCTTGAAGCCCGTCATCGGGTCTTTCGGAAACACGCGCCACACGCCCGCGCCCTGCTTCTCGGCGCGGTTGATCGCGAGGCCGGTCAGGTCCTTCTGCAGCGTGTAGTAGCACAGGCCGTCGCCGTTGTTCAGCACGATGTCGGGCGAATCGGTCTGCAGGTCGAGCCATTTGTCGCCGACCTTGCTGACGTAGCCGATGAAGAGGCCGGGATTCTTCGGCGTGTCGAACGCGCCGATGTCGTCCTTGCGGCCGCTGACGAAGTAGTCGGTGAACTCGCGGTTGAAGTTCTGCTCGGGGTCGGGCGTGAAGGCGAACGCCGTGTGGCCGGCGGAGGCGCGCGCGAATTGCGGGCGGCGCTCGATGAGCGTATCCAGCAGCGTGCGGTAGTGGGCGGTGATGTTTTTCACGTAACCCATGTCCTTGTAGCGGCCTTCGATCTTGAAGCTGCGGATGCCGGCGTCGATCAGCGCTTCGAGGTTGTCGCTCTGGTTGTTGTCCTTCATGGAAAGAACATGTTTGTCGTGCGCGACGATGCGGCCTTCCATGTCGGTGACCTGGTACGGCAGACGGCAGGCCTGCGAGCAGTCGCCGCGGTTGGCGCTGCGCCCGGTGTGGGCGTGGCTGATGTAGCACTGGCCGCTGTAGGCGACGCACAGGGCGCCGTGGACGAAGAATTCCAGTGTGGTCTCCGGCCGTGTGGCGGCGCGGATGGCGGCGATCTGGCCGAAATCGAGCTCGCGCGCGAGCACGATCTGGTTCAGCCCCACGTCCTGCAGGAAGCGTGCCTTCTCCGGGGTGCGGATGTCGGTCTGGGTGCTGGCGTGCAGCTGGATCGGCGGCAGGTCGAGCTCCAACAGGCCCATGTCCTGGAGGATGAGCGCGTCGACGCCGGCGTCGTAGAGTTGATGGATTTGCCGGCGCGCCGGTTCGAGTTCGTCGTCGCGCAGGATGGTGTTGAGGGTGACGAACACGCGCGCGTTGTAGCGATGCGCGTGGTTCACCAGCCGCGCAATATCGGCGATGTCGTTGGAGGCGGCCGCGCGCGCGCCGAAGGACGGCCCGCCGATGTATACGGCATCGGCGCCGTGGTTGACGGCTTCGATGCCGATGTCGGCGTCGCGCGCGGGCGCGAGGAGTTCAAGTTGGTGGGGTTGCACAGGGGGTAGTCCGGACAGCAAAGACGCATTTTACCGGAGACTGCCCCTTGCTGGACTGGCTTACTGCGCCGGCTTGTTGACCGCCTCGATGGCCAGGGTCAGCGTCACTTCGTCGCTGACAAAGGGCGCGTTCTTGCCCATGTTGAATTCCGAGCGCTTGATCTGGGTGGTGGCGTTGGCGCCGCAGGTGTCGACTTTCAGCATGGGATGCGGCTGGCACTTGAAGTGGGTAATCGTCAGCGTCACCGGACGGGTCACGCCCTTGATCGTCAAATCGCCGACCAGGCTCACCGGCTGGTCGCCCCTGAACGCCATCTTGCTGGACATGAAGGTGATGGTGGGATGCTTGGCGGTATCAAAAAAGTCAGCAGCCTGGATGTGCTCGTTGAATACGGCGTAGCCGGTGTTGACCGAGGTGGCGTCGATGATCACAGCGACCGAACCGGCTTTCTCTTCACGGTCGAGCACCACCTTGCCGCTGGTCTTGTCGAACTTGTGGGTCTGGTTGGAGAAGCCCAAGTGGTTGTAGGTGAAATGCGGATAGGTGTGGCTGTTGTCGATGGTGTAGGTGACCGGCGCGGCCTGGGCGGCGACGGAGACGGCGGCAAGTGCGGCGATGAGGGCAAGACGTTTCATGTAAATCTCCTTGAGGTGGATGAACTGCGAGGTTATTTGCCGGTGGCGGCAATTCTGAATCGGACCTGGACTTCGTTGGCGACGGTGCCGACATCCGCCCACATCCCTTCTCCGATGCCGAAGTCGAGGCGCTTGAGGACGAAGCTGCCGTCGAAGGTGGAGGCATTCTTGCCGGGCGCGTAGCTGACCGGGATGACCATGTCGCGGGGCTTGCCCTTGAGCGTGAGCGTGCCGCGCAGCTCGAAGCGGTTGTTGCCGAACGCGCGCACCTCTTTGGAAACGAAGGTGGCCTTGGGATACACGCTGCGGTTGAACCACAGCTTGCCGGCAGACTCGTCGTCGGCTTCCGGCGAGCCGGCGTCGATGCTGCCAAGATCGATCTCGATCGACGCGCGGGCGGCCTCGGGTCTGGCCGGGTCGAACTGCATCTGGGTGGTGAAGCGCTTGAAGCCGCCCTTCACCGGCACCCCCATCTGGCGGAACTCGAACTGGACGCTGCTCTGCTTCGGCAGCACCGTGGTGTACTCCACGGCGTGTGCCGCGGGGGCGGCCAGCACGGCCAGCAGGGTGAATGTCGCAAGTTTCATGTGCGTTCCTTTCTGCCCAGGCCCATGCGCTGCAGGAAGGGCCGGCGTTCGATGAAGTGATGCTTGAGCGCTGCACTCACGTGCAGGATGACCAGCGCCAGCAGGACGTAGTTCAAGACTTGATGCACCGTGGCGAGCAGCTCGCCCAGTTCGCGGTTTTTCTCGACCAGGTCGGGCAGCGGCAGCATGCCGAACCACACGGTCTGGAAACCCTTGGCCGAACTCATCAGCCAGCCCGACACCGGAATCACCGCCATCAGCGCATATAGGAGTCCGTGCGCGACCGCGCTGGCGCGCCGCTGCCAGGCGGCGATGTCGCCGGGCAGCGCCGGCGGCCTGTGCGTCAGCCGCCAGCCGAGGCGGATCGCCACCAGCAGGAATACGGTCACGCCGATCCACTTGTGGTAGCTGTAGAGCTTCAGCTTGCCGGGCGACAGCGGCAGCTCGACCATGTAGAGGCCAAGCGGAAACGTCGCGAAGATCAGCATTGCCACCAGCCAGTGCAGCGCGATGGCCGTCGTCGAATAGCGGTTCGCAGCAGTCATGCCGCCCCCTTTCTGAACACCTGTTCCAGCCCGCGCAGGGCCGCTTGCCAGCGCGCGTGCTCGGCCGCGCTCACCCCCGCAAAGCATGCGGCCAGATGCGCCATGTGGGCGGGAAACACCTTGGCGAACAAGGCTTCGCCGGCCGCGGTCAGACGGACGATCTGGCAGCGGCGGTCGCTTGCATGCGCGGCGCGTTCGACCCAGCCGCGGTCGGCCAGGCGGTCGACCACGCCGGTCAGCGTGCCCTTGGTGATCAGCGTTTTTTCGCCGAGCTCAGTCGACGTCATGCCCGCCGTGTTGCCGAGCGTGGCAATGACGTCGAACTGCGGCGGCGTCAGCCCCAGCGCACGGATGTCCGTGGCGGAGTAGGCCTCGAAAGCCTGGTAGCAGCGCACCAGGGCTTGCATGGTCGGCAGGAAATCGGCGTGCTGGCTCATCGACGGCTTAATTGGTTCTAATGCGTACCAATTTAGTTCGTGTTAGAACCATTGTCAAGCCATGCCGGAAAACCTTTTCAGGAACCCGTCCCTGCCCGGCGGCTCGAACGGGCATCCACTGACAAATGCTGCCCCCCGCCGCCATGAATCGCCCGACTCCCCTGCTCACCCTGTATTACGACGGCGGCTGCCCGGTCTGCACGCGCGAAATCGGCTTTTATCAGCGTCGACGCGGGGCCGAACGCATCACCTGGATTAACTTGGCGCAGTGCGAAGACGCCGCGCTGGGAAGCGATCTGAGCCGCGAGGCAGCGTATGCGCGCCTGCATGCACGGCGTCCGGACGGCCAACTGGTTTCGGGTGCGCAGGCCTTCGCCTCCCTGTGGCAGGCACTGCCAGCCTTCTGCCTGGCCGGGCGCATCGCCTCGCTGCCCGGCATCGTGCACGGACTGGAAGGGGGGTATCGGGGATTTTTGAAAGTACGCCGCTTGTGGCGCAAGGAGGCGGGCGCCTGCCAACTGCCTGACAACACCCGGTTCAAATAAGGCAACCCTTCGGGGATGGACGGCCCCGGAACTCCGTATTTTATGACGCTTCGCCCTCCCCCAAAGGCGCACCGGCCGCTTCACAGCATCCCGCGTATGCCTGATCCGCGCTAATGTCCTCCCGCTTTGCATCCATGAGGTAGGCTAGCCAGGCATTGGATATTTTCTCCTGAACACTGTTTTGTCCCTGGCGCGCCTGCAGGTTCGCGAAGTCGAGCTCGAACAGGGGTTGATGCTGGTTGAAGCAGGAAAAGACAAACTTGGAGGGCTCGCCCGTCGTGCTGTCCACATGCCGGCACAGGCACTGGGCACACACCTCCTTCATCATGCATTGCATCGGACTGTTCACGGCTGCGATCGCATTGAAGCCGGGTTTCAAATAAGGTTTCAACTCGGCACGCAAGCGCCTGCGAAAGGTCTCCATCGATTCGGGATGATCCGACAGGATGAACTGGTCGGTCTGGCGCACCCAGTCGGAAAAGGGCGCTTCCATCTCGGCGCAGGACTGCAGGAACTCGTCGAGTCCGTGCACGAAACAGGCATCCTGCTGCCGCCGCAATGTCAGGGCCGGTCCTTCGTCCAGCACCCAGATCGCCCGGTCCGTCAGAATCTCGATGACGCGCTGCACGGCACGCGCCCGCTCCACATTGCGGAAGTGGCCGATGAACACGATGCGGTTGCCAGCGGCCCGCCACATCGCCGCGCCGTCCACGGTGCTGGTCACGGCGGAGTGCCCGCCCGCCACCGTCACGGTCGCGTTTTCCGGCACCGGCAGGCCGGTTCCGGTCGGCCCCATCAGGATCACGCGCGTGCCGGGCTTGAGCGACGCGGCGATCCGGCTCGACACGCCCACGCTGTTGATCAGCAACTGCACCTCGCCGCGCGCCTTGTCCACGTGCACGCCATCGATGGCCATGCCCTCCATCGCCAGCATCTGTCCCGCCACGTGTTCCGCGTGCCGCTCGAAATTCTGCAGCCGGTATACCTGCCCCGGCAGCCAGTGCCGGGTAGCCTGCGGCGCACGCACGGTGAGGCTAGTGAGATGCGGCGCCAGACGCTCGACCGCCACCACTTCGGGACACAGGGCGACGTCGAGCGACGCCGCGAAGGCATCGAATATGCGTTGATCGGTTGCGGACGCCGGTAGTGAATCGCGCCCCAACAGCAGCGCGGTGATGTCGCGCACCGCGTGCTTGCTCGACGCCATCGCCTTCACCACGCTGCCGTGGTACCAGGGATGGTTGTCGCCGACGAAGGACACCTTGAGGTCACCCGCACCGTAGGAAGTGAAGAAGCCTGGCTGTTCGCCCTTGCAATGCCCAGCCGAGGGAACCCGAACCATTTCCCCGGCATCGTCGATGCGATAGGCGGCGAAATACTTGCCGTCCATCTCGAACGTGCCCGGATGCTCGCGCTCGTACACGGTGTTGGGGATGCTGCCGGCGGCCACCAGCACCGCGCGCGCCGGCAGCGCGACGGCCTCGCCGCTTTCCGTGTGTACGCAGCGCAGCTGCTGCACGTGGCCGTGTTCGTCGAGGACCGCCTCGGTCGGCTCCAGCGCTTCCGCGTAGTAGATGCCCTCCTCCAGCGCCTTGATGATTTCTTCGTGGTTGCGCAGGTAGGCCGGTGACTCGGCCATGGCGCGGCGGTAGACGACGGTGACGCCGCCCCAGGCGCGGATCAGCGGCGTGAAATCGGGCAATTCGCCGGCTGCGCGCGCGCGTTCGCGCTCGGCGCGCACCGCCCGGCCGTGCGCGAGGAATTCATCCAGCACGCCCTGTTCGTAGGCGTCGAACAGGCCGGCGCGGGTTTCGCCGACCGCCTCCCAGCGCGCCAGGACCTTCTCCACCTGGCGGATATAGTAGGCCTGCACCTCGGTCGCAGTGTCGATCGAGGTGAGTCCGCCGCCGATCACCACCGCGGGAAGGCGCACCTGCAGGTTGGCGAGGCTGTCGCGCTTGGCCGCGCCGGTGAGCTGCAGCGCCATCAGGAAATCGCTCGCCTGGCGCATGCCGCGCGCCATGTTGTTGCGCACCGGCAGAACGGTGGGCCGGCCCGCGCCGGTCGCCAGCGTCACGTGATCGAAGCCGAGCGCCGGCACGTCGTCCAGGGTGATCGTGCCGCCGAGGCGGATGCCGCCGTAGACGCGGAAGGCGGGCTGGCGCTCCAGCACCAGCCGGATCAGCGTCAGGAAATTCTTGTCCCAGCGCACCGTGATGCCGTATTCCGCGACCCCGCCAAAACCCGAATTGGTGCGCGCGTCGAGCGGCTGGTAGAGGTCTTTGACATTCTCCACCGGTAGCGTCGGCCGGCCGCTGGCGTCGAAGAGTTCCGACGGCAACGGCTCGATCTTGAGGCCGTCGACGATCACCACGCCGAAGCCTTCCTGCAGCAGGTGGTGCGCGAGATTGAAGCCGGCCGGCCCCGCGCCGACGCACAGGGTATTGCGGCCGTTGTACGGCAGGCGATAGGGCCGCGCACGGTTGAGCGGGTTCCACTGCGTCAGCGTGAAATAGAGCTCGAATCCCCAGCGCCATTCCAGAACGTCGGTCAGGATGCGCGTCTCGATCTCGGGAATGTTCACCGGGTCCTGCTTCTGGTAGATGCAGCTTTTCATGCAATCGTTGCAGATGCGGTGGCCGGTGGCGGGCAGCAGCGGGTTGTCCAGCATGATCATGGCCAGCGCGCCCAGCGTGTAGCCGTCGCGCTTCAGCACGTGGGCTTCCGAGATGCGCTCCTCCAGCGGGCAGCCGGACAGCGGAACCTCCAGCGGATTGCTGCGGAAGCCATCGCCCTCCTTGGCGGGGAATCCGTGCGAGCAGACATCGCCCGAATGGTCGTGGCAGTACACGCAGTAATCCACCTGATCCATGGCGTGGCGCAGGTCCGGGCGGGTGTCGGTGAGATCGAAGCCGTCCCGCCGGCGCGGGGCGGCAGCGCCTTCCACGCGGCCTGCATCCTCGCCCGGGACCGGAACGACCGGCACCAGCTTGAAGTAATCGGTGGCCTGCGGCAGGGCGAGGCTGACCCAGCCCGACGTCGCCGCCCGTCCGGCATCGCTGTGGCAGGCGGCGTGCAGCCACGCCTCAAGCAGTGCCAACTGCCCCGCGTTGCCAGCTTCCGATGCGTCGGCCCAGAAGCGGGCGACGCTCCATTCGCGGTCGGCCTCCGGCCACGACGGGATCAACGGGTCGAGCTCGGCAAAATCCCGCGCCGGCTGCGTGCGCTGCTTGCGGATGCGGCGCTTGACGAACTCGCGCTTGAAGGCATGAACGACCGCGTCGCGTTCCTGCGCCGCGCGCAGGCCATCGCGCGCGGGTCCGACGCCGAAGGCCGCCACCAGGAAATCCTCCAGTTCGCGCGCCACGGCGATCAGCAGGCCCGATTCCTCGGGGCCGACCCACGCGCCGCCGTTGCGGTAGTCGCGGTAGCGCGCCTGGAGTGCGCCGTCGCGCCCGGCAAGCCACGCGTCGAAGCGTGCGTCCAGCAGCGGAAGCTGCGAGGCCCGATACACATCCTTGTATTCAAATCCATCAAGATTCAGCTGCAGGGTCGACGCCATGGCTTGTCCTTTCCGCATTGGTATTACATGTCATAACAAGTTGAGTTGAGCGATAGGCCGGCGTGCCGGCCTGTCGTTCAGATGAGTTCCGCTACGCCCTTCGGTCCGACCTCGACATCGAAGCCAGCCAGCCCGCTGTCCTTCAACTCACCGCCCATCGCCTTGAGACTTTCCTCGGTAATCAGGTCACGCAACTGCTGCTTGATCCGCAGGTATTCGGGACACGATGCCATGTCGGGCGTGCGCGGACGCGGCAGCAAAATGGGGATCTCAGCCTTGATCCGTCCCGGCCGCGCCGTCATCACATAGACCCGGTCCGACAGGAAGATGCTCTCGTCGATGTCGTGCGTGATGAAGAGCACCGAGATGCGGAAGCGCTGCCACATGTTGGTGAGGATCTGCTGCATCACCACCCGGGTCTGCGCGTCGAGCGCACCGAAGGGCTCGTCCATCAGCAGCACCTGCGGGCTGGTGGCCAGTGCGCGGACGATGCCGACGCGCTGCTTCATGCCGCCTGAAAGCTGATCCGGATAGTGGTTCTCGAAGGCGAGCAGACCGGCCAAGCCGAGCAGCGTGCGGGCCGCCTCTTCACGGTGGTTGGCGTCCATCCCCTTCTGTTTGAGACCGAACTCCACGTTCTTGCGAACGGAGAGCCAGGGAAACAGCGAGTACTGCTGGAACACCATGCCGCGGTCGGCACTGGGTTTGTCCGTCGCCTTGCCGTCCATGGTCACCGTGCCCTCGCTCGGCTTGACGAATCCGGCCACCACGTTGAGCAGGGTCGACTTGCCGCAGCCCGAGGGGCCGATAATAGAGACGAATTCGCCGGGCTTCACTTCCATCGAGACGTCGCTCACCGCCTCCACCGCGGCCGCCTTGCTGCCGAAGCGGACGCGCAGGTGGTCGACCAGGATGTGGCCGGTTGCATTGGGTTTGTCGTCGGCTTGCGTCATTATTTCTGTCCTCCATGAGTGGGGCCTGCCATCCAGGGCATCAGCATGTTGCCCAGAATCCGGATGGCGCCGCTGCACAACAGCCCGAGCACGCCGATCACGATCATGCCGATGGCGATGTCGGCATATTCGATGAGGGAATACGCCTCCCAGGTGAAATACCCGATGCCGAACTGGCCCGAGATCATCTCGGCGGCAATCAGCGACACCCAGGCCACCCCCATGCCGATGGCGAGCCCGGTAAAGATGTGCGGCAAGGATGCCGGCAGCACGACCTGGCGCAGCAGGCCGTACTCGCTCGTGCCCAGGCATCGCGCAGCACGCAGCAGCACCGGATCGACGCTGTTCACGCCATGGATGGTATTGAGCAGGATGGGAAAGAACGAACCCAGGAAGGTGATGAATACGATGCTGGTTTCGTTGGTGGGCCACAGCATGATGGCCATCGGCACCCAGGCGATCGCCGGCACCGGCCGCAGGGTCTCGAACAGCGGAAACAGCAGGGCCCTTGCGCCGCGGTATTGCCCGATCAGCAGTCCCAGCGCCACGCCCAGCACGGTGGCGATGCTGAAGCCGAGCAGGATCCGCCGCAGGCTGACATACATGTTGTTGTAGAACTTGTCGCTTTGCGCCAGCCGGGCCGCGTTGTCCCAGACCTCACCGGGACTGGGAATGTTGGTAAAGCGGATATAGAAATCCAGCTTGTACTTGGTGGCGAAGTACCAGAAGGCCACGAACAAGCCCAGCGACAGCATCGTCATCAGCAATTTGGGAAGTGCGCTCCGCAACCAGGCTGCGACGCGCCGTAGCGGCGTCTCGGCCTGCTGCGCCGCCGAGGAAACGCCCGACGGCGTGACCTCGGGCTTCGGCGCAAGCGCCAGACTGGGCCCTTGCGCTACTTCGGCAGCCTGGGGGTCAACGCGGTTCAGACTGGTTGCGGTTCGCATGATTTATCCCCCGACTTTCGCGACTGCCAGCACTTCCGTGTAGGAGGCGATCCGGCCGCCGCTCTTGACAGCCCAGGCCTGGGCGTCTTTCTTCAACAGGAAGGGCACGATCTCAAGCTTTTTCGGATTCTTGGCATTGAGGGCGTAGAACGCCTTGTCGGCAAACAGCTTGATGCCGGTGGTCTTGTCGAACACGAAGGCCACGCCGATCTTCTTGCCTTCCGTCAGCGCCTTCTTCACCCCGGCCAGGGTGCAGCCGGCAGAGCTGTAGGCCGTGATGGCGCCGCCTTCGACCCATACCTCGCCGCCCTCGCGCGGGCTTTTGATCGGCTTCTTGCACAGCGGGTCAGTGCCGCTGATTTCATAGCCGGCATAGCTCGCCTTCTGCTTGTCGTAGTCGAGCCCCTTCTCCTTGAAAGCCTGTTTGATATAGGTTTCGTTGGCCCAGGCATCGGCGTTGAAGGCCTTCACCCGGCCCATGCGGCCCAACACGCCATGGTCGTATTTGACCGTCTCGATCCATTTCGGCTTGATGCTCGGATCGAGCGTATGCACGCCGCTGGGGCCGAGGAACATGTAGGCGACTTCCTTCTCGATCTTGGTCCACTCCTCGATCCTGGTCGCAGCCAACGCCGGATTCTTGCGCACCCAGTCGTTCGCATCGAGCAGCGCCTTCAGATAGGCGACCACGAACTCCGGATACTTGTCGGCGAAGTCCTTGCGCACCACGATGCCGTGGAAGGTCGGCACCTTGGTCTCCACGCCGTCGAAGATCTTGCGCGCGAAACCGCGGTGGGGAAGCAGTTCGGCGAAGGGCACGAAGTCGGCGTGACCGTCGAGCTTGCGCTCCTGCAGGTTGGTGGTCCCGACCTCGGGACTCTGGCTGGCCAGATCCCAGAAATTCTCATTCCAGCCGCGGTCCTCCATCGCCTTCAGCAGCATGCCGTGGGCGGCGGAGCCGAACGGCACCGACACCTTCTTGCCCTTGAGGTCGGCCAGTTCGTAGTAGGGCGAATCCTTGTGAACCACCATGCCGTTGCCGGCGCCATCCTTGTTGTAGGCGATCAGCGCGATCAGCTCGCTCTTGGTTTCGGACCCGGCCTGGAAGGTGGCGCCATTCACCAGCAGCGGATAGTCGCCCATCATGCCGATCTGCAGCTTGTTGGCCACCATGCCGTTGGTGACGGGCGGACCCGAGGTGAAATTCTGCCAATCGAACTTGAAGTCGATGCCCTTGTACTTGGGCGTCTTCTTCAGTTCGGCCAGGTACTTGTCCATCAGACCGAGCTTCTCGATCACGATGCCGCCGGTCACGGTGTTGGTGGTCGTGTTCTGCGTGCCGATGCCGACGGTCACCGTTTCAGCATGCGCGGCGGCTCCGGTCAAAACGCCGATGAATGCCAGTGCGGCCCCCATCTTTCGGGTTGTTGTCATTCGGGTGGGGAAACTGCGCGTTCTTTTCATGTCGTGCCTTCCTTCCTGTTGAATTGATTGAGAGCTCATTGCCACGTGTTTTTCAAAACCTAAATTCAGCAATCTCCATGCCATCCGAACAAGCCTGTTTTTATGTGCATTTCCAACGATTCGAATGCCGTGTCCAGGTCAGCGCAGTGCATCCCTGCAGGCGCACGCACCAAGCGCGGGCGTCACGCGGTTTCAGCCATTTCCAGATACTTGAACTTGTCCTGCGTATCGGCCCATTCATCCGCATCCGGCAGCGGCTCTGGCTTGTCCTTGATCAAAGGCCATGCCCTCGTCAATTCGGCATTGATGGCCACGTAACGCGCATATTCCTCGGGGAGTTTGGATTCATCGAAGATCGCCCCGGCGGGACACTCGTCCACGCACAGCGAGCAGTCGATGCACTCCTCCGGATCGATCACCATGAAATTCGGACCCTCATGGAATGCATCCACCGGGCACACCGGGACACAGTCTCCGTATTTGCAGTTGATGCAGGGTTCGGTCACCACATAGGTCATGTCGTGCTCCTCATTTCGAGAGTTGGGTCAGGGCCAGGCGCGCCAGCTTGCGCACGTCCGGATCGCTGTCGTCGAGCGCTTTCTCAAGTGCGGGAATCGCCGCCACCTCCCCCACTTCGCCCAGCGCGACAGCCGCTTCCTTGCGCAGGTTGCTCATCTCGTGTCCCAGCGCTTCGATGAGTGCCGGCAAGGCCGATTTCGCCTTGAGCCGGCCCAGGCTGCGCGCCGCCTTGAGACGGACCTGCCAGTAGGGGTCCGCCATCGCGGCAATCAGGTCGTCGGTCGCATCGGTGGCGAGCAGTTTGCCGAGCGTGGCGGCTGCTTCCTCGCGCACCTGCCACGACGCGTCCATCAGCGCCCGCTTCATGGCCGGGACCACCGCCGCGGGATCGGTGGCAAAGCCGAGCGCACCGACCGCGATACGCCGGGCTTCCACCTCGGCATCGCTGCCGGCGATGCGTGCGATGTCCGGCAGCGCAGCCGGGTTCTTCAGATACCCGAGTACGCCGAGCGCGGTACAGCGGACGCCGACATCACTCGAGCCTAGCGCGGCCAGGGCCGGTGTGAAGGCTTCCGGGCGACGCAGTTCGCGCAGAGCACGAAACAGGGCGGCCTGCATGAAGGCTTGCGATGCGGCGGGCAGCGCGGCCAGCAGTCCGTCCCCCATCGCCGCATCTTTCAGCTCGGACAGCGAGACGGCGGCGGCTTCGCGCACTTCCGCGCTGTCGTCATCCAGCACGCCGATCAGCCCCTCGACCACCTCGTGGGTCTCGTAGCCTTCGAGCAGGCGAGCGGCCTCGGCGCGCACCTTGGCATCGGCGTCCTTCAGCGCATCGAGCAGGTACTGGTCGACGTCGTCCTCGTCGCTGTCCAGAAGGTCCATGACCGCAATGCGGCGTACTTCAGGGTCGGTGCTCGCCAGTCGGCTGTGAATGCTGGCGAGTTGGGTTGCAGGCATCATTCGGTTCTCCTCAACGCAACAGGTAGGGGATGTCGACACGGATCGCCTGGGTCGGGCAATCCTTCTCGCACGGCAGGCAGTACCAGCACTCGTCGTACTTCATGAACGCCTTCTTCTTCAACAGATCGATGGCGAGCAGATCCAGCGGGCAGGATTCGACGCAGACCGTACAGCCCTTGTCGGCGATGCAGGCGTCTTCGTTCACGGTCACGGGCACGGATACCCGGTTCAGGGTCATGGGCATGAGAATTCTCCTTAGGCGGTGGCGGCCTGCTTGACGACGCGCAGGCGGTTGTAGGCATCCTTCTCTTCATCGTCGAGTTCCACGATGTAGGGCTCGATGGGGCGCTTGAAGCAGGTCATTTCGCCCGCGTCGTTTTTCTTCAGCTGCGCGTGGCAGAACCAGTCCGCATCGTTCTTTTCCGGATGCTCGACGCGGTAGTGGTACAGGCCCCAGCGCGACTCGGTGCGGTAGAGGGAAGCGTGGGCCGCCATCTCCGCGCAGTCGAGGATGAAATGCACTTCCATCGCGCGCATCAATTCGTGCGGATTCGTTGCAGACATGGAATCCAGGTCGGCACGGATTTCCGCGAAGCGATCGAGGCCGATCTCCATCTTCTTGGTCACCTTGGGCGGCTGCAGATAGTCGTTCACAAAGCGGCGCAGCTTGTATTCGACCTGGGCGGGCGGCAGGCCGTCCGGATTCGCCAGCGGGGCCAGCACGCGCTTGCGCTCCGCCTCCACCTGCGCGGCATCGACCGCCGGCAGTTCATGCGACATGGCGTACTCGGCTGCGCTCTGGCCGGCGAATTGTCCGTACACGAAGGCGCCCAGCATGTAGTTGTGCGGGACGCAGGCGAGGTCGCCTGCCGCGTAGAGCCCCGGCACAGTGGTCGCCGCATGCTCGTCCACCCACACGCCGGAGGCCGAGTGGCCGCTGCACAGGCCGATCTCCGAAATGTGCATCTCCACCATGCCCAGGCGGTAGTCGAGGTTCCGGCCTTCGTGGAACCGGCCGCGGCTGGGGCGCTCGTTGCTGTGCAGGATGTGCTCGATGGTGCCGATCGTCTCTTCCGCCAGATGGTCCATCTTGAGGAAAACCGGGCCGTTGCCGCCTTCGAGCTCCTTGTAGAACTCCATCATCATCTGACCGCTCCAGTAGTCGCACTCGATGAAGCGCTCGCCCTTGGAGTTGGCGGTGTAACCGCCGAAAGGACCCGTGACGTAGGCGCACGACGGCCCGTTGTAGTCCTTGATCAGCGGGTTGATCTGGTAGCACTCGATGCCCGAGAGCTCGGCGCCGGCGTGGTAGGCCAGCGCATAGCCGTCGCCGGCATTGGTCGGGTTCTCGTAGGTGCCGAACAGATAACCGGAGGACGGCAGGCCGAGCCGGCCGGCGGCGCCGGTGCACAGGATCACCGACTTGGCGCGGATCACGCCGAAGCCGCCCTCGCGGGTGTCGAGCACCATGGCGCCGGCGATTGCGCCGCTGTCATCCAGCAGCAGCCGGGTCGCCATGTAGCGATTGGTGATCTCGACGCGCGCCTTCTTCAGCTGGCGGTAGAGCACCTTTTTCATGTGATGCCCTTCCGGCATCGGCAACACGTAGGTGCCGATGTGGTGAACCTTCTTCACCGCGTAGTCGCCGGTCTCGTCCTTCTCGAACTTGACCCCCCAGCGGTCGAGCTGGTTGATCATGTTGAAGCTCTCCTGCGCGTAGGCCATCACCGTCTTCTGGTTGACGATGCCGTCGTTGGCGACGGTGATTTCCTTGACGTACTGCTCGGGCGTGGCATGCCCCGGAATCACCGCATTGTTGAGGCCGTCCATGCCCATCGAGATGGCGCCGCTGCGCTTCACGTTGGCCTTCTCCAGCAGCATCACCTTCAGCGCCGGGTTTTTTTCCTTGGCCTTGACCGCGGCCATCGGGCCCGCCGTGCCGCCGCCGATCACCAGCACATCCACTTCTGCAATCATGTCGCTCATAAAAATCTCCTAGACGTGTGAACGTTCGATGCGCATCCGGTACTGGAACGCATCACCGCGGTAGTACAGGTATTCGAAATCGATCGGCCGGCCCTCTGCGGTCATGGTGAGCCGCTCGATGCGCAGCACCGGCGCGCCCTCCTCCACCTGCAGCTGGCGCGCCAGATACTCGTCAGCCAGCATCGACTCGATCTGCAATTCGGCGCCGCCCAGTGCGTAGCCGTAGTCGTTTTCCAGGATCAGGAACACGTCGCGGTGCGCCAGGTCTTCCTTGGCCAGGCGTTCGCCGATGGCCTTGGAGACATAGGTGACGTCGAACGAGATCGGCGCGCGGTTGAGGTAGCGCACCCGACGCAACTCCACGACTTCTTCGCTCGGGCCAACCCCCAGCTTGGCACCCACCGCGGCCCCGGCCGCCAGGCCCTTGAGGCTCACCACGCGCGAGAATGTCTCGTAGCCCATGCTGGACATCGCTTCGCCGAAGCCCTGCAACTCGGCCACGTTCTGGAACGCCTTGGGCTTGGAGACGTAGGTGCCCTTGCCGTGAATCTTGAAAATGAGGCCTTCCTTCTGCAGATCGCCCAGGGCTTGCCGCACCGTGATGCGCGACACGCCAAAGGTGCTCATCAGTTCGCTTTCGGACGGCATCTGCTGATGCGCCTGGTAGCTGCCGTCCAGAATGCTGTCGCGCAGAATTTCCTTGATCTGCGTATACAGCGGGACCGGTGACACCTGCAGTAGAGCAGGCGGTTTCTTCCGGGGCTTGTCCATTTCGATGCGCGCTCCATAACTGGTTATGACGTGTAATGACACAGCAACACACGTGCCAACCCCGCAAATAGGCCAGCAGAAACTATCGAAAGGCTTATGGATATTGGCCTGCAGCCAATTTGAGTGGACGAGAAAACGCCCACGGTTGAGCGACGCGCGCAGCACTGGCTTGGTGCGCGCTGCCCTGAAGTTGTTTTAGATTGGTGCTTGTCGAAGGCGAGCGCACGCCTCTGCGAGGCGTCGTGATGCACTCAATGAACTTGAATAATCCGGCGCTCGAGGCGCCGGAAAAAAGCCTCGTATTCCGGTCAGGTTCGGGGTTGGCGCGCTCGCCGTCCGCAGTTTCTTCCTTCTTCCAGAACGGCGCCTGCGTCTTCAGATAATCCATGATGAATTCGCAGGCGGCGAAGGCTTCGCCGCGATGCTGGCCCGCCACCGCGACCAGCACGATGGGGTCGCCCGGCAGCAGGCGGCCGACGCGGTGGATCACGGTGACGTCGAGCAGGGTCCAGCGCGCGCAGGCTTCGTCGACCAGTTTGGCGAGCGCCTTCTCGGTCATGCCGGGGTAGTGCTCCAGCGTCATCGCCGCGACCCCGCTGCCTGCGTTCATGTCGCGCGCGAGGCCGACGAAGCTGGCGATGGCGCCGATGTCGGTGCGGCCCCGGCTCATCGCCGCAACTTCAACGCCGAGGTCGAAGGCTTCGTTCTGGACCCGGATCCTCATGCTCAGCCTCCGGTCACCGGCGGGAAGATCGCGACTTCGGCGTGGTCCGGCAGGGCCGCGTCGAGCGCGACGATGTCCTGGTTGACCGCCATCCGGAACGCCCGCCCTGCAGCCAGTTCCTCCGCCCACACGCCGCCGCGCGCCTGCAGTTCGGCAAGCAGATCGGCGGCCGTGATACCGGCAAAATCGAGGGTTTCCTCGGCCACGCCGAAGCGCTCGCGCAGGCGGGCGAAGTACAGCACGCGCAGTTTCATTTGAGCAGTTCCGAGAAGGGGATGAAGCGCACCCAGTCGTCTGGCTCGATGGTCTGGCTGATTTCGAGATCGACCAGCCCGTCGGCCCAGGCGCACGAGGTGAGCACGCCCGAGCTCTGGTTGGGAAACAGGCCCAGCTTGCCGTTGGGCTGCAGGCGCGCACGCAGGAATTCGCGCCGCGCGCCCGGTTTGGTCCAGGCGAAATCGGCCTGCACGGCGAACGCGCGGTACAGCACGTCGGCCACGCCCATGCGCTTCAGCAGGAAGGGCCGGACGAACAGGCAGAAGGTGACGAAGGCCGACACCGGGTTGCCGGGCAGGCCGATGAAGTCGGCCTCACCCACGCGGCCGTAGACCAGCGGCTTGCCGGGCTTCATCGCGACCTTCCACATCTCGACGCGGCCAAGCTTTTCGACCGCCGCTTTCACGTAGTCAGCCTCGCCCACCGACACGCCACCGCTGGTGACGACGACGTCGGCCAGGCTGGCGGCCTGCGCCAGCGCGGCCTCGGTCGCCTCCAGCGTGTCGGGCACGATGCCGAGGTCGATCAATTCGCAGCCCAGACCGTTCACCAGCCCGGTCAGCGTGTAGCGGTTGGAGTTGTAGATTTGTCCTGCCTGCAAAGGCGCACCCGGCGTCACCAGTTCGTCGCCGGTGAAGAAGCACGCCACCTTCAGCTTGTTGAACACGGGCAATTCGGCCAGCCCGACCGAAGCGGCAAGCCCCATTTCAGCCGCGCCGATACGGGTGCCCGCAACGAGGATTTGCGCGCCGGCTTCGATGTCTTCGCCTGCACGACGGATATTTTCGCCCGGCTCTGGCAGTTTGTTGATGACGACGGATTCGCCCTCGACCATGCAGTATTCCTGCATCAGCACGGCATCGGCGCCCGGCGGCACCGGTGCGCCGGTGAAAATGCGCGCGGCGGTGCCGGGCACGAGCGGCGTGCCGACTGCGCCGGCGAGGATGCGCTGCGACACCGGGAGTCTGACACCCGGCACCACCACGTCGGCGGCGCGAACGGCGTAGCCGTCCATCGCGCTGTTGTCGAGCGGCGGCACGGTGATGGCGGAAGTCTGTGGCGCGGCGAGCACGCGCCCGAGCGCGTCCACCACGGACACGGTCGTGGTTCCGGTGACCCCGTGCGCACGTTCGAGCAGGGCATCAAGCAGTTGGTCGGCTGTAAGCATGGTCAATGATGAAATCGGTGAGTTGGGAAATGGCATCGAGGTCGATGCGGGGGAATGTGTCGGGCGCTTCCACGTCGGACGCCACTACCAGAATAGTCGGGTCATCCGGAAACAGCCAGGACTTGCCGGTCTCGGCGCGGTGCACTTCCAGCTTGGGGATGGCGCAGCGCTTGTAGCCTTCGACCAGCACCAGATCGCATGGCGGCAGCTGCGCCAGCAGGTCGTCCAGCCGCGGCGGCATGTCGCGGTGCTCGGTCAGCACCGCGGTGCGGTGGTCGGACGCCAGCAGCACCGCAGCCGCGCCCGCCTCTCGCGCGCGCCAGCTGTCCTTGCCGGGGCGGTCGATGTCGAAGTCGTGGTGGGTGTGCTTGATCACCGCCACCTTGAGGCCGCGCGCCGCCAGCTGCGGCAGCACGCGCTCGATCAGCGTCGTCTTGCCGCTGCCGCTGTAGCCTGCGATGCCGAATATTTTCATGCGGGTGTTGTCAGTCCGACTGGCCTGGATTGAATAATTGAGTTATATTTTTTCATATATAACCCATTCTTGCCAGCCACCACCGACATCATGAACGCCACCGTTCTCACCGATCAGTTCGGACGCCGCATCGACTACGTACGGCTGTCGGTGACCGACCGCTGCGACCTGCGCTGCAGCTATTGCATCCCGGAAGGCTTCACGGGCTTCGAAGAACCCGAGCACTGGCTCAACTTCGACGAGATCGAACGCCTGATCGGCGCGTTTGCCCGGCTCGGGGTGAGCCGCATCCGACTGACCGGCGGCGAACCGCTCTTACGGCGCGACATCGCCGGACTGGCCGGGCGCATCGCCGCCCTGCCCGGCATCGACGACCTGTCGCTGTCGACCAACGCCACCCAGCTCGACCGCCATGCGCAGGCCTTGAAAGCCGCCGGGGTGACGCGGCTCAACGTCAGCCTCGACTCGCTGCAGCAGGCGCGGGTGGAAAAAATCAACGGCCGCGACGTGCTCGCCAAGGTGATGGCGGGGCTCGCCGCCGCGCAGGAAGCGGGCTTTGCGCCGATCAAACTCAACATGGTGGCGCTCGCCGGCAGCAACGACGATGAGATCGACGAGATGGTCGCTTTCTGCATGGAACGCGGCTTCGTGCTGCGCCTGATCGAGGCGATGCCGATGGGCGACACCGGCCGCAATGCCGAATACCTCGACCTGCAACCGGTGAAGGAACGCCTGCGCACGCAGTTCGATTTGATCGAAACCGCCCTGCCCGGCGCCGGCCCCGCGCGCTACCTGGGCACCGCCGACGGCGGCTTCAACGTCGGCTTCATCACGCCGATCTCGCAGCATTTCTGCCAGACCTGCAACCGCATCCGCATCGCCGTCGACGGCACCGCCTACATGTGCCTGGGCCAGGACGAGAAATTCGAATTCCGCCCGCTGCTGCGCGGCGGCTGTTCGGACGCCGAACTGGAAGCGGCGATTCTCGGCGCGATCAACCTCAAGCCGGAACGCCACGAATTCAACGAATCACCGCAGAAAATCCTGCGCTTCATGTCGATGACCGGCGGCTGATTTCTAATCAGCTTGCGGTGCGGAATCCCGCAAACGGATCGCGCCGCTGCGGCAGATAGAAATTGCGGAAGCCGGGACGTTTGAGCGCAGGGTCGGTGACCGACCCGCCGCCGCGCAATTCGCCGTGGCTGTGGTACCAGGGCGCTGAATAATCGTGATATGGATCGGGTGCAAAGCCCGGATAAGGTGCGAACGGATCGCGCAGCCATTCCCACGCCATACCCCAATGAAAATCCGCCTGCGCCACCGCCCTCAGCCACTGCGCAGCGGTCGGCAGGCGCCGCCCCAACCAGGCAGCACAGGCCTCGGCCTCGTAGCGGTTCACATGCAGCATCGGCGCCGCTGCGCTCAGCGGCAGCCAGCGGTCGAAGCGGCGCACCTGCCAGCCGCCGTTTGCCTGCTTCCAGTACAGGGGATGATGCGCGCCGCTGGCCTGGCGCCAGGCCCAGCCGTCAGCCGACCATCCCGCCCTGTGCTGGTATCCGCCCGCCTCGACGAATTCGGCGAAAGCCGTCTCGGACACCGGGCTCGCGTCGATGTCGAACGCCGCGACCGCAACCGGGTGGCGCCATTTCTCATTGTCGAAAATGAATCCGTCGTCCGCTCCGCTCCCCAGCACCACCTCACCTGCATCGATCAGCAGCCGCTGCGTGGACAGCACGCTGGCAACATCGGGCCGGGCAGGCGGCGCATAGCCCAGATCCTGGAAGGCCATCCACCAGGCCTCGATGTGCATCAGTTCGTGATAGAGGCACAACTCGGCGAAATACGCGATTTCGGCGTCGAGACCGCTGCGCAGGCGGGTGGCCACGGCATCGGCCACCTGGCTCGCATAGGCGTCGACTGCCGCCGATTCCAGCAAAGGCAGGTCCCAGCGAACGTCGTGCGGCACGGCGGTGGAATCGTACAAGGCGTCGGCGCCACGCAACAGGCTAGGGGCGCGCGTGCCGTCGGGCCGTTCGCGCAGGCACCAGCGTTCCTGGAACCAGACGATGTGTCCGTACTCCCACAGCGGCGGATTCAGATGCCCGGCGCGTGGCCCCAGCCAGCCGCCGGCCGGCAGGCAGTCGATCAGCGCGCGCAGCCGGCCGCGCGCCTGCGCCAGCCGGTCGATGAGCTGGTCCGCGGTATAGCCGCTGATGGGTCGCGCTGGGCTCATATTGGGTTCATGTTATATAAAGCACTTTAGCCGATTCATTGCAGGCGCCACTCTCGACAGGCACTCGAACCATGAACGATTCCATTCTCGACCAACCCATCCGGCTCACCCAGTTCTCTCACGGCGGCGGCTGCGGCTGCAAGATCGCGCCTTCGGTGCTGCGCGAGATTCTGGCCGACACACCCTTTTCTTCACACCTGGCAGCCGCCTATCCCGACCTGCTGGTGGGAATCGAGCACGGCGACGACGCCGCGGTCTACCGCCTGAACGATGAGCAGGCCATCGTGGCGACCACCGATTTCTTCATGCCCATCGTCGACGACCCCTACGAGTTCGGCCGCATCGCCGCCACCAACGCGCTGTCCGACGTCTATGCCATGGGCGGGCGGCCGCTATTCGCCTTGGCCATCGTCGGCATGCCGATCGGCAAGCTGCCCAACAGCGTCATCCGGCAGATTCTCGCCGGTGGCGAGTCGGTTTGCAAAGCCGCCGGGATTCCCATTGCCGGCGGCCACTCCATCGACGCGCCGGAGCCGATCTACGGCCTGGTCGGCATCGGCGTGGTCGATCCGCGCCGCATCAAGCAGAATAGCGGCGGCGAGGCCGGCGATCTGCTGATTCTCGGGAAACCGCTGGGCGTCGGCATCTACAGCGCAGCACTGAAAAAAAACCAGCTGAGTCCGGATCAATACGCGGCGATGATTGCAGCCACCACCCAGCTCAACACCCCCGGCGCCGATCTGGCCGCAACCGCAGGCGTGCACGCGATGACCGACATCACCGGCTTCGGCCTGCTTGGCCACCTGCTCGAAATCACCCGCGCCTCGAAACTCGCGGCACGCGTCGAACTGGCCCGGCTGCCCCTGTTTCCCGGCGTGGGCGAGTTGGCGCAGGGCGGCCACATCACCGGTGCCAGCGAGCGCAACTGGGCGAGCTACGGCAGCGAGGTGCAGCTCGCCGACGGCATCGCCGACTGGCAACGCGCCCTCTTGACCGACCCGCAAACCAGCGGCGGCCTGCTGGTGAGCTGCACGCCCGCATCAAGGGATGCGGTGCTCGAAATATTTAGCCGGCACGGCTTCGCACAGGCGGCGGAAATCGGGCGGCTGGCCGCCGGCAGCCAGGTTTCGATCGGAGCCTGAGTGTCTTTTACCTTCAAGAACTTTCCCGCCGATCGCGACGATTTACGCAGCGACGTGCTGGCCGGTCTGGCCGCCTGCCCCAAATCCATCCCACCCAAATACTTCTACGACGAAGCGGGCTGCCGACTGTTCGAATCGATCTGCGCGCAACCCGAATACGCGCTCACCCGCACCGAAGGCGCGCTGCTGCGTGCGCGGCTCGGCGAGATCGCCGCCGCCATCGGAGCGGTGGATTGCATCGTCGAACCGGGGGCCGGGGAGTGCGCCAAAGTGCGCCTGTTGCTGCCGGCCCTCCACCCCAGCCACCTGGTCGTACTGGACATTGCCGGCGGACCGCTTTCAGCCGCAGCGGAATCCCTTTCGCGTGATCACCCGGGGCTTGCCGTCACCGCGCTGGGAATGGACTTCATCCGCGACCTGGACGCGGCGGCGCCCCACCTGGCGGAAGGCCGGCGGCTCATCTATTACCCCGGTTCCAGCATCGGCAACTTCGCACCCGACGCGGCGGCCACGCTGCTCACTCGCTTTCGCCGGCTGGCCGGCACGGCAGGCCAGTTGCTGATCGGTTTCGACCTCAAGAAGGATCCGCTGCAGTTGCATGCGGCTTACAACGACGCGGCCGGCGTCACCGCCGCCTTCAACCTCAACCTGCTCGAACGGCTGAACCGTGAACTGGATGCGGACTTCGACACCTCGCGCTTCCGCCACTACGCGTTCTACAACCCGACCGCAGGCCGCATCGAGATGCACCTGGCCAGCCTCGCCGCACAGGACGTGAGCGTCGCCGGCCAGCGCTTCCATTTCGCCCTCGGCGAAACGCTACACACCGAAAACTCCTACAAGTTCCGGCGCGACGAATTCAGCGCCATTGCGACAAACGCCGGCTGGCCATTGAAGGCCGAGTGGGAACTCGACGGCTTCGCGGTGCAGCTGTACGGGAACGCCGACTAGAATCCGAGCTCGGGCAGGGCCTGCTTCAAGGCATCCAGGCAGGCGCCGTCGATTGCCGTGCCGCGCTCCTTCTCCATCATCGCGATCGCATCGGCCACCGGGATCGGGCCGCGGTAAGGCCGCTCGGCCGTGATGGCATCGAAAATGTCGGCGACGGTGATGATGCGGGTTTCGAGCGGAATGCGGTCGGCCGCCAGCCCGCGCGGATAGCCCTTGCCGTCGAGCCGCTCGTGATGCGCCGCGGCGACAAAGGCCAGCTCCGAGAAAATGTGGAGCCGCGCCAGGATCTGTTCGGAATAGGCGGCATGCGCCCTCACCTGCGCCCATTCGTCTTCGTCCAGCCGCCCCGGCTTGTCCAGCACGGCGTTGCTGACGCCCAGTTTGCCGATGTCGTGCAGCAGCGCCCCGCGACGCAGCCAGCGAACCCGTTGCTGCGGCAGGCCGAGCCTGGTCGCGACGACTTCGGTATAGGCCGCCACCCGGGTGCTATGGCCGTAGGTGTAATTGCTCTTCGCATCGACCACCTGGGCGAAGGCTTCGGCGATGGTGTCGAGCCGCTGCTCGTCGATCCGGACCACTTTCGATGCCGGCTCGATTTCGCCGATGCGCCGTTGCAGATCGGAGTCGCTCAGCGCTTCCCAGAATCCGGGCTGCCGCTGCGCCTGCAGGAAAGCCTCCACCACGGCGGGATCGAACCACGACCCCGAGCGCTTGTGCACTTCCTCCACCACATGTTCCTTGCCTGCTGCGGAATGAAACACGTCCACCACCTGCGACAGCAGCGCGATCCGCGAGCCGAGCGGGATGTCCGCCCCGCCCAGGCGGGCCGGTTTTCCCCGACCGTTCCAGTGTTCGTCCAGACAGCGAATCCCGGCAGCCACTTCGGCGTCAAATCCCAGCTGAATGGAAATATGCGCGCCGCGTTCGCAGCGCGTGGCAATCAGTTCGGTGGCGAACTGCTCGCCGTTCTGGGCCAGATTGAGGATGCGGCTCACCCGCTCGTGCAGGGATTTGCCGACCCCGGCATGCGACAGCACGAAGCTTCCGAGGCGCACCAGGCTGTCGGAATCCACCAGCTTGAAGTCGCGCTTGAGCAGCCTGTCATCGCTCCCATACAGCTCGAACAGGCGCGCGGCATTGCTGCTGCAGCCCGCGTCCTTCAGCAGCAGCGTGTAATAAAGATGCGAGAGCGCCTCGCTGTCCATTCCCATCTGCTGTCCCACATGCATGCCCACCCAGCAGCAGCGCAGGCTGTGCCCGGCAGGCAAGCCTTCGGTCAGATCGAGGGCGTAGCTCAGGGAGCCGATGATGGCGGAAAGCGAAAGCGCCTCCACCGCCGTGGTGGGCTGAATATCGAGAGGGCTCATGAACGCTTGCCTCCTGGGGCGCAATCGGGTTTGCGCCAGCCCGCGGCCGGGCTGGTTATCCATTATTAACGGCAGTTTCTGCCGAGGCTAAACCGCTGCCGAGTCATGGTTTTTGTGGTCGACCGTCCAGGCACAGCACAAATTATCCCTCTGCCCGGCGAGGTCGCCTTGCCACGCCAAAGCCTTAAAATTCGCCCATGCCAAAACTTGAATCGCTTGCCTTCGACAACAGCTTTGCCCGTCTGCCGGAAGCCTATTATTCGCGCGTCTGCCCGACCCCCGTTCCCGATCCCTACCTGGTCTGCTACAGCCCGGAAGCGCTGGCCTTGCTCGACCTCGATGCAAGCGAAATGAAGCGTCCCGAGCTGATCGAGGCGCTGGCGGGCAACCAGCTGCTGCCCGGCATGGACGCCGTCGCCGCGCTCTACGCCGGCCACCAATTCGGCCATTTCGTGCCGCAGCTGGGCGACGGCCGCGCGATCCTCTTGGGCGAAGTGAAGAATGCGGCGGACCAAGGCTGGGAAATCCAGCTGAAAGGCGCCGGCCGCACCCCCTACTCGCGCGGCGGCGACGGCCGCGCGGTGCTGCGCTCGAGCATCCGCGAGTTTCTGTGTTCCGAGGCGATGCACGCGCTCGGCATCCCCACCACCCGCGCGCTCGCCATCGTCGGCAGCGACCGTCCGGTGTACCGCGAGGACCAGGAAACCGCCGCGCTGGTGACGCGCCTCGCCCCGAGCTTCGTGCGCTTCGGCTCCTTCGAAGTCTTCTATTACCGCAACCAGATCGAGCCGATCAGGCAGCTGGCCGATTACGTCATTGCGCGCCACTACCCCGAGCTTTTGGCGCTTGCCGACTCCTACCCCGAGTTCCTGCGCCAGGTTGCGCGCTCCACCGCCGAGCTGATAGCGCACTGGCAGGCGGTGGGCTTTTCGCACGGGGTGATGAACACCGACAACATGTCCATCCTCGGCCTCACCCTCGACTATGGCCCGTTCGGCTTTCTCGACGCCTTCGATCCCGGCTACGTCTGCAACCATTCCGACACTGGCGGCCGCTATGCCTTCGACCAGCAGCCCGATGTGGCGGCGTGGAACCTCACCAAGCTGGCGCAGACGCTGGTGCCGCTGATGTCGGTGGAGGCCGCATCGCAGGCGATCAGCGAATACCCGCAACTGTTCGGCCGCGCCTACCTCGAGCGCATGGCCGCCAAGTTTGGCCTGCCGCCGGGCAGTGAAACGGCCACGCTGGTGATGGACGCGCTGCAGCTACTGGCGCAGAACCATGTTGACTACACGATCTTCCTGCGCCGCCTGTGCAACTTCGACAGCGGGGAAAATGCCCCCAACACGCTGCGCGACCTGTTCCTCGACCGCGCAGCCTTCGACGCCTGGGCGGCGCGCTATGCCGCCGCACTGCGCCAGCAGGGCTCCGTCGACACTGAACGCGCTGCGGCAATGCGGCGCGTCAATCCCAAGTACATCCTGCGCAACCACCTGGCCGAGATCGCCATCCGCCGCGCGGCGGACGACCGCGATTACAGTGAGGTGAACCGCCTGCACGCGCTGCTGGCGCGCCCGTTCGACGAGCAGCCGGAATACGAAGCCTATGCCGCCGAACCGCCTGACTGGGCGAGAAAGATTGAGGTAAGCTGTTCTTCGTGAACCGTAGCCCCGCCCTGCTCGCCTGCCTGTTGACGGCTTCCCTGCTCGCTGCCTGCAGCAGCCCGCCCATCGCGCGCCGCGACGGCAGCAGCAGCGTACGCAGCTTCAGCATCAAGGAACTGGCCAAGGGCGACATCGATACGGTGATTGAAATCCACCAGCAGGAAGTCATCGCCGCTCTCAAGGCCCTCACCCTCAAGCTCTACCGCCGCAATCCCAACGAGTGGCGCAAGTCCGGCTTTGCCAGCGCCGGCGCCGCCACCGCAGCGCTGTTTCGCCCAGTGGAAAATTGGCAGCTGGCGCCGCACAAAAACCTGCCCTGGGAAACCGCGCTGCTCGAACCCTGGCGCAGCGATTTCGCCGGCGACCGGGTGAAAACCCTGATGGACGGCCTGCTGGTCATGCACATGGGCGCCTTCGGCCACCAGACCGAGTTTTACCTGCTGACCGAAGTCGGTGCGCAAAAACTGTACAACGCCGCCCGCAATACCGAGGCCGTGGTGTGGAAACTGTCAAATGCCCGCAACGCCCAAGGCGAACTGGTCCTGCACAGCAACAGCATGGGCGCCGGCGGCGTGCCCAACCTCAGCTTCGAACGCGAGTTCGGCAAACTCATCGGTCTCCAGGACACCCTGGCAAAAATCATCGAAGACAAAAGCAATCGCGCGATCCGCTTCGGCGTGGTCAACGTCGCCAGCATGGTCTTTCTGCCGATCTGAACATGGACGCCGACCCCTACGCCCACTGTGCCCGCCTCACGCGCGACCAGTGGGCGTGGGAATTCCTCCGCCGCAACCCGGACTACCGGCGCGACTACCAGGCCTTCATCACGATCTGGCGCGCGCTCGAAGCCGACTACGGCACCCCGCCCCAGCGCGACTTTTCAAGATGGAAACTGGACCCGCGCGCCTACGGCCCGCTGCCGGGTGACGCCGAACTCGCGACCCCCGGCGGCGAGTTGTGCATGGTCGACGACGACCGCGTGCTGCTCGAGTGCTGGATGGGCGCGAAATGGGGCTTCCACAAATTCCCGCTCGACCCCGCGCGCACCGCGCCCGCCCCCGACGAACTGTCGTGGCGCCCGCCGCCGCAGCCGGACACGCCCGTCGATGTGCCCTACCGCCTCGACATCGCCTTCGATCTGTCCCTGCCGCTGCCGCCGCAACTCGAAGCCGCGAAATTCCGCCTCGTCAGCCGCGCCGCCGAACTGCGGCGCCAAGGTTTCGCCGCACCGAAGATCGTGGCGAACCAGTGTGAACGCTGGACCACGATGCTGCGCCTGATCGACAGCGCCGCCGTGCCGGACGCTGACACGGCAACCCTGCTGGACGAGGCGCAGGCGCTAGTTGCGGGCGGCTACCGTGAGATTCTGCGGTTGGCGGACGGCGGCGCGGAGGCCGCTTAATTAAAGGGGCTACATCCGGTTCTTCATGACGCAATATGGAGATTGGGGCAACAGTTGATCTGATCGATCAATGGCTTAGTGGCGAAAACGCTCGGTGCCTCTATATTAAAAACGTTCGAACCGATGGGTCTCTTGAATAACTATTATGACTAAAACTGAACCGCCCCGGATTTTGAGGAGGCTCCAACTCTTGAGAAGATGGAGCCATGAAGAAACCCGTAAAGTATTCCCCCGAAGTCCGCGAGCGCGCCG